>CAZVIN010000030.1:0-2701 GCA_964627255.1 uncultured Eubacteriales bacterium
TCCAGCCTTAATAGCGCCCGAGCCCAAAGCCCGGCATCAGTAATCACCCCCGAGGCGCACTTCGGGTTTAAGCCGGGTACTGACCGCATGATGTTTGATTATGAGGAACTAATCAGTTATCTGCAAAAACTTGATGTGGCCTCGCCTCGCTTGAAATTAGTCGAGATCGGGCGTTCTCCCCAGGGCCGGCCGATGTATATCGCCTTTATCAGCTCAGAAGAAAACATAAACAACCTGGAGCGGCTGCGGGAGATAAACCGGAAATTAGCTCTTGAGCCCGACCTGAGCCCAGATGAAAGAGCCTCGCTTATTGCTCAGGGCAAGGTTTTCTTCCTGGCCACCCTCTCGATGCATTCTGATGAAGTCGGGCCATCGCAGGCGGCCCCGCTTATTGCCTATGAGCTTGTTACCAGCGAAGACCCCCAGATAAAGAAATGGCTTTCTGATGTTGTTTATCTGATGGTTCCCAATCACAACCCTGATGGCATGGATATGCAGGTACATCATTACCGCAAATATAAAGGAACCAAGTATGAAGGATGCTCCCTGCCCGGCGTCTATCACCAGTATGTGGGCCATGACAATAACCGCGATTATCTAACTCTAACTCAATCCGATACCAAAGCTATCGCCCGGATTTATAACCTGGATTGGTTTCCTCAAGTAATGGTGGACAAGCACCAGATGTATACCAATGGACCGAGATATTTCGTCCCACCCGTCCATGACCCGATCTCGGAAAACGTGGATGCCGGTATCTGGAACTGGACCAAGGTTTTTGGCTCCAACATGATTACCGATATGACGGAAGCAGGGTTGGCCGGCGTTTGCCATAGCTATATTTTTGATGATTATTGGCCAGGCTCAACCGAGACCAGCATGTGGAAGGGCGTTATCAGCATGCTCACAGAAATGGCCAGCGCCAAAGATGCTACCCCGGTCTTTGTTGAACCCAACGAGCTGCAAGTGGAAGGGAAAGGGCTTTCTGAATACAAAATAAGCATAAACATGCCTTTGCCCTGGCCGGGTGGCTGGTGGCGCCTTGGCGAAATGCTTCAGTACGAAATTGTTTCCACCAAGTCCATATTAAAAACCGCTTCTTTGCATCGAAAAGAAATCCTGGAATATCGTCACGACCTCTGTCGCCGAGAAGTGGATAAGGGAAGGACGCAGCCTCCTTTTTACTACGCTCTTTCCCAGCGCCAGCCTGACGGAAGCGAATTGGTCAGTCTGGTTAACCTCCTCAAAGAGCACGGTGTCCGAGTTTTTCGGCTCAAGCAGGCCCTTCGAACTGGGGATATTTCCTTAGAAGCTGGCGATATTATCCTCCCCTTAGCTCAGCCATTTCGCTCCTTCATCAAGGAGGTCATGGAAAAGCAGGAATATCCAGCCCGCCATTACACGCCTGACGGCGAGTTAATAAAGCCTTACGACATTACCAGCTGGTCGCTGCCCTGGCATCGCGGGCTTAAATCATGGGAGATTAAGGTCCGCTCTGAGGAGCTCGAAAAAAGCTTGGAAGAAATTAGCGACGAATTTTCTCTCCGCCAAGATATTCCTCGTAGCTTTTTCGCCGCCATCCTGACGGCCAATAATAACGAAAGTTATAAAGCGGCTTTTCAAGCGCTTAAACACGGGCTCAAAGTAGAAAGGTTGGAGCAAAAGGAGGTTGTTTCTGGCGAAGAAATTCCGCCGGGTAGCTTTTTTATTGCCTATAACGAGAAGCTTCTTCCCATCCTCGAGAGCCTGACTGTTGCTCCGAGAATTATTCCTGAACCTGTTCGTTTCAAGACGTCGCCGGTTCGGCTTCCCCGCATCGCTTTGGTCGAGACCTATTTTCATGATATGGATGCTGGCTGGACTCGTTATATTTTTGATACCTATTCTATTCCCTTTACTGTGGTCAGACCAGGTGAGTTTGAAAAAACCGATTTTGTGAAGAATTTTGACCTGGTTATTTTTCCCGACGCTGAAAAATCAATCTTAATGGAAGGCAAATATCAGTATAAGCAAGAGGTTTATTTAGCCGATTATCCTCCTGAATTTACAAAGGGGATTGGGGCTAAGGGAATGGAGAAGCTGATGACCTTTCTTGATTCTGGCGGGATAATCATTTCCTGGGGGGCCTCGACCTCGCTTTTTATGGGTAAACTCGAGATTCCCCGGCCGAAAGTAGCGAAAGAAGAAAAAGGAGAAAAGGGGAAGGAGGAAAAAGAAGAGAAAGAAAAAGAGGAGTTTCAATTGCCGGTAAGGGATGAGGCCGAAGCCCTCCAGAAGGCTGGACTTTATTGTCCGGCCTCTTTGCTGCGAGTCATTCTCACCGAGGGCCATCCACTGACTCTAGGTCTTCCCTCAGAAATTGGCGTTATTTACACGGGGAAACCTGCTTTCCAGACATCGGTGCCTATCTTTGATATGGACCGCCGGGTTATTGGCCGCTTTCCGGAGAAGGATATTTTACTCTCTGGCTATGCGGAGAAAGTGGAGAAAGTCGGGAATAAAACCAATGTGGTCTGGCTAAAGAAGGGTCGGGGTCAGCTCGTCCTGTTTGCCTTCAGCCCCATTTTTCGGGCCTCCACCCAGGCTGCCTTCAAGCTCCTCTTCAACTCCCTACTCTTACCGAAAATAACTTAAAAATGCACGAAGAGTAAAGACCTACACCATATAATTCATTCGACTGACGCCGTAGAAAACGATTGTC
>CAZVIN010000031.1:0-1543 GCA_964627255.1 uncultured Eubacteriales bacterium
CCACGGTTAAATTGCGACCGTCCAGAAGGTAAGCCATTTTCTAACCTCCTTATCAGAGCCAAATGAGTTATTGCTTCTTAAGGGAAGCGGCTTAGTAAGAAAAGATTATAGATTTACCTGCTCAAAAAATAAAGCCGCGGCGTTTTTTACAACTTAGGAACATATCTTGACCAAAAAAGCGTTAATTATTTGCTACCCGTTGGTTTCAGCCTCGGAAAAGAAGTGGCGGCGCTGGAACCAGAGATAAATGAGAGTGAAGAGAGTAAAAAATATAGTTGGGCCCAGAATATTAAAGAAAGTAGTTTTCGTCAGGCTAAGGAAAAACAGGCTGCTACCGAGGCTCATTCCCATGGCAATTAGAGTTAAATAATACCCCCAGGTTCTCCGTTTCAGAAGGCCGACAGCCCCCACATACATCAGGAGCGAACCGACAATATCAGGAAGAGCAAAGGCCCTGGCAGCCTCCGGCTCCAAGGGCACAGAGCGCGGGAAAGGTCTGCCTATCCACGAGGCCACCCAATAGATATCGGTTAGCCCAGCCATAAATACCATGACCACAGCAATTACCACCAAACCCAAGGACGCCTTTGACAGCTGCTCGGTCATGTTAGCCTCCCTAAGGGGAATATACTCCTTCCGCATGGCTTATTTAAAGCTTTCCATACCCAAGACCGGCTCAGAAGATCAGCCCAGAGAAGAGGAGAAGGAACCAGTTAACAAGGGATGGGAGTGATTTTCTCAAGTTTGAGGCGGAGGATTGCTAAACGTTTAGAGCTTATGTTATAAAAAGCTTCGCTTTTCAATTTCGTCTCTCGGGAGAAACGGGATGACATCTTCAACACCAATGGTCATTGTCACCGGCGCCTGTGGCCAGATTGGTTCCGAACTCGTCCCTGAATTAAGAAAAAAATACGGAGTGCAGCGAGTCGTGGCTACCGATATCAAAGAACCGCCGCCGGAACTAAGAGAGTCCGGCCCCTTTGAGCCACTGGACGTCACCAGCCCTGAAGATATCGCCACGACAATTAAAAGATACGGCGCCGATACCATTTATCATTTGGCTGCGATACTTTCGGCTAAGGGCGAACAAGACTCAAGCCTGGCCTGGCAGGTCAATATGAACGGGACTTATAATATCTTGGAGGCAGCAAAGGAGCTGAGGGTGCACCAGGTTTTCATTCCGAGCTCCATTGCCGTTTTTGGCCCTGAAACCCCCAAGATAAAGACCCCGCAGCAAACAGTCCTCCGGCCTAAAACCATTTATGGCATCACCAAGGTGGCCGGCGAACTTTTAGGTGAATATTATGTCCGGCGCTTCGGGCTTGATGTGAGGGGCTGCCGCTATCCTGGAATTATTAGCTATAAAACGCCCCCGGGAGGGGGCACCACTGATTATGCGGTCGCCATTTTTCATGAAGCCATCGTCCGTAATAGATATACCTGTTTCCTCAAAGAAGATACCGTGCTACCGATGATGTATATGCCCGATTGCCTTAAGGCTGCGATTACGCTCATGGAGGCAGACTTCGCGAGTCTGCGCCAT
>CAZVIN010000032.1:0-61381 GCA_964627255.1 uncultured Eubacteriales bacterium
CTTTGCTTCGGGAATGGTATTGGGCCAAAGAACAGCTTCGCCGCGTCTATAAAGCGCCTAATAAACAGCAGGCTCGGGGCCTTCTTCAGAGCCTAATTCTTTGTATGGAGCATTCTGAAGATGCGGCGATGAATGATTGGGGGAGGACCCTCAGGAGATGGCGAGAATACATCCTCAATTATTTTGATCATTACACTACTAATGCCTATACAGAAGGGGTTCATACAAAGATGAAATTAATGAAGAGGATGAGCTACGGGTTTAAAATGTGGATGTTTATATAAAGAAAATGCTCCTTTCTTTTGTCCCTCTTACCCTTATCCCTTTAATCAATTTTTACCACACTTTTTAAGGATGAGCCTTCAAGGGCTTGGCACAAATGTTTGGGACTGCTATAATGGAATCTTTTATTTATAAATAAAGACAATTTACACCCATGCGGAGTAAGAAGAGATGAACGAGATAAAAATTGACCACCCCGAGCCTGAAGTTAACGAAGAAGGTTTTCTTCTCCAACCTGAGAAATGGAACCAGACAGTAGCTTGCTGGTTAGCCCAAACTCAGGAGGGAATTGCGGAGTTAAGCGAGGACCATTGGAAAGTCATTCGCTTTCTGCGTCAGTACTGGGAACAGCACGGCTTGGCCCCTATGATCAGACTTTTGTGTCAGGAAACTGGTTTTTCCCTGCGCAAAATTTATGAGCTTTTTCCTTCCGGTCCGGCGAAAGGTGCCTGTAAGGTGGCCGGACTTCCTAAACCGGATGGTTGTGTCTGAACCATAAATCCATGTTTTGGCTAAAATTAGCTATTGGCTGTGCCTTGGCTTGGACAGGGGCCAATTTTATTAGCTTCTGGCGGCGGCTACTAAAACTGCGGCGGTTAGGCCCAGAAGCTTGGCCGCGGGGCAGCCCCAGAGAGGGAGTAATTTATGCCTTAGGTAAGGGCCTTTTGCCATGGGAGAAGGAAAGCACCAGGCGTCACTGGCTAATTTATTTAATCGGCATTAGTTATCACCTTTCCATTGCTGCTGGCTTCCTTTGGCTGGGAATAATAATTTTTTCTCCCCTGGCCTCTTCAAGTCCGAGGTTATTTTTGACCCCTTTCTTGGCCATGGGGGCAGGGGCGGGCCTTTTTCTTTTCTGGCGGCGAGTCCTTAACGCAAAGCTCCGGAACTTGAGCCAACCCGACGATTATGCCGCCAACCTCCTGGTTGACAGCTTCTTATTTTCCGCCGCTTTGACGACGGTTAAGCCAGGAACTGAGGCTTTTTTGCTGGTGATGAGTACTTGTCTTATTCTTTACATCCCCTTGGGCAAGATTCGTCACTGCGTTTTTTTCCTGCCCAGCCGGTTCATCTTCGGCCGATATTTTGGTCGGCGGGGAATTTTGCCCCAGCAGTCGCGGGTAAAAGAGAGTGTTTAATTAAAAAGCGAGTAAGGTGTTTGGGTATCTTGGTGCCCTTGGCCAAGCTTTAAAGCTTAAACAATTGGCCATGAATAATTTGTCTTTTTTGATTTTTAACCCGTGAATATTAAGATTTTTAAAGCAGTTGTTATATCTATTTATATTCATAACTTCCTGGGAAAAAATGGAACCTGAGCGGCAGGCAAAATCAAAAGAGAGAGCCAAGGCCCAGGAGGTTCTGTTGCGTTTTCTCGACCAAGAACGGGCTATCCAGCTTGAGACCTGCGTCCGCTGCGGTTTATGTGCTGAAAGCTGCCATTATTATTTAGCGGACGGCGAGACAAGATCGATCCCAGGGTATAAGGTCGGCCTGGTCCAACGGGTCTGGCAGCGATATTCTCGTCCTCAAGGCCGGTATTTATCCCGCTGGCTGGGAGCGCAAGAGCTGGAAGAGCGGACTCTCCAAGAATGGGTCCAGGTTCTATTTGGCCGCTGTAGCCTCTGTGGTCGTTGTTCGCTTAATTGTCCAATGGGGCTTAAGATTCATACGCTAATTCGTTTGGGAAGAAGCGTTCTGGCGGAACTTGGTCTTGTCCCTTCTGGTTTAGCTTCGACGGTAACCACCGCGCTTACCACCGGCAATAACATGGCAATTAAGACCCAGGAATGGGTAGAAACCGTGTCTTGGTTAGAGGAAGAATTGAAGGCTGATTTAGCCGACCCCTCTGTCCGTCTGCCTTTGGACCAACGCGGGGCTCGGGTACTTTATGCCATTAATCCTCGTGAGGCGAAATTTTTCCCGCTTTCTTTGCTGGCGGTGGCGAAAATATTCCACGTGGTCGGCGAAAGCTGGACTCTGGCCAGCCAGAACTATGATGTCACTAATTATGGCTACTTTAGCGGGGATGACGAGAGGGCTGCCCAATTCTTCTCCCGGCTGGAAGCCGCGAGGCAGGAATTGGGATGTCAAGTCTTAGCCTTAACTGAGTGTGGTCATGGCTTCAATTCCGCCCGTTGGGAGGCCCCTCCCTGGCTCGGCCGTCGGCCTGATTTTGAAATTAAGAGTATTTTGGAATTAGTTGCTGGTTATGTTCGGCAGGGCAGATTAAAACTCAACCCGACAAAAAATAGTCAGCCGGTGACCCTTCATGACCCTTGTAATCTGGTCCGGTTGGGCGGTTTGGCCGAAGAGCCGCGCTTTTTGCTCAGGCAGGCCGTTTCTAATTTCATCGAAATGACGCCCAACCGGGAAGAAAATTTCTGTTGCGGGGGAGGGGGAGGGCAATTGGCGATGACCGAATTTGCAGCTTTGCGGATTCAAGCCGGCCGGGTTAAGGCCGAACAGATCAAGAGGACTGGGGCTAAGGTGGTGGTAGCGCCTTGTCATAATTGCTTGGACCAGTTGCTCGAGCTTAACCGGGTTTATAAGCTCGGCGTGAGCTTAAAAACCGTCTGCGAAATTGTGGCCGACGCCATCGTTTAAGATGGGAGAGGAAGCTCGTTCCCTTTTGTTCCCGCCTTTCTTTGACCTGCTAAAAAAATTATCCTGTAGCTAACGGCGTTTTTAGAAAATTTTATGAGGGAGGGAAATATTTTTTAGCAAAATTGAGCGAAAATAGAAACGATAAAGGCCGGCCCACGACATGCTTTCTTCCAGATGGAGGTATGTTATTTATCCTTATTTGTTTCTTTTCCGACGGGCAAAAGCGGCAATCTCGCGAACGGCTGCAATGGCTTGGTCGATTTGCTCTTCGGTGTTAAAAGGGCCGATTCCAAACCGCACGGCGCCTTTGATTTTATCTGTGCCTAATTGCTCATGAACGAGAGGTGCGCACTGCAGGCCGGCGCGGCAGGCAATATTGTAATCAACGTCCAGCAAAGTCGCCGTTTCCGTAGCCTCCAGACCATCGACGTTGAAGAGAAAAACGGCGATATGATTTTCTAAGGAATCCTGGCAATACATGGTAACACCGTCAATTTCTCGCAACCCATCTCGAAGCTTGAGCAGAAGCTGCATCTCTTGGTGGTGGATATTTTTAATGCCTTGTTTATCCACCCAGTTGACTCCTGCGTAGAGACCAACAATGCCCAGAAGATTCGGAGTGCCGTATTCCAGCCGGTAGGGGTATTCTTCGAGATGTGTCCGCTGGGCGGAGCGAACGCCAGTGCCGCCAGCGCGAGTAAAACGAATCTCGATACCTTCGCGAACGTACAGGCCTCCAATACCAGTAGGTCCCATTAGGCTTTTATGACCAGTAAAGGCAATAACATCTACTAAGGATTCTTTTAAATCAATCGGCACTTGGCCGGCTGTTTGGGAGGCATCAATGGCGAAGGGAATATTATTTTCTCGACAAATAATTCCGATTTCTCTTAGCGGCTGGACTGTTCCGATGACGTTGGAGCCATGATTAACAATGACCAAGCGGGTATTCTTTTTGATTTGGCGCTTAATATCTTCAGGCGAAACAAACCCCGACTGGTCAAAAGGAATGTAATCGACTTCTATGCCACCCCATTTCCAGAGGTGATAAAGCGGCCGGAGGACTGAATTATGTTCCAAAGTAGTGGTGATAGCGTGGTCGCCTTCCTTAAGCATCCCGAAGATAATCAGGTTAAGGGCGTCGGTGGAATTGGCGGTAAAACAAAGGCGGTTGGGGTCGTTGCCGTTAAAAAAACGCGTCAAGAGCTGACGCGTTTTTTCCACCATGTGGCCAGCTTCTAAGCAAAGGTCATAGCCGGAGCGGCCCGGATTAACGCCATAATGACGATAAAAATGATCCATAAAAGAATAGACTTCTTCCGGTTTAGGAAAGGAGGTTGCACCATTATCGAGATAAATAACATTTTTCATTAGTGCCTCCGATATTTATAATAAGATGAAAAAATATCCTATTTAATCTCGTTATTTAAATCAAATTCAAACTTTTTCGCCCCAGCGGCCCACCTTGCCCAGGCTTCGCGGGTTATTTATCCGAAGCTGCATTTACAATATCTGTACCTGAACGAGGACAAGTAACCATTTTATGTGGAGTTGAATTCTAATACTATTTTAAGCAAGAAATATTTTTAAGATTTGACCCATTTTTTAGATTATTCCGCCGAGGGTTTAATAACCTTTAATCAGAGGTAAATTCCCTTCTTAAAATGGCCCTAAAAGGCAAAAAAATGCAAAAAGAATTGGGTCAAATGAGCAAAATTTTTCCCCTATTTATGAGTTTAGGCCGAATTTAAATTGACAGGAAAGGCCTGTTGACTTAAAATTATAAAATATGCTGTTTTTGAGGACTAAAACAGGCCTGTTCGTCGGTTTTGGCCTGGCGGTTATTATTTTCTTTATTCTCTTTAATGGTTGTTCACCAAAGCCCTATTCCCTGGTCATTAAGAACGGATTGGTAGTAGACGGGACTGGCCAGAGGGCTTTTGAGGCCGATATCGCCCTCAGAGGCGACCGGATTGTTAAGGTTGGTCGGCTTGACGGAGTGAAGGCTGCGGAGGTCATCGAAGCTAAGGGATTAATAGTTTGCCCCGGCTTCATCGACGTCCACACCCACGGCGACCGCGGCTTGCTCGAAGTGCCGAGCGCTGCTAATTATATCTTGCAGGGAGTGACCACGATAATTGGTGGCAACTGCGGCAGCCACCCCTTTCCCCTCAGGGAACTCTTCAATCAGCTGGAACAAAAGGGCATAACCATTAATTTCGGTTGTCTGGTCGGGCACAATACTCTTCGGGAAAAAGTTATGGGGCTAAAGATGGACCCTCCCTCTCCCGAGGAACTGGATGAGATGAAAAAATTAGTGGAAGAAGAAATGAGAGCCGGCGCCCTCGGCCTTTCTACCGGGCTGGCTTATCTTCCTGGAACCTATTCCAAAACCGAGGAGATAGTGGAACTTGCCAAAGTAGCGGCCCGCTTTGGTGGGGTTTATGCCTCCCATATCCGAGACCAGGGCCAAAAGATAACCGAAGCTATCGAAGAAGCCCTAAGTATCGGCCAGCAGGCCCGGCTATCTGTTCAGGTCTCCCATCTTAAGCTGGCTGACGAAGTTGTTTGGAATCAGTTAACTAAGATTACTCAGCCTATTGAGGGAGCTCAAAAAGAAGGAATTAGAATCTATTGCGACCTCTATCCATATACGGCCACCAGCTCCGGTTTTACTTCCAGTTTTCCTTCCTGGTGTTTTGAAGGCGGGAAAGAGAGATTTCTGGAAAGACTAAATGACCCCAATATTTACCACCAGATAAAAGATTACGTCATCGAAAGGCGTTTGCGTTCCCCGCGGGGCCTAAACCGCCTCCAGGCAATTTTGATCGCTCGTTGTAAAACTCATCCTGAATATGAAGGCAAAAACCTGGAACAGATACTTGCTATGAAGGGGATAACACCGTCTGAAGAGACCGCCGCCGACCTTATTATAGAAATCGAGAAGGAAGGCGGGGCGCAAGGGATATTTTTTCAGATGGATGAAACTGACGTGGTGGAACTCATGAAATTGCCGTATGTTATGATTGGCTCTGACGGTGAAATTCAGGTCTACGGCCGGGGCTCGCCTCACCCTCGTTCTTATGGCACCTTTCCTCGAGTGATAGCTCGCTATGTGCGGGAGAGAAAAGCTCTTACCTTGGAAAAGGCTATTCAGAAAATGACCTCATTACCGGCGGAGGCTTTTTATCTTAAGGATAGGGGCGTTCTAAAGCCAGGAAGATTCGCCGACATCGCTGTTTTTGACCCCGATAAATTCCAGGATGAATCCACCTTTGACCAACCCCATCGATATCCCTCAGGCCTGTTTTTCGTGATTGTTAACGGTCAGGTGGTGGTTCGCCAAGGCAATATTCAGCCTCTTTTTCCGGGAAAAATCATTAGAGGCCAGGGCGTTTTAGGCAGAGGCAAGTCCTGAGCTCTTCGTCTGAAGAAATAGCTCGATGACGCAACAAATTAATCGAGCGATTGAGTTCCTTTTAGCCCGAGGGAATCTCCCTGTTCTTTTTTGGCTTAAAAAAGACATCCTGGAAATCTCTTATGAACGAGAGCAGAAAAACTTGCGCAAATTTGCCCACCGGGTGCGCTTGTTTGAGACCCAGCGCGCTGACGGCAGCTGGCGTGAGCGGCTAACCGAAAAAGGGACCGCTCAAAGCAAAGCCTGGACAGTCATCGATACCCTGAAGAACCTGTTTTATCTTTATGATTATGGCTGCACTTTTCGTGATGAAGGAGTAGTGAGAGCTGTTGAATTTCTTTTTTCCACTCAGACAAAGGAAGGCGATTTTCGGGGTGCGTTTTATAATGAATATGTTCCCACCTTTCATGCGCTTGCCTTGGAGATACTTTGTCGTTTTGGCCTGGACCGAGACCGAAGGGTGCAAAGGGGCTTTCGCTGGATAGCCGACCATCGTCAAACAGACGGTGGTTGGGTGATTCCTTACCAGGTCTATAATTGCTCGCAGTCTGAAAAGCCCTATCGCCTGCCGACACCCTCGGCTTCGGGTCCGTTCCAGTTTGACCCTTCTTTGCCCAGTTCTTCGCGAGTAACAGGAATTGTTCTCCGCGCCTTTGCCGAGTCACCTTCTTGGAAAGGGAAAAAGGCGGTGCGACAAGCGGCGGAATGGCTAATCAACCAGCTCTTTGAACCTGACCGCTATGAAGCCAACCCTTGGCGCGAATCCTGGCTGGAGCTTCATTACCCCTTCTGGACAACCGATGTTCTCAGCGTTTTGGACGTTTTGAGCCGTCTTAATTTCGGCGCCGACCATCCCAAAATCGGTCGAGGCCTTGATTGCCTCTTACGACGCCAAAACACTCAAGGATTCTGGGAAAGCTCTAATCAGGGGGCTAACTTTGAGGACCATCTCTGGATAACCCTCTCTGTTCTCAGGGTTCTAAAACGTTTTGGGCTACTCAGAGCTTAAAGCTATAGTCTTCACGATCATAATTATGTTCATGAGCCTTTTTAATGATTTTATCTGCTATTCTCCAACCTGCTTGGAATATCTTTTAAGCGGCTCTCTTCAATTTTATCGGGGCTGGTTTGAGGGTTAAGTTCGAAATGGCATATAAAAAAGGGACGTCTCGCTTTTCTCCCAGTTTGACTTGCCCAAGATGGAAGAAAATCTTTAAACTTAAACTAAATTATCAGCCTTGCCGTGATGAGGCTTTGGGGGGAAATTAACCAACGTAGCCATACAAAGTGATAAATAGAAGAAGGCCTTTATATTGTTAATTCTATCTTTTCGGAATAAAATTATTTAAATAAATGCGATACTTCTTGAGCTTAGGAAGTAATCTTGGTCAGCGGCGGCGTTATCTAACCAAAGCTATAGAATATCTAAAGGCCGCCGGGGTCAAAATTCTGAAGGCCTCGTCAATCTATAAGACTCAACCTGTTGGTTTGGTAGACCAGCCTTGGTTTTACAATCAAGTGTTGGAGGTCGCCTCTAATCTTAATCCCTATGAACTCTTAGCTTTGGCCAAAGAGATAGAACGAAAACTAAAGCGAAAGAAGACAGTCGTTAATGGTCCCCGAACAATTGATATAGACCTGTTGTTGGCGGAAAAATCAGTTATCCAGACTCGCAATTTAATCGTCCCTCATCCTCGCCTCCACCAAAGGCGATTTGTCTTAGAGCCCTTGAGCGAAATTGCGGCTGAGGCGAGGCATCCCTTGAAGCGGAAAAAAATAGAGACTTTATTGAGGGAAACTGAAGATAGTTCGGTGGTTATTAAATTAAAAGCAAATCCTCGAAATAAACAAGTCAAAATAGGGAGAGTAAAAGGAATAAAAAAGGTTAAGGTTGGCTAAAAAGCGTCTCGAAGATGAAAAATTTCGAAGTCCTTCTCAGAGCGAAAAATAATTGAGAGGATATCGAAGCGGCAATCTCTGAATTTTTGTTTTTGCCGAGAAAGCCAGTAAGCGGCCGTTGTTTTAATTCTCGTCTGTTTGGTCGTATCTACAGCTTCCTCCGGAAAGCCGTATCGCTCGTTGCGCCGCGTCTTTACTTCTACAAAAACTACGGTTTGGCCGTGGCAAGCAATTATGTCTATCTCGGTATGCTGATAACGGAAGCCTTGGGCCAGAATTTCATACCCTTTTGCCTCGAGATAGTTGACCGCCGCGCTTTCGCCGGTTTTTCCCAGCTCGTGAGCAGTAGAAACTTTGCTGGTCACCCCTATTTCATTCTTCTGATTTTATTTTGGGAAGAATCTTCCAGCGCGTTCCCTGACGCGTATCTTCGAGGCTGATTCCCTGTTCTAAAAGTTTTTGGCGGATACGGTCCGCCAGGTCAAAATTTTTTTCTTGCCTGGCCTTTTCCCGCAGTTTTATTTTCGCCATTATTTCGGGCGGCAAAGCTTTGGGTCGGGGCGGTAAAATTCCCAAAACTTGGTCAACCTCGCGCAGGAATTTTTGCAAAGAAAGAACGTCTTCTTGATTTAATTTTTCTTGAGCCAGCAGGATATTGACCTGTTTAACCAAGCCGAAAAGGCTGGTCAAGCTGACGGCAATGTTGAGGTCATCACTGAGCCCTTTTTTAAACTCTTGTCGCGCTTCTTCGATTAACCGAGCTACCGCTTCGTTTCTTCCTTCCGGAAAAGTTCTTGATTCTAACTCAACCTCGAAATCACGGAGCCGCCCCACTGCGGCAGCGGCCTGGTTCAATCCTTCAAAGGTAAAATTGAGGGTTTTGCGGTAATGAGTTGAAAGTAGGAGGAAACGGAGACTGAGCGGCTCTACGCCCCGCGCCATCAAGTCGCGAAGGGTAAAAAAATTCCCCTTCGACTTGGACATTTTTTCGCCCTCAACAATCAGGTGATGGCAATGGAGCCAATAGCGAACAAATGGTTTTCCGGTTGCCGCCTCTGATTGGGCGATTTCATTTTCATGGTGGGGAAAAATGTTGTCGACTCCGCCGCAATGGATATCAAAGGTCTCGCCTAAGTATTTCATGCTCATAGCCGAGCATTCAATGTGCCAGCCGGGTCGACCGGGTCCGAGTTCGGTCTCCCAGTAAGGTTCGCCTTCTTTTCTTTTTTTCCAAAGAACAAAATCATGAGCCATTTCTTTTTCGTATTCATCGGACTCGACCCGGTGGCCTAATTTGAGCTCTTCAGGCTTAATCTTGGCTAATTGGCCATAACGGGAAAAGCGCGCTAAGCTAAAATAAATTGAGCCATCTTTTTCGTAGGCATAGCCTTTATCCATTAGGGCCTTGATTAGCTTGACCATTTCCGGGACATGTTCTGTTGCTCGAGGATAAAAATCGGCCGGAAGAATATTCAGAGTCTTAATGTCCTCCAAAAAGGCCGCGGTGTATTTATTGGTGTATTCGGAAAGACTGATACTTAAGGCTTGGGAGTTACGGATTGTTTTATCATCAACATCTGTAATGTTCATCACATGAATAACTTTGAAACCAGAATAAAGCAAAAAGCGCTTGAGCAGGTCTTCAAAAATATAGGCGCGAAAATTACCGATATGAGCATAATCATATACCGTGGGACCGCAGGTATACATCCGTACTTCGCCCGGTACCAAACTGACAAACGGTTCTACCTGCCCCGAAAGAGTGTTAAAAAAACGAATCATAGCTTTCCTATTATGGGAATAACGCTTGATGGAGTCAACCGCTCTCACTTTAAAGGAAATAGCGAACCCTTGGAGGGTTATTGGGCTTCCCCCAAGACTTACTACCTCCCACCCCGAAAAGAAATTAGATTAATTCCAGATTCTTTTTATTAACCCACAGTCTCTTCTTAGGATTTAGGTAACTGCCATCATGGAGCTTCAGGGAGCTTAAATGGGAATAAGGTATGACACAACTCCAAAAGATATCGTCGCCAAAACATCTCTATCTTAACAGAACTTATCATGGCTCCAGTGCTAATTCTTGTTATTTAATTGATTTGACTTTAGAAAAGCATAGACATATTTTGGAATTGGAAGAGGAGGAGAAAAATGGTTAGGATGCCAGCCGTAGCGGGTTACTTTTATCCAGGCCAGGCCGAGGAACTAAGATCTTTAATTAAATCCCTGGTTCCGGAAGCTCAGAAAAAGGAAAGGGCTATCGCTGTCGTTTCGCCGCATGCTGGTTACATTTATTCTGGGCGGGTAGCGGCGGCGGTTTTTGCCTCGGTACTGATTCCCGAAGTGGCTATTATTCTTGGCCCAAGTCACCGTGGTATCGGCTCTCTTTTTGCCCTTCAGGTTGAAGGTTCTTGGCGCACCCCCCTGGGCGATGCACCGGTTGCTTCTTCCCTTGCTAAGAAAATTATTAAACATTCTTCTCTCGTAGAAAATGACCCGAGAGCGCACAATTTGGAGCATTCCCTTGAGGTCCAGATACCTTTTCTCTATTTTTTTCGGCCAGATATAGCTATTGTCCCCATCTGTGTTTCCCATGAAGCTGATTTGGCCTCTCTTGAGGAATTAGGCCAGGCCTTGGCCGCTGCGGTTAAGGAAGAAGCTAAAGAAGAGGACAAAGAAGTCCTGCTCGTGGCTTCAACCGATATGAGCCACTATATCAGTCAGAAAGAAGCTGAACACAAAGATTTCCTGGCAATAAAAAAGATTCAAGAACTTGACGCATCTGGACTTTATCAAACAGTTCTTAGGGAAAACATTTCTATGTGCGGATTCCAGCCAACTACAGCCGTCTTGGTCGCCTGTAGGGAGCTGGGAGCCACTCGGGGCGAATTGGTTCTTTATCAAACATCAGGGGATATTACCGGGGACCGTCGCGAAGTCGTTGGTTACGCCGGCTGTCGAATAATTTAAATAGGCCACTTAAAAATGAGATTTTTTGATATTTCCTGCTTTTAGTCTTTGGGCTCTTCCGGCAAAAGAATGTTGATTTATTGGGCTTATATCGGCAGTATTCCCTTTAAAAACAATAAGATTTTAAACGCGGCATAAGTGCCTCCTAAAACAAAAAAAGGATTTATTTGCCTTCTAACCTTTAAAAGAGGACTAAGGTAAGGCCTTATAAAACCGGTATTTTCCCAACATTGATGACTCCTTTAGACGAAGAAAAAGGCTCAATATTCAGGAGAAAAAAGCGCCGGATCACCACCCTTTTTAAGGTTAAGCCTATTTGGGTTGACTTTAGCTGGCATTTAAGATAAGAGAAAAAACTAAATACAAGAAAGGTACGGAATGGTTCATTTTAGCTCTTTAGATTGGCTCTGGTTAAGTCTTTACCTTATTTTGATGACAGGTTGCGGTATTATTTTTTATCGCCTCGGCAAACGCTCTGAGGCTGACTTTTTCTTAGCAGGCCGGGGCTTACCCTGGTGGATTCCTGGAGTTAGCGTTTATGCCACCCACACCGCTACTGACACGCCGATGTGGGTAAGCGGGGTTATATACAAGTATGGTCTTAGGGGTCTTTGGTACTCCTTCTTTTCTGCCTGGTGTGCGGTGGCGGCCTTTGTCTCAGCGCGCATTTTCCGTCGTTCTTTAGCCTATTCTCAAGCTGAATGGCAGAGCCTTCGTTACAGCGGTCTCGGCGGGGAACTGCTCCGTGGCTGGATGTCTGGCTGGGGTTCTTTCCTCAACATGTTTATCCTCGGCTGGGTAAGCATGGCCATGGGGAAATTATGTAATTATCTTTTTGGTTGGGATAATTGGGTGGGTTTGATTATCCCCTCTTTGATTGTTGCCATTTATGTCCTCTCAGCTGGATATTGGGGCGTGGTCATGGCTGATTTTCAGCAGGGAATAATTGCCTTTTTTATCATTGTCTTTGCGTCCTTATGGGGAATGAAAGCGGCTGGCGGCCCGGCAGCTATCGTTGCTAAACTCAATGCCCTTGGTGAAGGATGGCGTCTTAACCCCTTCCATTTTTCCGGCTTTTTTAGCGGCGATTTTCCCCTTGCCTGGTTCTTGACCATGATTTTTATCGCTGTTTTGGGCGGGTTTGGAATGGGGACAAGTATTGACTGGTATGCTGAAGCCCAAAGAATTCAGTCCTCAAAAACAGTCAGGGATGCATCCTACTCCATTTGGTGGGGTACGGCGTTAACCCTCACTCGCAATTCTTTTTGGGCCGCGGCGATTCTGGCTTTTTTTGTCCTTTATCCTAACTTAACGAGCGCCCAGGAATATGAAATGGCCTGGTACCGAATTTCCTTCGAGCATATTCCTGCCGGTATGGTTGGCTTCCTTTTTGCTGGTATTATTGCCATCCACTTTTCCACTATCTCTACCCACCTTAATCTGGGGGCAGTTTATCTTACTCGCGATATTTATCATCATTACATTAATCCCGAGGCCAGTGAGAAAAAACTGGTTTTGGCGGGAAGGGTGGCTACCGCTGTTCTTCTTTTGGGCTCTTTTATTTATGGAATGATGATGGAAGAAATAACCCGCTGGCTCATCTTTGCCCTGTGGATAATGGGGGCGGGGATGTGGTTGCCTAATATCCTACAGGTCGTCTGGTGGAGGTTTAATAGCTGGGGCTATCTTTCAGCCTGGATTGCCAATTTGGGTTTTAGCTGGCTTGTGGTCTGGGTCCTGCCGGCTTTTAAGGTGATTCCTGAACTCCCGGACTATCTTCAGTTCTGGGCCCTAATGGTTCTCACCGCTTTGGTTTATCTCCCAGTGACGCTCCTGACTCCGCCTGAAAATAAGCTTCACTTGGCTCGTTACTATGCAATGACCAGGCCCTTGGGCTGGTGGAAACCGGTTAAAGAAGAAGCCTTGAAGTTGGGGCTTATTCCTAATGGGGGGAAATAATGAAAGCTGCCAGAATTCTTGGTCTCTGCCGCCGCTGGGACCCAGAGGCAGCGGAGGCTTGGACCAGAGAAGATTGGGTCGCCATCATCCTTTCGCCCTTTGCCTACGCCCTCCTGATGGTAGGCTTGGCTTTGCTTCTTTTTCTAAAATTATCGGGCTTTATCCTTTTTTTCTTAGGAATCTTAGTTACTGCTTTCTTACATCTTGTAATCGACCCTAAACTCCGGGCAATCTCTTCAGATTATGAGAAAAAGCAAAGGGAATACCTCGAACGCCTTGACCGGGTTGTCCGCTGGAGAGAAGATGAGTAGAGGGCTTTTCGTCGTTATTGGCTTGACCATTGCCTACGGAGTTTCCTTCCTCGGCCTCTTGTTGGCCTATTTTTCTTATAAAAAGAGAAGGGGAGGCCGAGATGAGTGAAAAGCTGATTTTCGGGGTCATAATACCGGCGGTTATTTTTTTAGTTTCTTTTCTGGCTACCGTGTCTATTTATCGCCGCTTTGCCCGGCACGGCGGTTCTTCTCATCCGGAGCGAAACAAAAAGCAGTAGTAATCTGCAGCTTCTTTATCTTAAACAAAAGCCTTTTACCCCTCACTCTACACCATATCATCGGTTATTATTTAAGCCTCATGAAAAATTTAAGGGCTCTTTCGTCAAAATAAAAACCCCCCTTACCCCAAGAAAAGCGCTCTTTTTGGAAAAAAACTCAATATTCATGATAAAGGAGCGCTGAAACCACCCCGTTTTTTACAAATGGGCCAAATTTAAGTTGGGACCATTCAAAAATTCATTTTAACCCCGCCCAGGGAGACCTCTTTGCGGTCCGCTTGAGTCCGTTGACAAAGTTGGCGGTTTAATGCTATAAATTTTCCCAAAGAAAGAGCCATGATGGGTGATTTTCTTAAGGAAAAAGAGAAGATAGTGCTGACCCAATTGGTGGCCAGCTACCTGCAGCATGGACGTCCAGTAAGCTCAGGCCATATTGTTTCGTCAGGCGTCTTGACGGCCTCTCCGGCTACGGTCAGGAATATCATGTCTCGTTTAGAGCGGTTAGGATATCTTTATCAACCCCATACGTCGGCGGGCCGCATCCCCACCGATAAGGGACTTCGTTTTTATGTCAACGGCCTCCTCAACAAATGCCGGGTGGCCAGCGAAACAATGCCCGAAGGGCCGGCTGAACTTCTGCCGGCTGAAGGCAATCTTGACTCTCTCTTTTTCCGGGCGAGCCGCGTTTTGGCTGAGCATAGCCATAACCTTGGTTTTGTCCTTTCCCCGCCGCTTTCCAAGATAATTTTTCATCATCTACGCTTCCTGGTGGTGGGAGAAAATCGAGTCTTGGTAATCCTTACCACAGCTAACAACCTGGTCCTAACAGAGATTGTGCAAACTGAAGAGAATTTTTCTCAAGCTGAACTTGACCGAGCCGCCTTATACATCAACCAAAACTTCCGGCATCGCAACCTGATTTCGGTCCGGGATTATCTTGTCAGTGAACTTCCTCGTGTCCGTTGGTCTTACGAGAAGCTGCTGCGAAAGTTATTGGATCTACTCAAGGCCTCCACTTCCCAGACTGAAAAGCGAAGCCGTATTTTTATCCAGGGCACAGCTAATCTTTTAGAAAGAGCCGAGTCTTTCCCCTTGGAGAGGCTAAAATATCTTTTCCAGGATTTTGAGGAAAAAGCCAGGTTGGTCCGCTTTCTCTCGGAAATGATCAGCCTCGACCGGGTTAAGGTTCTAATCGGGTCGGAAGCGGAGATGCCGGATATTTCAGATTGTTCCCTGGTTGTTTCTCATTATGGTTATGAGAACCAGGTGCTGGGAACAGTAGGAATCATCGGGCCGAAGCGAATTCCCTATGGTGAGATTATCCCGCTCGTGGAAATGGTGGCCCTGCGGCTTAGTCTGACACTACGGCAATCTCATTAAGAGGAGAAATGAAGTGAAGGACGAAGAGGCGGAAAAGGGAAAAAAGCCGCAAATAGAAAACGAGACGGGCGATGTTATCGAGTTTATCCCGTTGGAGAAAGAGGAAAAAATAGAAGAATCTGGTGTTGGAATTACCCCGAAGATAATTTCCTCAAGAAATAAGATTAAAGAAAAATCAGAAGAGAGAGGAAGCCTGTTGTCAGACGAAAAAAAGTCGGAGAATGAGCCAGAACCGGAAGAAGCTAAGTTCAAAGAGGCCAGCGAAGAAGCAGGGCGCCTAAAAAGCCGACTCCATAAGAAAGAGGTAGAAATCAAAGCTTTACGCAAAGAAAGAGATGAGTGGAAAGATAAATATCTCCGAGCCCTGGCTGAGATGGATAACGCCAGAAAGCGATTGGAAAGAGAGCGGGAAGAATTTACCCGCTTTGCCCTAAGCGATTTCCTGAGAGAACTCCTTTTGGTTGTTGATAATTTAGAGAGAGCTTTAGCCTCAAGAGACGAAGCGAACGGTCGGCTGTTCCAGGAGGGAGTGGTTATGATTTACCGGCAGCTAATAGACCTTTTGCGCAAACTGGGGGTTAAGCCCTTGGAAAGAGAAGATAAAAAGTTCGACCCCAACGTCCATCAGGCTTTATTAACAGAAGAGGCGGAGGGAATTGAAGAGCCGGAAGTAGCTGAATACTTACAAAAGGGTTATTGGCTGCACGACCGCCTCTTAAGGCCGGCCTTAGTTAAAGTCTTGGTACCCAAGAAGAATCCATAAAGAGATGTCTTATGTTATCGGCATTGACTTGGGAACGACATATTCCTGCATAGCCTATCTTAACGCCAATAACCCGGAAATAATTCCTAATTTAGAAGGCCAGAATATTACTCCTTCAGTTGTAAGCTTTACGACCGGTGGAGAGCGACTGGTCGGTAATTTAGCCCAGAGGCAGGCAATTTCTAACCCCGAACGCACCATTACGGCGGTAAAACGGCTCATTGGCCGGAAATTTGCAGCTCCCGAAATAGAAGAAGTCCGTAAGAGGATTCCTTATAGGTTAGTCCCTGCTCCTAACGGCGACGTGATGATTGCCATTGATGACCAGTTAATTACCCCGCAAGAAATATCAGCCATTATTCTTTCCTATCTTAAAGCCTGTGCTGAAGCCTATTTAGGAGAAAAAGTTGAAGAAGCGGTTATTACTGTGCCGGCCCACTTTAATGACCATCAGCGCCAAGCGACCAAGGATGCGGCCAAAATCGCCGGCCTGGAGGTCCTCAGAGTCATAAATGAGCCGACGGCAGCTTCGCTCGCCTTTGGCCTCGAGGCCAAGGAGAATTGTACAGTGGCTGTCTTTGATATGGGAGGAGGAACGTTTGATATAACTATTCTGGAGATTCAGGACGGCGTTTTTCAAGTGCTGAGCACTAATGGCGATACCTACCTTGGCGGTGAAGATTTTGATAATCGCCTGGTAAGTTGGCTGTTAGAAGAATTTCGCAAGGAGCACGGCCTCGACCTGAGCCAGGACCGCTTTGCTCTCCAGCGGATCCGGGAAGCGGCCGAAAGGGCGAAGCGCGAGCTTTCCTTTGTCCTGGAAACAGAAATTAACCTGCCTTTCATTGCTGCCGATGGCCAAGGCTCCAAGCATATTCTTAAAAGGATTTCTCGGGCCAGACTGGAAGATTTGACGCGCGACCTCGTCCAGAAAACTGTCCCGCTAATTGAGCAAGCCCTTGAAGATGCCCATTTAAGGCCCCAAGATATTTGGGAAGTAATTCTTGTGGGCGGTCAGACCAGAATGCCTTTGCTGCGGCAAGTGATCGCTGATTTTTTCCAGCGGGAGCCAAGAGCGGGGGTCGACCCGGATGAGGTGGTCGCCAAGGGCGCAGCGATTCAATCGGGCATCATTAAGGGGAAGATGAGTGACTTGGTCCTTCTTTTGGATGTTACCCCATTTTCTTTGGGAATTGAAACTGAGAATGATACTTATCAGGTAATCATTGAGCGGAATTCGACAATACCCACAAGGAAAACAATGGCCTTCACCACTGTTGAGCATAACCAGGTGCGGGTGAGGATTCATGTCCTAGAAGGCGAGAACCCGGTTGCCTCTAAGAACAAATCCTTAGGCTGGTTTGATTTGGTTGGGCTTGAACCAGCACCAGCCGGCGTGCCGCAGGTCGATGTGACCTTTGAAATTGATGCCGACGGCATACTTCGGGTGTCAGCTCGGGAGGCTGCCACGGGACGAGAGCAACAGATGGAAATTCATTATGCCGCCGGCCTGACCAGGGCTGAAGTCCAAGCCTTAGAGGAAAAACACCGGCCTTTTGTTTTGCCTGAAAAGAAATGACTAAAAAAGACTATTACCAGATATTAGGCGTTAATCGGAATGCCACCCAGGAAGAAATTAAGAAGGCCTATCGCCAGATAGCCCTTAAATATCATCCTGACCGTAACCCTGGGGATAAGCAGGCTGAAGAAAAATTTAAAGAAGCGGCTGAAGCTTACAGTGTGCTGGGCGACCCCCATAAACGAGCCACCTATGACCGTTTTGGGCATGAGGGGCTAAGGGGAGAAGGGTTTACTGGTTTCTCCGGCTTTGATTCTACTGTTTTTGACGAGTTTGCGGACATTCTGGGCAGTTTTTTTGGTTTTGGTGATTTCTTTAGCTCGAGCGAACGGAGACAGCGCCATGCACCGCAGCGAGGTCGCGATTTGATGATAGAGATGGAAATTACCTTGGAAGAAGCCGCTAAGGGCACAGAGAAGGAAATCAAGCTGCATCGAGCGGAGAGCTGCTCTTTCTGTCATGGTACCGGCCTTGAGCCCGGGACTCAGCCGTCAGTCTGCCAGTCGTGCGGGGGCCGAGGTCAAGTGCGAAGCCAGCACGGTTTCTTGATTATCTCCCGCACCTGTTCTCATTGCGGCGGCGCGGGTGAGGTTATCAGGACTCCTTGCCCAGAATGTCACGGCTCGGGACGGGTCAAACAAAAAAGGGTTTTAAAAGTCAGAATCCCTGCTGGGGTCGAAGACGGGTCAAGACTGAGAATAGAGGGGGAAGGTGAAGCCGGCGAAAGGGAGGGCTTGGCTGGCGACCTTTATTTAGTCATCCGAGTCCGCCCCCATGAGTTCTTTTCTCGAGAAGGAAATAACCTTGTCTGCGAAATTCCCCTCAGCATAACCCAAGCGGCGCTGGGGGCCACCCTGGAGATTCCAACGCTCGACGGAGAAAATGAAATCTTAAAAATCCCTGCGGGAGCGCAAACTGGCCAGATTTTTAGGATTAAAGGGAAGGGGATTAGGGATATTCGCGGCCGCACTCGAGGCGATTTGTTAATCCGAATTGTCGTTAAAACGCCGGTTAATTTGAGCAAGGAGCAAAAAAAATTGCTCCAGGATTTAGCCCGACAATGGGGTGAAGACCCCGAGGGAATCGACCGAAGAATAGTGGCCCGGTATCGCCAAAAAACTAATTAAGGCGCTGCCTTTGACAGTGCATCATTTTTTTGTCAGAAAAGAAGCCATTCAGTTTCCGCTGGCCATAATCGATGGCCGGGAACATCATCATCTCCAGCGAGTTTTGAGATTAAAAAAAGGCGAAAAGATAAGAATATTCAACGAAAAGGGCGAACTCTTTTCTGGTTCCGTAGAAAAAATTGAGGGTGATAAAACTACTGTCCGGCTGGAGAGTTGCCTAGAAAGTGAAAGCTTGAAGGTGGCGATAACGGTGGCCCCCGCTTGCTTAAAAACGAAAATGATGGATTGGTTGGTGCAAAAAATGACTGAATTGCGGGTGATGATGATTGTGCCTCTGCTGACGAAAAGGACTGTGGTTCGTCTGGAAGGAGAAGGGTCGGTGAAGGTAGCTCGCTGGCGCCGTTTGGCCATAGAGGCAGCCAAGCAGGTCCAGTCTCCCTTCTTTCCTGAAATTAGGCCACCCCTGCGTCTGGAAAATTTTATTGTAGCACGGCCTGAAAGAAAGAAATATTATTTAAGTGAGCGAGGCGGCGCATTGTTGCGTGAGGTTATCCAGGCTGAATTGGAATCGGGCCTCGGAAACTTGGAATCTGCCATTATCTGTGCGGGACCAGAAGGCGGTTGGGAAAAAGAAGAAGAAGAATTGCTCCAAGCGCATCAATTCCTACCCATCAGCCTTGGCCCAAGAATTTTTAGGGCGGAGACAGCCTTGTTTACCGTTGCCTCTGTTCTTGCTCACCTCTGGAATGTCTGAGCGATGTTTCTCCAAGGCCAGAAAGTAGGGAAATACGAAATCCTCAAGCCCCTGGGTAGCGGCGGGTTTGGCTCGGTCTATTTAGCCCGTGACACCTGGCTGGATATTAAAGTGGCCATAAAAGTTCCTCATAAGCAATCGATGGAACTTTATAAATTGCTTAAGGAACCAAGGCTGCAAGCAGCTTTAAATCACCCCAACATTGTCCGAGTCATTGCCGCCGAAAGGGAAAAGCAAGTTTTCTTTATGGTGATGGAATATGTCAAAGGAAAAACCTTGGAGAAAATCATCGAGAAAGAGAAAATCCTTTCTCTCGAAATGGCGATCGACTATACGAAACAGGTGGCCTTCGGCATTGAGCACGCTCATAAACATAAGATTATCCATCGCGACCTGCGGCCTTCTAACATCATTATTTCTGAGGATGGCCTGGCCAAAATAACTGATTTTGGCACCTCTGCCTGGCTGGCTAATATTCCTTATGCTTCTACCAGAATTGGCAGCCCTCCTTATATGGCGCCTGAGCAATTCTTAGGAAAAGCGACTTACGCCTCCGATATCTATTCTTTAGGGTGTATCTTTTATGAGATGCTCATCGGGCATCCGCCCATCTTCGACCCTGACCCGTTTAAAATCTTGGAGAAATCACAGCAAGGCAAAATTACGCCACCGCGGCTTAAAAATAATCGTATTCCCCGGGAAGTCGACGAGCTTATTATGCAGTGTTTGGCGGCCAAAGTGGAAGAGCGCCTCCAGCGGGCCAGTGAGGTCGTTCGTCGCTTAGAAACGATTAAAGGTCAAAAGGGACGGACTACAGAAATCGAAGAGATTATGATGCGTATCAAGGCGCGGGAGAGTCAGCGAGCCGGAGCCTGCTGGAATTGCCGGCGGCCTTTGCCTCTGAAGGCGCACCAGTGTCCACATTGTGGAGAAAAAGTAATCTGAAAGGGGTAGTTTGACTTGAATTTGGGGTTGGGATACGATGGAAACGGTCTGGCGACCGCTCCATGATATTAAAATCATACGGGAAAGGAGTAATGAATGAGCCCTTTTAAGGAAGACGGTTTTGTGTGGATGAATGGGCAGCTTGTGCCCTGGAAAGAGGCAAAGATTCATATCGCCTCCCATGTTATTCATTATGGGAGCTCGATTTTTGAGGGTTTTCGGGCTTATGACACGCCTAAGGGCACGGCTGTTTTTCGGCTTCATGCGCATACGCGTCGTCTTTATAACTCCTGTAAAATTTATCGCATGGAGATACCTTACTCGGAAGAAGAATTTAATCAGGCGATAATTGAAACTATTCGGGCTAATAAGATGAAAGCTTGTTATATCCGGCCCATCGTTTATCGGGGCTACAATGCTTTAGGCGTCGACCCCTTTCCTAACCCTGTAGATTGTGCTATCTTAGTTTGGAACTGGGGTAAATATTTAGGTGAGGCAGCGCTAGAAAGTGGCGTTGATGTTTGTGTCTCTTCTTGGTGGCGGATGGCGCCAAACACCTTTCCCGCCCTGGCTAAGTCTGGAGCTAATTACATGAATTCGCAGCTTATCAAGATGGAAGCCCTGGTTGACGGCTACAGCGAAGGTATTGCTTTGAACATCCGAGGTCATATCAGCGAGGGAAGCGGCGAAAATATTTTCCTCGTGTTGAATGGTAAGGTCTACACACCACCGTTGTCTTCTTCTGTGCTTCCCGGGATTACCCGGGATAGCGTCATCACCCTAATAAAAGACATTGGCATTGGTTTGATTGAAGAGACTATCCCCCGAGAAATGCTTTATATTGCTGACGAGGTTTTCTTTACGGGGTCAGCGGCAGAGATAACCCCGATTCGTTCTATCGACAAGATTATTATCGGGGCTGGCAAGCCCGGCCCCGTCGTTAAAAAACTGCAAAAAGAATTTTTTGCCTATATTAATGGCGAAAAGGAGGACAAATTCGGGTGGTTAACATATATCTAAAAAATTTATTTTTGGGGGGTAAAAATGGATGTTGATGAATTATTAAAGATTGCTATCGAGCGGGATGCGTCGGACCTCCATCTTAAAGCTGGGAATTATCCTATTATCAGGGTTCATGGTAATCTAATTGCGCTGACCTCTTATCCCCGCTTGACTTCCAAGGACACTTTTGAGTTAGCCGACCAATTAATGTCTGATTACCAGAAAGCCCGGCTTAAGGAGGAATTGGACCTGGACCTGGCCTATAGTTTGCCCGGTTTTGGCCGTTTCCGGGGAAGCATTTTCTACCAGCGAGGGACAATTGCCATTGCATTGCGGATTATTCCCATGGAGGTCAAAACTATCCGCCAGCTGTTGCTGCCAGAAGTCTTGGAGAAGATCGCTCTTTACCAGAGAGGCCTTGTCTTGGTGACAGGGACTACTGGTTGCGGCAAGACGACTACCTTGGCCGCTATGATTGACCACGTCAATACCTATCGCAAAGAACATATTATTACGATTGAAGACCCGATTGAATATTTGCATAAAGATAAGAAAAGTACTATCAGTCAGCGGGAAGTGGGTACCGACGTCCGCAATTTTAACCGGGGGTTGAGAGCGGCGCTGCGCGAGGACCCAGATGTTATTTTAGTCGGCGAGATGCGCGACCTGGATACGATTGAAACTGCCTTGCTGGCGGCTGAAACCGGCCATTTAGTTTTGAGCACTCTGCATACTCTTGATGCCCCCGAAAGCATCAACCGCATAATTTCTGTTTTTCCACCGCACCACCAGCGTCAGGTAAGACTCCAGTTGGCGGCCATATTGAAAGCAGTCATTTCTCAGCGCTTGATTCCGCGGATGGATGGACAGGGCCGAGTGCCAGCCGTTGAAGTCATGATTAGCACACCCTACATCCAAGAGTGCATCGCTGACCGGGAAAAGACAGGCCTTATCCGCGACGCCATTGCGGCTGGTATTTCCCAATACGGAATGCAAACCTTTGACCAGTCGGTCTTCCAGCTTTACCGCGATGGTTATATCTCTTTCGAGCAGGGCCTGCGTTATTCTTCCAGCCCGGATAACTTTAAATTGCGCGTCATGGGAATTCAGTCCACTTTGGATATGGCGCTTGAAGAGATGGAAAAGACCTTAGGTCAGACCCGCGAAGAACAGCCGCCATTCGAAGAAGAGGTTTCATGAAGGCCCAGGAAATCCGCGAAACCTTCCTCCTCTTTTTTGAGAAAAAGGGGCATCGGATTGTTCCCAGCTCTTCCCTTATCCCCAAGGATGACCCGACGCTGCTTTTTACCAATGCGGGGATGAACCAATTCAAGAATGTTTTTCTGGGGTTAGAGAAGAGAAGCTATTGCCGGGCCGCCTCGGTCCAGAAGTGCCTCCGTGTTTCAGGTAAGCATAATGATTTAGAGCAGGTGGGACGGACCTCTAAGCATCACACCTTCTTTGAAATGCTGGGTAATTTTTCTTTCGGTGATTATTTTAAAGAAGAAGCCATTGCCTTTGCTTGGGAGCTGGTGACTGAAATTTTTCGTTTCCCTCGAGAAAGGCTATATGTCACGATTTATGAAGAAGATGAGGAGGCTTTCCGGCTCTGGACAGAGAAGATAGGCGTTGAGCCAGAGAGGGTTTTTCGTTTTGGGAAGAAGGATAACTTCTGGGCGATGGGTGAAACGGGACCCTGTGGTCCCTGCTCCGAGCTTCATTTTGACTTAAACCCTTCTTTGGAGGAAGGCAGTCCCTATGAACTGATTGCCTCTGGAAGCGACCGGATGGTCGAATTATGGAATTTGGTTTTCATGCAATACGAACAGGGCGCGTCAGGCCAGCTCGTTCCGCTGCCCCGACCATCAATTGATACCGGGATGGGCTTAGAAAGGATGGCCTCCGCCCTCCAGAAGAAAGTCTCCAACTTTGAGACTGACCTTTTCCGGCCGATAATTAACCAAGTTGCCGATTTGGCCCAAAGGGAATATCCAGCTCATGATGAGGGAGATGTGGCGGTGCGGATTATTGCTGACCACATCCGCGCCATAACTTTTCTCCTGGGTGACGGCGTTATGCCATCCAACGAAGGCCGAGGTTATGTCTTGCGCCGCTTAATTCGCCGGGCTTTTCGTCGGGGTAATTGGATAGGGATTGAAAAGCCCTTTCTTCATTCTCTGGTAGGGGTTGTAGCCGAAGTGATGAAAGAGGCTTATCCGGAGATAATCGCCTCGTGTCGTTATATTTCGCGGGTCTGCTTATCAGAGGAAGAAAGGTTTGCCGGCACTTTAGCGGCCGGTATTCGTTATTTTCGCGAGTTCAGCGAGGAAGCTAAAGCGGCCGGAAGAAATTCTCTTTCTGGGTCAGAGGTTTTTAAGCTCTATGATACCTTCGGGTTCCCTTTAGATTTAACCTTTGAATTGGCTCAGGAACAGGGACTCCGAATTGACGAGCCTGGTTTTTATCACGAGTTAGAAACCCAGCGCGAGAGAGCCAGGCTTTCCTGGAAAGGAGAGGCTAAACAGGAGCAAAGGAAAGCCTATGAAGCCTTGACCTCGCTCAAAGTTGAATTTGTTGGCTATGAAACGGAATCCGTTGAGGAAACAGAGGTGTTGGGAGTGGTTAAGAAGGGAAGGCAGGTTGAAGAATTAAGCGCTGGTGAAGAAGGAGAGGTAATTTTATTCCAGACGCCGTTTTATGGCGAGGCAGGAGGGCAGATTGGTGATACGGGCGAAATTCGGGGACCGCATGGAGTGGCTATCGTTGAGTCTGCTTATTACCCAATTCCTGAAGTAATTTCTCAGAAAATAAAGGTGGTTTCAGGCCAGATTAGAAAGGGAGACCAGGTCGAAGCTTCAGTTGATCGAGCCCGAAGACGACAAATTCGGGCGAACCACACCGCCACTCATTTGCTTCATGCCAGCCTCCGTCAGGTTCTCGGGGACCATGTTAAGCAAGCTGGCTCCTTGGTAGCGGCGGAAAGGCTGCGTTTTGATTTTACTCATTTTTCGGCCTTAACGGCGGAGGAAATCCTCAGGGTGGAGACCCTGATTAATGAAAAAATTAGAGAGAATATTCCTGTTGAGACCAGAATAACCACCTTAGAAGAAGGCCTAAAGGAAGGTGCGATGGCCATCTTCGAAGAAAAATACGGAGAAAAAGTGCGCTTGGTGAGAGTTGGCGATTTTAGCCGCGAGCTTTGCGGCGGGATTCATGTCCGCTCAACGGGAGAAATTGGGCTCTTCAAGATTGTCGATGAGTCTAGCGTGGCGGCTGGCATTAGAAGAATCGAGGCCCTGACGGCAGAAGCAGCCCTTCATTATATCCAGGAGACGGAGAATCTGTTAAAAGAATTACAGCAAAGCTTAAAGGCTTCTCGTCAGGATATTCTCAAGCAAATGGATAAATGGCGGCAGGAGATAGAGCTTTTGGAAAAAGAGAATCGCCAGCTGCGTCAGAAGCTAAATGAATTCCGTTATCAGCCCAAAGAAATTAAAGTCCGGGAAGTAAAAGGCATTCCGGTTTTAGCCCAAAAAGTAGATGGGCTGAGTGCCGAAGAATTACGCAACTTAGCCGATAATCTAAAACAGAAATTAGGCACAGGCGTTGTCATCTTGGGCGAGTCGGTCGACGGTCGAGTTTTGCTCGTAGTTTCTGTTACCAAGGACCTGGCTCAGCGCATTCAGGCTGATGCTATTATCAAAAGGATTGCGCCGATAGTCGGGGGTGGGGGAGGCGGAAGGGCTGATTTTGCCCAGGCCGGAGGGAAAAAGCCAGAAACCCTTGACCAGGCCATCGAGGCCGGAGTTTCGCTTATCGAGGAGTTGCTTTGAGGCAAAATTCACCCCAAAGGGTGATTTTCTTTTTTAAGGCTTGGCTTTAAAATAGATAAAAAATGAGGGCTCGAAAATACGTTAAAAGGTTCCTCTTAGGCTTATTATTTTTGGCTTTTAGCTTAACCTATCTTTTTAGTCAAAATGGCCAAAAGGCTGTCCAATATAACCAAATTGTTGAAAAATTATCTCGAGCCCATGGGGTGCCGGCTGATTTAGTGCATTCGGTGATTAAGGTGGAATCAAATTATAATGAAAAAGCAGTTTCTCCCAAGGGAGCGATGGGGCTGATGCAGCTCATGCCGGAAACCGCGAAATATTATGGGGTGAGTGACCCCTTTAATCCAGAAGAGAATATCCGGGGGGGCATTCTTTATCTCAAAGACCTCATCCGTCTTTATACCGGAAGGACAAATTATGTTTTAGCCGCTTATAATGCTGGCCAAGAAGCGCTCAAAAAATTTAACGGAATTCCTCCTTATCCCGAGACTATTGAATATATCCGTAAAGTTATGAGTCTTTACTCTCGACCATATATTCCTTCGGGATTGCCGATTTACCGTCTTCAGGACGAGTCAGGAAAAATCGTCTTGACCAATGACCCTCTTTATCTCTTGACGGCGCAGGGCAAGAGAGAAGAACGTTAGCCGGAGGAAGTTGGCCTGCCTTGGAGACTAAGCTTGGCTTTGACTAATATTTGGCGCGGAATAATCTCAAACACGGCGGGGAGATAACCTACCTCTTCTCCGTCAAGTTCCAGGATAACCTTTTCTCCCTCGGCGGGTACCGCTTCGAGACGGCGGCCGCGCCAGAGCGAGGTCTTTGGGTGGCGTAAGTGGGCGCCGGTAAAAATCTTCCAGCTGTTGTAAAGAAATTCAAAAAATTTCATTCCTTTAATCAACACCAAATCAAGGAGGCCGTCATCCACCTGAGCCAAAGGAGCGATTTTCATTCCTTTACCAAAGATTCGGCCGTTGGCCACGGCGCCAATTAGGTATTCGTCTTCTGGGAGTTCCCGGTCTTCTACCTTAATTTTTATTCTTTTCTGACGATAGCGAATCATCGTCGCCACCAGGGTTCGGAAATAGGATGACGCTTTTCTTTCCAATCTCTTGCGGTTGACTTCATGGACAACCTCCCCCCCGACACCGAAGTCGGCCACGTTGATAAAAAAGCGCTCCTCTTCTTTACCTTCTTGATTTCGGTAAGTTACTCTTCCGATATCGACTGGTCTTGATACTGCTTGCGGTAAAACCTGCAGCGCCTGTTTCAGGCTGGTAGGTAGGCTAAGGCTTCTTGTAAAATCGCAACCAGTACCAGACGGCACGATGGCCAGCTCAGTCTTAGGGTTGATGAGGCGTCTCGATTCAAAAAAGCCGTTAGCAATCTCATTTAAAGTGCCGTCTCCGCCAACGCCGATAACGAGCTCCGTCCCGCTTTTGATCGCTTCCCGCGTGAGGTCGATGGCCTGAAGCGGTCCTTCGGTAAATTCATAATGGAACTCGCGAATATAATTCTTAAGAGCCTCTTTTATTTCCCGCCAGCGACGTCGGGTTCGCCCTTGGTCAGAGGCAGGGTTGACGATGACCTGAGTTTTGGATTTAATCATTTTAAACCCAGTTAAATCCCGACCTCATTGCCAATTATTAAGTTTATCCATTTTTGACGTTTATCCGTTGCCTTCATCGGGGTAGGGCCAAGCCATCTTAATTAAAGTCGGCAATTTCCCCCCTTTGTGTATTTCATTGGCTCAGTTCTTGGCTCGAAGGTGGGTGAGGAGAGGAGGGAGGCGGGGGGACTGGCTGACGGCGGCCAAAAAGAGAGAGGCCGATAACCCCGCCCAGCGCGCCAAGACCCGCAAAGATAATAGCGCGAATCATCAAGCTGAAAATGGCTAAAGGCAGAGAGAGCTGAGCGAGGTTCCCCTTTTCAAGCCAATTTTCCCACCCGGCTGGCATTTCTTCGGTGAACTGAGCAAGAGTCTGCAAAAATCGCTGGGCAAAAGCCAGACTCATGGCTCTGAAAGGGATAGAGAGAAAAAAATCTACTAAGGTGGCGACGAGGCCGGTCAAAACTCCGATAAGGATGGCATCACTTGAATGAGGAAGAGCTGACGATTCGCGAAAGTAAAGGTAGGTGGCCAGGATAGCGCCTGAGATTATCCAAAGGCAACAAAAGCAATTGGCCACGGGTAAAGCGGAAAGAACTCCGGCCGCCAAACCACCGATTATTGCCGGGACCAGCATGTTGGCTCTTGTTTCGGGCATTATTTTTTCCTTTTTAAATAAAGATTTATTTTAAGCTAAAGTCATCTCCTTTGGCAAGTTAAATTCAGAGTAAGTAATTGATTCTCTTCCATCTTGTATGGGTTAGACCTGAAGACGTCCGGGATGGCCTCGCTTCGGTTCAGGTTTTCGACGTGGTTTAGTTTTTGCTCTTCTCTAAAACGAAGAGGCAGGGAGTTGATTTAGGTACTAGAACCGCTTTTATTTTTTCCCTTCAGTTGACCGAGCCAAAGACCGTTAAAGGCAGGGAAAAAATAAAAAGGAAGGACCGCGCCCCAAATTAAGCCCGTGAAAAAGCGCGGCCAATTGGCCGTTATCCAGAAACGAGTCAGGTTAGCGAGTGTATCAATAGCTATGGGGAGGGAAAACCCCAAGAGCCATCTTGGCGAGGGAAGGCTGAGGCTCGAGAGCGAGCCAAAGAGAGGATAAAGGCAGAGCCCAAGAAAAAAGCCAGAAATTATTCCGAAGCAACGGGCACAGAGGGCCAAAGGGGCTTGACCCAGCCAGAAACAGCGCTCCGGCAGTTGATGACAAAAAGGGGCGAAGGTGGCATAGAGCGAGGAGCTAACTTGAGGCAGGCTCGAACGCAAGAGGGGTGCTAAAACCACCAGGCTGAGAAGAAATAAATCAACGAAGCCAATTACAAGCCAAAAAATAAAAGGAGCTTTGGTGACGCGAAGCTTCATGCTATTTTCTTCAGCCTTAACCAGACGAGATGGAAAAAAAGCGAGATGAAAAGAAGCGTGGGTAGAGAGGCCGCCATTAAGGTACTGTAAAGCTGGCGGCCCAATAAATCATAAAAGGTCAAGGCGATCGCGGCTAAAATAAGAACGAGGAAATAACGGTCCCAGCGAGGAAAGAGAGATAAATAACGAACCAATAGGGCAATAGCCGGAGCCGCTAACAGAAAAGTGTAATCCCAGCCTAAGGGGCTAATGAGCGGAATAAGAATTAGGAGGAGGAAGGCTTCAAGCCTGATTGGTTGGTTTATTGGGCGGGAGTAAAGGACAACAAAAAACATGACTAAAGCCAAAATACCTATGATTATCAAACCGACTGACCAGACAGGAAAAGAAGGGCCACCCCATTTAGCTAAAAGGCCAAAGATTGATACGTTATCCAAGGATGTCAATAGGGGAGGGGTGGATTGGCTAAGATGGGCCAGCCATTCCTTATGGACCTGCCAGTTTCCATGGGGGCCGTAGAAAAGCATTGGGGCTAAAAAGCCCAAGAGCAAAAAGATGAGCCCCATTAATATAATTCTCCAAGCCCTACGGAGGAAAAAGAGCGGTAAAAAAATCAAGGCATACGGCTTAAGGGCTATAGCTAACCCCCAAAAAAAAGCAGTCCTAAAATGATACTTAAACAGTCTCATTTTATCAGGCCAGCTCACAATCATCAAAAGCAAAAGGCAGGTAATAAGAGCGTTAATCTGACCTAAGGAAAGCTCCCGCAGAAAAAACCGGGCCAAAATAAGCCCAGTGCTAAGAGGGACATAATAGGGGATAGGTTGGTCTGGCGTGGCTAATTTTGAAGCCAAGAAAAGGATAATGGTTATAGCAATGGCCGAAACATAAAACCAGAGGAATTCAGCTATAGACAAAGGCAACAGGCTAAGGGGCAAATAAATAAAGGCCGCAAACGGCGGATATTTAAATTGATAGTGACCATCTTCGACTCGATAAAGCGTTTCTCCCCAGAGAAGCCGGTGGCCTGTCTTATAATTGACTTCAAAGTCAACCATGCGTGGCAGAATTTGTTGCGGGAAGAAAAGGAACAAAGCAGAAGAAAACAACAGAAGACTAAGTAGGCAAATAATCCATTGTCGCCTTGTCATAGTTTAACAAGCTAACGAACCACCCTAATTTTGTCAACGAGCCAGACTGTTTCCCGGAGAATTAAACAGATTCTTTTCGCCCGGCTCAGGTAAAAATTTTCAAAATAGAAGAGAAGCCAAAATGCTCGGCGGCCAGGGGTTCGCTTAAAGGACGATTGGCAGGAGCTAAATAATCAATAACCGCTTGCGCCATCCCGGATTTAGCCTTCAAACTAGTCTAGCCAAAATGTTGGGGCCCTAAAAAAATATGGGCGGTAGTCTTAAAGGCTGGCCGAAAAGCAATTATTCACTATCTCTATTTCCGGGTTTGGAGAGATGCTAATTTTGAAGAAACTAAAAAGCTGGCGACTAAAAATATGGGCTGAAAACCAGAAAGTTTATTTGACATTGCTGAGAGCCTGAGTATAAATTGATGAAGTATGTTAGATATAAATCCCAAATAAACTAAGGAGGAGAAGGATGACTTTAAAAGGATTTAGAGTGGTCCCAATCTTGGTTCTTCTCCTGATACCCAAAATTATCCTTTGCCAGACTGCGAAGGTTTTTGAGGTGGGGAAAGAAAGTCTTTTAGCCTTGGCTATTTACGGAAGTAACAAGGAGTTAATAGCTAAGGGCTGTGGCTTTGCTGTGGGCGACGAACTCTTGGCTACAGCCTATCAGCTTGTGGCCTCGGCCGATACGGTTGAGGGCACAACAGTGAAAGGGAAGAAAATCAAGGTTGAAGGTTTAGTGGCTGTGGACCGGTCTCAGGGAGTGGCCATTCTCAAAACCAAAGGCAAGCTCCCTCTCCTTAAGGTTGGCAACTCCGACGCCCTGTCAGCCGGGCAAAAATTAGTGGCTCTGGGCGCTAATGAAGCCGGAGAAATTGTTTCGGCGGAAGGGGCCATCCGCCGCTTAGAGAAGATAGCGCCTAATTTGACTGTTGTCACTGCCTCCCTTTCTATTCCTCAGGGATTTTGTGGCGGACCTGTCTTTAACGAGAATGGCGAGGTTGTGGGCTTGGTTCATGTTCTGGAGAGAGGCTCTATCGGCATTATGCCTGTTAACAACTGGAAAAGCCACGCAAAGTTGGGGAAGATTACCGAGTTTAAAAATTGGAAGAAAGAAGATTATTTCGCTACCTTAGAGGGAACGGTGCTGGCCGGAAAAATTTATGCATTTAATGATGACACGGGTAATGCCCAGAAATATTTAGAAAAGGCAATCAAGATAAACCCCAATCAAATTGACCTGCAGGCCCAGCTGGCCGAGATTTACTCCCGGCAGAGAGACTTTAATTCAGCAATTAACGCCTATCGGAAAGTTCTGGAACTCGACCCAGAAAGAGGGGAGGCCTATTTTGGGCTTGGTTATGTTTATGTCCGGATGATGAAATGGCAGGAAGCCGTAGCTCCCTTAGAAAAGGCTATCCAAATGAACACTCAGACGCAAGAAGCGTGGCGGCTATTAGCCACAGCCTTCGAAGAGATGAAAAATTTTAGCCGGGCGGCTGAGGCCTATGAAAAATACCTCAGTTTTAATCCACCCGACGCCTGGGGAGCCTTCCTCCGGCTCGGCCTTTGTCGTCTGGAATTAAATGAATTTGAGGCGGCAGTCATAGCGTTAGAACAGGCGCAAAAGGGCCAGCCTCAAGATATCAAAGTCAATTATACCCTGGCGCAGGCTTATCAGAAGGCAAAGCAGTACGAAAATGCTGAAAAGACTTTCGTCCGCCTGGCTGAATTAAGCCCCGAAGACGCCGCTACTTATTATGGTTTGATTGTTAGAATGTATGACGAAGTGGGCCGTTTTGACCGAGCGATTGAAGCGGCGAAAAAGGTGGTCGAAATCAACCCCAAAAGCGAGATGGCAGTTTATAACCTCGGTATCATGTACTTCAAGCTGGAACGTTATGATGAGGCGATTGCGGCTTTCCGGCAGGCTCTGGAGATTCGGCCCAACTATGAATATGCCTGGTACCAGATTGGTTATTCCTATTCCAAGCAGAAAAAATATAAGGAAGCGATCGAGGCCTTTAAGAAGTTTGTAGAGCTGATGCCCGATTCTTATGACGGCTGGTTTAATATCGGCGTCAGCTACATGATGATAAAGGATTTTAAGAATGCTTTGGAGCCAATGGAAAAGACGGTGGAGCTAAAACCTGATTATGGACTTGCTCTCTATAATTTAGCCATTGTTTATCTTAATCTGCATGATAACCTGAGTGCCCGGGACGTTTATAAAAAGCTTGTTTCTCTCGACCCTGCTTTGGCGGATAAGCTTAAAAAGTTTCTCCGTTAAATTAAAACAGCGGTCAATATCCCGAGTCTCTGAAGGCGAAAAAAACCGCTCTGGTAACGGTCTAATCTGTCTTGCATCCCAAACGTCTACGGGAAGACGTCTTAACAGCCAAGAACGTAGGAAAAAAGGTCAATGATTTTTTGGCCCTGTCGATTGAATTGACCAGAGTATGAATTTTATGGTATAAATAAAGTTTGATATCTTTTCCCCTCAAAAAAGCGAGTCTCGAACATTTTAGCCTCCGGACGGGCAGGTGGCGGAACTGGCAGACGCACTAGGCTTAGGACCTAGTTCCTGATGAGGGAGTGCGGGTTCGAATCCCGCTCTGCCCACACCGCGGCTAAAGCCTGAGATTAAATAAGTGAGAGAAATAAATGGCAGAGAAGAATAAGTGGTTTAAAGAACAGTTGACCGAGTTAGGGCCGAGTCGCCGCGAGCTACAGGTCGAAATTTCCGCCGAAAGAGTGGCCCAAGAATTGGAGGGTATTTTAGCTAACTTAATTTCTAAGGCTAAGATTCCCGGGTTTAGGATGGGCAAAGCCCCGCGGGAAATGGTCCGCCGCGTCTTTGCCGCTGACATCAGGCAAAGGCTAATAGAAAGGCTCATTCCGCGGGTTCTCAACGAAAGTCTTCAAGCTTATGAACTTAACTTAGCCGTTGACCCGGTAGTGCAGGATATCCACTGGGAGGAAGGTAAGCCCCTCACGTTTCGGGCCATGATAGATATTTGGCCTGAATTCAACCTGCCTGATTATAAAAAAATAAAAGTTGTTGCTCCCTTAGCCGAAGTTAAAGAAGAAGAAATAGAAAAGACCCTTAGCGAGCTTCAGCAAAGAGCGGCCGAGTTTATCCCGATTACCGACAGGGGGCTGGCGCGGGGCGACTATGCTCTTTTAGAGATAAGAACCAAGGATTTAAGAACCAAAAAATGGCGGCCGACGCAAAAAGTCCAGTTTCAAGCGGGGAGGCCGGAGAATGACCAGGTTCTGGAAGAAAAAATTTTGGGCCTTCTTCCTGGAGAAACCAGAACTTTTATTATCGAACACCCTGAAGACCATGAAGACCGGAACTTGGCTGGCCGGCCTATTGAATATACCGTGAAAATCCTGGCTTTAAGGGAAATGAAGCTGCCAGCCGTTAACGATGATTTTGCCCGTTCCTTAGGCCAATTTGATAACCTTGACCAGCTTAAACAGAGAATTCAGGAAGAGCTCTTAAGCCGGAAAAAAGAACAAGGCAAGCAAGAGGTTATCAAATCAATCTTGGAAAAATTGTCTGAAGGAGTCTCTCTCTCTCTCCCGGAAGCGGCCGTTGAGGAAGAAAAACAGGCACTTTTGGAGCGCTGGTTAGCCTCCCGACCAGATAAAAAATGGGATAAAGTAGAAGTTGCTGCCTTAGAGAAGGAAGCTTGGCGAATGGCCGGAAAAAACCTTAAGGAAAGGCTAATTCTGGAAAAGGTAGCTCAAAAAGAAGGCTTAGAGGTGAGCGACTCAGAGGTAGAGGAAGAAGTGCGTTCTCTGGCTCGGGCTAATCGCCTTTCCTCATTCGAGCTTAAAGAAAGATTAGAAAGAGAAGGAAAGCTGGGCGCGCTGCGTCACAACCTTCTCCTGAGGAAAGTCGTTGACTTTTTGGTAAGCCAGGCATTATAATAAGTTGTGATAAACCCCATGGCTTTAATCCCCTTTGTCGTGGAACAAGACGGCCGGTCTGAAAGGGCCTATGATATCTATTCTCGTCTACTTAAAGACAACATAATTTTTATCGGTTCTGAAATTACCGATGACCTGGCTAACACGGTCATTGCCCAGATGCTTTATCTTGAGGCCGAAAACCCGGAAAGAGAGATATCTCTCTACATTAATTCGCCTGGCGGGAGTATTACGGCTGGCATTGCCATTTATGATACCATGCAGTTTATTCGCTCTGAGGTCACGACCATCTGTGTGGGCCAAGCCGCTTCGATGGCCGCCCTGCTGTTGGCGGCCGGCAGAAAGGGCAAAAGGTATTCACTGCCCAATTCGAGGATTATTCTTCATCAGCCTTTTGGCGGTTTTCAGGGGCAGGCTTCAGATATCGCCATTCAAGCCCGGGAGATGCTTCGCATTCGAGAAAAGATTAATGAAATTCTGGCCTTCCATACTCAACAGCCCAAGGAGAAGATTCAGACAGACATCGAGCGCGATTTTATCATGACTCCGGAGGAGGCCCTGCATTATGGCCTGATTGACCGGATTATCAGTTCCCGGCAGCAAACCTCCAAATAAGCCGCGAGGCAATTTGGGTCATCACCTGGAGTCGAGGAGACAAAAGGCAACTATGGAAGAGAAAGAACGGCCGGTAATTAGTCAGCTAATTCGCTGCAGCTTTTGTAATCGGCCGCAAACTCAGGTGAAAAAGCTGATCGCTGGCCCGGCTGGGGTTTATATTTGTGATAATTGTATTGAAGTGGCCCATTCGCTTCTTCAAGCCGACCGTCTCCGGGACGAGGAGGAAAAGAGGCAACGGTCGAGTTTCCCGACACCCCTCGAATTGAAGAAAGCCCTAGACGAATACATCATCGGCCAGGAGCAGGCGAAGAAGAAAATCGCGGTGGCTGTTTATAACCACTACAAGCGGATAAACCTTAAACGTCAGGAACCCGAGGTAGAAGTCCAGAAAAGCAACATCCTTTTTATCGGTCCTACGGGAACAGGAAAGACCCTGATGGCTCAAACCCTGGCTAAGCTCCTCTCCGTTCCTTTTGCCATTGCTGACGCTACCAGTTTAACAGAAGCGGGTTATGTAGGCGAGGACGTAGAAAACATCATTCTTAAGCTTTACCAGGCCGCTCGCGGCAACCTCGAAAAGACCCAGCGGGGCATTGTTTATATAGATGAAATAGACAAGATAAGTCGCAAAAGCGATAGCCCCTCCATCACTCGGGATGTTTCCGGGGAGGGCGTTCAGCAAGCTCTTCTCAAGATCGTCGAGGGAACGGTGGCCAACGTCCCGCCTCAGGGCGGCCGGAAGCATCCTTATCAGGAATTTATCCCGATAGATACCACCGATATCCTTTTTATCGCCGGAGGCGCCTTCGTCGGGTTAGATAAGATTATCAGCCAGCGGCTGGGTAAAACCGCCGTCGGCTTTAAGGCGGAGGTTAAAGCCTCCCCGGCCCGCGACTTTGAAGCTATTTACCGGGAGCTCATCCCTCAAGACTTAATCAAATATGGCCTTATTCCTGAATTGGTGGGTCGATTTCCGGTAGTGGCGACTTTTGCCGATTTAAGCGAGGAGGACTTAGTTGCCATTCTGACCAAGCCCAAAAACGCCTTGGTTAAGCAATTCCAAAAATTGTTTGAAATGGAAGGAGTTGAGCTTAATTTTACCGAGGAAGCGCTGCGAGCCGTGGCTCAGAAATCAATCGAGCGCAAACTCGGAGCTCGTGGTCTAAGGACAATTATTGAGGACCTGATGCTCGACCTGATGTTTTATCTTCCTTCGGTGAAGACTAGGACAAAGATCGAAATAACTAAGGAAATGGTTGAGGCCAATGTTCTGAATTATAATTTTTTAGAGAAGATGGCAGGAGCTTAACATGACTCTTGAAAACCATGAGCAATCGGAAGTTTTGAGAAATATTCCGCTGATTCCTTTGCGGGAACTGGTGATTTTTCCGTCCACCCTGGTTCCCTTTATTATCGGCCGACCTTCCTCGATTCAGGCCTTAGAAAAGGCCATGGAAAAAGATAAGCTAATTTTTCTTTCCGCCCAAATGGACGCCTCTCTGGATAACCCTGCGCCCAAGGATATTTATTCTATGGGGGTCATGGCCAAGATTATCCGGACAGTGCGTTCTGACGAAAAGAATATTAAAGTCATTGTCGAGGCCAAGCGGCGGGCTAGAGTTATTGAATATCTAAGCACTTACCCTTTTTATCAGGTTTTGATCAAGGTTATCAAGGAAACAGAGGATACTTCGGGAGAAGGGAAGGAGTTGTTGCGTCGCGTTCTGTCGCTTTTTGAGGACTATTTACGATTAAGCCAGACGGCCAACATCGAATCGATTATTCCCGCGATTAAAGATACCGCGGCTGATAGAATTTCGGATATCATTGCCTCACATCTTTTTCTTCCAGTCGAGGAAAAACAGAATTTACTCGAGACAATTAACCCCGTTGAGAGGCTGCGACGCCTGAACTATCTCTTAGAAAACGAACTGTTAAAGTTTCAGAATCGGCCAGCGCGGGGCGAGAGACGAAGAGCCCCAGGCCGGGAATCAAGGCAGCCTATGTTTCCTTCGGCTGGTGGTCCCAGGAAAGAGGACCAGCCGAATGAAATCGAGGAGTTAAGGCAGAAAGTGGCCAGGGCCAAAATGCCGCCCGATGCCGAAGAAAAGGCCTATAAGGAAATCGAACGCTTAGAAAACATGCCACCGATGTCGGCTGAAGCCACAGTGTGCCGGAACTACCTGGATTGGCTCATTTCCCTTCCCTGGAATAAAAAATCCAGAGAAAAAAGAGATTTAAAGGCAGCCGAAAGAATTCTGGATGAAGACCATTACGGTTTGGAAAAGGTCAAAGAAAGAATTGTTGAATTCCTGGCCATAAGGCAATTGGTTAAGAACCCCAAAGGAGTCATCCTCGGGTTTATCGGTCCCCCGGGAGTTGGTAAAAGCTCCTTAGCTAAGTCTATTGCCCGGGCTACGGGACGCAAATTTGTCCGGCTATCGCTTGGCGGCGTCCGGGATGAAGCTGAAATCCGGGGCCATCGCCGTACCTACATCGGGGCCTATCCTGGGCGGATAATTCAGATGATTAAGCGCGCCGGGACCAAAAACCCGGTGTTTCTTTTAGATGAAGTGGATAAAATGAGCATGGATTTCCGCGGTGACCCGGCAGCCGCTTTAATGGAAGTCCTCGACCCCGAACAAAACAGCACTTTCCTTGATCATTATATCGATACTGATTTTGACCTGTCTCAGGTTATGTTTATCGTTACGGCCAACCAGTTGGAGCCAATTCCTCGGCCTCTCATAGACCGGATGGAAATTATCCGGATTCCTGGTTATACAGAGGACGAGAAGCTGCAGATAGCTAAGAAGTTTCTTATCCCGAAGCAGCTCAAAGCTCATGGTTTAAAGAGGGATAACCTAAGAATTGCCGATAAGGGAATTCTGCGGATTATCCGGGAATATACCAGGGAGGCCGGCGTCCGCAGCTTAGAAAGAGAAATCACTTCTATTTGCCGGAAGATGGTGAAGCGCATTGTGCAAAAAGGCAAGGATTATTGCGAACGAGTGACTATGAAGAATATAGAGCACTATTTAGGTATCCCGAAGTTTCGCCATCTAGAAGTCGATACAAAGGAAGAGGTTGGTGTAGCCATTGGCATGGCGTGGACTGAATTTGGGGGCGAACTTCTCACCTTTGAAGCGACCAAAGTTCACGGTAAAGGCAACTTCACCTTAACCGGGCAATTGGGCGAGATTATGCAGGAATCGGCGCAAGCCGCTTTTAGCTATGTTCGGAGTAAGATTTACGAACTGAACATCGCGAAGGATTTGCATAAAAATTTCGACATCCATATTCATGTGCCGGAAGGCGCAACTCCTAAGGATGGGCCATCCGCCGGAATTACTATCGCTACCGCGATCATTTCTTTGCTAACGGATATTCCGGTGAATAAAAAGGTAGCTATGTCAGGCGAAATTACTTTGCGCGGTAAAGTTTTGCCGGTGGGCGGAATTAAAGAGAAGCTGCTGGCCGCCCACCGCGAGGGAATTAAGGAAGTTGTGCTGCCGGTCGATAACCGGCCTGACCTGAAGGATATTCCCAAAATTATCAAGCAAGAAATGACGATAAACTTAGTAGAGAACATGGACCAGGTGCTAAAAATAGTATTGACTGGTGAATTGCCGAAGAAGGACGAAAAAGTTGCTGAGAAACAAGAGGTGGTAGTGGCGTCTGAGTTATCTTCGGGCAGCAGCGAAGGCGGCGCTCAGGAACCGCCTCTTCCGCACTGAGTCCGGCAAGCTTCTTAAATGAATCTGTCGAGCCCCGAGGGAGAAAGAGGAAATTCTCCTGAGGCCGCGGGTGGATTCAAAAAATAACCTTATAACTAATTTCAGGATGAGAGGTGTTGGAAATGAAGGAGAAAGAGTATAGTCTTTTGGAACTGGAGGAAAAAGATACCGCCCAGCTCCACCGGATTGCTAATCGCATTGGGCTTCCTGAGGAAGAAACAGAACACACGACGAACCGGCATCAGCTCATCTTTAAAATCCTGGAGGCTCAGGCCAAGAAAAATGGCCTGCTTTTTTCGGAAGGAGTACTGGAGGTTTTGGAGGATGGCTTTGGGTTTCTTCGGTCTCCAGAATTTTCTTATTTGCCCAGCCCGGATGATATTTATGTCTCGCCATCCCAGATTAGAAAATTCCAGCTGCGAACTGGAGATACGATCTCAGGCGTGGTTCGACCCCCCAAGGAAGGGGAGAAGTATTTTGCGCTGATCAAAATCGACGCCGTCAACTTTATGCATCCCGACGCCTTGCTTGAGATTAGACACAATATTCATTTCGACAACCTGACACCGCTTTATCCGTTTGAAAAAATCAAACTTCAGGATGGCGACCCAAGAAACCTGAATGCTAGGATAATGGAGCTCCTTACACCCATCGGCAAAGGCCAAAGGGGCCTGATAGTTTCGCCGCCGCGGGCCGGCAAGACTACGCTTTTAAAAACAATCGCCAAGTCGATTGAAAGAAATCACCCAGAAATTTATCTCATTGTTCTTCTGGTGGCGGAAAGACCAGAGGAAGTGACTGATTTTAGACGAAGCGTTGGCGCCGAAGTCGTCGCCTCAACTTTTGATGAGCCGCCAACCCGAAATACTCAAGTGGCCAACATTGTGCTGGAGAAGGCGAAGCGTTTGGTTGAGATTAAACGCGATGTAGTTGTACTTCTGGATAGTATTACTCGCTTGGCCAGGGCTCATAACGCTATCGTCCCACCCTCAGGTAAAGTTTTATCTGGCGGGATCGACGCCAATGCTCTGAATAAACCCAAGAAGTTTTTCGGCTCAGCCCGTAAAGTTGAAGAGGGCGGAAGTCTGACTATCGTTGCCACGGCTCTTATAGATACAGGCAGCCGGATGGATGAAGTTATTTTTGAAGAGTTCAAGGGAACAGGAAACATGGAAATTAACCTCGACCGGCGCCTGGTGGATAAAAGGCTTTTCCCGGCCATAGATATTAACCGTTCGGGAACGCGCAAAGAAGAATTGCTCATTCCGGATAAAGAGCTAAATCGAATCTGGATCCTCCGGAAGGTTCTGAGCCAGCTGAATGAAGTCGAGGCAATGGAGCTTTTAATCGAAAAGATTTCCAAAACCAAAACGAATGAAGAATTTTTGGCGGCGATGAGCAAAGGCCTTTAAGCCTCGAAGGAGCCGTGGGGCTCCCATCCGGCCGAAAAAAAGCGACGATTCTTTTCAATCAAATCACCTTATAAGCAGCGACAATCTTTACGGAAGGGGCACAAATAATTTTATATGTTATGCTTGTATAAGAAGAAAAAGGGTAAATAACGAAATGTTTAGCGGGCAAAAAGGTGCTTATTGCTTAAGGTAGAGAGAAGGAGGGAATTAGAAAAAAAGACGAAAATGTTGAGCTAAGGACCAAAAACTTATGTCGCATAAGATTTATTATGTCAACTAATATCAATTTTGACACCGCCCCCCATCCGGTCATAATTTTTTCTATTAATATATTTTAACTGTTCTTCAAAACGAACCTTATTTTCCCCTGATAAAAGCGGTTCTTTTAGGCAAATAAGAGGCTAAATTTTCTCGATAAAAAATCGCCTAAGAAAAGATGCGTTATGATGAAATCAAATCTCGCCCGCTTTTAATTTCGAGAGTATTTCTTCGAGGATGTTAATCAGCTCGTCTCTTGGGACGTTTTCTTGACGGAACTCGATTTTTAAGAGATATTTATTGTTCTTGGGCTTAAAGCGGAAAACAAACGGCTTAAACCTTTTTAATTTCCCCTTAATCTTCTTCGATAAATCGCGCGTATCTTCGCGGCGCAAGCCACGCTCTCTTATCTGGAAAATCAATTTTTGCATATCCTCGATTTTTTCTAATTTAGAAATTTCGATGAGCGTGCTGCGGCTGGTTATCCCAAAATTCTTACAAAGCTGTCTCAGGTTAGCCGGAATTCGGGAAACATTTATAATCTCAGTTACTGTAGAACGGGCCTTGCCAATCCTCTCAGCCAATTGTTGGTGGTTGTAGCCATATAAATCAACGAGGGCTCTAAGCCCATCCGCCTCCTCAAAAACATCCAAATCCTTTCTTTGGAGGTTTTCAACCAGGGCAAGCTCCAATGCCTCGTGGTCGGGAACGTTCATTTCGATGCACGGTATTTCTGTTAGGCCGACGTTCTGGGCCGCTACAAAGCGCCGTTCACCGGCAATTATTTCAAAGCGGTCGCCTCTTGGCCGAACTAAAATCGGCTCTAAGATTCCCTTGGCCTTAATTGAGGCCATAAGTTCCCCAAGGTCGCCGAGTTCGCTTCTTGCCTGATGCGGGTTGGGGTCAATGCGGTCGATGGAGATCATTCTGATGCGTGGAGTGGCGGCCTTTGCCGAGATGAGTTCGACAAAATGAAAATCATGGCGCATGGCTAAGTTTTCAGGAAGACCTGATTTTCTCATTATTAACCCTCTCTAAAATTTCTTCGGCAATTTTACGATATTGCCAAGCGCCTACCGAATCGGGCGCGTAGGTAAATATTGATTCTTTATAGGCTGGACTTTCCTCGAGTTTTACGCTTTTAGAGATAAATGTTTTAAACACCTTGGGGCCAAAAACCTGGCGTATTCTCTTGACGACATCCTTGGCTAAGTTTGTTCTTTTGTCGAACAGGGTGATCACCACCCCGATTATCTCTAAATTAGGGTTGGCCACTCTTTTAACCTTTTCTATTGTTTCGAGTAAATCATCTGTGCCCTCGAGGCAAAGATAAGATGACTGAATGGGAATGAGCACGGAATCGGCAGCTACCAACGAATTTACAGTAATCAGGCCAAGAGTGGGCGGTGTGTCAATAAAGATAAATTGATAATTATTCCTGATGGGCTGAAGAGCGTCCTTGAGACGGAAATGGCCGTCGATCTCTCCCAGGAGCGTTGGTTCGAGTTTGGCCATGGAGATTCGACTTAAGATCAAATCAAGCCCTGGAATGGTTGATTTGACAATAATTGAGCTGACAGGTAAACCAGGGTTGATTAAAACATCGAAGAGCGATTTTTCATACTTGCGGGGGTCAGGCAGGCAAGAGAGAGTGCTGTGAGCTTGCGGGTCGGTATCAACCAAAAGAACTTTGTGACCCATGAAAGCTAAGGCAGAGGCTAAATTGATAGCCGTTGTTGTCTTCCCTACTCCTCCCTTCTGATTAGCGATAGTGATAACCACGGTAGAGCTCCCAAGAGATTTTAAGAATCAATGATTTATTAACTCAAAGAAAAATAAAAAGCAAGAGAAAAGGAAGCAAAGGAAAAAATTTATCGAGCCTGAAAGGAGAATTTATTGTCGGCAGGCCGACATTGAAGCTAACTTATTGATAATAAAAGAAATAATTTATGTTGAGATAATTACTGGAATAAAATAAGATAAAGGCCATCATGAAAGAAGAGGGAATATCAAATTCGGGTCTGGTGAAAAAAATAAATCTTTTCGATGCCACCCTTTTTGTTATGGGTTCAGTGCTGGGGTCTGGTATTTTCATGACCAGCGGACATATGATTGGCTATATCGGCAGCGAGTCCTTAATGTTAGGGCTGTGGCTTTTGGGTGGGTTGTTTACTCTTTCAGGCGGGCTATGCATGGCCTGGCTGGGAATCAAATTTCCGCAGGCCGGAGGACCCTACGCTTATCTTAAAGAAAGCTATGGGCAATGGGCGGGCTTTTTCTTTGGCTGGATATTTTTTTGGGTGATTGAAGGTGGTGGGATTGCCGCCCTGAGCGCGGGTTTTATAGAACACTTGATGAGCCTTAATAGGATGGAAGATATATCAATAATAAAAATCGGCTTGGGAGGCGTTGGTTTAAATGAGATCAGGCTGACGCAAATATTGGCCATTTTACCTATTATCTTGCTTTCCATAATTAATCATTATGGTATTAAACTGGCCATCTTGATTCAGAATATATCGATGATAATAAGAGCCGGGCTCATCGTCATTTTCTTAACGCTGGGCTTCGGGCTCTTAAGTAAGAACGGGATGATTTCGTTAGCCAATTTCGATTCCGCCCAGGGTACTCTTAAATTGGAGGGGATTTTTCTTGCCATGTTAGCTACCCTTTGGACGTTTGATGGTTGGTATGCGGCCAATTGCACGGCAGAGGAAATGAAAAACCCGGGAAAGGACCTTCCTCGAGCGATTATTTTGGGAATCCTAGGGATCACAGCAATTTATGTCAGCGTTAACATCTTCTATGTCTTAGCCCTTCCCGCAGAGAGCATGGCCAATTTAGACCGTGTTGGCGAGTTGGCAGCTTCATTTATTTTTGGTTCCAGAATCGCACCATGGATGACAGTGGGAATTGCGGTAACAATTTTTGGCTGTCTTAGCGCCACGATAATCTATGGGCCCAGAGTCTATTTTGCTATGGCTCGAGACAAAATTTTCTTTCAAAGCTTGGGAAGGATTAACAAAAAGACGAGGGTTCCCTCTCAGGCAATCTGGGCGCAAGCCGCCTGGTCATCAGTCTTATGCTTAGTCGGAAAATTTCAAGGACTTTATGAGTATGTGGTCTTTAGCCTACTTTTATTTTTTGCAGCTATCGGCGGTGCGATATTTATTCAGGCGAGGAAAAAAGGCAGCTGGATTAAGGATGAAAAAAGTGGAAGCAAAAAAATTACAAACCAAAGCTATAAACTGATAATTGCCGGTTTTTTTATTGTTTGTTGCCTTTTAATCTATTCGAGCTCGCTCATATGGAAGACAAAGGAAGTGTTTATTGGAATAATTATCACTCTTTCCGGTTGGCCGGCTTATCGCTATTGGCAGAAAACAAGATAGGGCCTGAAGAACAATATGGTTAACACGAGATAAGAAAGAAGGTTATCGGTAATCAGTAAAAAGGATGAGATATGGAAATTAAGATATAATAAAAATAAGATATAACAAATAATTAATATATTAAAATAATATATATTGTAGATAATAAAAACGAACAGATAAATAAGGCTCCTCTCGCGATTAGTTGATAGAGCCCTCGATAATTGATTGGGTAAATATTTCTCAGATCCTATTTATATCAACTGAATTTGATAAGCGCCATTAATAATAAATTAAAAAGCGCGGCAAGGGAGCCGATGATCAATAACAGGTAGGTCTCACATGAGTTAGGGGAAAATGGGTCTCTTCCGGTTTAAGAGGTTGGCTATTAAAAAAAAGGACTGGCTTAGTAGTAAGTATAGGGGGCATGAGTAGGGTAAAATTGAAAATTTCAAGTTAAGCAGGCCCGGATAGCCAGGTTATCTTCAGGGATTATTGATAGGGATAGAGGAAATGGCCTTCATTTAAGAGCTAGGGCCACGGGCTTGCTAAGTCGGAATAAGTTTAAATCAAAAATATCTAAAGGGTTACTGGGGCTATATAAAGAGGGGCGCTTGCCTTATAAAGAGAAAGAAGTCATAAAAACCGACGCTGCTTAACGAAGGGCTAAGGACAGTTAAATTCAGGTCGATTTTATCGGCTAATAAAATAATGATTAGAAATTTGGGCGGTAGCTTGTCAAATCAGAAAAAAAATATTAACCTTATATTTTTTACGGCGGGAATAATCGATTAAAGAAAGATAAAAATGAGGCGGCAAAGGATGGCCAAAGTTAAAGTAGAGCCTGCCGGCCCAATCCTTGAGGTTAGGATGGGAAGCAATTTAGCCCGGGTGCTGGAAGAAGCGGGAATTCCTTTGGCTGCCTGGTGTGGACATCGGGGAATTTGTGGCCGCTGTGAGGTAGAGATAGTTTCGGGCCAAATCCCCAGGCCGAAGCCAAAGGAAGTCTTTTTTCAGCAGCAGCGGGAGTGGCCTTCTTATCGCCGGTTGGCTTGTCTTTGTTCGGTTGAGGGCGACTTGGTCATTCGGGTGCCGGAATCATCATTGATGACTGCGATGCCAGTTTTGAAAACGGCGCTTGAAATTAAATACACGCTTGAGCCAGCGGTAAAAAGATATATTTTTTCTTTACCCCCGATTAACCTAAAAAAACCTGATTCTACTCTTGGTCGCCTTCAAAAAACTCTCCGCCAGCCTCGATTAAGGGCGAGCTTAAATGTTTTATCCAACATTGGATGGCTAAAACCGGATATGGAAGAAGTGCAAGCAGCTGTTTACCAGGAGGAGGAAATATTGGCGCTATACCCGGCGGCGGTCCCCTACCCTATTCTGGGCTTGGCGGTCGATTTAGGCACGACAACCATCGTCCTGGAAGCCCTTGACCTCGAAGACGGCCGAATATTAGCTCGGGAGGTGGCAATTAATCCTCAGAATCGTTTTGGGGCCGATGTCCTGAGCCGCATTGCCCACGCTTCGTTGGGGAAAAAACAAAGAAAAGATCTCCAAGCGATTTTGGTCGAGGGGCTGAATCGGTTGATTAAAAAGATTGCGAAACAGCTTAATTTAGACGGCGAAAATATTTTAGAGGTGGTTCTGGCCGGGAATTCCACAATGAATCATCTCCTTTTAGGCCTGCCGGTAGATTCCTTGGGTCGGTCCCCATTTGCTACCGTCTTTTCCTCCCTGCCGCCGCTTCAAGCTGAAGACATAGGCCTCAAGGTTAACCCAACAGCAAAAATTTATCTGGCGCCTAATATCCAGAGTTTCATTGGCGGCGACATTTCCGCGGGATTAATGGCCGCCAATCTTTTTGAGGCCGCAGGCCCGTTTGCTTTTATCGACCTTGGGACTAATGGCGAGATTGTGGTCAAGAGTGAGAAACGGCTGGTGGCCACCTCCACGGCGGCCGGTCCAGCCTTCGAGGGTGTGAACCTCAGTTGCGGCCTGCCTGCTTCGTCTGGAGCTATAGAGCGCGTCGATTGGGCAGGAGATAGATTTAAAATTAAGACGATAAACGATACCGAACCGCGGGGAATTTGCGGCTCTGGTTTGATTGATTTACTTAGTGTTTTACTCAGAAGAGGAATGATTCGCGCTCATGGCCGGTTTACTATCCCTAAGGAAAAAATTGCGGTCGTACCCGGCCTTTTTTTAACCCAGGAAGATATTCGTCAAGCTCAATTGGCTTGTGCCGCCATTAGAACCGGATTGCAGCTCCTGCTGGCCTATCTTCATCTCCAGCCTCAGGACCTAAGGGCGATTTATATTGCTGGTGCTTTTGGTCAAGAGCTCTCCATTGTCAACAGCCAGGCTATCGGCTTGATTCCGCGAATCAACCCCAAAAGGGTTTTCTTTTTGGGAAATACATCCTTGGCGGGGGCTCGGCTCCTTCTTCTCAACCGGCCCTCGAGGCAACGCCTGCTTTCTTTACTTCAGCGAGTGGAATATGTTTCCTTAGCATCGGAAAAGCAATTTCAAAGCTATTTTTTGGAAAATCTTAAATTAGGCCCGTGGCCTTAGCGGCCATCAGCCTGAAGAAAGGAGGTCTATGGACAAGGAAAAGATTTTGGCTTTGATGACCCAGGCGATAATCGAAGGCAACCAGACAGAGGCGGTACGTTTAGCTCAAGAAGCCCTCACTCTCCAGTTAGACCCGACCGAGGTTATCGAGCAAGGTTATGTTCCCGGGATTCAAAAAGTGGGCGAGCTGTGGGAAAAGGGCGATTATTTTTTACCGGAATTGATTACATCAGCGGAGGCGATGAAAGCGGCTCTGGCTGTTTTGGACCCGGAGCTTAAGCGAAGCCAATTATCTACTAAGTCTATGGGAAAAATAGTAATTGGCACAGTAGAAGGTGATATTCATGACATCGGCAAAAATATTGTTGCCTCGATGCTCCAAGCCTCAGGGTTTGAGGTTTACGATTTAGGCGCCGATGTCAAGTTAGAGAAATTCTGGCAGAAGGCCGAAGAGGTGCAAGCCGACGTTATTGGCCTCTCGGCTTTGTTAACGACGACCATGGTTGGCCAGAAGCGTTTTCTCGAGATGTTGGCCGAGCGACAATTAACGGGTCGCTTCAAGGTCATCGTCGGCGGAGCGCCGGTGACGGCGGAATGGGCCCAGCGAATCGGGGCTGACGGCTATGCGGAAAATGCCGTAGCCGCGGTTCGGCTGGTGAAACAGCTTTTAAGTCGGAAAACAGGGAGGGAGACACCATGATTTCTCCTTGCCTAAGACCAAAAGTCGCCATCTTGAGTGAAGAGCTAGTTGACAAAATAATTGCTGAGGGTTTGGCGCTAATGGATAAGGTAGGTTTGTTGGTGGAAAACGAGGCCGCTAGGAAACTGCTTCGAGATGCGGGCGCCAGGGTCGAGGAAAGAAGCCAGCGAGTTTATTTCCCGCGGTCGTTAGTAGAAGCTTGTCTTAAGACTGCGCCCGCCAAGGTTATTCTTTTTGACCGGCAAGGCGAAAAAAGTTTTTCCGTCGGCGAGGACGAGGTTCATTTTAATCCCGGGTCAGCGGCCGTCACCATTCTGGACTCTAAGGCTCGGGTCTTAAGGCCGCCGGTTACTGCCGACTTGGTTAACTTTATTCGTTTAACCGAACTTTTGCCTCATCTCGACTTTCAGAGCACCTCGCTTGTCTCGAGCGACGTCCCGCAGGCCATGGCCGATAGTTATCGGTTGTTCATCTGCCTTCAATATAGCTCGAAGCCAATAGTAACTGGGACTTTCCGCGTGGAAAGTTTTGAAGTGATGAAAGACCTTCTGGTGGTTATAAGAGGCAACGAAGACCAACTCCGCCAAAAGCCTTTAGCCATCTTCGATGCCTGCCCCTCCCCTCCCCTAAAATGGAGCCATCTCACTTCCCAGAGTCTGATTGATGCCGCTAGGTTGGGGCAACCTTCCGAACTTATTTCCATGGGTATGACTGGGGCCACTTCTCCCGTAACGATCACTGGCACCTTAGTCCAGCATGTCGCGGAGAACCTCTCCGGCTTAGTGATAACTCAACTGGCCAAGCCTGGAGCCCCGGTCATTTTTGGCGGTTCTCCCTCCAGTTTTGATATGCGTAAAGGGACGACACCGATGGGCGCGATGGAGACGATGCTGATAGACATGGCCAGTACCCAGATAGGGAAAAGGTTAGGGTTACCAACGCACGCTTATATGGCTCTCTCTGATTCTAAGACGCTTGACTATCAAGCCGGGATTGAGACCACAGCCGGCGCTATTTTGGCTGCCCTGGCCGGAGTGAACGTTGTTTCTGGCCCTGGAATGCTGGCCTTTGAAAGCGCCCAAAGCTTAGAAAAGTTGGTAATAGATGATGCCGTGTGCGGTCAGGCTCTGCGACTGATTCAAGGTATTGCTCAACGTGACGAGCCCATGGCTTTATCCTTTTTCGAGACAGAAGGGCCGTTGCCTAATTTCCTAACGTTGGCCCACACAAAACAATGGTACCGGAAAGAACACACTTATTTTCCTCTTATTGACCGCGATAGTTATGACGCCTGGGTCGCTGCCGGCCAAAAGGATTTAGCCCAAAGAGCCAAGGAGGCGGTAGAGAATCTCCTGGCTTCCCATCCTCCTAACCTGCTGCCTGATAACGAGCGGAAGGCATTGCGCGCTATCATGGAGAATGAAGCCCGACGCCACGGTCTCAATCAATTGCCGCTCAAAGAAGATATTTAAATAAGCCCAAAGAGCTGGTCGCCACCATCTTAGGCTGTATCGCTAAGTCCCGCTAATACAAGAACGGAAAAGAGCTATTGAAATTTAATCTCCTCTGGAATTTTGAGGGGTTTAAGGTTTTGAGTTTGGACTCGGGAGTTGAAGGCTGGAATGTCTTGGCGGATGAAATCATTAGTTCGGTCGAGGAGGCCGTTAACAGCCTTTTCTAATTCCTTTGTCTGCTCCTTATCAGTTTCGGTAGGCTCACCTGGATAGCTGACTACTGAGGAAGCCAGGTTTAGAATCAAGTTTGTCAAGCCGCCCCCTCGCAAGGCAGTTTCTCTCGACAATCCGTACGAAGTGATGGGCGGTGGGAGAACTGCCTTTTCTAACTCATTGAGCTTCGCCTCAAACCCCTCGATTGTGTCCTTTAAATCCGCCGTCATCTTTTCTTTATCCATTTGGCGCTTGAGGTCCTCTAAATCACGGCGGATTTGCCTAAGCACAGTGATGGCCTGACTGAAGCGGCGACTAAACCCGATCATTTCCGCCAGAAGCTCAAATCGGGCTTGGTCGGCGGCCGAGTCGTAGGAAATCTGCGGGTCAGGTTCAAGCAGAGCTTTGGCTTGAATTTTTTGGTCATCAACTTTTAGTTCGACGGTATACTCGCCGGGCGGTGCAATGGGCAAGGTAATGGCCACGGTTAGAGGCGGCGAAAGTCTCTGCCCGGCTTTATTCTTGGGGACGAATTGCAGGTTCCAGTATTCTCGGAAGAGTCCGGCCTGAGCGGGTAATGACATCTCGCTGACTATTTCGCCGTCGGCATTAATGAAGGATATTTGCGGCTTTTCTTTGGGCTTCGTTTTAAAATAAACGGTTATGGCTAAGCCATAAGGTGGGTTCCTAGCGGCAAAAACCGGGGGAGTATATGATTCCCGCTTTGACGCTGGATAATAGGCTACTGTCTGTCTCGGCGGGAAAAGATGGGCGGGTCTGTCTAAGAGTTCTGGGCTCATCTCCTGGAGGAAAGAAATATCGTCCAAAATCCAGATGCCGCGGCCGTGCGTGCCAATAATTAGGTCATTATCGCGGGGATGGATAGCAATATCGTGGACTGCTACAGTCGGCAGGTTATTTTTTAAAGAAAACCAGCTCTCTCCTCTGTCCAGCGAGGCAAAGATGCCAAATTCGGTACCGGCATAGAGCAGACGGGGGTTTTTGGGGTCTTCCCGGACTACATGGACCCAGCCAAAGGGCAGGTTAGCTTTGATTGATTTCCAGGTGCGGCCATAATCCGTGGTTTGATAAACATAGGTGGCATAATCATCATGACGATGGCCGTCAAACGAAGCATAGGCTATGGCCGGGTCAAAATGAGAAGCTTCAATCCTTGAGCACCAGGTGTTAGGAGGCAAGTCAGGAATGTGGCGAGTTACGTTAGTCCAGTTTTTTCCGCCGTCTCTGGTCACCCAGACCAGGCCGTCATCAGTTCCGCACCAGAGAACTTCGGGAGTAAGAGGGGATTCGCTAATTGTAGAAATGGTGCAATGAATTTCGGCACCTGTATTTTCCGGGGAAATCGGCCCGCCAGAATCGACGAGCTTCTGTGGGTCCTTAGTTGTCAGGTCGGGGCTGATTCTTTCCCAAGATTGACCCCGGTCGGTCGATTGGAGCAAGTACTGGCTACCGACATAAATTTTTTTGGAATTATGAGTTGAAACCTTCAGCGGCGTTAACCAATTAAAGCGAAGAGGCGGTTCGTCGAGCGAAGCCAAGGGCCGGATATTCTTGCTGCGGTTAATTCGCCAGTCATAGCGGTAGAGGTTGTTCATCTGATAATTGCTGTAGACCGTGAACGGGTCATCAGCTGGAATCTGAACATACATCCCGTCTCCGCCGCCAATCATAACCCAATCCTCGTTGGTAATGCCGACAGTATCTCGGGTTTGACTCGGCCCGGCCCACGTCCCGTTATCCTGAAGGCCGCAATAAATATAATAAGGCCGCCGCATATCAAACCCAATGGTATAAACTTCAGCTGCGTCAATATTCTGGATAGCCAGCCAGTTTCTTCCACCGTCATAGGAGATATCAATGCCGCCGTCATTGCCCAGGAGGAGGTGTCGCGGGTTGGCAGGGTCAATCCAGAGAGCATGATGGTCGGGGTGAGTGCCGGTGCCGAAGGATTTGAAGGTTCGACCCGCATCAGTGGAGACATGGGCCCCAGTGGAGAGAACATAGACAACTTTGTCGTCAGTCGGGTCAACTCGGACTTGGCTATAGTAGAAAGGCCGAGTGTTTATGCGCCGATAGGTTTCTGAGTCACAGCAACGCTGCCAGGTTTCGCCCCTATCCTCGGAGCGGAAAAGGCCCGCTTCTTTGTGTTCAATAAGAGCATAGACAATATTTGGCTTCGAACGGCTTACCGCCAAGCCAATTCGACCCATTATTCCCGAAGGCAAATCTTTTTCCAGTTTTTTCCAGGTTCGGCCGCCGTCCGTGGTTTTATAAAGACCGCTTCCCGGCCCGCCACTCGTATAAAGATAAGGAAGGCGGCGATGTTCGTAGGCGGCAGCATAGAGGATAAGGGGGTTTTCAGGGTCCATGGCCAGGTCAGCAATTCCTGTGTTTTCGTTGATGTAGAGAATTTTGCTCCACGTCTCGCCCCCGTCAGCGGTTTTAAAAACGCCCCTTTCAGGGTTAGGGCCCCAAAGATGACCCATGGCGGCGACATAAACAATATTGGGGTCTCCAGGATTGATGATAATTCGGCTGATGTGGCGGGTTTCTTTGAGTCCCATATTTTCCCAGGTTCGGCCGCCATCTTGGGATTTATAGACTCCGTCGCCGATAGTAACGCTATTCCGGCAAGTTGCCTCGCCTGTTCCAACCCAAACAATCTCCGGGTTGGAGGGAGAGATAGCCACATCGCCCACCGAGACTGTGGCCTCGCGATGAAAAACAGGAAACCAGTTGAGACCGGCATTTTCTGATTTCCAAACACCGCTTGGTCCGATGGCGGCATAAATGACCCCGGGTTGTCGTTCGACCGCCTCGATATCAACAGTTCTTCCACCCATGACTGCTGGGCCCAAAGCTCGCCAGGTCAATCTTTCCAACAAGGGAGCAATCTTTTCCGCCTTTTGCCCGTTCAGAAAAGAGAAGCTGATAAGAATCAAGACCGAAAGTCTCTGGAGAGAAGATAATTTCTTGCAACCTAAACTTAGCGGCATTTCTGCCCTCCTTTTCTATTTGACGACCCTTAAAATATTTCTGTTTAAGACCAGGAAGGCCGTCTTTTTAAAAGATTAATTTATTTATTTGTAATCCTGGTTAACAATAGTTTCTTCTTGGACTCAGCGGGGAATATTCTTATTTTACTAAAATTGGTTTTTTTTAAATAGCTTTTTTCTAAAACACAGGCCGGCGGCTTCCGGAATCAAGTTAAAAAAACTGGATAATTTATGGGGTAACACTGAGATTTTATCCGAGTAAAGAGGAAGTTTAAGGCCAAAATATCAGAGCCAGAACGAAGAGAAAACATTTTCTGTGGTTTAATAAATATAGCTCTTCCGACATTTTAATGGGTAATAGAGTGAGATAAAATTTAAAATCCAAAATCTTACTTGAAAGCTTCTGCCATCCTTACCTTTCCCTTCAACCTCGCCAAAAAATAATTAAATATTTAAGGTGGTGCTAATTTTTAATTCCTCAAGCTACCTAAAAATTGTTCACCGGAATCTATATATTGCCCCCATGAGGGCGAATAGTTGTTTGACTTTGTTCTTTGAGGGTTTATTTTCAATACTTGACATGGGGCGCACATAGTTGGCACCAATTTTTAATTTTTCTATGGTCGCTTTCGCCATCTCGGCCCTTGTTCTCCAAGCCAGCTTAGACAAAATGAGAAAAGACCAAAAATAAAAGCTGGCGCGGAAAAATGACCTTTGATAAAAATAAAAGTCGGTGCTGATTTAAACGAGCTGCCGAGGAGCTTGCTGGTGGCGTGGGAAGGTATTTAGACAGAAATTAATTTTCTCTCCTTTGCCGCCGGAATTAGCAAGGCTTTCTTTTAAGATGGCTGGAACCAAAGGCGAAAAATAACGTATGAAAATTGGAGAGATTTGGCTTAATCTTGTAAGGCTAAGACAGCCGGTTGAACACAATGATTAAAGAAGTAGCCATTATAAAGGGCAATGAAACTGGCGCTGGGTCAATCTAAATCGATAAAAAGGCAAAAATACCATCATTAATTGTCTGGACGAAAAGCTTTGGAATTAATAAAAATAAATAAAAGACTAAGACAATAAATGGGCGCTGAGAATATCAAAAAGCACTGAGTTAAAGGAGGCAAGATGAAAAGACGAGTCCTAATGGTTTTTTGGGGTCTTTTTGTTTTGGTCTTAGGGCTAAGGCTGTGGCCGCAAATTAGCCCTTCCTTAAAACTTTTTCCGGTTCGGACACCGGAAGAAATAATTGCATCTTTACGCGGCTTAGCGGCTCAAAATGCCCAACTGGCTCGGGTTTTGACCTTAGGTCGGAGCTACGCTCAGCGAGAAATAGTGGTTTTGGAACTGGCGGCTAAGAGCGAGGCTTCTTTGCCTCCCGAATTAAGACCGGCAGTCTTAATCAGCGCTAATTTAGAAGGACTCCATTTTCTGGGAACAGAAGCCGCCTGCCGGTTGGCTAAAAAATTAATCGATGGCTATGGCCGGGAGAAAGCAATCAGCGAAATCCTGAATAAGCGCACTATATATGTAGCCCCTCTTCTTAATCCCGACGCCTATGCTGCCTGGCTGGGTAAATTAAAATGGGAAAGAACGACCAATTCCCGGCCAGTGGACGAGGATAATGACGGCCAGGCCGATGAGGATGGCCCAGATGACTTGAACGGCGACGGGTTTATCACCATGATGCGAGTAAAAGACCCCGAGGGAACCTATATACCCGACCCGAAGGAGCCACGTTTGCTGAGGTTAGCTGACCCCAAAAAGGGAGAAAAAGGAATTTACAAGCTGTACAGCGAGGGGCTGGACAATGACAACGACGGAGAGATTAACGAGGACCCGGCAGGAGGGGTGGAACTAAATCGCAACCTGCCCCACGATTTTGAATATTTTGCTAAAAATTGTGGGCCCTGGCCAGTTTCAGAACCAGAAACGCAGGCTCTGCTAAAATTCATGTCGGAGCGCCGCCACATTGCTCTGGTTTTAAATTTTTCCACGGAAAACACGATTCTTAACCTGCAGCAAACCGGCCAAGCTCGAGCCGGAGCCGACCGGGTCAGAATTCCCCGAATGTATGCCTCCATGCTGGGACTCGACCCAGACCAAGAATATACCCTTAAAGAGATTGTGGAGGCGATGCGTGGTTTAGGGGTTGCGGCTGGGATGGAAATCACCGAAGAGATGGTGGCCTCTTTTCTTGGTTTGGGCCCGGCGGTCACTCTGGACCGTTTGGACCTGCCCCTGTTTGAGGCCATCCAAAAGGAATACAAAGAAGCTCTGAATAAAGCTGGTCTTGATTATCCGGAGAGAAGAGCCAAGCCCGTTCAAAAGGGTTCTTTGGTGGCATATGCTTATTTTCAATACGGAGTGCCTGTTTTTTCCACTGATATCTGGAACGTGCCTGAACCCAAGAAGCCAGCCGAGAAGGAAACTTTAACTCCAGAAAAGCTCAAGGCGATGAGTTCTGAAGAGTTTATCGCTTTGGGTGAGGAAAAAATCGCTGCTTTTCTTAAAGCCCACGGCGCTCCGCCCAATTTTTCGGCTGCCTCGCTCCTCGAGATGGTTAAATCAGGTAAGGTTACTCCGGCTCGAATGGCCGAAATGTTAGAGAAAATGCCCCCGCGGCCGCCCACCGGCGATGAGGAGCACCCCGACACCTACCTCCTCCAGTGGTCAGAGACTGCGCTGGTAGGCAAAGGGTTTGTTAACTGGACGCCTTTTAAGCATCCCACTCTCGGTGAAGTCGAAATCGGAGGGTTTATTCCTGGGTTAAAGCTTATTCCCCCGGCCGAATTAGCGGAAAAGGCGATTACTGCCCATCTTGATTTTTATCTCCGCTTAATCGAGCGAGTGGCCGAAATTCAAATACAAGAGGTAAAGGCCAAACCTCTTGGTGAGGGCGTCTACGAGATATCAGCCTATTTAACCAATCCTGGCTGGTTCCCGACCTCTACGGCTCAAGGACGGCGAGCCATGACGTCCTGGCCGATAAGAATCAAGCTTAACCTGGATAGAGAGCAAAATCTTTTTTCGGGCCGCCCTGTCGTTATTATCCCCTTCCTCAACGGTAGCGGCGAGGTAAAGAAAGTAACCTGGACAATAATGGCCAAGAAGGGGAGCAAAATTTCTGTCGAGGCCACTTCACCCAAGTTAGGCAAGGCCATGGCCTCAATTATTCTGCCTTGAAGGAGGGGTTAGGATGAATTTCCAGAAAGTTTCTATGGCCAAATATGGGAAGAGGAGTCAGGAAATGAACAAGACCTTTCTTTGCTGCGACTCTCAGGTTAGAAGCAAAAAAAGGGCATCAGGAGTTGATTCAATGCTAAGTAATATGTCTTTAAGAGAAAATATGGGGGAAAGAATTTCGGCCCGGCAGCTGAGAAAAGACCAGAAACCCCGCCTGGGGAGTTATCGATACTGGCGTCAGGCAATCGCTCTTGCCTCCTTGGTTATTTTCCTCCTGTTTTCTTCTTTTTGGTCTAAATCTTGGTCTCAGCCCACGGCTGCAGTCAAGATGTCGTTTGACCATTTCTATAATCATGCAGAATTAACCAAGGCCCTTCAGACCTTAGCCCAGACCTATCCCCAATTTATGACCCTAAAATCAATTGGTAAATCTTATCGAGGCAAGGATATCTGGGGGGTTATTCTAAATAATCCCAAAACCGGCCCGGCAGAGCGCAAGCCCGGATATTACATTGACGGCAATATCCATGGTAATGAAATTCAGGGAACAGAGGTTGCTCTTTATGTTATCTGGTATCTACTCACTAACTATGGCCGTAATGAGCTGGCCACTCGTCTTTTGGATGAAAGGTCCTTTTATATTATCCCGACGGTTAACCCGGATAGTCGTGACGTCTATATAAATCAGGTCAGCGACCCTGATTCACCCCGTTCCGGTCTAATGCCTTATGATGATGACAGAGATGGAATGGCTGACGAGGATGGCCCAGAAGACCTGGATGGCGACGGTTCGATCACCATGATGAGGAAAAAAGTTCCCCTGGGAACCGGAACCCACAAACTTCACGCCGACGACGCCAGGATATTAGTGCCGATTAAGCCGGGCGAAAAAGGCGATTATATTCTTTTGGGGGAAGAAGGAATTGATAACGACAACGACGGGATGATTAACGAAGATGCCCCCGGCGGCTATGATATGAATCGTAATTTTGGGTTTAACTGGCAGCCTGAATACGTTCAGCGAGGGGCAGGCGATTATCCCTTTTGTTTTCCCGAAACCGCCGCTATCCGCGATTTTCTCCTGGCTCATCCCAATATAGCCGGAGCCCAGAGTTTCCATAATTATGGCGGGATGATTTTGCGTGGTCCGGGCGCTAAAAACATGGGTGAATATTTGCCCGCTGACCGTCAGGTTTATGATTATGTTGGTAAGAACGGCGAAAAAATTCTTCCTGGCTATCGCTATATTGTTGTCTATAAAGATATGTACACGGTTTATGGCGGGACGATTGACTTTGTTTACTACGCTTTGGGTGCTTTCACTTTTTCTAACGAACTCGACCAGGACCCGCTAGAAGTGCAACGACCACGGCGAGAGAGGGAGGAGGAGACAGTGGACGTCAGGGCCATGTTAGGACAGCAGGACCGGCTGGAGGAGATGGAATATCATGACCTGGTTCTCTTAGGAGAGCATTTTAGTCCCTGGAAACCCTATAAACATCCCCTTTATGGAGAGGTTGAAATCGGCGGAGTCAAAAAATTTGGCCGCCGCGTCCCACCTACTTTCAGGCTGGCGGAAACCTGCCATCGGAACGCCGCCTTTTGCCTTTATCATGCAGACCAGTTAGCTCGTTTGGAGATAACTAAGGCTGAAGTAAAAAAATTGGGAAGCCGACAATATCAGGTTGACTTGTCCATCGCCAACAGCCGAGTGACGCCTACCATGGCCGCGGTGGCTATTCAAAATAAGCTCCACCGTCCTGACGAGGTTCGAGTTGAGGGCGAAAAGATAAAATTAATCGCCGCCGGATATCTTACCGACGAATTCCGGAGTTTGACCCAGCCCATCAAAATAAGGCAAAACAAGGTGCCAGTCGAAAATGGCGTGCCCGGCTTTGGTCGGGTGAATCTCAGGCTCTTGCTCGAAGGCGGCGGCCAGGTGAAGCTGGTTTTTGACTCCCTGAAGGGTGGGCTTAAAAGCCGCTCGATTACTCTTGATTGAACCGAAGCGTGGCCATTCGGGACGCGTCGTTGCCTAAGCTTTATAAGAGTGAAGAGAACCATTAAATAAGATAAGCATCGGAACGATAATTAATTTGATTACCGCGGGTGGATAATTTTACTGGCAATGGAAATTGGTGGCTATCCCCGGTAAGGGCGTGTTGAAAGGGAATGCGGGGAAAAAGGCATCATTGGCTAAAAAATTTTGGTGCGGGTAATTTTCTTGGGTCAAGCTTTAAGAGAAAAGGCGCCTCAGAAGTTTTTCAGAGAATCTATTTTTAGAGAGGGAGAATGAGATGAAGCCAGCCGAAGCCAAGGATTGGGCGGCCGAACTGGCCGCAGCGATAGTGGTTTGTGATACTCAAGGCATCATCATTTATATGAATCGCCAGGCGGAAATAGATTTTGAAGCGGATGGCGGAGCCCAACTTCTGGGGAAGAATGTCCTTGATTGCCACCCTGAGCCGGCGCGTACCAAGTTACAGGACTTACTTCGGAATCAAAAGAGCAATGTCTATACCGTGGAAAAAGGAGGGATAAAAAAATTGATTTACCAACTTCCGTGGTTTAAAGAAGGGAAATACGCTGGCCTGGTGGAGATTTCTTTGGTAATTCCTTCTCACCTCCCCCACTATATTCGCTGAACCTAAATTAATTGCTTCTCTTCTCTCTTGTGAAGGTGAGGAAATCACTTGGAGGGTATGGCCTCTCTTTGGTTCAGGTTTTCGAAGTTGCTTCGTCTTCACTTTCTTAGCGCCGGCATAATTTGTTTTTCTGGTCTCGCCCCCGCACCCCGTTTTATTTAAATGGCCATTTTCATATCCGGTAATTTTTGAGGCGAACGAAGCTTTCCCTGCCGCTTGGCGATAAAATTTATCAAAAAGTAAGGGCTTGAAATAGATTGTTTTAGCTGGCTATAATTGGCGAGACGATGGAAAATCGTTTGTCGAGAATAAAATGAGCCACTTTCTCCGATGAAGAGGCGTGATTTTCTCCGTTTTTCTGGCCTCCTTCCGTGGCCCTTTATTCTTCGCCTAAAAGAAGAAAACCTGCCTAATTTAAGCCCGGAATCTTTTAAAAATGACCAAGATTGCTCCTCGGACCTAAGCTTTAACCCGGTTTCTGGAGAACAGCCCTTCCCTTATGATGCTACTGCCTTTGAAGCGGCAGAAAGGATTGTCTTTCTTAACTCCCAGCAAGCAGTGGTTAATGTCATTCCCAAACAGGGGCTATCTCTCGACGTTCGCCTGGTTTTAAGCTCAGCCGATATTTTTCTTTCGCGGCCTAAGGCTTTGGTTTATCAGGGAGTTAAAGATAGTCTGGATATTCCGGTCCAAAATTATTTTTGGGGCCCGGAGCTAAGCTATCGGCTCGAGTATCGTGAGACAACCAGCAAAGGAAGCTGGAAGGTCACCCCCTGGCGCCGGGTAAAGACGCCGTTATCTTTTCTCCAAAAGGGCAGTCTCAAAATTATCTTCTATAGCGACGACCACACCTTTGACGACGCGGACATGGGAACCAGAGTAGTCAAGGATAGTTTGTTGCGGGAGCAACGGTTGAGCGGTGATTATATTAACCTCTTTCTTTCTTCGCTTCTCTCCGACCCTTCTTTTGTGCCTGAATATCCTTCAGAGTGGGCAAAGATGATGAGCGGTTTCTGTTTGGCTTCGGCTCTCCGGCGAATAATGATGGTGGAAAAACCGGATTTAATTTTTATTTTGGGGGATACAACGGGTATTGGTGCCGGCTATAAATGGAAGGGTTTGGGGCTAAAAGACCCCGCCTATGGACTAGCGCCTTCGGAACTGGATAGTTACAGCCGGCTTTTCTGGCTGCGGATGAGAAAGATGCTCTCATCCATTACCCCGACAATACCAGTCTATATCGTCCTCGGCAATCACGACGGCGAGTCTTCTTACGACGTCGCCCGGGAACCGGCTCGTTTTTACCGCCAGAAATACTGGCGACAGCCTGGCTCAGAATCAGGCCAGGCGCCTGACCAGAACTATTTTTCTCTCTGCTGGGGTGAGGACCGTTGGTCAGGCCAAGGAGGCATTCAAATAATTGTCCTGGATAACGAGAGCTATAACACTCCCTGGCTGCCCCTGATTCCCGAGCAATGGACGCTCGGAGAAACCCAAAAGCAATGGTTCCAGAATGAATTGCGTCGTGAGTCAGCCTGGAAATTCGTTTGTTTTCATCATGTCCTCGGCGGCTGGCCGAAGGGAACTAACGAGGCGGTTACTGATTACGCCTACGGTCGGGGACCTCTCTTTACCGCCGACGATTATCGCCCGTACTGTCCAAATCCAGAGGCTGTTGAGCAGGTAACCCTTACCCGCTGGATGCTCGAGGCGGGAGTCAGGGCGCTTTTCTATGGTCATGACCACGTCTTCCATGTCAAGACGGTCAAAGATAATCAGAATCGCCAGATGCGCGGAATTTGCGTTGGTTCTACGAAGCACGTCGGCGAGCTTCTCTGGTATCAAGGAGAAATTTGGAATAAATTTTACGGCTCCTATGGAGTTTACTGGACAGAGCCTGGCGTCGGCGATTTAAAAAAGGCTAATTTTTGGGGGCCATCGGGCTACACCTGCCTGACCATCGATAAAAACAGCGCTCGACTTGATTATCTTCGTGGGGCCAATAATAATCCTTATACTAACATCTCTCCAGAAGTAAAAATCGGCCAGGTTCTTAGTACCGTAATTCTTTAATATGCCCAAACGCCGCCAGCCATCAGCTTGGTTAGCCTTATTATTTTTTTCGCTTTTGACTATCTTCATGACCTATCCCCTCTCCTTGCAGCTTGACCGCCAGGTTCGAGATTATGGCGACTCTCTCCTTAATACCTGGATTTTAGCTACAGTTGCTAATAAATTGGCGAGGCTCGAGTTTAACCATTTTTTCGCCGCTAATATTTTTTATCCAGAAGAAAAACCGCTGCTTTATTCTGAGCTCTTAATTCCTCAGGCGCTCCTGGCTATACCTCTTCTTAAACTAACTCGCAATCCCGTTTTAGCTCACAATATTGTCCTTCTTATAGCCCTTCTGACCTCAGCGTTGTCGATGTTCTTTTTGGCCCGTTTTTTTTGTCGGTCTTTTTGGCCCTCAGTCATGGCCGGAATAATCTTTGCTTTTTCTCCTTTTATGATGGCTCATACCGTGCAGTTGCAGGTCGTCAGTGCCGGCGGTCTACCTTTCCTGTTTCTTTTCCTGCATCGCTATTTTCGCCGTCGCCACTTTGCTGATTGGCTAATTTTTAGTTTCATTTATATCGTCCAGTCCTTAGCCAATTTATATTATGCCCTTTTTTTAATAATCATTTGCGGTTTGTTTATTCTCGGTAACGCCTTGGTGGAAAAAACTTATGGCCAAAAAAAGTTTTGGCTGCATATTTTTGTTTTTATTCTTGCGGTCACTCTATGTCTCGGCCCTATATTCCTCGCCTATTCTGGTCAGCAGAAAAAGCCCGGGTTTGAGCGAACAATCGGCGCCGAGGCAAAGCTCACCAGTTTTTTGGCCACGGGAAGAATTAATCGTCTCTACGGCCGCTGGTCAGCTCAATTTCGACAGTCCGAAGGGGAGCTTTTCCCGGGATTTATCCCTTTTGCTTTGGCTCTAACGGGCTTTATCTTGACTTTTATAAAAGGGAAAGACAAGAGACCGAGGCTCGCTCAAAATCAAAGGTCAGAAGGAGAAGGGCGTAGAGACCCAACCCCAGATGAAGCCGGCAATCAGGTTGAAAAAAAGACGGATAAAAATATTGCCGCAGGCAGAAAAGAAATCTTTTTGGGCTCAGAGAGGCTTGAGCCAAAAAAGGTTGTTTTAATCTATTCCCTAATGCTCGGACTGGCGGTTTGGTTTTGCTTTGGCTCCAAAGGGCCGTTTTGGCTTCTCAATCGTTTCATTCCCGGGTATAAAGCAATAAGAGCCGTGCCTCGCTTCTATGTTTTTGCCTTGCTTGCCTTGGCCCTCCTGAGCGCTTTTGGTTTGACATATCTTCAAGCCAAAATCAGACGCCGGTCTTTAAAAACAGCCTTAACGGTTATTTGTCTAATTCTTATTGTCATAGAATACATATCCATTCCTTTACCGACGCGACCCGTTCTTTCGGAGTCCAACCTGGCGCCGGTTTATCAGGAATTAGCCCAATGGAAAGAGAAAAAAGTCCTTCTGGAGTTGCCCTTGCCTGAACCGGGTACAGGTATAGGCCGCGTTGAGGCGCCCCGGATGTATTATTCCCTTTTTCACGGCCATCGTCTGGTCAACGGTTATAGCGGCTTTTTCTCGCCAACTTATGTTGAGGTAAGGGAAAGTCTCCATCAGAAATCGCTCGAGGAAAATATTCTCTTCTGGAAAAGGCTGGGGATTAACCTGGTTATTATCCACGCCCAGGAGTTAAAAGTAGAAAATTATTTGAGTCTGATTGAAGCTCTAAAAGGCTCTTCCCACCTCCATTTTTCTGGCCAATTTCTTGATGATTTTCTCTTTACCATTAATTAACCGAGGTCGGGAATTGGATAAAAATGGCGGTTGGAGGCAGAACGAAATCTTTTCCTTAAAAACCTTGCAGGACATTTTGACTGAAATGGTCATTGGCTTTCATTTGAGGGACATAAAAAGCTATCCGAGTTAAAGACTTGGTTTTCCTTCTGTCTTGTATGGGATAGGAAGGGACGCGTCCGGATTTTTGTCACCAATTTTTAATTTTTTATGGTTGCTTTCGCCATTCCGGACTAAGCTTCAAACTAGCCTCTTTCAAATAGAAGAGAACCACGATATTTTTTACTATAATGGCCGGTGAGGGAAAAATGGAGGCGAAGCTGCCCTTTAATCCCCTGGAAAAAAGCCAGGAAGTCGAGAAGATAATCAGCCAAGGCGGAAAAAGAAAATATTATCGCTTCCGGGCTACAGGATTTTATGGGGGGATGGCCACGGCTGACGCCCTCGGCTGTTGTTTTCTTTGTGCTTATTGCTGGAATTTGGGACGGAACCTTTGCCCCGAAAGGACCGGCCATTTTTATTCAGCCGAAGATGTGGCGCGAACAATTCTTAAAATAGCCCATAACAAGGGGTTCAACCAGGTCCGAGTTTCGGGCGCTGAGCCCGTCCTCGGACCTGAGACTTTCGAACATCTTTTAAGGATTTTGGAAATAATAGAAAAACAAGCTCCTATGACCAGGTTTGTCCTGGAGACAAACGGCTTTATTCTTGGCTCTGATGCTTCCTGGGCTAAGGAATTGATTAAATTCTCCAACCTGATGGTTCGGGTCAGTTTAAAAGCCGTGACCGCGGAAAAGTTTACAAAAATTACAGGCGCCAGAGGCGATTTTTTCGCCTATCCTCTCCAAGCCTTAATTCACCTGAAAAAAGCTGGGGCTCATTTTTGGCCGGCTATTATGGGTGATTTTTTTGTGCCAGAAGAGATTTTATTTCTTAGAAAATTCTTGAAGCAGAATCAGATTAGATTAGGAATAGAGGAAGAAGAACTTCTTCTCTATCCTTTGGTCGAAGAGAATTTAAGAAAAAGAGGCTTTTTCAGGCAAGCCAAAAATTTTAAATAGGTTAATTTAAAGGGAAAGGAGGAGTGATGCTTAAAGAATTCAAGGAATTTGCTCTTAGAGGCAATGTCGTTGACATGGCCGTTGGCATTATCATCGGCGCCGCCTTCGGGGCCATCGTCAACTCCTTAGTTGTGGATATGCTTATGCCTCCCATTGG
>CAZVIN010000033.1:0-9829 GCA_964627255.1 uncultured Eubacteriales bacterium
GCCATTTTTCATGAAGCCATCGTCCGTAATAGATATACCTGTTTCCTCAAAGAAGATACCGTGCTACCGATGATGTATATGCCCGATTGCCTTAAGGCTGCGATTACGCTCATGGAGGCAGACTTCGCGAGTCTGCGCCATCATACTGATTTTAACGTGGCCGCCATGAGCTTTTCGCCGGCCGAGCTGGCCAGCGAAATTAAAAAATTTATCCCTGGGTTTACGATTGAATATAAACCCGACGAGCGTCAGGCTATCGCGGAAACTTGGCCGCAATCAATCGACGATTCGGCAGCCAGAGAGGAATGGGGCTGGCAACCTGATTATGATTTACCGCGCATGGTTGAAGACATGATTAATCATCTTCGGGCAAATTTTTAGCCGGCTTAAGCTTCATGAAAATATGCGGCCTGAACTTCTCTTCTTAAAACAACTTAGGTTTTTCTTCCTCTGCCTCTTTTTTTATTTATTAAAAAATAGCAGCGTTGAGGAAATATGGTCGAAGAAACATACCAGAGCTTGCACTCGACTATCTTGCTTCTCGCCTTGAACAAAATTCTTATTCTTTTTAGCAATAAGATTTTTTATCCCGTTTTATACAAGAACAATGACCGGCCCACTTTTATAATATCGCCATCTTTAAGCTGGGCTTCAGTAATCGCGCGGTCATTAACGTAGGTAGGATTGGTTCCGCTCAAATTCTTAATTTTAACGCTTTTACCATCAGTCGTGGGTTCAATCAAAGCATGTTCGCGGGAGACTATGTCATCGGAGAGAACCACTTGGCATTTCGCCGGGTCTCGTCCTATGATGAGACCGTCTTTCTCAATCGGAAAGCGATTTCCGGCCAAGGGTCCTTCTTGGCCCATTAAATAACCAAAATCTTTTCTTTTCCCCGCGAGGGGCGGCTTTTTCTTGAGCGCCCCCGGCAATACAAAAATTAAAATCAAAGCGACAGCGACAACTATGATAAGGATTAACAGCCAGGAGGGCAAAGACAATCTACGGCCCGCTTCTCCTTTAGCCAGTTTTTCTGTACATTCAAGAATATATCTTTGGCCTGTTGGGTGGCGGGGATAGAATTCCATTACTTTTTTGAATTCCTCGAGAGCTTTTTCGACCTGCCCCTGCCAGTAAAAATCCAGAGCTCTATAATAAACCTCATCAGTTAATCCCCTCTGGGGGGTAAAGCCTGCCTGATTAACGAAAACCTTAGCCTGGTTAATAGGGACGAACATGCCGTAGCTGCCGCCTTCTTTATGAGCTACTTGACCCAGCATCCAGCTGGCAACACCAATTGCCTCTCCCTTATTATTAACGAGCGGGCCACCACTATTGCCCCCAGAAATTACCGCGTCAATCTGGATCATAGGAGAGCCAGAAGCGTCGACCCGTAAGGCGCTAACAATTCCTTTGGTAACGGTAGGGGTTAGAAGACTAACGAGACTTAAGGCCTGGCCAGTTCCATCCTGAAGAATTCCTGGATAGCCGATGGCCAAAATTTCGTCTCCTTCCTTGACACTATCAGAATTCCCCAAGGGGAGGGTAGGAAAGTTTTTTCCGGGAATTTTGATAATAGCCACATCTTTTCCAGTCTTAAACTCACTCACTACCAGGACATCTGCTTTATAGGCACTCCAGTTGCCGGTGCGAACATAAATCTCCTTGGTTAAATCTATCACCTGAGCTCCCTCGCTAATAATCTTCTTAAAAAGGTTTTGTAACTCTTTCTCATCGGGTGGCCGACCGGCTTGCTGGATAAAATTAGGGATTATGTAATCCCGGAGAAAAGCCTGCAGAATCAGCATGTTTCCTTCTGCTGGGTAATCCTGGACACAATGACCGGCAGTGAGAATGTAACCATCCGGGTGAACAATAAACCCTGAAGACCCCCGCCCTTCTTCAAAAGGGCCGGCCTTAACTGTGCTTAAAAAAGATTCAAAGAAAGGCTGACCGGGGTCTTTGATTGATCCGAATTTTTGACCTTTGTAAAAAACATAACCTTTATAGAAATACTCGACAAAAACGACCGCCGGTGAACTAAGCTCGATTATCTGCTGCTGGGTGAGAGGCCGCGTCTGCGCCAGGACTGGAACTACGTTGAAGCGCAAGGAAATGGAGAAAATAAACAATACAAGCAGAATTTTTTTAATTCTTTTAAATTCTCTCATGGTTTTCCTCCTCTTGCTTCCTTAATCTCTCAGAAAACATAGCACTTAAAAACATAGCTTCTTTCGCCGATTCTGATTATGTCGCCATCAGCTAATCTTTTTTTAGCCACCCGGCGGCCATTGACAAAAGTTCCGTTAGCACTATCAAGGTCAGTTATGGTATAAGCGTTCTTCTCCAAATGCAGGGAACAGTGTCTTTTAGAGACAAACTCGTCATCCAACTGAACGTCGCATTCCACGGCACTGCCAATAGTCGTTTTTTCCTTGATGACCTGATAGACCATCCCCCGTACAGGCTCATCTAAGGCGACAAGCCAGGCGACGCCCCGGATGGCAGTCGGCCTTTCCCTTAAAATTTTCGTTTTCTTATCGGTTATTTCCTTTTCTTTTTCCTTCTCCTTAGCTATGGCCACTTCTTCTTTGACTGTTTTCTTTAGTTCTCGGGGCACACTCTCACTTACCGTCTTTTTTAACTCCAGCGAAATAGACTGGACGGCTTCTCCACAATATGGACAGATTTTCCAGGAAGGGTCCAGAGGATGCCCTTTAGGACAAGACCGCCCTGTTTTCCCTTCTTTGCTCATTCTTTCCTCCTTTCCTCCTTTTTTATTATTTTGTCAATGAGTTCCTGCGCGGCTTTATTCCTTTTGTCAATTTTTAGGATAGACTCCATCAAAAGCGTTGCTTTAGCGAATTCTCCCTTTTCGTAATAAAGCAGTCCCTGCCTATGGAGCTCATCGACTTTTTTGGCCAAAAGGAATTGGCGATAAATAAAGCCCGAGAAAAAGCTGGCAGCCATTAAAACAAGAAAAAGAATTCCGACTATCATTTTATTTTTTAATTTAGCTGGGGTTATATTTTTCCTCGCTCTTTTTTCAGATAACGCCACCACCTCTTCTCTTGTTTCCTTTAGAGGAGAGGTTATATACCCAATAACCACCGTTATATTATCTTCCCCCCCTCTTTGGTTAGCTAATTCAATAAGACTATCACAAGCTCTTTGCGGATTGGGCTTCTTATTGATTATTTCTAAAATCTCCTTTTCTTGCACATGTCTGGTTAAACCATCAGTACAGAACACATATCGGTCGCCGTAGCTCACTTCTCTATAAATAATCTGGGGCTCAATATTGGGGTCAATTCCCACCGCCTGGGTTAAAACATTATCCCGAGGATGGCCAATAGCTTCTTCAGGCGATAGAACCCCTCGTCTGACTTGCTCAGCCACCCAAGAATGGTCTTTAGTAAGCTGTTCAATTTTTCCCTGGGAGACAAGGTAGCAACGGCTGTCGCCCACATGGGCCAGCCAGAGCATCTTCTCTTTGAGCAGCCCAATAGTCAAAGTGCTTCCCATCTCCCCTGGGCTCTTTTCTTTTTTAGATAGAGCATAGAGTTCCTGATTGATATCTTTAACTAAATTTTTCAGAATCAGAGCCAAGTCAGAAAGATCCCCATATTTATTTTTAAATTGACCCCGGATAAAGGCCATTTTAACTTTTTCCATAACAAAACTACTCGCCAGATCCCCCGCCCTATGCCCTCCCATGCCGTCAGCCACACCTAAAATAGCCAAAAATTCTGAAGTTGATTCAGTTCCTGGATACGGAGTGAAAACACAAAGGCTGTCCTCGTTTATTTCGCGTACTTGCCCCTGACTGGTGCCGAAACCAACCGCCACCGCTATTTTTTCCTTCTCCATGGACCTAAAAGCGCGTTATTTTCCAATTGCCGTTAATCTTTTTTAAGTACCAGGTCACATCTAAGGTTTGAGTACTTACCTCTTGAGTCCCGACGGGTAAATAGCTTATAGAGCTGTTGAGAGAAACTTCCGCCTCGGCCTCTAACAATCTAATATTGATTTTGCTAAAGCTGACCTTGATGATTTGATTCTGGGAAAAGAAAGCTTCAGCATCACGACGAATTTCCTGGTGCAACTCCGGGATAACATCTTGAAGGAGAAGCGAAATATTCTCAGTCTCCATAGCCTTTCTCTGTCGTTCGATAAGACCCTTGATGAGAGCTATTTCGGCTTCTTCCCAGGAGGAAATCTTTTTAGCCGCTTCTTCTCCCTGGGATGAAAAAACAGAGCCAGCCGGAACCTGGGCTTTGGCCAGGTTAAATAAATTTTGAGCCTGAAAGTGTTTGGGACTAATAGCCAGTATTTTTTCACATTCCTTCAAGCAATCAACATAACGCCCCTCCTGTAAAGCTTTCCTGGCACTGTTCAAGTAAAGTTCTACCTTTGGTTTTATCTCTTTAGCTTTTCGGCTCAAATCTAAAGCCTCTTGGTCATCGGGCTTCCAACGAAGAATTTCTTCAACTTGCTCGATACAGAGGTCATAAGCGCCCTGGTCGAAATAATCCCTGGCCCTAATCAGCATTGCCCGCAACTCATTTAATCCCGGGGGAGATTCTTTCTTCAGCGTTGGCTCAGGCTTTGGGGTGGGAATTTGTTCTGGCTTCGGAGGGGTGGCAGAATCCGAGGGGATAGAGGCCAATTGAGCTACGGCCTGAGCGGGAGGCCTTTTGTTGGAAATAACTAAAATTAGGAAGATGGCAACGAAAACAAAGAACGCTACTCCCAGAAAAAGCCAACTTCTTTTTTGGGCGAAAATAAGTAGAGCCCGACGAAGAACCTCCTGAAGTCGCTTGCTGAGGTGGGATTTGAGTAATTTTTCCTGGCTGGACTTAGCCTCGACTTCTTTTTGTTCCAAAGCCTTTTCTATAATTGTCCTGGGTACGCTTTCTTCCCTCAACAAAGGAAGTTCCCTCGAGCAATGAGGGCACACTTCGTAGACGGCGTCAAATATTTCGAGACAGTAGGGACATTGCCTTCTGACTACTAAGTTGCATTTAGGACAACGTAAATAACCCTCTTCCAGCAAGGCTCCGCAGGAAGGACAATACATAAATTTTAAACCTTCTTTTTCACCAATTGCCTGAATTTCCTCTTCTTCGGCTATTGGTATTTTATTGAGAGCTTGGTAGAGTTCATTTGCGTCTTGATAACGTTGGCTCTGGTCTTTTTCCAAAGATTTAAGGATTATTTTTTCCAGCTCTGGATTGACTCGAGGATTTGTTTTTGAGGGCGGCACGGGCATTTCGTTGATATGTTTTAAGGCTATCGCAAGGGAGTCCTCACCGCTAAATGGCACCTGCCCACAAGCCATTTCGTATAAAACTATTCCTAACGAATAAATATCTGACCGGATTCCAGCCCTAAGCCCCTTAGCTTGCTCAGGCGACATATATTCCGGGGTGCCCAATCTAACGCCTGTTTGTGTCTTGCTTGTTTGGTCGGCTGCCCGAGCGATGCCAAAGTCCATAACTTTAACTTCGCCGTAGGTGTCTATCATAATGTTCTCAGGCTTTATATCCCGATGTATTATTCCGGCCTTATGGGCCGCGGAGAGGGCCGAAGCCGTCTCCATAGCCACCCTCTTGATGAAAGCGGTGGAGAGAGGAGCTTCGCGGGCAATGACCTTCGCCAGACTTTCCCCCTCAATAAACTCCATAACGATGAAATAAGAGCCCTTTATTTCTTCCAAATCATAGATGTGAACGATGTTTTTGTGATTCAGTCGAGCCAGGATTCGAGCTTCACTCTGAAACCTTTCGAGAAATTCCTGAGATAGAGCCAGTTGAGGGGGGAGCATTTTAAGAGCTACAGTGCGGCCAAGCGAGGTCTGAACAGCCTTGTAAACAACGCCCATCCCACCTCGCCCAATTTCCGCTACTACCTTAAATTTGCCTATGCTTTTCCCGACCATGAGCCCATTCTAATTAAGGCCACTTCATTAATTTTCATTTTGGCAAATTTTTGTTAAGGAGGTGATAAAATCTATCTATATTTTTCCTCGTCCCGCCATAATCTACAACCTGCTTGGGCTGAATAGCTTCACAAGTAACTTCTACTCTCCCCCCTTGTCTTTTTATTGTAATCCTCATCTGAGGCGCCGCCACCTGGGTAAGAAAATTTCTTTTGCCTTCGGCCAGAATATAGCCCGTCCACTCGCTGTAAGCCGGAAGCCCGATTTTCTCCTTTTTTGTCTCTTTAATTTCAAAATCCATTTCTTGGAGGGCTTTTGAGGCTGCTGCCCACACTGCCTCAAAAGATACGTTTTTATACTGGAATGATTCTTTCTTTTTAACCTGAAAAGAAGCACAAGCTATAAAGACAGACAGGATGAAAAACCCTATAACCCCTCGCCATACCCCAACTTTCAAGATGGTCTCTTATTCAATTAAAATTAGAGGTAATCTAAATTATTCTATCAAATCCATCTTGTCAAGAAAAAAGCGTGGCCTTGGTTAAAATCTAAAAAATAATAGAAAGATCCTATTTCGCCTGAGGCAAACGGACTTTAGCACGGATCATGGTATAGGAATGAGGCGGGAACTGGTAGCTTATTCTGTCTCCCTTAACGGTGATTTCCTTGGACTTGATATTTACTTTTTCTTCGTGCGGCCCGTTTTCAGCTTTTATGTCCGGGCCGTTGACTTCATCGATGAGCGCCCGACCCTCGAAAGTTCCCCATTGACTGATTATCTCGGCAGGCAGGGCCTGCTTTTCGTGGCGGTTAACCACGTTTATTATCAGCTCGTTTTCCCCAGGTTTATAAGCCGCCGAAACATCAAGATAGGGAACGGCTGGCCGCGTCTCGGTTTTATAGGTTGGGCCGTCAACGAAGACCTGAAGCGATTGGCCCTGGCAGTAGTTAGCAAAAAGATAAAGGGGATAATAAGTAGTCTGCCGCCAGAGAGCTTTTTCTGTTGTCCTGATGGGCGCAATAACATTCACCAGCTGGGCCATATTGGCAATCTTAACAACGTGCGCATTGCGAACAAAAACATTAAGAAATGTGGCGATAACGAGGGCGTCTTCTAAATTATAGGTCTCTTCAAGTCCTTTGTCTTCAAAGGCCCGATACCAAACATTATATTCATCATAGGCGATGTAAATTGGCTCGCGGCGTCGAGGTGCCTGACTCATAGCTTCCAAGATCAGAGCCTCAATAATCTTTATCCTATCCTCAACATCAAGGGTCGCGGCCAGGAAGGAGGGGAAGTCATTGCTCCGATTGTTCAGGTAAGTGTGGATGGCGATGTAATCTGCATAGTCCCGCAGATAATTAAGAACAGTGCGGTTCCAATCAGTCCAGCCGCGGCCAAAAGTGCTCGACCCGCAGGCCACAAGTTTTATTGCTGGGTCAGTCCATTTCATTAATTTGGCAGCTTCCAAAGCAAATTTGGCATAGTCTTCGGCGTTACGATGTCCCATTTGCCAGGAGCCGTCCATCTCGTTGCCCAGAGCCCAGTAAATGACTTTGTGCGGCTGGGGATAACCGTGGCTGGCTCTCAGTTCAGCAAGCGTTGTCCCCTTTTCGATATTGCAGTATTCGACCCACTCCCGAGCTTCATCCCAGGTGCCAGTGCCGAGATTAACGCAAATGTAGGGTTCAGCTCCAACGCGGCGGCAAAAATCGATGAACTCATTCGTGCCCACTTGGTTGGTTTCGATAGTTTTCCAGGCGAGTTCAAGGCGCCGCGGTCTGAGCTCGCGGGGTCCGATGCCGTCGCGCCAGTGATAACCGGAGACGAAATTACCACCGGGCCAGCGAAGAAGAGTCACTTTGAGCTTTTTGACGGCCTCGATAACGTCGCGGCGAAAGCCCCGCTCGTCGGCTTGCGGCGAGGCAGGGTCATAAATGCCGCCATAAATGCACCGACCCAGGTGCTCGATAAAGTTGCCATAAATCTTGGGGTCAATCTCCCCCACTCGCCTCTCCGCATCAATTTTGACCCTCGTCACCCGAGGCTTAGTCTCCTGAGCGGGGGCTTTAAGGGGTAAAATGAGAACCGAGATACAAAAAACGATATAGAAAATAATATATACACCTGAACTACTTTTCCTGTTCATGCCCTTCCTCCTGATTCAAAAGAATAACCTCAACAGCTTATTTTGCTTTGACTTTAAGACATTTTGCAACCGCTGGCTTTGTCTTATTTAAAACTCTGCCTGGTAATAATTCTCCGCCTCCCAACACAAAAGTAATTTTTTACCATATAATTAAGTCCTAATCTGCCTGTTCAAATTTCTCTTTTGATGAAAGGACCCGCATCTTCATCTAAAATTAAAAGATAAGCAACATATGAAGCAAATTACGGTCGCCCAAGAAATAATATCTACTCATTAAATTTCCAGTTAAAATAACGATGGTCCATTTTATTTTTTGCTTTCGACCTTCTTATTTACTTCAGTTTAGTTATTCAAGAAGCTAAATTAATTGTGCCTTTAACTATCTCAAGAAATGCGGGGCAGGTTAAGTTGATGATAAGCGCAACTAATCTTTTTTCCGCTTCTATTTCAGTAATTGGTCCAAAAAATAAAGAATATAAAGTTTTCAGAAAATCAGCGAGAAAAATAAGCCAGAAGCGCATGTAACATGGCCGTAAATAACAGAATAAGTCCAAGGCGGCGGTGCCAGCTGAAATTTATTTTCAGGATTCTTTTCCCGCTACTAACCTGAAAAAGAACAAGGAGCAAATTTATTAATCCCAACATCAGTACCAAAGAAACGCCTCCCATAGACATCTTATCCTCCTCGATTTGTTTGTTCCTCTATTTTAATAATCATCGCGGCCGGCCCCGCACTGCCATGCAAATTGCAGTTAGCTTCAGCCACTATTTCAGTCTCGGCTTGAATTTTAAGCTTGACTTCTCGGGAAAATTTCTCTGCTTCTGGTCGGTTGTCGGAGGTAAAGTTCCAGCGAGCAATCTCTCTTCCGCTCGCTATAACCACAACTCGATTAATATAATGCCATCGGCTGTTTCCCCGGTGAGTAACGTTTATAGTAATGGTCACTTCTTCGTTAACTTTGGCTACTGTCGGGGCCTCGATGGATACTGATGCCTTATTAGCCAGAGCCGGGCTTATTAGCAGGCCGAAAATAAAAAATGAGTAGAATAATCGCCTCGCTTCCATTTGACCTCCTTTTCCTTTTTGGCATTATATCAAATAAATATTATATAACATATAGGTTTTTTGACAAGTTACAGGATATTTTTAAGCTACCGCATCTAATAAATATTCTCCGTAGAGGAGAACAAAGTACCGCCAGTAGCCGAAAGATAATAAACTGCGCTGCCATGACCTTTCAGGTTAGCAGATTAAAAGAGCCGCCCGACTGGATTTTGGAGACTGGGACCAGGGTAAAAGTGAGCGGTGTGACAGGTTGACAGCCCTCAGGTAGATGGAGTTATAAGCGTCGGTTCCACTGGCTCGAATAACAACGAAATCACCACCGCCGCTGCCACTGCCGCTGCGTTGAATCATCCCTTGAAAGGCTTCGTCAATATCGCTACCACCACCCATCAGGACAAAGCCCGCGACCGTACTCATATCAACATCGCCTTGATTGCCGGTGCCGTAATACTTGGAGCCAGTATCTGGAATTACCTCAGATGCGGGAGCCGGCATAGTCGGAATCTCTTTTTTACCTGAAACCATAAAAGAAACCAAAAAGGATAAAATTATAGCAAGAAACAATAAACAATATTTTAGGCACTTAAAAATTATATCTTAAAAACGAATTCTCCACAGAGGGACGGGTTGGGCCGTTTCGATATTTTCATCCAAATAAACCCAAAGTCAATC
>CAZVIN010000034.1:0-37488 GCA_964627255.1 uncultured Eubacteriales bacterium
ATCGCAAACTTATCCTCTGACAAGCCTGGCGAAAAACGAAAAACGGCGATAATAGAAATAGACATGAAGGGAGAGAAAGGGAAGGTTAAAAAACCCCTATGAATATAAGAAAAATAATAAAGGTTGTCTTATTTCTCCTTATTCTTAGGTTTTTAGCCTGGTGCTCTTCAGGGGCGGGCACTGCCTTCTATTCTAATGAATTAAGGGTCATTAGGGCGATAGTTTTAGTTGACCCCGCATTTGCGGAGCAGGCTAATTGGCAAGAGGCAGCCTCACGGTTAATTAATTTAGCGGCTGCTCCCCTGGAGAAAGAGGCCGCAATTAAATTTTCTCTGGAAGAGTTCGCGCCTTTTACGTTTGAGGCAGGAGCCACCTTAGAAGCGGTCGCCGCGGCTCTAGACAAACAATTGGTTAAAGAAGAGGAAACGGTGGTTATTGGGCTTATTGCCGCCGCGGCTTCTAAATCGCCCCTTTTTGGTTTTTCCCTTTTCTCGGAAGGCATCGTTGTAGTCAAGGTCTTAGAAAGTGAAGCGCTCACTGTCCGCGCCTTGCTTCATGAATTAGCCCATCTTTTTGGCGCCGTCCATGTGGCCGACCCTGATTCTGTCTTAGACCTGTGGAACCGAGGAGAAAGACTTGACCAGCTTAACTTGACGCTTATTCGCCTTTTCCGGGAAAGAAACTTCGGCTCCCTGCGCTACCCCCTTAGCCGAGAAAAAAGAAAGGAGGTGCGCTCACTTTATCAGGAAATAGCCGCCTCCGTGCGCCGCCTGGAAAGGGAGATGAGAGCGAAAGGCGATAGCTCCTTCCGGAAAGTGCCTAATCTTCCTGACGATGTTTATTTAAACCTGGCCCATCTCGAGCTGGAGGAGAGGAATTATGAGGCGGTCTTAAGCTGTTGCCAGGAAGCTCTTCGCCTGAACCCTGATTCCGTAGAAGCCCTGAATCTAATGGGTATCGCCCGCCGCCGGCAGGGCGCGATTGACGAGGCCATAGCCATCTACCGGAAAATTCTCGACCGGCAGCCGCAAGAAGCGCGGGTCCTTTATAATTTAGGCATAGCTTTAGCCAAGCAGGGGAAGTTGGAGGATGCGCTTCAAGCCTATGAGCAAGCTCTAAAACTTCGACCCCGGATGGTCGAGGCGATGGGCAATCAAGCCGATGTTCTCCTTCGTCTCAGCCGAGAAAAAGAGGCCGAAGAAATATTAATGAAAGCTTTAGCCCTTAACAGTCGGTTTGCTCTGGGCTATGCGAACCTGGCCGAAGTTTATTTTAGGCGAGCGGAAAATGACCGGGCCACAGAAATGGTTAACCGGGCGCTGGCGTTAGAGCCGGATTTGCCCGAAGGCCATAACATGAAGGGAAAGATTCTCCATCGTCAAGGTCTGGTCGATGAGGCCATTAAAGAGTTTTCTTTAGCCCTGAAATTTGACCCCACCCAGGCCAAAGCGGCTCATAACTTAGGTAATTGTTATCTTGAAATAAACCGCCTCCAAGAGGCTAAAAAATATTTTGAGCTGGCCCAGAAGCTTTCGCCCTCGCTGGCCGAAGCTTATGAAGGGCTCGGCACCTGTCTCCTGGTGATGAAGGATGCCGAAGGCGCAATTTTCCATCTGCGCCGCGCTCGGGAGTTAGGGTTGAACTCCCTCGGGCTTCAGCTCAACTTGAGCACCGCTTTAATTTACCAGCAAAAATGGGCCGAAGCAGCGGAGGCGGCCCAAGAAGCGCTCAGGATTGAGCCCAAGTCAAGCTTAGCCTGGAATAATCTAGGGCTTTTAGCTCTCCAGGAGAAGAATTGGAATCAGGCTGAGAAATATTTCCGTCAAGCCTTGGTCTATGATTCTCAAAATAAACAGGCCTTGGCTAACTTAGCCGCCCTTCTTCTCGCTCTCAACAGATGGGCCGAGGCTGCTGCTACTTATGAACAGTTGCTCAAGGAAAATCCAGGTGATGCTATAAGTCATAATAACCTCGCGGTAGCTTATTATCATTTAAAAGACTATCGGCAAGCCTGGGCCCATATCCAGCAAGCTCTTTCCTTAGGTCTGGAAGTTAACCGCGAGTTTATGGAAGCCGTAAAGAAGCAGCTTAAGGACTAAACGGAGCGCTCTAAGACTCGCTTCAAGAAGCGTCCAGTTATTGACTCCAAGTTTGAAGCCACCTGTTCTGGCGTGCCTTCAGCCATGATTCTTCCTCCCTCTTCCCCCCCCTCTGGACCGAGGTCGATGATATAATCGGCGCACTTAATTACTTCCAGATTATGCTCGATGACCACGACCGTATGACCAGCCTCGACCAACTTTTGAAAGCAACGGAGCAAGACGAAGATGTCCGCGGGGTGAAGGCCGATAGTCGGTTCGTCGAAGAGGTAAACAATTTTTTTTCCTTGTTCATGGACAAGATGATGGGCTAATTTAAGGCGCTGTAATTCACCGCCCGAAAGCGTCGTCGTCGGCTGGCCTAACTGGATATAACCCAAACCAACCGCCACCAGCGGCTGAAGAAAACGAGTAACCTCAGGCGCTTCGCTGAAAAACTCCAGGGCCTCTTGAGCACTCATCGCTAAAACCTCAGCAATTGATTTTCCCCGGTATTTAACCTCTAAAATTTCTGGCTTGAAACGTCGACCCTGGCAGGCATCGCAGGTAAGGATGACATCCGAGAGGAACTGCATCTCGATAATCTGCTGGCCTGCTCCTTTGCATTCTTCGCACCGGCCGCCCGGCGTGTTAAAGGAAAAATAGCCAGGTTGAAGGCCAAGGAGTCGCGCTTCTCGAGTGGAGCTGAAAATTTCCCTGATTCCGTCCATGGCCTTCATATAAGTCGCGGGAATCGAACGCGGGGAGGTGCTAAGGGGGGATTGGTCGACCATGATCAGCTTATCAACCAACTCCAACCCCCTGATTTCTTTAAAGCCGCCCCTGGCTTCACCCAGCCAGCCAAGGTAAAGCACGTCATAGAGAAGAGTGCTCTTGCCGGAGCCAGAAACCCCGGTTAAACAGGTAAAACATCCCAACGGCAGGCGGGCGTCGATGTTTTTCAGGTTGTGCTTAGTTGCTCCAATTATTTGGATATAGCTGCGAGCCTGGCGCCGTTCGAAGGGCGGTTCGATGGCGAATTCCCGGCGCAGGTAGCGGGCGGTTAGGGTCGAACTTTCTTGGAGAAATTCAGTGAGCGGGCCAGAGTAGAGGACTTGACCTCCTGCCTCGCCCGCCCCAGGTCCGAGGTCGATGATATAATCGGCCGCCTGAATTATTTCGGGGTCATGCTCCACAACCAGGACGGTGTTGCCAATTTCTTTCAACGACTTCAAAGTATTAATTAGCCTTTGATTATCTCGAGGATGGAGTCCGATGGATGGCTCGTCTAAAACGAACAGAGTTCCCACCAAGGAGCTACTTAAGGCGGCGGCCAAGTTAATCCGCTGGGCCTCTCCTCCGCTAAGGGTGAAGGTCATTCGGTCCAGGGTAAGATAATCGACACCAACTTCGAGGAGAAAACGGAGGCGATTTTGAATCTCCGCCAGCAGGCGCTCGGCCAGGCGTTGCTCCCAGGCCGAAAGTTGGAGGGATTTAAAAAAGGCGTCAGCCTCTCTCACGGTCAACCGCGTCACTTCGCCCAGTGATTTTCCCTGCACCTTGACCGCCAGGGCTTGGGGGTTAAGCCTCATCCCTTGGCAAGCCGGGCAAGGGATATATTTACGGTAACGGCTGAGGAAGACCCGAACCTGGACCTTATATTTTTTGCTTTGCAGCCATTCGAAGAAACCCTTAACTCCGTAATAGCCATTACCACCTTCCAGGACAAATTTTTGCCATTTAGGTCTAAGGTCTTTAAAGGGGATATCAGTCGGAATCCCGCGGCGGCGGGCCTCAGATAGTAGTTCCTCCTGCAGCTCGTAAGAACCAGGCTTCGACCAGGGTTCAACCGCACCCGCGGCGAGCGATTTATTCCGGTCAGGGATAATCTTATCTTCATCAAGAACGGCTAAATCGCCAAAACCATGACAAACAGGGCAAGCTCCCTGAGGTGAATTGAAGGAAAAAAGATTGGGGAAAGGTTCCTCATAGGCCAGGCCACAGGTCTTACATTCTAACTGGCTGGAAAAAATTTTTTCCGCCCCCGCCGAGGTTATTACTTTAAGCCGGCCTTCTCCCCTCCTTAAGGCCGATTCGAGGGAATCCACCAGCCTTTCCCTTTCTTCTGGGTCCAGCTGGAGGCGGTCAACAAAGACATCGACCGTTTTCAGCCGGCCGGCCCGGAAAGAGTCAAACTCTACCACTTTGCCCCCGCGAACCAACCGGAAAAAACCGTCCTTCTTAAGCGGGGCTAAACCTTTCTCCAGAGGCCAGGCGAAGGTAATAATGATTTCCGTTCCCTGACCCAACTTAAACAGCTCATCGACGATGGAATCGATTGTATCGCGACGGACAGGCTGGCCACATTGAAGACAATGGACAACTCCCACGCGGGCAAAGAGAACTCGCAGGTAGTCATGGATTTCGGTGACCGTGGCCACTGTGGAGCGCGGATTCTTAGTGGCTGCTTTTTGCTGGATAGCCACTGCCGGCGTTATCCCTTCGATTAAGTCAGCATCAGGCTTGTCCATCCTTTCTAAGAACTGGCGAGCATAGGCCGAAAGAGATTCGATGTAGCGGCGCTGGCCTTCGGCATAAAGAGTATCAAAGGCCAGCGAGGATTTTCCGGAGCCGCTGCGGCCCGTGACCACGATAAAATGATAAAGAGGCAGGTCAAGGTCGATATTTTTGAGGTTATGAACTCGGACGCCGCGAAGGCGAATGATATCCTGTTCTTTAAAGTCAGCTTTGACGGTAGCCATGGCCGTTTAAAGGCAGAATTACTATTATATAAAAAATCTAAAATTTAAAGAACTGCATGAGCGCGCTCTTGAAGAAGTTGCCCATCTTATGGGCTGTCGCTATAAGACTCTGGCCCAGCTCATGATTTAACCTGGATTGCCCTCATGAAACTCCCGAAGCGGAGAGGCCGGCGACTGATTCCGCGCTCGAGGCGGCGGGCGTAATTCCTCGGGGTTAGGAGAACAAGGACATCTAACCTGGCCGAAATTCTGCCCTTTAACCTTTTAGGTTCTTATCCAATTTAGTTGATGGAAATAAAAGTGGGGAAAAGGCGAGGAAAGGGCTAACTTCTTCTTTTTTTTATAGTTAGGATTTATCAAACCATAGAAGATGTTCTGCCTGCACTCTGGCTCTGATATTTTGTCCTTAAGCTGTATCTTTACTCCGATGAAATCTTATAGCTATCCAATAAATTATCCAGTTTTTATCAAATAATCGCGAGACCAACCCCATTTTATTGCTTCTCTCGCGGGCCGAAAACAAAATGAAAAAATCCCAGTCGCTTATCTCAGTCCTTAGGAGTTAGGAGATTTTCTTGTTTTTGCCTGCGTGGCCTAACCCCACCCTGAAAATTTCGGCTTCCTTTTTTTAAGTAGAAATTTTGCTTTGATTATTTTATAACCTCCTTGGTGATTTTGTCCTCCTTTGATTTTAGTAAGAAGCCGCTGATTTCTAACAAAGAATCACCTTTGGCTTAAAAGGCAAGGTCCTATGATTATCCTGATTGCTTTCGCCTTGGCTCTGGATGCTTTTGCGGTGACGGCCGGCATTGGAGCTAACCTAAGGGGCTTGAGCTGGAGAGCGTCGCTCCGGTTAGCTTTTCATTTTGGCCTTTTCCAGTTTTTTATGCCCCTTCTGGGCTGGTTGGCGAGCGAAGGCCTGGTAAACCTCATCCGGAATTTTGACCACTGGGTAGCCTTCTTTATCTTGACCCTGGTCGGCGGTCGGATGGTTATCTCGGGCTTAAAAGGCCAAAAGAGGCCGGTTTCCGAAGCCGACCTGACTAAGGGTTGGCCGCTCCTTCTCCTGGCCATAGCTACCAGTCTGGACGCGCTGGCTGTGGGGTTTACTCTGGCCACGCTAAGCATAAATATTTTTACTGCCGCCGTTCTTATCGGGTTGGTGGCTTTTTCTTTAACCCTACTCGCTGCCTTCCTCAGCCCCTATTTGGGCCGCTTAGCCGGTAGATGGGCTGAGCTTTTAGGCGGCCTTATTCTTATCGGCATCGGACTGAGGATATTGATGACCCATCTGCATTAAGCTCGGGCTAAACCAGGCGGTTTAATGGGCTCTCTAGCGTTTTTTTTGGCAGGTTTAATTGATAAGCCAAACTGGCGGAAGCGACGAGGGAAGGCTTAGCCTGGCCAATCTCCCTTATAAAAAATAAGGCAAAAAAAACCATTCCGGCTCTGATATCTTGGCCTTAAACTTCATCTCTCCTCCGCTAAAATCTTATCGTTGCCCAATAAATTATCCAGTTTTTTATCAACTAATCGCGAGATGAACCAAGAATAAATATTTGAAAAAAAAGAACCGCCTGGATTGGGCCATTATTAGTCGGTTTTTGACCGCTCGAGGCCCAGGTTCTTAGTAACAAGCTTTTTCTAAGGCTTGATTGAGGTCAGCTTCTAAATCGGCGTAATCTTCGCAGCCCACCGAAAGACGGATAAGGTCATCAGTGATTCCCGCCTCTTCTCTTTCTTCGCGAGGAACTGCGGCGTGGGTCATACTGGCTGGATGTTGAATCAGCGTTTCTATCCCGCCCAAGGAGACAGCTAAGGTGCAGAGCCGGACCGAGTTGATAAAGCGGCGTCCGGCTTCAAAACCTCCCTTGAGGCCGAAGCAAAGCATCGAGCCGGGCCCGCGCATTTGTTTTCGGGCCAGTTCAGCCTGGGGATGACTTTCGAGGCCAGGATAGTTCACCCAGTTGACCAAAGGATGCTCGTTAAGGAAGCGAGCTAACCTTTGGGCGTTCTCCTGGCTTTTAGTAACGCGCAGGGCTAAGGTTTTAACCCCGCGCAGGACGAGCCAGGCTTGATGAGGGTCCATGGTGCCGCCAAAATTCACGAGGACACGGCGTAGCCGCTGGTAGAGCTTATCTTCTTTAGTAATTATTATGCCGCCAACGACATCACTGTGGCCGTTGATAAACTTAGTTAGGCTATGCAGGACAATGTCCGCTCCTAAATTAAGCGGATTCTGGAGGATGGGGCTGGCAAAGGTATTATCAACTATCAGCCAGCAATTATTTTTTTTCGCCCACTCGGCACAAGCTTGAATATCAGTCAGCGCCATTGTGGGGTTAGCCGGGGTCTCGATAAAAAGCAGCTTCGTTTCAGGTCGGAGATGCGCCTCGATATTTTCCAGGCTGGAAGTGTCGACGAAAGAGGCGCTTATCCCAAAGCGAGAAAACTCCTTCTCGACCACTACTCGAGTGGCGCCGTAGACTGAGGCAGTGCTGATAAGATGCGTGTTTTGCTCCAAGAGAGCTAAAAGAACGGTGGTTATTGCCGCCATGCCAGTGGCAGTGGCTAAGGCCGAGGTCCCGTTTTCCAGGATGGCTAAGCACTCTTCCAGGGCCTGGACCGTGGGATTGCCCAGGCGGGTATAAATATAACCCTTTTCTTGGCCCGCAAAGAGAGCGGCGCCCTGCTCAGCGGAATGAAAGGCAAAGGTGGATGATTGATAAATCGGCACGGAAACGCCGCCGAAGAGGGGGTCAGGCTCAGAACCGGCATGGATGACCTTAGACATAAGTCCCAGTTTTGATGGGTCACTCAAGGAGAAGCCTCCTTAGATTAATTTATGAGATTTGCTTATTTGATGACGATTTCCTTGGAGAGCAGATAGTTTTCGGTGACCAATTCCAAAAAATAAAGCCCTGGTTTAAGGCGGCGGTCGTTGTTATCTTGGCCGTCCCAGCTGACCTCATAATAGCCAGGCAATTGAAAGGCGGTGAGAAGATTTTTAACCAGCTTACCGTCGGCAGAGTAAATATTCAGCTTGACCTGGCCCATCCAGGGAAGAAAATAAGAAATCAACCGAGAACTATCGCCCGTATTGTCTATGGCTATTTGTACTTCATCTTGAGTGACGCGGGGAAAACGATTCTTGACCCTTCTCTCTTCATCAGTGCGCCGGAATTGATGGGCAATACCTATTTGGGCCCGGAGGCTGTAATTACGACCAGAGTACCACATCCGGTCGATAGTAAATAAAGGCCCGCCTTCAACGAATTTTCCCGGGATGACCCGCGGCCGGTAGACTTCATAATTGTCCCAACCACCAGGAAGCGCGGAGGTGATGAGGATTGGGTTTTCGGGGTCGCGTTCCCAGTTAACGCCGTCGGAGGAAGTGGCATGGCCAATCCAGGCATTGCCTCCCTTTTTCTTCCAGCCTTTATACCACATATGATAAAGGCCCTCGTAATAGATGATTTCGGGGTCGCTAACGCTATAACCATCCCAGCGAGTCGGCACATCAGGGACAAAAATAGGGTTATTTGGATGCTTAACCCAATTTATGCCGTCAGGAGAGGTGGCATACCCGATAGCCGCCTTATCGCGGCTGAGGTCGTTTCCGCCATACCAAATTTTATAGCCATCCTTAGTCTTGAGGACAGTGAAGGCCTCCATCACCGTGCCTTCCCAGGGTTCAGTGACGCGCAGCACAGGGTTGCCGGCATACTTAGTCCAGTGCACGCCATCCGGAGAGGTAGCCAAGCCGATAGAAAAGACGCCTTCTGGTGTGCCGCCTATATACCACATCTTGAAAAGCCTTTCTTGTTGGTCATAAAGAACTGATTGGCAGATCAAGATGGATTCATCCCAGGAACCCTTTGGCCCCAGCCGGATGAGGGGGTTATCGGGGTGCTTGGTCCAGTGAATTCCGTCGGGAGAGGTAGCCAGGCCGATCTGACAACTAAGGTTCTCGGGCGTGCCTACATACCACATCATGTACTGACCAAAAAAGTAGCCGATAGAGAAGCAATCGACACTTTTTTCTTCCCAAGAACCATCAGGTCCAGGCTTAAAAACCGGGTTGTCGTAGAACTTAACCCACTTTTCCAACTCGGGAGGCAAAGCCAGCAGCTCCAGTTTCTCCCTTTCTTTTTGCAATTGAATTTCAAGACGAGCATACTCTTTTCGCGCTAACTCGATGGGCAAAAAGCGCCAAGCCATATTACCTCGGCAGGCATAAAGTGGGGAATAAGCAACCCCCATAAAGCCTCCAGCGAGTGATAGGGTCAGAAGAAAAAATAAAACACGCCTCATCTTTTTCTCCAGTTTATCCCGGCTAAAAGAAATGACTTCTTCTCGGGACTCCCCGCCAAATTGAAATATTCCTTATGAAGGACCATTATACCATTAAAATATAAAAAATCAGGCATATTTTTATTCATTACTTAGGAGCTTGACAATGGGGACAGAGGCCGTAAAAAGTCATCTGGTGGTCTTTGACCAAAAAATGGTGTTTCTCCTTGATCGCTTCTTCCATTTGACGGATTAACTCCACTTCCTCGGCCACGAAATCGGTAGTGTCAGAAATTCGGCCGCAGCGAGTGCAGATTAGATGGTGGTGATGGGCCTCAGGAGAGGGGGGGGTGAATTCGTAGCGGCTCTGTCCATCAGCGTCCATCAGGCGGTCTAAAAGACCTATCTGGCTCAAGAATTCGAGAGTCCGATAAACGGTGGCCAGGCCAAGCTGAGGATTTTGAGGGTAGAGAGAAGAGTAAATCTCTTTGGCGCTTAAATGACCCGGGTTTTGGGATAAAAAATCCAGGATGAGGTCCCGGGCCTCTGTCCACCGGCCATTATGATGGCCGACAAAGGACCGCCATTTCCAGGGACGAGGCATTCTGTCTCCTTTTTAATGATAATCATTTTCATTATAAATAATTGTTTTGGGAAATCAAGCGGAAATTATTGGTTAACCATAAAAACATTTTTAGGCCTTGTTGCCACCCTGTTGGAACTAATCGCTGACGACGATTTTACCAATCTCCAGGCATTAAGCCGGGAAAACTGGGCTACTTTTTTCTATTATCAAACGACTGGAGGCTGTTGTGAGACGATATCCTTGCTCGCTTAAAGGATTATTCCCCAATCATTTAATTTGAAAAGTCCTCTCCCTTTTTCCTAATATTCACCTCCCTTTTATTTTTTGGCCAGGTAGAGGGATAAGATGGCGAGGGAAGATGAGAGCGTGAAAACTGGTTGGGGTAAATTAAAAAGACCAGAAGAGGCCAGCATATAGCCCGAAGCCCGTCGTTCCATAGCCTTTAATCACCTCATAATGTCGGTTGGTTAAGTTTTCTGCTCGCAGATGGAGGGAGAGCGCCGAGGTAGGCTGAAAGATAAAAACTGCCTTGGTGATGGTATAAGCGGGCAGGGTAACTCTTCTGGCTGGCCAAGAGGAATAATCAAGGTCGTCTCTCAGGCCGACTCGACTGATGGTCCAAGTTAGCTTCCAGGCTGGCGCCGGCTGCAATTCGAGCTCTGCCTCTATTTGAGACTGCGGTCGGCGCAGCAGTCTCGTTTCTGAAACCAAGTCCCGAGCCTCGAGCCAGTTAGAGGTTAGTTGTCCGCTTATAAAAGAAGAAGGCTTAAACTGAGCTTCCAACCTTAGACCAGAGGCCGCGGCACGACCAAGATTCTGGTAACCTGCAGCAAAATCAAATTGAATCAAATCCCGGAAACGGCTGAGAAAATAAGTCGCGGACAGCTCTAAACGGCCAGAAAAGAGATTCTGCTCTAAGCCTAAATCCCAGGAAAGGGTTTTTTCAGGTTTTAAAGCGCGGTTGCCTACTGGACCCCAGGCCGTTTGCGGCGCATAAAGCTGGTAGAGGCTGGGAGCTTTAAACCCTGTTCCCAAGGAGGTTCTAAGCTGGGTGGCGGTAGCTTCTATCCAGAAGGCTTGAGCTAAACGATAAGTTAAGGCAAGCCCGCCGCGGGAATGATGGTCAAGTCTCAGACCCGCAGTCGTGAACAGGGCTGAGCCCAGCTTAAAATGCTCCTGGAGATAGATGCCTACCGAGTTGGCTCGTTGCCGGGGCAAGAGGCTTCGGTCTTCTCCCCACGCGGAAGACCAAAGATATTCGGATTCGCCTTCTTCTCGTTCCATCTCCAACCCGCAGGTCAAGGTGTGTCTTTTCTGGAGATAAAAATTGTGCTGCCAATCAAGCTTAAAGAAAAGACTATGAAAGCGCCCCTGCTCTTTTTCTCCGGGATGAAGCTCGTCTTCGTCATTGTGGTTTTCTCGTTTATTCGTGACCGCAGCTAAGCTCAACTTTTGTTCCCAGATTTGGTTAAGTTGAAAGGAGTGATAACTTAGATGGAAAAAAGCGCTCCGGAAATTTTGTCGGCTATTGGGGTCGTCGCCGTAAGGCCCGCCAAAATTATCCAGGTCAGTCTTGGACCTTAGGTAGCGAAAAGCAAGATTGATTTCCTTTTGGGGCCTTAACTGCCAGCCAAATCGTCCTGAAAAGCTGATATTGGTGTAGCCATCCTTTTCTTTATTTCCGGGATAAGAAGAGCTGGCAGCGGAAATGCCTTTGGTGCTGAACCAGGCCGCGGCTAAGCCATAACTTAACCCTTCTTTTTGGCCGGAGGCCGCCAAACTCAATTTCTGGGTAGCGAAAGAACCCGCTTCGCTTAACAAGGAAAATCTTCTCTGCCCACCTTTTTTGGTAACGATATTAATAATCCCGGCCATGGCGTCCGAACCGTAGAGAGGACTTTGTGGTCCCTCGACCAATTCAATCCGGTCCACATCGGTAAGCAAGAGATGGGAAAAATCATAGGAGCGGGAGGGAGAAACGGGGTCGTTAACCTCCACCCCATCAATCAGTACGAGAGTATGTTCTGAATTAGCTCCCCGAAAAAGAAACGAGGCGGCCGCGCCTGGGCCGCCGTTTTGTGTCAGAAAGCCCTGGGGCAGATGGGCTAGGACCTCGGCTACATTGGTTAATCCTCGGCTTAATAAATTTTCAGCGAGGAGCACTTTTACCGAATTACCCAGTTCAGCAGCCGGCGCTGGAAGTCTCGTTGCGGTAACAACTATTTCGTGATGGAGCTTGAGCTTTTCTTTTTCCTGGGCAGCTTTTTTTTCCTGGTCAGAAGGTAGCCCGATAGATGGGGCGGCTAAATTAAGTGACAGGAAAAGAGAAAGCCAGAAAGAAATAAACACCTTGACCTCCTTAAGTTTTGTCCCCCGCTTGGTGTCGATTCTTTAATTAAAAAAATTCAACCCTTCCTTCCTCCCGAAGGCGGGCTGGAACGGCTTAAGACAGGTCTCCTGACTCTCGGCTCATCCTCCTCCCGGGCCTTCCCCTTCGAACTGAAGAGTGGCTTTTTCCGGGATTCGTCCCCGATTACAGTAGCGGGGGCTGTGTCCGCTTTCCACGGACTTCCCTGCTCTTAAACCTAACCAGACTTCAAGTCAAAGAACCCAAAAACATCGCTATTATAAATTGAATGATTTTCTATGGCAAGCCCCTTTTTATGCTCGTTTGCTTAAAGGTTTGGTTACTCCTCTGCTCAGACTCTTTTTTCAGCCACGGCTTTTTTCTTTGATGTCTGTGACGAAGGGCATAGGGTAAGCAAAGGAGAAAAGGTAAAAATTTTCTTTGGCGAATTAAGTTAGCCTAAAAAAGGAGGTATTGGCTTAGCGCTTTCCGATAGGAGTCAAATTGGACAACAGGCCAACATATATTGTGTCCTTAAGAAATTCCTCAAGAAATAAAAAGAAGAACTCTGAGATATCACTAAGGTATCTATTGTGTTTAATTAAGAGGCGTTCTTAGGAAACGCCGCTGAGGCTCATTTTATGAGGAGGTGAACTAAAGTTCTGGGTTTCTTCTTTCGAGCGCGGCACTTGCCAAGATAGCCAAAAGGAATAATGTAAGGCTTTTTTCTTAAGGTTGTGGCGATTCTTCGTTGGGTGGCTCGAAGGAGGAAACGAGTAAATGGTCAGACCGAAAATAAGATCCTGCCGCAGGCTTGGGTTTAATTTTTTGCCCCCCTAATAACAAATAATATTATAGCATATCTAATTTATAAAATGCAAGAAAAAAATTCATTTTTTTTGAATTTTCTTCTAACTCTGTTGATCTTACCTGCTTTTTTCAGTTTAAGGAGCCTTTTGGCGGTTTTTTGGCTTGAAAGCTCATTTTTTTACCCCAAAAGGGCCTTTTTTTTGACTGATGGCGAATTTATTTAATATAATAACCCAAAAACTTGCTTTCTTTTTAGTTGCTTCGAAGGAATTGGCGATGGAAAAAGAGACTTTTCGACTCTTAGGCCATCAATTAGTGGATTGGGTGGCCGATTATTTGGAAAAAGTCGGGCAATGGCCAGTTGTACCCCGCGTTTCTCCCGGAGACATTAAAAATCAACTGGCTCGGCGGCCGCCCGAGACCGCTGAAGCCTGGGCCGACATTTTGGCCGATTTTAACCAGATTATCTTGCCGGGAATGACCCATTGGCAGCACCCGGGCTGGTTTGCCTATTTCCCGGCGAATAATAGTCCTGCTTCAATCCTGGGTGAAATTCTCACGGCCGGCATGGGCGCTCAGTGCATGAGTTGGCAGACTTCGCCTGCTGCCACCGAACTAGAAGAAGTAGTCATGGACTGGCTTCGACAGATGCTTGGCCTGCCTCAAGGGATGGCCGGAGTAATTCAGGATACGGCTTCCACCGCGACCCTCTGTGCCCTGCTTGCAGCCCGAGAGAAGGCGACTGGCTTTCTCAGCAACCGACAGGGTTTTTATCAACCTCTCACGGTTTATGCCTCCGACCAGGCCCATTCCAGTGTGGAAAAGGGAGTTAAGATTGCCGGCTATGGCCGGGAAAAATTGCGCTCCATTCCCACCGATGAAAACTACGCCCTGATTCCGGAAGCTTTGGAGGAAAGTGTTCGCGAGGACATTAGAGCGGGAGCCATTCCGGCCTGCGTGGTAGCCACCTTAGGCACAACCTCCTCGGGTGCTATTGACCCCTTGCGGCCAATTGGTGAAATCTGTTCTCGCTACGGCCTGTGGCTTCACGTGGATGCCGCTTATGCCGGTACCGCCGCTATCCTGCCCGAGCTTAGATGGATGCTGGACGGCGTGGAATATGTTGATTCCTTTGTTTTTAACCCTCATAAATGGCTGCTGACCAATTTTGATTGCTCGGCCTTTTTTATCCGTGATGAGGAGAACTATGTGCAGACCTTTGAGATGCATCCCGAATACTTGAAGACAGCGCAAGACAGATTAGTCAAAAATTTTCGAGATTGGGGAATTCAATTAGGCCGGCGCTTTCGGGCTTTAAAGCTCTGGTTTGTTATCCGTTCCTACGGAGTGCAGGGACTTCAAGCCATGGTGCGAGAGCACCTTCGTTTGGCGCAGCTTTTCCGCTCCTGGTTAGAAGAGCACCCATTGTTTGAATTAATGGCTCCCACCACCTTGAGCTTAGTTTGTTTTCGGCTGAACGACGGCCGACCGGAAGACCAGCTCAACTTGATTAACCGCCGGCTCAATGAAAACATCAATGCTTCGGGCAGAATCTTTTTAACCCACACCGAGCTTCGCGGCCAGTATGCCTTACGCTTAGTGGTAGGCTCTCGAACTACCCAGGAGAGCCATGTGAGGCAGGCCTGGGAAATTATCCGGGGCGAGGCGGAGAAACTGGCCGGTCAAAAATAGCCCTACTTTTTCCCTGGGATTCCTGGTTTCTGGAAAAATTCACTGGCGGGGACGACTAAGACATTCTCCGGTTTGACAGGAAGCGGAAAGATCTCGATTTCTTTATCCTCGTCCAAGACAGAAGCCGGCATGCGGGGGTTGGCGTATTTAATCGGCGAGGCGGTGTTGGCCACTAACGCCTCTTTTAAGGCTTCCCCGTCTTTGGTGATAATGGCAATATATATATTTTGATAATTGAGGTATTTCCGGATAGCCCGGTTAACGTCTTCCTTAGTGAGTAGAGGCAAGCGCTTCTGAACTTCGCCCAGGAAATCCTCATAGCCATAATAATGGGAATCAATTTGCCAGCCCAACCTTTCAGCCAAGGTCTGAGTGTAAAGCCGAGTATAGTTGAGAAGATAAGTTCGGACCAAATCGAACCTCTCCTTAGGAATTCCGGCCTCGACTAACTTCTGCAATTCTCGGAGTGTCTGTCGCAGGACAAAATGACGGTTACTGTTGGGAACGGGACGGATCCAGACCGAAAAATATTGCTGTTGGCGGCAATAATTAGTGGCCGGGAACTTATCTCTGCCCTGGAGGAAATATTCAGCGTAGGCATAATCGCCGTAATTCTGGCCCCTTTCCTCCCTGATTTTTTGAAAGAGCCGGGAAAGGTGCTGGCGGTGCTCGCCGAAATGAGAACAGGCCAGCCAAAGAGGGAAAAAGTCGTCCTTAGACCTGGTTAGCGGATGGTGAAACCCTAAGGAGATAGCTGTGGCGGGAGTTTCCTTTTCGGCAATAACTATCTCGAGACCCTTAGCCGGCTTCGGCACCGGCAGTTTTAATTGGGGTGTAAAACCGCGAGGCAGACAAGAAAAGTCGGCGCTTATTTTAGCCGGAAAATTGTCCGGATAGCCGCCGGCCAAACCAATAATCAGGTTTCCCTGAACCATCTGGTCCTTATAGAAGGCTTTAATTTCATCCAAAGTGATGCTTTTCACTGTCTCCACGGTGCCCGCCTCATGATGGCCGTAGGGATGATTTTCATAAAGCATCAAGTTCAGGATTTCCTTGCCGAATTGTTCATCCATATTGTTAACCAGAGTTTTTTCTAAAAAACTGAGTTGGTCGGTTTTCAGTCGGTGGAAATCGTCCTCGCGGAAGCCGGGGTCAAGAAGCATTTCTCTAAAAAGGGCGTAGAATTTTTCGAGGTTATCACGATGCACGGTGGCGGAAAAAACCGACATTTCTTTATCAACGTTTAGCTCTACGGAGACGGCTAAGGGATAAAAAGCCTTAGTAATTTCTTGGTAAGTTTTGGTTCTTGTCCCGCCGTTGGCCAGAAGATTAAGACAAAGTTGGGTAATTCCTTCTTTACCCCGGGGGTCGTTGGCAGAACCTATTCGGAGAAGAACGCGGAGATGAACGAGAGGGTGATTTTTCTCCGGAAGGAGCTCTAAGCGGAAGCAGTTGGGGTCAACTCGCTGGCAGGAGAAATTGGTCAGCATGAGTCCGACTCCTAAAAAGATGAAAAAGCAGAGGCGAGGCGCTAGATGATTCATGGTTCTTTCCCTCCCGTTAGAGTCACGACTGTGCTCGCTTCAGGACGGAAGTATTTCCTGGCCATCTGCTGAATTATTTCGGGAGTAACTTCCTCGTAAAGGCGAAAGAGACGGTTGAGAATTTGCGGGTCAGGCCTGAGGTTGAGGTAAAAGGCTAAGGTGGAGGCAAGGCCATCTGTTGTCCCCAAGTCCTGAGCCAAAGAATAACGAAGATTAGATTTGACCCCAGCTAAGGTTTCAACCGGGATAGGTTCGGTTTTTAGCCTTTCGAGCTCAGCCACTATCTGTTGCTCAACGTAGGGCAAATCTTCATCCTTTTTAATGGTGGCGGTAAAAATCAAAAGATATGGGTCGCGACGGTCAGGGAAACTGGCGTTTAGGGAGACGCACTTTTGCTCCTCGATGACCAGTCTTTGATAGAGCGGTGAGGAAGGGGAGAAAGAAGCCTGAGCTAAGAGGTCCAAAGCCGCTTTATCAACCACCTCAGCCGAAAAGGCCGGTCCATGAAAAGCAATGGCCAAACGGGCCAAGGTTCGGGCTGGCCAAGGATAATGGGCCCGCTTTGGTCTGGTTTGAGGCGGCTCCTCAGGAGTCTCGAGGAGATAATTGGAACGCGGCCATGAATTATAATGATACTTTATTAGTTTCATTAATTCGTCATGGTTAAAATCGCCGGCCACTAAAATAATAGTGTTATCCGGGGAATAATAACGCTCTTTAAATTGCTGGCTGTAAGCAAATTGATTGGGCATATCTTTAATATCTTCTAAATAGCCCAGGGTAGTGTGCTTATAGGAATGTTTCTCAAAGGCGGTCTGGCGCAGTAATTCCAACAGGCGGCGGTCGGGGTTGGAGACGCTCGAGTAGTATTCGCCTTCGATGACCGGAGCCTCGGTTTTTAGACTTTCTTCGTCATAATAAAGGTTGATAAAGCGGTCCGCCTCGACCTCCACCACTCGGCTTAGGTTCTCCCGCCCGGCAAAAACTACAAAGTAGCAGGTGTAATCATCAGTAGTATAACCATTGGTGCCGGCTCCAAGACGAGTCAGGAAATCATCATACGCCGCTCGCGGCATCTTTTTGGTTCCTTTGAACATCATGTGTTCAAAGAAATGGGCAAACCCAGATTTCCCGAGCTCGACCTCGTTGCGGGAACCGCAGCGGATGATGGTGTAATAGGAAATGATATTCGGAAAAGGCAGAGGAACGGAAACCACCGTGAGCCCATTTTCTAATTGTTCCATTTTATAAGCATAAGGAAATATGTCAGAAGAGCCGGCACTAACTGAGGTGGCGAACCCTAATAGGATTAATAAAGCCGGCGTTAACTGCACCATGCTCTCGCCTCCCCTCAGAGCTCGACATAGGTCAGCCATTTTTCGTAGGCCGGGTTTTCACCTCGGACGCATTGGCTGTATGCTGCCTGCAGGCGCTGCGTAATGGTTCCTGGTTGGCCAGACCCGATGACATGAGGCTGGGGCGATTCTTCACCTTGGGAAGCATCGATAACGCGAGTGATAGCCACAATTTCTACCGCTGTCCCGCAGAAAAAGGCTTCCTCGGCCTGGAGAAAATCGTTCTTGCTGATGGCCGCAATGGCGGTGGGTATTCCGAGGTCCCGGGCGATAGTTAGCAGAGAAGACCTGGTTATGCCTTCGAGGATTGACTCCTTGTGGTCGTTGGTCAGGAGAGTGCCGTCCTTGACAATGAAAATATTTTCTCCCGGACCTTCGGCGACTCGTCCCTCGAGATTAAGGAAAACGGCCTCGTCCGCGCCCCGCAACCGGGCTTCAAGACCGCAGATGGTAGATTGGATATACATACCGCCGAGCTTCGCCGACATGTCGAGCTGGCTCCAGTGAAGGCGTCTCTGAGGAAGAATATAGACGGTAACCCCCTGTTGAGCCTTGTCTCCCAGATAAGCCCCCCATTCCCAGGCACCGATGACTAAATGAACTGGGCAGAATTTAGGCACAAGGCCGAGGTTGCCGTAAGAATAAAAAAGGAGAGGCCGAATGTAGGCTGACTGCAGCCCGTTAATCTTCACGGTTGCCTTAATAGCTTCGATGATTGACTCCCGAGTCCAAGGAAAAGTCATCCTCGCTACTTCGGCCGAGTGGAGAAAACGGTCGATGTGCTCAGCGAGGCGGAAGATAGCTGGGCCACGCTTGGTAGGGTAAGCACGGATGCCCTCGAAAACTGAAGTCCCATAATGGAGCGCGTGGCTCATCGGATGTAAACCCGCTTGCTCCCAGTCATAAAAGGCGCCGTTATACCAGTACTTAGAGGCCTTAGGAAATTGACTCGTATCGAACATTAATCTCTCCTTTTGCTTGTTTTAATTTTTATATAATAAAATCATTAACCAAAAGCCGGAGATAAACCGGATTGTTCTGGAGAGCATGAAAGTTTTCCTGCGGCTCGACGAGGCTTATTCCGGCCTAATCTTAATTTTCTATCCCGGCGCGCCATTTTTTGTAGCCCTCAACTGCCTTTTTTCGGCCCACGGAGGCATTTTGGGTGGCAAGAGGATAAAAGAGCCAAGAATAATAAAAAAGAAAGAAATTAATAAGGTTCTCAAACCCCATTTTTTAACCTTCGAGCCAAAACTCCCAACGGCACCAGGCCTCGGCGGGATGGGGGTCAGGCGGACAGAAAAGGCAGCGGGTAGCTATTCGCGGGTCGATAGTCTGGGCAAAGCCGCTGTATTCCACCAAGCCTACCTCTCGGCACGGAAAATCAGGCAGGCCTTGTCGTCGCCGCGCCTCCTGAACGCGGCAGGTGCGCATCTCAAAAACACACCGCCGGGAGTTAAGCTCGATTATGGCTTGTTCGTTAATCCGGGCATAAAGGCGGAAGCGGAGGGCAAGCGCTAAGGCTTCCAAACCGCCATTAGGGGGCAAATTTAATCTTTTAATAATCCGTCGAGCCTCAATCACCGTAAACTGAGCCCAGGCCATCTTATCCAAACGAATGGCCGCCTCCATCCCGAAGGTCTCCTCCGCAGCCCTAAACCAAAGGCCGTCGTGGGTTAACCAGTTCAAGGCGGCATCCTGCAGGAGCCCGAGGAGCGTTTCTTTATCCAAGTCAGCGAGCTCGCTCATCTCTCTCCCTTTTACTCTTAATTTCATATTGAAGCTGATGATAGTGTTTTTTGGCCACGATTTTTCCTTGGGCTAAGAGAGACTCTATGGTTTCCTGAATTCGTCGCTGGGATTCGCCCGACATGGCCGTGAGCTCCTGGAGCGAGGCCGGCCGCCGCTTCAGCGTGGAGAGGAGTGTATCGGCCAGGCCGTCTGTTTTCAGCGGTGATATTCTTTTTCTCGTTTCGGTGACAATTTCTGTTTCTGGGCCAAGCAAAGCTTGGATTGCTTGAAGCTCGGCCACCTCAAGAGGCAAGGCCCAGGCTTCAGCGGGCGGTCTAACGACAGTGTTGAGCTGAATTTTATCGGGTTTAATAATGGAGATAGCCTGCTTTAGTTTTAAAATGTGGTCGGGGTGGTCATTAACCCCTTTAACTAACATAATCTCTAACCAGATTTGGCCGGAGTATTCAGTCCGAAAAACGGCCAAAGATTCGATTACGGCCTCGAGGCGCTGCTCTGAGGAAGGCCGATTGACCGCGCAAAAAACCTCCTGAGTAGCACCGTCCAAAGAGGGAACCACCAGGTCGGCCCAAAGAAGCTCGTTGCGGACCTGCTTATCAGAAAGAAGCAGACTGTTGGTCAAAACGGCGACAGGGGTAGAAGCAAGATTTTTGATCTCAGTGATTATCTGCCCTAAATGAGCGTTAAGCGTCGGCTCGCCAGACCCGGAGAAGGTAATGTAATCTATTTGGGGAAAGCGGTTAACGGCCGCTTTGACGGCCTCAATGACATCCTTAACGCGAAAATAGGGACGTCTGGTCTCGGCCCTTTTCCTGGTCGGACCCAGCTGACAATAGATGCAATCTAAGTTGCAGGTCTTTGGGGGAAGGATGTCCACCCCCAAGGAACGGCCCAGACGTCGAGAGAGGACAGGCCCATAAACGAAACGGTGTAGCTTTTCTTCCTTAAAGGCTGGTTCCTCTTTGGTTTCTGTTCCCTTTGGGCTCATTAAAGCCAACTCTTTACCTAACGTCCCTTATAGGCGGCGAGGAAACGTTTTAGAGACCGGTCATAGGTCTTTTCGATTTCCGGCGGGAAAAGGCAGCCGGGCAATTCTCCGTTATTCCAGTGGTAGGTTAAACATTGGCAACAGATTCCCTTGCGAGAACAGGGTTCATATGTACAGGTACAATGAAGTTGGTTCTCTCTTTCTTGACATTCCTTCATTACCTCTAACTCCTCTGGAAGCAAAGGGTTACAAAATTAGGATTGAAAAAATAGGATAACTTAACTTTTAAATCAAGGCAAGGGAAAATTTAAACCCCAGTCGACCTCTGCGTTTGACTGGCGAGGGCAAAAATTGGGAAAACCCCCGGGTCAAGCTGTCTTATCTTGCAATCCCGCGCCTCTCTTCACATCCAACCGGCTGAACTATTGTCCGGCGCCGGATTCCTTGGGCCCAACTATGTGCGCTCCATGTCAAATATTTAAAATAAATTATAACTTTTGTATCCCAAAATAAGGTTGAATACCAATCCCTTTTTAGCCCTGAGAAGCGGCCATTTTCCTCCGCAAACAAGTTTATTCTTGCTACCTCGGCTTCAATTAAAAGGTCCTCGCCGGCCAAGTACCTCCACTAAAAGCGTCGCTGATATCTTAACCGCGTCTAAGTATTTGCACCGGTTAACGGCTTTCGCTATACTTGAAATTTCAAGAGTAGTTGGGACGAGAGGAAGTTTTAGCGGAATTAAGGGAAAAGTTCCATGAGATCAGCCGTCAAGCCGCGAATGACTGCTAAAGAGGCCAAAGCCGGGTTAGAAGCCAAGCTTCCGGCAATCGAGACCTTTCCTAACCAGTTTCGAGGCTATGAAATAAAGATTGAAATTCCCGAATATACGTCTGTATGCCCCAAAACTGGTTTACCCGATTTTGGTAAGATTACCATCATTTATGAACCCCGTCAGCTTTGTCTTGAGCTGAAATCGTTAAAAATGTACCTTCTGGCTTACCGGAATTTAGGGATTTTTTATGAAAATGCTGTTAACCGTATTCTGGAAGATATTGTTAAGGCTTGCCAGCCAGTATGGGTGGAAGTGGTCGGCGAGTTTAACCCGCGGGGAGGCATCAAATCGGTTATTACCGCTACCTATCCTCGGCTTAAGGCCAGGAAACGGGGCAAACGGTAAAGTAAAAATCCGGCTCGCTTTTTATTATTTGTTTTAAATTAAGATGAATTATTATTTTAAATATAAAGTTTCAATTATATAAAATAAGATTTAGAGAACTCCAGCCAAACTTAAGGAGGATTAAGTTTAAAGCAACACCAAGAACCTCGGGTTTAAAAAGAGGCCAAAAGCTCATAAACAAGGTTGATAGCAAGAGATTTAGGCCTGGGGATAAAGGGAAATAAAAAGAGGCTTCGCTTTGGAGCCAGAAGGATAATAGATAACCAATTTAGCTGAAAATTAGCTGAAAGAGAAAATAATGAGGGCGGAACAAGATTCAAGGTCAAAAATGGAATTAAAGGCGAATAATTCCGCCTGGGGAAGCAGCGATTTTCTGATGCTTTTTACCGTCATCATCTGGGGAGTAAACCTAACCGTAGTTAAATTGGCTCTGCAGGAGTTTCCCCCTCATCTTTTTAACCTCCTCCGTCTTTTCGGGGCCTCGCTCTTCCTCCTTTTCTTCCTTCTTCTTCGCCGGGAATCTCTCTCTCTTTCTGGTTCCGAGCTCCTCTGGATTATTTTTCTTGGCTTCTTAGGTAACACTTTTTATCAGGTGCTTTTTATTCAAGGAATCAGTTTAACGACCGCCTCCAATGCCTCGCTCATCATGACCTCTTCGCCTCTCTTCATCGCCCTCCTCAGCACCTGGTTAGGCCATGAAAAATTGTCCTGGGAAGGTTGGCTGGGCCTTTTCCTGTCTTTTATCGGCTTATATTTAGTTATTACCCAGAGAACTGGGGGGTTGTCTTTTTCCTCCCGTTCCCTCCGCGGCGATTTAATGATTCTTTTAGGCAACCTTGGTTGGGCTGGTTATACTATTTTTTCTCGACCTCGGCTTAAAGATATGAGCTCCTTGAAGCTGGCAGCGCTAACCATGCTTGCGGGCATGATTCTCTACCTTCCCTTCGGACTCCTTCAGAGCTCTTCCTTTTCTTTTTCGGCCGTAAGCTGGCAAGGGTGGGCTGAGGTTTCCTTTTCATTTATTTTTGCCTTAGGCGTTGGCTTCGTTGTTTGGTACAATTCACTCCGGTATGTGGGTAATAGTCGCACTGGCATCTATAGTTATTTAACGCCGCTCGTGGCGATTATCACGGCCCATTTGGCTTTAGCGGAAAAAATTACCTGGCTTCAAGGGCTGGGAGGGTTGATTATTCTTTTTGGCTTTTCTTTAACTCGGGCCGGCCTCTGGTGGCACCGTCAGCCTCAGAAGCCCCTTTCCGGCAGCACGTTATAAAGACAAGGGTTATCAGGATTCTTTGAAACCTAAGGGATTCTTTTAATTTCTGGTTCATGGAATTTTCAGGAGGCGGTGGAGGGGCAGTAGCAGCCGCACATTGGCCGCTTCCTTTTTTTGGCCTTGCCTGATAAGAGATAAAGCTTTTTTTATACTCCATTTTAGTCCTGATTGAGGTTGGAGAATAAGGGGCGTTCGGGCCGGAAGAAGACGGCGCAATTGGAGAATAATGTTTAAGGATAAATCGCGCGTGACGACCAGTTTCACTTCTCGGGCCAATTTTTTAAAATCAGGCTGGAGCCGATAATTCGGGGGCTTGGGAGAGACCGTCCACCAGTCGGCAACAAAGCTGGGTTTGATGGTGCCATTGGTTTCGACTTGAAGCCGAAAATTAGCCTTTCTAATAGCCAGCGTTAGCGGTTTTACCTCCTGGAGGAGGGGTTCTCCTCCGGTCAAGCAAACCCAGGAGCAGGGAAGACGACGCTGTTGGTTTAAAATTATCGCCATAATCTCCTCAATCCTCATCTCTTGGCCAGCCTGCCAGGCCCTTTTCGTGTCGCAAAAAGAACAGCGCAGGTTACAACCACTTAAACGGACAAAAATAGTCGGCTCGCCTTGCCGCAAACCTTCTCCCTGGAGAGAAGAAAAAATTTCAACGACTTTCAGTGTAGGTGGCGCTGGCATCTTCTGATTCCCAAACTGTCACCTCGTGGACCGGGAGCTTGGTTTTAAGTTCTTGGAAAAAATGACGAGCCAAGTTTTCCGCCGAAGGATTAAACGAATAAACCTCGTTCAAATGCGTGTGGTCAGGCAGGACCTCGGCCAACTGCCTTTTGATTTCAGCAAAATCAATGCCGATACCCGTGGCCTCTAATTCCTTGACCTCAAGAACTACTTCTACTTTAAACGTATGGCCGTGGATTCTTTCGCATTTCCCCTTGTAATCTTTGAGAAAATGGGCGGCTTGAAAGGTGTCGCGGACACGAAGTAACCAGCTCATAGCTTCCCTTCCTTTCTGAGGCGGCAAAGAAGATGGTCTTCCTTCCCCACCGCCTCCCAGGCTCTTTGGCGAAAAACACAAGCAGGACATTCAAAGCAGGGGATTTCACCTCCGCGATAACAGGATAGAGAGTAGGCGTAATCAGCGCCGAGCTCAAGTCCGAGGCGAAGGATTTCAACCTTGGTCAAGGCAAGAAAAGGGCAGATGATTTTAAAGGGCGGAGCGCCGAAAGCAGCTTTGGTTCCCTGATTAATTGCCTCTTCCATCGCTTGGACGAAATTTTTTGTCGTGTCCGGATAATCGGGAGAGTCGAGGACATGGAAACCGCAAAGAATTTCGGAAATCGACCTTACTTCAGCCCAGGCTGCGGCCAATGAGAGAAATATCCCGTTACGAAAGGGAACATATGTTGACGGCGGCCCGGCTCTAGGCTTCTGGGCTTGCTCGGCCTTCCAGCGAGGAATATCGAGAGAGTAATCAGTCAGGGCGGAACCAGCAATCGGCCTCAGGTCGACCTTAAGAATTTCCCTTGGTATACGAAGTTGCTCGATGGTTCGAGCTGAGAGGTCAATTTCTAAGCGGTGCCGTTGACCGTAGTCAAAACTGAGAGCCTGGACCTCCTTCCCCTGACTTAATGCCCAATAGAGGAGCGTTGTGGAATCTAATCCCCCTGAGAACAGAACTACCGCCTTCATCTAAAATCTTTTATCATCATAAAGAAAGCCGAGACAGTTGGCAAGCCGACGCACACTAAGGGTCAGTATTGACACCGGCTAAGAATTGGCTATTATCGAGTACTTTTTCATGCGGAGTCAGATAATTAATGGTACCTTATAATCTCTGCGATTAGTCCTAAACATTAATTTCGTTCTCCTTGAGAGGGGTTTAATTTTTTCCTCTTTGATTAATTTATGCTCTGGGCAAAAAATCATTAGGGCCGTGGTTTATCACTGAGAAACCTTAATCCCAAGGTTCCTTGACCTTTTGACTCTATCCGCGGGCTTTACAGAAAAGGTAAATTCTGACATATTATTTAGTTTTGAGGCGATGAGATGAACTCAGAATCACCAGCGTTTTTCCCCAGGTCAACGGGTTTTAGCGGCAAAAAACCGCTGGTCGTTCGTGATGACCAGATTACTTGGGCAGAGGTTATTGACTTAGCCAAGGAGTGTAAAGGCAAAGGGAAAACTCTGGTTTTTATTGACTTAGGAGGGCTGACTCTCTCGGAGCTGGAATGGTTGGTTAGTTCCGGGACAGTCATCCTGAGTTATCCTGAAGCTAACCGAACCTGGGCAGAAATGCTTCTGCTGCAAATCATAGCTCGGCGTAAGCATGGCCTCGTAATTTATGCTTACGGAGGGAAGTTTAAGAGCGAGGAGGAGAAAAGGGAAGCCTATTTAGGCTGGCGTCAAATGGCGCGAGGTGGAGTTGATTTTCATCTTTCTAATCGCCATCAATTCTGGGAGCCTGAGGCCATCGTCCAATTAGCCGCCGATTGCCGGTTGGGCCGAGGCTGGTTCGTTTATTATCATCACGGCTTTGTCGAGCCGTGGTTAAACGACTTAGCCAGGGAAGGAGCCTGGGTCCATTTAACCGATAGATTTTATCAAGCCAGCCAGAAGGAGAATTGGGAAGAGATGCTCCGCTCGTTTTCACGGCGTCAGGTTCGCCTTATCCTTCATGCTGAAAGCGCGGCGACTGAGTTAAAAGAGATCATCGATAGGCACGGTGGCCTAATAATTTATAATCTCCCTCCTATCTCGCCGACCCAGCCCTTGGACACGCCAAAACTGAAGAGCTTGCCTTTTCGGGCCTATCATCTTGACCCTAAGGCGATGCTTTGAGGTTGAGACTAAGTCGTTTTAGCGCTTTAAAAACGGTCTGGCTTTAGCTATAATTAAAAGCCTTTCAGCGGATTGATGCCGGATAATTATTTAAAGAGAGTAATTTTTAGTTTAAATTGTAAAGCATAAAAAGCAGGCAGCATGGAAGAGAAAGAATTGACCGCGCTCGAGGCTCTGCAGAAAGTAAAGGAGGCGGAAGCCAGGGCCAAATCTCTGGTTGAGTTCACCCGGGAAAGGGAGGTTCCTTTGATTCTGGAGCAAGCCAGAGTCGAGGCCAAGGCCAGGGCCGAAGAGATCCTCGGTCGAGCGAGGGAAGAAAGCGAAAAGAAAAAACAGTCGATAGTGGACAAGGCCAAGGAGGAAGCCGAATTAATAAGACATGAAACCCAGAAAGAGTTGGCAAGAATAGAGGCCCAAGCTGAGGCTCAATTCTCGGCGGCTTGCGAGGCCTTAAAACGTCAAATTGCCGAGGAACTTGAGCTGAAAAAGGACTAAAAAGTGGCTTTAGCGGCGGTCGAAAGAGTCGAAGTCATTGCTTTAAGCTCCCTCCGGGATGAACTTTTATCCCAGCTTCAGGAAGCCGGTGTCGTCGAGTTAGAGACAGTAGAGCCAGAGTTAGGCCTGAAGCCTGTTTCCGGCCCTGAGGTTTCGCTTGAACCGTTACTTTTTCGGTTTCGCCAGGTGATTAAATATCTTTCTCTCTGGAAACGATCGGGCCTGACTGAAAAATTATTTAAACCTAAGCCTACCTTAAATCGGGAAGACCGACAGGCTATTTTAAAACAAGATTGGAACTTGCTTCTTACCGCCGTGGAGGAAGTCGAGCTGAAACATCGGGAAATCGGGGCTGAATTGAAAGCCTTGGAGAAGGAAAAGGCCCTTTTGCTTCCCTGGCAACCGCTGGCAGTTCCTCTAAACGAGCTCAAGCCGACAGCGACCGTCGAGGTTTTTTTAATCCGTCTGAACCGCTCCCGGCTGAACGAGCTTGCCTCACTTCACTCCGAGTTGCCGTTTTGGTCCAGCCCAGTTTCTTTGGATAAAAAAAATGCCTATCTCTTTTTATTGGCCTGGAAACCTGCCTTAAATGAGATAGAAGAGAAATTGAAAGCATTAGGCGCCTCCTTTTTCTACCTCCCAGAATCGCTTTTAAAAAAGACGCAGCCATCGGATAAGGTCCAAGACCTGATTGCTCACCTTGATCAAGAAATGATAAGCAAAAAACAATTACTCTTGAGTCTCGAGGCCGAAAGCCGACGTTTGACCGAGCTCTTACCGCAGCTGACCTCGGCTTATGATGTTTTGGCCAATGAACAGGAAAGAATTAATGCTTATAATCGGTTAGCCCAGACAGAGAAGACGGTTTTCCTTCAAGGATGGATTAAGTCTTCCGATTTGAGGCCATTAAAAAAACGATTAGACTCTCTTTCCTCCTCGCTTGCAATTAGGCATCGGCCTCCGGTGAAAGGCGAAGAGCCGCCGGTTGTCCTAAAAAATCCAGCGGTTCTTCAGCCCTTCCAAATAATTACCCAGCTTTACGGTTTTCCCCGACCTGGAGGCATTGACCCCACCCTTCCCTTGGCTCCGTTCTTTTTCCTTTTCGTCGGTCTTTGTGTAAGCGAGGCCGGTTATGGATTACTGGTTGCCCTGCTGAGTTTATTTTTTTGGCTAAAAGTAAAGCCAAAGGGGTCGACGCTTCTTTTCAGCCAGTTGATGCTTTTTCTCGGGGTTTCGACAATAATCTTAGGTACCCTTGTCGGTGGCTGGTTCGGGTTCCCGGTGCGCCAGCTTTTAATTATCGACCCTCTCACGCAGCCAGTTAGTTTTCTGCTCTTAGCCTTAGCCTTAGGTTTTATCCAGGTTTGGTTTGGTACTTTAATAAAAGCCATAAGCTGCTTCCAGAAAAGAGAAACAATTCCGGTCGCCTTAACCCAAACCGGATGGCTTGTCCTTCTTCCTTCGATTGTCCTCTACGGCTTAAAAAAAATCCAAATATTTGGAGTCGCCTCTCTTCTGGGAGCGGGTTTGATTATTCTTTTTGCCAACCCGAAACGTAACCCCGTTGTTCGTTTCTTAGGCGGGCTTTATGGTCTTTATGATATTTCTAAATACCTGGGCGACGTCCTTTCTTACTCCCGGCTTTTAGCCTTGGGTCTTTCGACAAGTGTCATCGCCATGGTGGTCAATACGCTCTGTCAAACGGCTTTAAATATACCCATCGTGGGCTGGGTGATTACGCCGATTATTTTCCTAGGTGGTCATCTATTTAATTTAGCTATAAGCTTTTTAGGCGGCTTTGTCCATTCCATGCGTCTTCAGTTCGTTGAATTCTTTACCAAGTTTTACGAATCCGGAGGCAAGCCGCTTCGACCCTTTGCCTTGCAGGGAAAATACGTTGATTTTCAGTAAGATGGGGCGAAATGGGCGATAAAATGGGAGGTATAGAATGGAAATGGGTTTAGCCTTAGCTTTTCTGGGCGCGGCCTCGGCCGCCATCTTGGCGGGAATTGGTTCCGCGATCGGTGTAGGTTTAGCCGGCCAGGCCGCTTCGGGCGTGATGAGCGAAGACCCTGAGAAATTCGGCAGCCTTTTGCTTCTGGTAGCTTTGCCCGGCACGCAAGGAATTTACGGTTTTCTCAGTGCCTTTTTAGTCATCCTTAAACTCGGCGTAACGGGGGGAACGATAGCTCAGGTTAATGTTCATCAAGGATGGCAACTTCTGGTCGCTTGTCTTCCTGTGGCTCTGGCCGGCTTAGTCAGCGGCATTCATCAAGGCAAAGTTTGCGCCTCAGGAATTTACATGGTGGCCAAGCAGCCAAAGGACATGACTAAACCACTTATCCTGGGAGCGCTGGTCGAGACCTATGCGGTGCTTGGCCTGCTGATAACGATTCTGCTCCTGAACGGAATTAAGATTTAACCCGAGCCCGCCTGTTTCGAGTCACCATGAGCCTGGAAACAATAATTGAAAAAATAATTAGCGAAGCCGAGGCCGAAGCGGCGCGGCTGCGCCGGGAGGCCCAAGACAAGGCAGAACAAATCGTTGCTGCTAATTGCCAGCAGGCCGAGAAAAAGGCCGCCGCCCTTCAGCAACAGGCAGAGCAGGAAGGCCAGCTCGAGGCCTTAAGAATCCTCTCCCAAGCCCGGCTGGAAAAGCGTTTGACCTTGCTTCAGGCCAGACGGAAATGGGTCGAGCGGGTCCTGGATAAGGCAGTGGAAGCGGTCGGCCCGAGCGGTCGGTCGATGCAGCGAACAATCATCACCCGAGAGGGACGGTCGCAGGAAGAATTGACGCCTGAGGAATTAAAAGAAGACTTGAGGCTTCGCTATGAAAAGCTGGTGCTGGAGATTTTAGGGTTATGAGCCAGCGCTCGCGTCTGGATTATGCTTTTGCTGTTGGTCGAGTGCGGGCGCTTGAAAAATACCTTATTCCTCAGCGTCTTTTTATCGAAGCGGCCGAGGCGGACGACATCAATGATAGCCTCAAGGTCATTCACGAGGCGGGCCTCTGGCCGGAGGAAATTGTTGAGGCAAGAAAACCAGAAGATATTGACCACATTAGCCATAACGAGCTGGGCAAAATAGAAAGGTTGATGTCTGAATTACTTGAGAGCGAAATTGTTTTTCTTTTGAGAGAGGCAGAGCGACCGGAAAAACTTTTGACCTGGGCCCAAAAAATCGGCAATCCTTTTTTCCTCAGCTATGCCCGGCATTGTCTTGATTTAGCGAATATTAAGATTTTCTTGCGCTTCCTTTATGCCGGTCGTGGTGACCAAGAGGCCGAAAAATATTTTTTTGCGGGCGGTTTTCTTGAGCCCCAAACTTTTCGGCCTGGCTTTGGCCTAACTTGGTCTGAACTCCATCCTCTTTTGGCGAAGACAGATTATGGTCTTCTTTGGGAGAAGGCTTTAATGGCCATCGAAGAAAGAAACACCTTTGTTATTTTAGAAAGGGAAACAGAGAATTTTTTAATAAAGTTTTGGCGGCAAGCCAAACAAATAGTTTTTGGCCCTGAGCCAGTTCTGGCCTTCGCAATGGCGCGGCGACAGGAAATAAAACTGGTGCGCCTAATCGCCATTGGCCGGATGCTTAAGCTGCCGGTTGAGTTAATCAAAGAAAGACTTAGCGAGACCTATGTCTGAAGAAAATCTGAGGAGAATGGCCATAATCGGCGACCCCGATATTCTGGCTGTTTTTCAATTAGCGGGGGCCACAGTTTTTGCCGCCCGCAATGAGGCGGAAGCTCGTCAGGCCATCGAAGAGGTTAGCGCCGAAAATTACGGTCTTTGTCTTATCCAGCAGAATTTTTTCCCTTTGCTTAGGGAAGGGAAAGAAAAACGAGCTCGCCTCTGGCCAGTCTTTTTGCCTTTTCGTGATTATCGGCAGCCGGAAGATTTAATCCTGGAAGGCCTCAGAAAAATGACTATCAGAGCCACTGGCTCTGATTCCCTGTTAAAGCGAAATAAATAGCAGGAGCGCGAAGATGAAGGAAGGGAAAGTAATCCGGGTGGCAGGCCCGCTGGTGGTGGCGGCCAATTGCGCCGGAGCCAAGATGTATGATATGGCCCGGATAGGCTCCTTAGGCTTGATTGGTGAAATCATCGAGCTAAAGGAGGACCTGGCTTATATCCAGGTCTATGAAGATACGACAGGCATTGGGCCTGGAGAGCCGGTTTGGCTTACGGGGCAACCCTTAAGCGTCGAGCTCGGACCAGGGCTTCTGGGCTCGATTTACGACGGAATCCAAAGACCTCTTGACCTTATTCTGTTTAAGGAGGGTAATTTTGTTACCCGCGGGGTGGAAGTTCCAGCCCTGGACCGAGACCGGCTCTGGGATTTTGAACCGCAGTTAGCCAAGGGACAGGAAGTAAAGGCCGGTGATATTCTGGGCATAGTGAGGGAGACACCTTTAATCCCTCATAAAATCATGGTTCCGGTCGGAATTAAAGGGAGGATAGCCGAGGTCAAGCCCGGCCGGTTTAAGGTGACTGAAACTATTGCCGTATTGGAAACGGAAAAGGGTTCAATCGAGCTTACCATGGCGCAAACTTGGCCCATAAGAAGGCAAAGGCCAGTGGCTTACCGCCAGATGCCAGAGGAACTTTTAACCACGGGCCAGCGCGTCCTGGACACTCTTTTTCCCTTAGCCAAAGGCGGGACAGCCTGCGTCCCAGGGCCTTTTGGCAGCGGCAAGACGGTTGTCCAGCACCAACTGGCGAAATGGTCGGATGCTCAAGTGATCGTCTTTGTGGCTTGCGGTGAAAGAGGGAATGAAGTGGCCGACCTCCTGTTGAGCTTTCCTGAGCTTAAGGACCCGTTAACCGGCCGGCCATTAATGGAAAGGACGGTGATTATTGCTAATACCTCCAATATGCCGGTAGCGGCCCGGGAAGCTTCCATTTATACCGGGATGACCATTGCCGAGTATTTCCGAGATATGGGTTATTCAGTGGCTTTGATGGCTGATTCGACCAGCCGTTGGGCTGAGGCGTTGCGAGAAATCTCGGGCCGGATGGAAGAGATGCCTGGCGAGGAGGGTTACCCCGCCTATTTGGCCAGCCGCTTGGCTGAGTTCTATGAACGGGCCGGTCGCGTCGTCTGCCTAGGTTCGGACCAGCGTTCGGGCGCGCTCAGCGTCATCGGCGCTGTTTCTCCCCCTGGGGGCGACCTTTCTGACCCGGTCGTTCAATCCACCCTCAAAGTAGTTAAAGTCTTTTGGGCTCTGGATGACCGGCTGGCCAACATGCGCCATTTTCCAGCTATTAACTGGTTACTGAGTTATTCGCTCTATGCTGAAAATTTAAGACCCTTTTATCAGACCAAAGTAGCCGAAGATTTTCCTGAACTTCGTCAAGAATCCCTCGAGCTACTCGAGGAGGAGGCGGAACTCTTGGAAATTGCCAGGTTGGTGGGCGTGGAATCGCTTTCCTCGCGGGAAAGGCTCATCCTGGAAACAGCGCGTTCGGTCAGAGAAGATTTCCTTCATCAAAACGCTTTCCACGCCGAGGATACCTACAGCGCGATGCGCAAACAATATCTCATGCTGCGCAACATTCTTCACTTTCATCATCTTGGGCTCCAAGCCCTGGAAGCCGGAATTGAACTGGAAAATATTCTTTCTCTTGCGGTGAGAGAAAATCTGGCGACGATGAAGTATGAGCCAGAGGAGGCCACTCTTCTTGACCTTTATTTGGCGCTCGATTCGTCCTTTAAAGAGCTTTTTCAGTCGGCCAAAAAAGAGGTGCTCCATGTATAGGGATTATTTAACTGTTTCCAACATCGTTGGCCCTCTCCTTATTGTGGAAAAGATAGAAGAAGTCAAATATGCCGAGTTAGTGGAAATTGAGACCGGTGATGGACAGCTTCGTCGCGGCAAAGTTTTGGATATTTCGACGGAAAAAGCCATCGTCCAGGTTTTTGAAGGGACGGCGGGCCTTGATGTCACTAAAACCAGGGTTCGTTTCCTCGGTCGGTCGGAAAGGCTGGGCGTCTCCGAAGACATTATTGGCCGGGTCTTTGACGGCTCTGGCCGGCCGAAGGATGGCGGCCCACCAGTTATTGCGGCCAAATGGTTAGATATTAACGGTTCACCGATTAATCCCTGCGCCCGCGATTATCCCTCGGAGTTTATTCAAACCGGCATTGCGGCCATCGACGGGATGAACCCTTTAGTCAGAGGCCAGAAACTACCTCTTTTTTCGGGAAGCGGCCTTCCCCATGCTCGAATTGCCGCGCAAATCGCCCGGCAGGCCAAAGTTCTGGCCAGGGAAGAGAAGTTTGCGGTGGTTTTTGGCGCGATGGGTGTCACCTTTGAAGAGGCCAATTTTTTTATCGAAGATTTCCGGCGCACGGGCGCCCTGGAACGAGCTGTTCTCTTTCTCAACTTAGCCAATGAGCCGCCGATAGAAAGGATTGCCACTCCCCGCTTGGCCTTAACCTGCGCTGAGTATTTAGCCTTTGATTTAGACATGCACGTCCTGGTCATTCTAATGGATATGACTTTTTATGCGGAGGCCTTGCGGGAAATCTCCGCAGCCCGCAAAGAAATCCCGGGCCGCCGCGGCTATCCAGGCTATCTTTACACTGACTTAGCGACAATGTACGAACGAGCGGGCCGAATCAAGGGGAAAAAAGGTTCGATTACGCTCATCCCCATCTTAACCATGCCTGAGGATGATAAAACGCACCCGATTGCTGACTTAACTGGCTATATTACGGAGGGACAGGTTATTTTGAGTCGTGAGCTCCATCGCCGCGGCGTCTATCCGCCCATCGATGTTCTGCCCAGCCTTTCGCGGCTTAAGGACAAGGGAATTGGCCGCGGAAAAACTCGCGAGGACCATGCTGATGTCCTTAACCAGTTGTTTGCCTGTTATGCTCGAGGCAAAGAAGCGCGGGAGTTGGCCCTGATCCTCGGCGAAGCAGCGTTAAGTGATTTGGACCGTCTCTATCTTCGGTTAGCCGACCTGTTTGAAAATCAATTTGTCCGGCAGGGCGAATTTGAAAACAGGAGTATCCAGGAGACTTTGGACCTTGGCTGGAAACTGCTCCGCCTGCTTCCTCGACGAGAGCTTAAACGCATCCGTCCAGAATTTCTGGATAAATATTATCAAACAGCTTAGCGAAAATGCGTCTAAGAGCTAACCCCAACCGGATGGAGCTGCTGCGTTTGCGGCGGCGGCTTGTCTTGGCTGAAAGAGGCCACAAACTGCTTAAGGATAAGCTCGATGAGCTGATGCGCTCTTTTTTGGCCACGATGAAAGAATTGAGCGTCATCAAGGAAGAGTTGGACCGAGACATGGAAAAAGTCTGGCGCGTCTCAGCTTTGCTCCGGACGCAACATTTTCCTCAAGAAATAACCAAGTTAGCGGGCGAAAGAGAAATAGGCATTGCCTGTCGCCAGGAAAGAATTCTGAATTTAATCGTTCCTGTTTTAGAAATGAAAGCTGTTGACCAGCCTCATGTTGACCTCTGGCGGAGCGAAGCTGAGCTGGAGGTGGGAAAGAAGGCTTTAAACCTGGCTTGGCCGCGGCTCCTCAAGATGGCCGAGCTCTGGAGGCGGGCGGAGCTTTTAGCTGACGAGATCGAGACAACGCGGCGTCGGGTCAACGCCTTAGAGCATATTCTAATTCCGAGCATCAAAGAGACTATTCGTTACATAGCTTCGCGCTTGGATGAGATTGAGCGCTCTTACAAAACGCAGCTAATGCGAATCAAGGATATCATAGAACGCCACTAATTGTATTATTTTCATCATCAACCCCCTAAAAAATGTATTTTTTGAAAAAAAACTATTGACATTTGAAAGAATTGTCCTATATTAATCCTTAGAGAGATGAGCAATTACAAAGTACTGAACTTATTTATTGCTTACGTAATTGAAAATAGTTTGAAAAAATTATGTAATTGAGAAGCGAAGCAACGGGGTCATGAGAATCGCCTTTGTTTTCAGCTCCAAAGCCGGGATGGCGGCCTGGTGGCGTAAATACCATGGTGATGACCAGAAAGCCGAGGAGCAGGAGCCTCCACCTGATTGGTTCGCTGAGTGCGATTCTGAAGAGACCATTGCCGCAATTAAAGAAGCCTTGGCGGAAAGATGGGAAGTCATCCCCATTGAATCAGATGACGAAGCCTACAACCAGCTACGCTCATCAAAGCCCGACCTTGTTTTCAACATAGCCGAAGGAATTGCTGGCCCGAATCGCGAAGCCTACATTCCTACGATTTGCGAGATGCTCGGCTTGCCATACACTGGTTCTGACCCCTTAACTTTGAGCCTTTGCTTGGATAAATCAAGAGCCAAGGAAGTTCTTTCCTATTATCGAATCCCAAATCCAAAGTTTTGGATATTAAACGGTATTAAGGAAAATTGGAATAGCGTTGAGTTGCCCTCGATAGTTAAGCCTTTGTATGAAGGCTCAAGTAAAGGAATTCGCGATAATTCCGTCGTTAGGACTTATGATGAGCTCGAGGCTCGAGTTAGAGAAGTCGTCCGGTTGTATCAACAGCCAGCCTTAGTCGAACGATTTCTCAAGGGCCGTGAATTCACCGTCGGTGTCCTGGGTAATCTGCCCCGACTGGAAATTTTGCCTATAGTCGAGATCGACCATAGCTATTTGCCACCAGGGGCCAACCCCATTTATTCCTACGAAGCTAAATGGGTCTGGGACCAACCCACTAACCCGTTGCCCCTTTTTAGCTGTCCGGCCCGGCTTTCCAGGGCGCTCAAAGACAAGATTGAAGCGGTAGTCACTCGCACCTGGAAAGCCCTGCGGCTGCGCGATTGGTCGCGGTTAGATTTACGACTGGATGAGACTGGCGAACCCAATATTCTGGAAGTAAATCCCTTACCCGGAATTTTGCCCAAGCCCGAAGATAACTCCTGTTTGCCCAAGGCGGCGCGGACCGCCGGTTATACTTATGCGGGCTTAATTCAAAGGATGGTGGAGGTCGCCTGCGAGCGTTACGGTCTAAAACCATGAAGGAAACCCTTCGCTTAGGAATCGCCTACGACGTTTTTAACCCGCGGTTTTGTCTCGAGGATAACCACCCTTCAGAAGAATCAGTAGAAGAAATGGCCTTGGAAGTTTATGAGGCTCTCAGTGCCGTTGGTTACACGCCGGTTTTGATTCCCTTGCACGAGAGCCTGCTTAATTTCTTCCGACGGATAAAAGAAGAGAGAATCGATGTCTTAATAAACCTGTGCGAAGGATTCCTGGGTCAATCAAAGTTTGAAGCCAACGTGGCGGCAGTCTATGAAATGCTGGGCATTCCTTTTACTGGCAACAACTCGCGCGCCTTAGCTCTCTGTCAGGATAAATTTAAAACTAAGGCCGTTCTCCGCGCCTTTGGTTTGTCCACCGCCCGCGGCCGGTTGATGACCTCAGCGGCTCAAAGTCGCGACCTTAGTTTCCCGCTGATTGTGAAGCCGAACGCCGAGGACGCCAGCTTAGGGATAAAGACCGATTCTGTCGTCTATGACCTGGAAACCTTGGAGATTAAGATTAACCAGATTCTTCAAGCGTATAAACAACCGGCTTTGGTCGAAGAATATATCGAAGGCAGAGAATTCAACGTAGCCATATTAGAAAGGGAAGGCGTGAGTGTCGAAGCCTTGCCTGTTTCTGAGATCGATTTTTCTTCGATGCCCGAAGGCGTGCCGCGGATCTGCAGTTATGAAGCTAAATGGTATGAGGACCACGAGCTTTATCGCTTAACTCCACCCATCTGTCCGGCGGCCATCGATGATGAGCTCCGCCAAAAAATTGAGCGTTTAGCCCTGGCGGCTTTTCAGGTTACTGGTTGCCGAGATTATGGCCGGGTGGATTTGCGCTTAGCGGAAGACGGCCAACTTTTTGTCTTGGAGGTTAACCCCAACCCCGATATCAGCCTAAACGCGGGCTATGCTCGGGCATTAAAAGCGGCGGGGATCGCTTACCACGAGTTTTGGGAAATTATGATTAATAACGCCTTCGAAAGGCGGCAGAAATTAGCCCACCCGACCGAAACGGCCTGGCCGTTTCCTGCGCTGGATGAAGAATCCGAGGAATTCTGGTTAACCATGATGGAGAAGGCGGCTCGTTCCCGGCGCCGAGGGAGAAGATGGTAAGGCCGCTTCGTGCCTCGGACCGGGAAGAAGTTAAGCGAATTCTCGAGGCCGCTGACCTTTTTACCCCCCCCGAAATCGCTTGTGCCTTAGAGCAGGTAGATATTTTTCTCCACCAGCCGCAGCAGCCGGATTATCGTCTCATGGTGGTCGAAAACGGCCAAGGAAAGATAGCCGGGTTTATGTCCTATGGGCCGACGCCGCTTACTGAAGGCACTTATGACCTCTATTGGATAGTGGTTTCTCTGTCGGAACAGAGGAAGGGCTATGGGCAGCTTCTGGTTAAATGGCTGGAGGAAAAAGTCCAGGAGGAAAAAGGCCGGCTAATTTTGATCGAAACTTCGTCCCAACCCAAATACCTTGGCACCCGGCTTTTTTACGAAAAAATGGGCTACCACGAGGTAGCCCGGGTGCGTGATTTTTATCGACCCGGTGATGACCGGGTTATTTATGCTAAAAAGCTCAACAAGGAGAGAGGGCGAAAATGAGTGATGATTGGCAGCAACAACTGCGGGGAAGCCTGCGGCGACCCGAACAAGTAGCTTTGCGCTTTGGGCTGAGTTTGGAAGCGGTGAGACGGGTGACTCAATTTTTTCGGGTGCAGGTCACTCCTTATTACGCCAGCCTGATTCGAGCCAAGGGCGACTCCATCTATCGTCAGGTAGTTCCTGACCCTGCCGAGTTATATAACGGTGGTGTCCTTGACCCGTTGGCTGAGGATGAGGACTCGCCTGTCCCGAGCATCGTTCACCGCTATCCTGACCGCGTCCTTTTTCTCGTGTCTCATTGTTGTGCTTCTTACTGCCGTTTTTGCACCCGAAAAAGAAAGGTCGGTGACCCCAGCAAAATTAGCCCGCGGGCGATTGAAGATGGCCTTGACTATATCCGCAATCATCCTGAAGTGAGGGATGTGATCATTTCCGGCGGCGACCCCTTGATGCTGGGCGACCGCAAACTGGAATTTATTCTTCATTCCTTGCGTCAGATTCCCCATGTGGAAATTCTGCGCATCGGCACCCGGATGCCCTGTTTCCTGCCGCAACGAATAACCAAGCGCTTGGTCAACACGCTGCGGCGCTATCATCCTCTTTATATCAACGTTCATTTCAATCATCCCGATGAAATCACGCCTGAAGCTACTCGGGCCCTCAATCTCTTAGCTGATGCCGGGATTCCTCTGGGTAACCAGACAGTCCTCCTTCGCGGGGTCAATGATGACCCCTATACGATGCGCCATCTGATGCAGAAGCTACTTATGGTGCGCGTCCGACCCTATTACATTTATCAAGCTGATTATGTCAAAGGGACAGAGCATTTCCGGACTCCGGTGGAGAAAGGGCTGGAAATCATGGAAGCGCTGCGGGGCTGGACTTCTGGCTTGGCT
>CAZVIN010000035.1:0-3005 GCA_964627255.1 uncultured Eubacteriales bacterium
TATAATGTGGGAAAAGAATATGACCAGAACTTGACTCTAAAAGAATATAGAAACTTCCTAAAACGAGTGTGGTCAGAAGTTAAAAGAGTCCTTGTTCCTGGCGGAAGGGCATGTATCAATATCGCCAACCTCGGAAGGAAACCTTATATTCCCTTGCATACCTATATTATTGAAGACATGCAGGATTTAGGTTTCTTAATGCGGGGAGAGGTCATCTGGAACAAGGCCTCAAGCGGGAGCCCCTCAACTGCCTGGGGCTCGTGGATGTCAGCTAAGAACCCAACGTTGAGAGATATTCATGAGTACATCTTAGTTTTTTCGAAAGGGATGTTCTCCAGGCCCAATCCGTATCGGAGAAAAACCACTCTCTCTAAGGAAGAATTTCTGGAATTTACCAAGAGTGTATGGACTTTTGCGGCTGAGCCGGCCTCAAAAGTAGGCCATCCAGCCCCATTTCCTGTTGAACTGCCATATAGATTAATCCAATTATATACTTTCGAGGGTGAGATAATTTTAGACCCCTTCATGGGGAGTGGACAGGTAGCTATCGCGGCTATAAAGACCAAGCGACATTATGTCGGGTATGATATCAATGAGAATTATGTAAAATTAGCTGAAAAGAGAATAAAAGATTTCTGCGTGGATTTTCAGGCACCAAAATTATTTTATTTCGAGGATAAAAAAAAGCGAGAACCTCTTTCCAGATAACAAAATAACTTTATTTCCGCTGGAAACAGGGGAAATGCAAGAACGACAGAAGCCAATATTATTTTTAGCAGCCGGCGTCTTAAAAGACCAAACGTCCCCTTCAGTTGGAGAAAAGACGCCTCAGGGAAGTCCTCATCCCTCTCAAAAATAGAGCATATGTATCATGTCCGGGTCAATTGAGGAAGCCCCGTTTTTTGAGCAGAGGCTCAAGCCGAGGCTGGCGACCACGGAATTTAAGATATTGATTAAAAAAGTCGACCGTCCCGTATTTCTCCAAAATTTCCTTGCGGAATAAGGAGGCTGTCTTCTGGTCAAACAAGCTTTTTTCCTTGAACGCCTCAAAGGCATCACTATCCAGAACCTCTGCCCAGATATAGACATAATAACCAGCGGAATAACCACCAGAGAAAATGTGCTGGAAATAGGTGCTGCGATAGCGGGGCACAATCGCACCTATCAGGCCTATCTTCTGCATCACTTCGCGTTCAAATTGATTAACATCAATCTCGGCGTCAAAGATGGTCTGATGCCAATAGAGGTCGAGAAGCGAGGCAGCTAAATATTCTGTGGAGGCAAAGCCTTGGTTAAAAAGCGAACTATTGTTGATCTTTTTGACCAGCGCCTCAGGAATCACTTCGCCAGTTTGATAATGTTTAGCATAAAGCTTCAGTAGCTCAGGCTCAAAAGCCCAGTTTTCCATCACTTGCGAGGGCAATTCGACCCCGTCTCGAGGGACAAAGCGGTTATTATATTTGCCGTTAGAGAGCAGAGTGGCCAGGGAATGACCGAATTCATGGAAACAAGTGCTGACCTCATCCAGGGAGAGAAGCGAGGGAGTTTTCTCGGTCGGCCGGGTGAAATTGCAGCAAATGGTGGCCAGCGGCGCTATCCGTTGGCCAGCCTCGTAGGTCTGGCGCCGCAGCGAGCCCGACCAGGCGCCGCTTCTCTTGGTTGGTCGGGGAAAGAAATCAAGATAAAGCAAGCCGACATGTCGACCATCTCTTTCTTTAACCTCATAAACTTCAACTTCCGGATGATAAACAGAGATATCGTTTCTTTTCTCAAACTTGAGGCCGTAGAGTAACTCGGCCAGAGTAAAGATGCCTTTTTTGACATTGTCGATAGAGAAGTAGGGTCTGATTTCGCCTTCTTCTAATTCGTATTTTTTCTGGCGCAGCTTTTCCGCATAGAACCACCAGTCCCAGGGCTCGATTTTAATGCCAGCACCTTCTTCATCGGCAATCTGCTGCATTTCGGCCAGCTCTTCTTGGGCTCGTTTCAGAGCATAACTCCAGAGCTGGAGCAAAAACTCTTCCACTTTTTCTGGCGTTCGAGCCATATTAACTTCGATGGCATAGTGGGCAAAGGTTGGATAACCCAAGAGCTTCACTCTTTCTGTTCTCAAGGCAATTATTTTCTTTATGATTTCCTTATTATCATATTCATTATAGTTATCCCCCCGCAGCGTATAGGCCAGGAAAAGCCGGCGCCGCAAATCCCGATTCTTAGCGTATTGGAGAAAAGGCACTATACTCGGCACTTGAGTCGTAAAAACCCAGCGGCCTTCCAGCCCCAATTTTTTGGCCGTCTCCGCGGCCATATCAATAATGTTTTGGGGTAGACCTTCCAAATCTTTCTTGTTCTCGATGACCAGCTTAAAATTATTGATCTCCGCGAGAAGGTTATTACCAAATTTTAAGGAGAGGAGGGAAAGCTCCCGGTCTATCTGCCGCAATCTTTCTTTCTGAGCCGCCGGAAGCAAGGCTCCTTGACGGACAAAGTCCTGATAAATTTTCTCTAAAAGAAAGCGCTCTTCCGCGCCAAGCTTCAGCCTATTTCTCTGGTCATAGACAGCTTTAATGCGGGCAAAGAGCTTTTCGTTGAGATAGATATTGGACCGATGCTGAGTGGTCAGCGGCGAAGCCTGCTCCGCAATTTTCTGGAGCTCGGGGGTAGTCAGGGCACTTTGGAGCGAGCCAAAAACAATCGAGACGCGCGACAAAAACTGGCCGCTGCGGTCAAAAGCGATAATGGTATTCTCAAAAGTCGGCGGCTTAGGGTTATTAGCGATAGCGTCTATCTCCGCTTGATGAAGCTCAATCCCCTTTTTAATAGCCGGAAGGAAGTGCTCATTTTTGATCCGGTCAAAGGGTGGTGTCTCGAAGGGCGTTTTGTAAGGACCGAAGAAAGGATTGGCCTCTTCTTGACCTGGATGGCTAAGGGAAAAGGACGCAGGGATTAAGAATAGGCCGCAAAAAAGTAAGGCCAAGGCAGAGATTCTTTTCAGCCTGTTCCTC
>CAZVIN010000036.1:0-29304 GCA_964627255.1 uncultured Eubacteriales bacterium
AATCCAAATCTAATGTAAGGAGATAGCTTTGAAGTTCCGTCTATGTCAAGCCTGTTGCGGGTTTGCTCATACCGCTCAAAATTAAATTCCTTCAACCTGGAAAAAACAAAATCTGCCTGCCAGTAGGGATTTGCTTGGTATTTAATTCTTGGGAGTATTTGCTCAACTTGGGGCTCTTTTATCAACGGTGCCTTTATATTTTTGGGTGTGGGATATGTTTGGAGGTTTAAATTTTCTTTCCATTTTTTATAAAAATAAGAATACACCTTTTTATAGGGCAGCTTTTCAATTGGGCAGAGAAAGTTGTCATGGTAAGTGTTGTATTCAATTCCCTTTTTTCTGCATAGTTCCATCACCTTTCTTTCTATGGTTTCGCCGTTGTAAGAAAAGGCCTTATTAGTAAAAACGGCCTGGGGCTGGTATTTATTAATGAGGTAGAAAATAACATCTTCGGGTTTGTCGTAGAAACAATAAAGTTTGCCCCCTCTCTCCTGAACTTTTTTGTTTAAAACATTAAGACCATCAATTATAAATCCTAATCTCCTGTCATAGCTTTTGTATTTAGCTAACAGTTCGGGGATAAATATGAAAACAGGAATTATTTCTTTCGCTTTTATCCAAGCCTCATAGAAAGCCTGGTTATCGTCTATTCTTAAGTCCCTTTTAAACCAGTAAATGGCTCTTTTGTATATATAGCTTAGTTTCTCAGTATTGGTTTCATTTTTATTGGCGGCTTTATCCTTCAATTATTTTTATTCCCTCTTTCGCTAAATTGTACAGCCGATAAAGCAACTGGTCAATTTATTAGTTCTCCTCCATTTGGGATGGGGTGGTTTGAGCCTTAAGTCGAGGAATGCGGAAGCGACGATGTAAGGTTTACTTCCTTGAATTGTTCTTCGGTGAGAGCTCTGGCCAACGGGGGATGTCTGAGCCTAAGCTGAAGGAACGGAGAGGCCAAAGCGAGGCAAAGGGCTTCTGGTCTACTTCTATGGGCAGCGATACGAATTCTGACAGCTCCAAGAAGGGTAAAGGTGAATCTTCAGGCTGAGCTTCGCTTAATTGTCGAGAGGTTGAATGGAAACATAAAATGTCCTGAAAAGGGGACAAGGCTCAATTTTTCCCGCTTCCTGCTTTAGCTTACTTATATACTTCGTCCGCGAAAATTAAAATATAAAGCTTTTGACTGTTAAAAGAATATTCGACAAAATGTTCCAGATAGCCTGACCGGCAACTCTTTTTTGTTGGCAAGATAAAGTTGTGATAAAATAAATATATCTTTTTTGAAAGGATAAAAAATGAAAAAAGTTTTTTCATTTGCCGTTCTTCTTTTCTTTTTGGGTTCCCTGCTTTCAGCCGGGGTAGTTAAGAAGACCAAAACCGAGATAAGCTTTAAAGGCTTCGGTAAATTTACTGTCTTAGGTGAGGAGAAGGTAGTGGCGGAGAGAAGCCTCAATAATACCAAGACTGACTTTAAAGGCCAGGGATTGGTAGGCGGACTGGCGGCCAAAACAATCCTGAGGTCAGGTGATTTTGGCCAGATTATTGATTTGCCCTCACGAATTATTTACCAGTTAGACCACAAAAAGAAAGAATATACCACTTCACCTATTGAGGCTCTTAAAGAGCAAGAAGTTACGGGTGCTAAAGAAGAAAAGGAGCAAGAAGCCGAGCCAAGAGAAAGTAAAATAAAAATAACCCGCAGCGAGTTTAAAGTAGAACCGACAAACCAAGAGAGAACGATCAATCAATTTCCCTGTCGTCAATACTTAATTACCTGGCTCGTCGAGTGGGAAAATGTCGAAACTGGCGCTAAGGGCAAAGAGCTTCTTTCTTCTGAGGTCTGGACAACTCCTTTTACCGGAGTTTTAAAGGATTCTCAGGAAGAGGAGACGCAGTTTGCCGACAATTACCTGAAGGCTCTCGGCTTAGAAAGGCGAACCAAAGAAAAGGAAATTCTGGGCGAAACCTGGCTTAATCTTTTAGGGCAACTAAATCCGGGAGAGGAAAGACCCAAGCTGGAGAGCAAGGCTGTGGCCAATCAGATAAAAAAAATCGAGGGATATCCTGTTTTGGTCACCGGCAAATATTTTTCTTCCCAGGAAGGTGGGGAAGCGGAGGAAGAAAAGCCCTCGGGTGGGGCCAGAAGCTTAGTGGGCGGTCTGGCGAAAAACGTTTTCAAGAAAAAACCCAAGCCGGCTGAGGCCGAAGAACCAGCTTTGACTTATTACTTTGAGGTCATTGGCTTGGAGACAGCTTCTTTGGGTGAGGCTGATTTTCAAGTTCCGGCGGGCTATAAAAAGAAGAGCTAATTAAAATAATAAAATTTTATGATTCTCTTCCGTTTTGTGGGCGTTGAGCCATGATACGCCTGGAATGACCTCCCAGCTGTTCAGTTTTTTATGCTCTCTTGGCGTTCTGCGCGCCCGCGGAAATCACCTTCCTGATCATAGACAGAGCATAGGTGTACGTTGCCCCCTTTGACCTTCCCTTTTGTTCCTTTAGGCTCAGACATCCTCGGCGGCCCGAGGTTGGCTCGAAGGCTAATTCGGAAAAGTCAAACCTTCCCTGGTCATTTCCCCATTGCGGACTTATCTTTCAAACCAACCCTAACAAAATGGGCGAGGCCCTAATTTTTAGAAGGCTTTTGCTTTAAACTGAAATATGATATTTTCTGAGCCTTCAGGAGGTGCAGACTATGCTTATAAAGCGTCGTGATTTTCTTAAAACGAGTGGTCTTTCGCTGGCCGCAATCGGTCTCAGCCCTTTTTCAACCGTTTCCCTACCTCTTTTAGCTTCCCAAGAGGCAGAGAACCTGCTCAAAAATCTCTCGCCGTTAACACCGGAGGACTTTGCGGCTCGCCGGGAAAAAGCAGTCCGTTTATTGGCCGAGCATGGCTTTGAGGCGATTTTTATCGGCGGAGGAACGAACCTTCTCTATTTTACCCGCGTTAATTGGTGGTTGAGCGAAAGGGTTTTTGGCGTCCTGCTGAGTCGAAAAAAGGACCCAATCTGGGTTTGTCCGGCTTTCGAAGCCAAGCGAGCGGAAGAAGTCATTCCGACTGGGCAAGAAATCAGGACCTGGGAGGAACATGAAAGCCCCTATGAATTAATCAAAGGAATCATGAAGGAAATCGGCGCTGCCACTGGTAAACTGGCTACTGCCCCTGACCTTAGGGCTTTTGAGGTGCACGGCCTGCGGCGAACCTTAAGTTCCATAGAAATAGTTGACGGGGCGCCGATAACCGAGGGTTGCCGCGGCGTGAAGACAGCTAAAGAAATAGCTTTTATGGATGCGGCTAACCGCCTTACTAAGCTGGCTTATCAAGAAGGTTTTAAGGCGGCTAAAGAAGGAATGACCCAAGGGGAATTAGCCAATGCTTTCCGGGCGGCTCACCAGAAACTCGGCGTAGCCGGAAGCGGCGGACCCCAGTTTGGTCCCAACTCCGCTTTCCCCCACGGTTCTTTAGTGCCAAGAACCTTGAAATTAGGCGATACGATTTTGGTTGACGGTGGTTGTTCAGTTGAAGGGTATCGCTCTGATGTAACCCGAACCATTGTTTTTGGGACACCGACTGATAAGCAAAAGAGAGTCTGGGAGGTGGTTAAAAAGGCCCAGACCGCCGCACTTAAGGCGGCTAAGCCGGGGTTGGCCTGCGAGGAAATCGACGCCGCGGCGCGGAAGATAATTGAAGAGGCTGGTTTTGGTCCTGGCTACAAGTACTTTACCCACCGCCTGGGCCATGGCATCGGGATGGAAGGTCACGAATATCCTTATTTAGTCAAAGGGAATAAGCTGAAACTTCAGCCAGGGATGACTTTTTCTAATGAGCCAGGCATCTATATCTATGGCGAATTCGGCGTCCGCATCGAAGATTGCATGGTCATAACTGAGGATGGAGCCAGGATCTTAGGCGGGATGGAGGCAGTCGCCATCGACCGACCCTTTGGCGCCTAAAATCGTTGCCATCGTAGCCAGCCTGGATTTTTGAGCTTAGCCGCCAAGGCAAGCCTGAGGTAAATAACCTAGGCATTTTCTAAATATTTAGACTTCAAACCTATCCTTATACATCAGCAATTTATATGGATAAAAAGGCCTTCAGAGAATATATGGAAAAAAGTTAGTGACGAGCTCGAAGCCAGCGCATAAACCTTCTCTTCCGCCACGCAAGAGGCTTTTTCAATATTTCAAAGAACTCCTTGTACTTTTAATATAAAAGGCATTAAGTAGGAGAGCTATTTAAAAAATACAAAAAAAGCGATTTATTTTCTTTCCAGATTAAAGCAAAGTAGCATTTCTTTCTTCGATCTTATGAATATCAACCACCGATTCTCAGCAGACCTCATAGCCAGAGCTGGGCTACTGCGGGCACAGAAGCCCGGTCCAACAGGCTGATTGCCCCGGCCGGGCAGACGCTGCGGCAAATTCCGCAGCCGTAGCATCTTTTAAGGTCCACCTCTGCCTTATTGCCATTTTTAGCAGGCAGATAGGCCCCAAACGGACAGATTTTCTGGCACTCTCCACAACTGATACATTTTTCCGGGTCAACCGCGGCCACGTATTCTCCCCTGAACATGACCGGTGTCTTGTGAACTACGGTGCTCTTCATGGCCATACAGCCAGGAAGGGAGCAATTACACAGCCCGCCGATAAAAGGTGTCAGGAAAGTCCAGATGCTGTGGCACAGTCCATCCTGCTCGCATTGACGCATGTGTTCCAGAGCCTCCTCTTTGGAGAGATATTCCAGGCCTCCGGTCTGCGGTCCTATTAGATAAGAGGCGTCAATGTCTTTCAGGATATTTACCATCTCCCCGCCCTGGGGAGCCAGACTCAAGCCGTAGCAAAAGCGCTGTTCTGAACCCAGAATAGCTTTCCGGCAGATACAGGCCAGGCGGACGACCGAGGTAGTCATCTCCAGGATTTTTCCCACATCCTCAATGGGAATGACCTGACCGAAGTGGTAAGGCATCTGCTTTTTAGTTATCTTTTTACGTATAAAATCCCTCAGCAAAGCCGGCAGCTTATCCAGGCTGGCCAGTTCCCTTTCCCCCTTCTTTAAATGATCTGACTCGCTGAAGAATTTTTCTATCAACCGCCGCCTTCTAAAATCACTCAGCAGGTCTTCAGAGTAGTTCCGGGCCTCTAAGTACCACTTTTTCCCTTCTCCGTGTTGATGACAAAAATTACACATTCAACCTCTCCACCGCTTCATCGTTTCACCAAACAGCGCTCCTGTCAAATAATATTTGGCTCAACGCATGCTAAACGGCGCCTGCAAACAAGGCAGGGCAAAGCCGCGCCAACCGATCAGGCCAAAGACAATTTCGTTTTTTGTCTCTTCCAGCGGGATGAAGCCACCTGAATAAAGCTGAATCAGGAATGTTTTTTTCCGCCTGGATGTGCTTGCCTCTCCCAGCCAGAACCAGACTGTCCTCTTTTTCGGAAAAAGGGAAAGGTCAAGTGAGCACACATCCCGGCCGCCTGACCGCAAGGCCACTGCCAGTGTACCCATGCCGCAACACGCGTTCCAAACCCGCCCTGGGAAGCCTTCTGTAATCGCGAGCTGCCTTTCGCTCCAAGTTATGCTCTTGAAGGTTGCTTCATACAGAAAAGCCACGCGACCCCAAAAGGTGGTCATCCGAGCGCCCTCTTAAACTGGATAGCCAGGTTAGATAGCCGGCGGCACAACTAAGAGACGTTTCACTCAAGTGCCCTCGAAATCACGAAACAGAAAATATTGATACGCCGGAACGAAATAGCGTTTCCCCTTTTGCCCGACGGCGAATCTTTCCCCCGCCAACAATGCTTTGTGCCTCTCCAGGCCTCCGGGGAATTTCTCGTTCAGATAGAGCCGTCGGCCTTAAGCGTCCGCCAGTAGGGGATGTCCAGCCCGCGTAGAAACGGGCCGTGAAACAGGCGGTCGTATTCCGATAGCCCTCGGGCCGGAAGATCGCCCCTCCGGATTGCCTGAGCCACCTGCTGTGCAGAAAAAATGGCCGCTATAATGAAGTCCTGGCCGCGGCCAGTGATAGAATCGACGACTCCGACAAACCTATCGGCCACCACCTGCAGCGGCGCTGGTGGACTGTCATTCGCACGCCGCTCCGCCAGATGACCCATACCCTTTGAACAGCTTGCTCTTGCTCGGATCCTTCTGACGATACTCTTCCAAATGGTAACACTGGAACTGGTCGGCATCAAGCCGGAGGGAAGCTTGACAAGTAACAACAGATTTGATATATGATGCTCGAGATGAAGTTAGTAATTAAATATTATCTTATATATTGCCTCACTAAAACCTGTCTGCATTGACCCTAACCTCCTTCCCTTATTACCTCTGAGAAGCTAAGGGTTTCACCTTTTCTTAGACCAGAGAATCGCCTTTCTCAGAGAAGGGAGATATTTTCAAAGCCTTTTAGATTTTGTCTTGTTACTTTGTAGCCCGCAAAGGAGGTTAGGGATGGCCAAAGATAAAAAATTGAAAATACTCATTCCCAAAGGAAAAATTTTTACTTCTGTAGCCAAACTTCTGCAAGAAACAAATCTTGTTCAGGAAATAAATGAACGTTCCTATTTTCCAACCTGTGCCGACTCGGAGATAGAAGCTAAATTAATGAAGCCTCAGAATATTCCTAAGCTGATAGAGATTGGAGCTCACGACCTCGGGTTCAGCGGCTATGACTGGATTGTAGAAACCGCTGCTCAAGTTGAAGAGTTGCTCGACCTTGGGTTTGACCGGGTGAAAATCGTCTCCGCTGCCCCCACCTCTCTGAGCAAAGAGCAGCTTAAATCGCGAAAAATCATTGTGGCCTCTGAATACGAAAAAATCTCGCGGAAATACCTGGACGAAGAAAACTTCGATTATTTATTTCTCCGAACATATGGTACTACTGAAGCCTTTCCACCTGAGGATGCCGACCTTATCATCGACAACACCGCCACCGGACAAACTTTGAAAGAAAACGGCCTGAAAATAATCGATGAACTCTTCCCCTCTTCTACCAGGCTGATTGCCAACCCCGGTTCCTTAGAGAACTCTTGGAAAAAAGAAAAAATAGACGAAATTTTGATGGTCATCACCTCTGTCATCAATGCCCGCCAAAGAGTCATGCTGGAGATGAACGTTCCGAGCGAAAGGCTGGAAGAAATCGTCAAAGTACTTCCTTGTATGAGAGCTCCAACCGTTTCCGTGCTCTTCAATGAACAAGGGTATGCCGTCAAAGTGGCTGTCTTCAAAAAGGAAACTTCCCGCCTTATTCCTCTGCTGAAAAAGTTAGGGGCGACTGACATCTTGGAATATGAATTCCGAAAGGTAGTAATTTAATGTGGAAAAAAACCAGCCAACAAAACGAAGAAGAATATTCCTTCCCCGAAACGAGCGATTTTATCCGTCTGAATCTTAATGAATCAGCTTATGCGATGCCCGACTGGCTGAAAGCAAAAATTCTCCGTCGACTGAAAAAAGCCCCCTGGCATTACTACCCTTCAGACAACAACATTACCCTTTTATCCAGGTTGGCCGATTACACTGGAGGTCAACCAGACGGAATTCTTTTGGGCAACGGCTCTAACGAACTGATTCAGACCGTAGTTTACGCTTGCTGTTGCAGCGGCGACACCATTCTCGCAGTCCGACCTGGTTTTTCAATCTACAAAAGTGTTGCCGAGCTAATGAACATAAGAGTCAAGGAGGTTCCGCTTCGGGATGACCTTAGCTTGGACACCGAGAGTCTTCTCCAGGCCGCGAGAAAAGCGCGAGTTGTTTTCCTGGCCTCGCCTCACAACCCAACTGGCTTTACTTTGGGTTCAGAGCAGCTTGAGAAAATAATCGCCGAAACCAAGGGTCTGGTTGTCGTCGATGAAGCCTATGCTGAGTTTTCGGGGGAAACATCCATACCGCTTTTATTCCGGTACGATAACCTGCTTGTTCTCCGAACTTTTTCCAAAGCCTTCAGGCTGGCTGGCGGTCGGTTCGGTTATCTCGTCGGTCAGCCCCGCCTCATAAAGGTCCTAAAAGCAGCCCGACTACCTTTCTCGGTGGGCATTTTTCAACAGATTGCCGCGGAAATTCTGTTAGAAGAAAAGGATTTTATCTTAAAGGAAATCCAAAAAATCGTTGCCGAAAGAGAAAGACTCTTCAATCTTTTAAAAACCTGCCGAAGCTTCAGGCCCTTTCCTTCCCAAGCTAATTTTCTGCTGGTGGAATCATCTCTTTTCACGGCGGAAGAAATTTACACCCGTCTTTTTGAGAAAAAAATCCTGGTGCGAGTATTCGGCTCTCCGGAACTAAGGTGCAGATTTCGGGTAACGGTCGGCCAGCCAGAAGAAAACAACTTTTTACTTAAGGCTCTTCGGGAAAGCGAACAGGAGGTCTTAGATGCTCAGAAAAGCTGAAGTGCACAGGATAACTGCAGAGACCAATATAAAGGGCTCTCTTTTAATCGAGGGTTCAGGACAAAGCCAGATTAGCACTCCTATTGGATTCTTTACTCATCTCTTAAAATCTTTTGCTTTCCATGGGAAATTCGACCTGAGCCTGACTGCTTCCGGCGATACTCACGTTGACCAGCATCATCTGGTGGAGGATTGCGGTTTAGTCTTGGGAAAGCTGTTTAATCAGGCTTTGGGTGAGGCAAAGGGTATTAACCGGGCTGGCTATTTCGTCATGCCCATGGATGAAGCATTAGCCATAGTGGCCGTTGACCTGAGCGGCCGTCCCTACCTTCAATATGAAGCTAAGTTCAGGCGGAGGTACTGCGGTGAGTTGGACACCGACGTTTTGCCAGACTTTTTCCAGGCGCTGGCATCCGGTCTTCTGGCTAACATTGTGGTTAAGATACCGGCAGGAAGAAGTGACCACCATCGGGCCGAAGCGGCCTTTAAAGCTCTTGGCCGGGCCTTGCGCTTAGCCTGTTCCCTCGACCCTCGAGAAGTCTGGGCCTTGGCCGAGCTTCCGCCCAGTTTGAAAGGAGTATTAGATAAATGATTGGAATAATTGATTACGGCGCAGGGAACTTAAGCTCTGTCTTAAAAGCCTTTTCCTACTTAAGGCTTCCGGCCAAATTGGTCACCTCGCCAGAAGAAATACAGGAAGTGGAGAGATTAGTCATCCCTGGAGTAGGGGCGTTCGGCGCGGCTTTGAGAGAATTAAGGAAGAGAAATCTCCTCCCAGCAGTTTTAAGTTGGATGAAAGAAAACCGGCCTCTTCTCGGGATTTGCCTTGGATTTCAGCTTCTGTTCGAAAAAAGTGAAGAGAGCCCGGAGGAAAGGGGCTTGGCGATTTTTCCTGGTTCCTGCCAGAAGCTAAGGGCCGCCAAAGTTCCCCATATGGGCTGGAATGCAGTTGAAATCATTCAGCCTGACCCGCTTTTTTCGGAATTGACGGCTTCGGAATATTTTTATTTTGTTCACAGCTACGCCATCTTGCAGACAAGCGGCCAAGTCCTGGGAATAACCCATTACGGCCGCCCTTTCGTTGCGGTCATTAAACTCGGTCGAATCTACGGCGTTCAATTTCATCCCGAAAAAAGCGGGGTGGCTGGATTAAAACTCCTTCAGAATTGGGGGACAAGATGCTGAGCGTCAGAATTATTCCTTGCCTGGATGTTGATGAAGGCTTAGTAGTCAAAGGAGTGAAGTTTAAAAACCTGGAGGTAGCTGGCGACCCCGTCCAATTGGCTCTGAAATATTACCAGGAAGGAGCTGATGAACTAACTTTTCTTGACGTTGGCGCTTCAGTTAAAAGCCGGAAAACCATGGTCGAAGTCGTTAAAAAAATTTCCGAACATATTTTTATTCCTCTTACTGCCGGTGGCGGGATCAAGACTCTGGACGATATTCGTGAGTTGCTTTTAGCCGGTGCGGACAAAGTTTCTATTTGTACTGCCGCCATAGAAAACCCGGCTTTAATAAAGCAAGCAGCTCAGATATTTGGGTCGCAGTGTATTGTCTTGTCCATCGATGCGGCCCGAGTAAACGGTGGCTGGCAAGCTTTCGTTCGAGGAGGCAGCCAAAATTCTGGGCTCGATGCTCGCCAATGGGCCGAACAAGGAGAAGCTCTGGGAGCAGGAGAAATCCTGCTTAATTCCATCGACTGCGACGGAACAAAGCAAGGTTATGACCTTGAGCTTATCAAAATAGTCAGCGAAAGAGTAAGCATCCCGGTTATTGCTTCTGGAGGGGCGGGAAATCTGGAACAGATATATCAGGCAATAATCACCGGCAAGGCTGATGCAGTTCTCCTGGCTTCAACTCTCCACTATGGCGAAATGACCATCCCCGAAATCAAAAAATATCTTAAAAGCAAAGGAGTAAGCATTCGATGATCATTCCGTCAATTGACCTCATGAAGGGAAAAGCGGTTCAGCTCAGGCAGGGCAAGGAAAAAGTGCTGGAATTGGATAATCCACTGGAGCTGGCAAAAAAATTCTACCCATTCGGCCCTTTAGCCGTGATAGATTTGGATGCCGCCTTCGAAACAGGCTCTAATGAAGAAATAATCAGAGATATCTGTCAAGTTGCTGATTGTCGGGTGGGCGGCGGCATAAGAGATATAGAAAAAGCCCGAAGAATTTTAGAGCTGGGAGCCGAGAAAATAATAATTGGCACTGCCGCCTGGAAAGAGAACCGACTAAACAAGGATTTTCTTAGGAACCTAACCAAAAGTTTGGGCCGAGCAAAAATAATTCTGGCGCTCGATTGCTTGGACGGAAAGGTGCTAATTAAAGGTTGGCGGAAAACGACTGGTGAAGATATTTTTAGCCTTCTGGATGAAGCTGCCGAATTTGCCTCTGAGTTTCTGGTCACCTGCGTGGAAAAAGAGGGTGGACTTCAGGGGACTGATTTAAACCTTTACCAAAAACTAAGGTCCGCGACTAAATTTCCCATAACTGCTGCTGGTGGAATCACCACCGTTGAAGAAGTCGCTGCCCTTAGCCAGATGGAAATAAATGTTCAGCTTGGTTTGGCTATCTATTCTGGAAAATTAGAACTGGAGGAAGCCTTTACCGCCTCCTTGAACTGGAATCAAGGAATATTCGGCCTACTGCCGGCCGTGGTGGTTGATGAGGTGGGCCGGGTTCTGATGCTGGCCTGGGTCTCGGCTGAATCTTTAAGAAAGACTTTGGAGTCAGGAAAAACTACTTTCTTCTCCCGCTCCAGGCAAACTCTCTGGACCAAGGGCGAATCTTCTGGAAATTATCAGAACCTGCTTAAAGCTCGAGTTGACTGTGATGGCGATGCGGTGCTTCTGGTAGTAAGTCAGAGTGGAAGCGGGGCCTGCCATAAAGGAAATTATTCTTGTTTTGGTGGCCAGGATTTTAGACTGGAAGACCTTTACGGGGTTGTCAGAGAAAGATTGGACCATCCCACGCCTAATTCTTATACCGCCAGTCTCACTGATGAAACTGTCAGGAAGAAGCTTGTAGAAGAGGCCCGTGAACTGGCTGCAGCCAAGGGTAGGAAGGAAATCATCTGGGAAGCAGCCGATTTATTTTACTTTGCCACAGTGCTCCTGGCCAGGGAGCGAGTTAGTATTCAAGAAGTGCAACGAGAACTTGGAAGACGGCGGCAAAGTCGGATGCAAAAATCATGAGCCTAATATTAGATAATTTGAAGAGCTCTCATATCCGAGTCTTATCTCCAAAGACATCCTTAGAATAGCCCAAATCCCGGCTATGAAAAAGTGTTCAGTTCAATCTGAAAAGGATGCAAGAGAATAAGGTGAAAGGGAATGAAAAACAAAAAAGGAGAGACAATAATGATGAAAATTATCGGGCCTGAAGAATTGCCATTTAATATTAAGTCCCCGATCCATCCCGAGACAATGGAGAAAGTTCGCAAGATAATTGCCGATATTATTCTTAGGGGCGACGAAGCGGTAAAAGAATACACACTTCTTTTCGACGGAATCGACCTATTGAGCCTGAGAGTCGACTCTAAGGAAATCAAAAAGGCAGAGAATAAAATAAGTTCGGAGCTGAAAAAATCTCTCCGTATGGCGCTGGAAAACCTTTATCTTTTTTCGGAAAAACAAATGGAAGTTCTTGATAAGTTAAAAGAGTTGAAAGTTGAGGTAAAGCCAGGGGTTACTGCTACCCAAAGAATAATTCCCTTGAATAGAGTGGGAATTTATGTTCCCGGCGGTCGATATCCTCTTGTTTCTTCGTTGCTCATGGCAGGCGTTCCGGCCAGAGTGGCGGGAGTAAAAGAGATAGCTGTCTGCTCGCCTCCTGGAGCCAATGGAAATTTGAATCCGGTAATTCTCTATGCCGCTTCGCTCTTGAACATCGAAGAAATATTTAGCATTGGCGGGGCTCAGGCCATTGCCGCTCTGGCTGTGGGAACCCAATCTATCAAACCAGTAGATAAAATAGTTGGTCCAGGAAATATCTATGTGACCGCGGCTAAAAAGGAACTTTACGGCCAGGTGGGCATAGATTTTATTGCTGGCCCCACAGAACTTTTAATCATTGCTGACCAGACCGCTAACCCCGAGTTAGTGGCTTCCGATTTAATCGCTCAAGCTGAGCATGACCCAATGGCATGTCCCTGGCTAATAACAGATAATCAAAATTTGGCAGAAAAAGTTAGAGCTGAAATCACTAAGCAGCTGCGCGAGATGAGAATTTCGGCAATAGCCGCCAGGTCGCTCGAGAAAAACGGGCTTATAGTCATCCTTGACCACCTGGAAGAGGCAGTTGAACTGGCTAATCAAATAGCGCCCGAGCATCTATCGTTAATGGTCGAAAATCCGGGTTTAATTTTCGCTCTGCTTAGAAACTATGGTTCACTTTTTGTCGGAGAACTGACCGCCGAGACTCTGGGTGATTACTCTTCCGGCTTGAACCACATTCTGCCAACCAATAGAGCGGCTCGCTATACAGGCGGTTTGAGTGTTAAAGATTTCTTAAAGTTTCAGGCTGGGCTGGAAGTTTCCCCAGAGGGGTTAGAAGAAATCGGGCCGGCAGCTATATGTCTGGCTGAAGCGGAGGGGCTTGCTGGCCACGCGGCCTCAATTCGCCGTCGGCTAAAAATATCTAAAGCCAAATGAATTTTACCTGCGAGAATTAGGGATATCGACTCCTGTTTATCTTTATTTGACTTGCCACCCATATATTTTGATAAAGAAGTTTTTATAAATCGATAATCTTTAAAATGGGGTTAGGACTTCATATTTCCCTCGGATATCTATCGCCTCTTATTGGAGATGAAAAATCCTTATGAAAATTAATGATTTTTTAAAAAAAAGGTCCTGTTTTCATCCGTTAATGATTTGCTAAGAAGGAATTGCAAGATGAGGCAAAGGAACTGGTTAAAACGAATTTTTTTCCTCGCTTGGTCACTTTCTACGTCATCAAACATATGCCAGATTGGGCTAATGATAAGCTCTGGGTTAAAGCAGATAAATAAGGTTTGCTCTTAGAGCCCGAAGAGATATTCGTAGCCAATTAAGAGCTGAGATGAGGGATAGTTTAAAAGAGTCATTTGGCTCACAAAACTTTCTATGAAGCCAGAAGGCGCCCTGTTTATTAATTAAAAAGATCGGAGAAATATCAGGCTTCTTGGTAGGAATATTCTTCGTGGTCTGGCGTTTGACAGATTATCGAATTTTTTCCTATCTTTATTTTTCTGCCCCGCCACTCAACGGTGGAACTCAGAAAGGGAACAAGGTAAACAGCCAAGAAAATAAAGTCCCTGGTTACTACCCCAGCCGGGAAAAGAAAATAATTAAGCAGACGTTTTCGGTCCTGTAAATTAACTGCCAGGAAATTCAAGTACTCCAGGAGAATTTTTAAAGTCCATATGATCAAAATGGGCTGCCAGAATAGACGGCTGAAAGCCGCGGCCCCGACCAGGGAAAGGACAAGCGGGTTTAAGATAATTTCCAGCACGTAAACCGGACGATTAAGCTGATAACGCAGATGGGCCCAGCGGGTTAACCTTTTGAACAGGCTACGAGTAGTAGCCTGGCGGTTGATGTTCGTCACCCAGGTGAAATTGGTGCTGACTTTAAAGCCTTTTTGCTGAAAAGACTTGCCGATGACATAATCTTCTGCCAGATAATCCTTAAAATAACTGAAGCCACCGAAAGTTTTTAGAGCCTGGCTGTCAATCAGCATGGATTTGCCGACTACAATTGGCTGGCGAAAAAGTTTCCACAAAGTCACAACGTTGCCTGAGGTAAAAAAATTTAGGCCAGTATTTTCCATCAAACTGGCAAAAGTTTGGCTGGACGTCCCCTGGATTGGAGAGAAAATTAGGCTGGCGCCGGTCGAATGATATTCCTCAACCAGTTTAAGGAGAGTATTCGGTTCCACCCTTACGTTAGCATCTGTAACCCAAAGCAGCCTCCCCCGAGATTCGGCCTCCATTCTGGCCAGTTTATGAACCTTGGGATTTTGCGCTTCGGGTTGACCCGTAGCCAAGATGATGGTTTTAATATGCGGGTATTTATCTGCCACCTTCCTGATAACCTTGAGAGCCGGGTCATTCCAGTCATCAACCGCAAACAAAATCTCATAAAGCGGATAATGCAGTCGGTAAAAAGATTCCAGGTTAGCCTCCAGTTCGTCATCAAGACCTTTGACCGGCTTCAAAATGCTGACGAGAGGATAGGTAAGGAGGTCTTGGAGCTTGAAAGTCTGGCTGGGCCTTTTTCTTCCTGGTCGGTACTTTAGAGTAAAAAAAGTTATTAAAACGAGATAGACACTAGAAATGCTAAGTAAGACTATAACCGCTATTTTCACTGTTTCCATTTTAGGCGAACTTAATTAAGATTAATAAAGAAAAGTATTAAGTTTTGGTTAATTTTCATCTTTGAGTTTCCTCTGTTTCTGCTCCGTTGGCTATTGACCTGCTGTTTTCAGCAAGTTAATTTTTGCTGATATTCGGGAAAGAAACGCCCTTCTCAAGCGTCGGGCAAAAATTACGACGTATTTAGAGCCGAGTGTAAAATTTCGACTTACTTCATCGGACCAAACTTTTTAGATAATGTCCCTTGTTTTCAAAATAAGTTAAAAACTATAGGTTGTAATATAATGCAGCTTCACCCTTTGGCCCCATGACCTTTCATTTTTTTAGGTTAACTTGGAGGCATCTTTGATTTCTCTTGGAACCTGCTTTGTTTTGCCTGGCTATTTAAATATATGAGTATGTTCATAATCAAGCTCCACAATTCCATTTGGCGGATGAGGAGACGAATCCAGAACATTGGTCTCTCCAGTAGTGCTCATAGTGTTTTCCAACTGCAAGATAATAGAACCCGTAAAACTAACTTCGCTCATGATAGATTCAAACCTTAATTTTATCAGACGAATATTAGGTATGGAGGCAGGATAAAGGTCATTTCCTTCCTCACTGACTCTGCCGTGCCCCAGACCACCTCAGCTCACCTTCCTGGAAACAAGCCAGGCTCCGCCTTAGGTCGGCTTTCAGGAGATGCTTATAGCCGTCCGACTATCGGACGAAAATTTATTGTGGTCTTTTTCCTGGAGGAGAAGTGGGGATTATACTTCTCGGATATGACCGATGGAATGCCGGGAATAGACTTGTTGTCTGGCTTGAAATTCCGTACAAATAGACTTTTCCCCGTCAATTCCAAGAGGCGGATAAAAATGCTATTTGTAATAGAGACTATGACGGGTGGGGTTTATTCAAGGTGATGAAAGGAAAGAATGGCGTGGAGATAGAGACCCCATATTAAGTAGGCAAGTAAAAGGGGAAAAAATTCCCACATAATAAGGTAAACTGAGCCCATTGCCGGCAAAGTAACATTTTTGGTAGCACTAAGAACAGATAGAGCAAAAAGGAAAGGGAAGGCTTTGAAAAAATGTGGTCTTTTCATAATAAAATAACTCGGCACTAGTAAGAGCACATAGGCATAGTCCTTCATTCTCAAAGCTACCAAGGTATAGATGAGACAAAGGAAGAAAACAATTATCTTATCCCTTTTTTCCGGCTGCTGTCTCTTGAGAACGAGGTAAGCCCGGTAGCTGAAAGTCGAAACTAGGGCGACGATGAAAATAAAAATCGTTATCTGCCATTCCATATTGATTACAATCCCCTGCCTTCGGGCAAGTAAATCGAAGGATTCGATTATAAGACCAATTGTCGTTGGCGAAATTATCCTTCTTTCCACCAGCGTTCCCTTTGCAGCGGCCAAAAAGGGTCGAAACATTTGTGGCCAGAGAGCATATTGAATTAAAAAATAGCCGACAAAGATAGCGACTGAGGAGAAAAAAAACCAGAGCTTTCGGCGATTATTCTTAAATAAAAGCAAGACGAGAAAAACAGCGGGCGTCATTTTAAAGCTGGCGGCTAATAAAACACAAACACAAAAAGCAAATATTTTGTTTTGCAACCAAAAATAAAAACCCAGCCAGATTAATAATTGCTCAAACAGATTGATATTGCCTGAGCGCAGGTCGAGAAACAGGGCACTGTTATAAGCGAAGAGGCAAAAAAAGCAGAAAGCCGCGTTGAGCTTTTCCTGAAGAAAATATTTTGACCAGAACCATAAAAGGAATATGACGATAGTGACCTTTAAGAACAAGAAGACCAGGCAGGCCGTTTTATATTCCATTAAATTAAAAAGACGGTAAAACCATAGGGTTGCTGGAGGATAGGCATACCAAAGGGGTGTGCCCAATTCGGCCTTGGTAACTCTTGGGTCATAAGGGTCCTTGCCTTGGGCCAAAATCTTGGCCGCTCCATACTGCATCTGAAAATCCCAGTGATGCTCCTCAAATTTATCAACCAAGTAGTAAACACAATAAGCAAAATAAAGAAGCCAAACGAGAAAGAAAACTTTTTTAACCATTATCTTTGTTTATTTTGCCTTTCCCTATCTCAATAGTTTACCTTTACATCGTTTTTTAATTAGCTCAAAAGGAAAAAGAAAACAAGATTTTTCATCATTTAGCCGGTCATTTTTGAGTTTGGCGGGGTCAGGTAGGCCTAAACTATTATTCATTCTTGCTTAGTCAAAAATGAATTAAACCTGCCCACCCAGCGCCATTTTTAGAAAAATTCATATTTCATCTTGGAGACGAGAATTTGGCCTGAAGTTAAGCTCAAATTTAGCCCGTTAACGATGATATGCTAAGAGGGGACAAGAAGGCGGCTATTCGCCAAAGGAAAGGGATGCGCAATTCATTCTGGGTAGTGCTGGCCGAGTAAAAGGCTATTAAGCCAGGTAAGTATCTGTGGCTCTATCCACCTATCCTATTTTCTGGAGGAATTATAAACCAGGACGCGGCCCAAAAATTAGTGACGTGATATCGGGCTGATTCTTTTTATCATTTTTAGAGCGCTTATAGAAATGAGTAACAATATAGCATATCCGGATATTTGGATATATGGGGCAGTCAAAATTTAATTTCTTTTAATTTGTTATGAGGGGTGGAGAGCTTGGCTGCATTGGGCAAATATTTTTTAGGAAACATGGCGGCCACAGTATAATTGGGGTCAACCACCTGAGCAATTTTGGCGACGCCAACCTGGGAAAGAAGCTGATAAGCGTCCATGATTTCCAGTCCAAAATCAGCCACTAACCACTCAACCATATCTTTATGGGCAATGCGAAAAGCATCCTCGAGTGGTCGGTAGCTACCAACGCTCATGATATAATCATCACTTTCAACACGGGGCCAGCTGACGTTCTGGTTTTTAATGATATCGACCACGAAGGCGACTTTCATCGCCGCCTCAACTGCCGTGCCGATTATTTCACCATCACCCTGGACCAAGTGTCCATCCCCCATAAAAAGCAGGGCTCCTTTAACATTTACCGGAAGATAAATTGTATTTCCCGGCCTGACTTCCGGAAAATCGAGGTTGCCGCCAAAAGCCTCAGGGACAACAGTCCAGCGGGATTCATTATGAGCCGGGGCCACCCCAAGGCATCCCAAAAAAGGCCGCATCGGGATTTCACAGGTAAAATTGCCGCTAAGGGCTTTAAATCGGACCGTTTTATTTTCTCGATTGATTTCATACCACCAGACCTTTTCCGGCAGAGGCGGATGAAGCAAGGCGGTATAAGCGGTGACACTTAAAGCGCCAAAATAGGGGAAGTAGCTGCTGATTCCATGGTCCCGGGCTGGTTCCAGTTTGAGTAAATGAACGGCAAGGGTATCACCGGGTTCAGCTCCCTCAACATAAAAAGGACCTGTTTGGGGATTATCATGATCCGGTGGAATAACCTTGGTGGGGATGTCTTGCGGCGATTTAACCCGGCCATCATAGCAATCCTCGGTCGTTGTCTCGACAACCCACTCCGGTTTTATTCGCAGCACCGGCTTATGCTGTCCGAAGGTGTACTTGTATTCACCCGGTTTAGGAATATAAGTTACTTTTTTAACCTGAGCCGAGCCCGCCAGCCGAAAAACAAAGCAGATAAAAAAGAAAATGAAAAATAGGTCGAAGAAGCGAACCTTGACGCTTTTCATTTTATAATCCTCCTTTCAGGCAATATTTTATTATTAAGGGAGTTTAAATTAAATCTTGACCTGATTTCTCTGGTCCCACCAGAAGTTTGCTTAGGGAAGGTTATTAGAAAAGAATAAAATTCATATATTTCGACTCTTCGTTTTTAGCTTTTTAATTTTATCGGATGTGGATTGATTGGATTAAATTATCCAGGAAAGACCTGAGGTTAGTCTCATGCCCGAATTGTAGGTATCTCCTCTGATAGCAAAAGATAGAAGATAAATATTTGGTTCGCCAAATACTGAGCTGGAGGTTTTTATTTTCAGCCTCTTTTTTAAGCTTGATCTTTTTCGGTTCTTCTTGGGCAAGAATGAACGATGCGGCTATCAAAATGTCCAGAAGCTGAAGAAACCATCTTTTAATCATTGTTAATTTTTTTCCTTCATAAATGGAGGCTGTTGATCCTACTCTCGCCTCTTTCTTTAGGTATTATTCATTTATCGTTGACTAAAAGGCGTCGGCTTAATTGAATAGAGAAGGATTATCTTAACTGAAAGGTAACGGTGACGATGAAGATGACGCCCCTGGGCCGACCATTAATAATCATGGGCTCGTAAACCCATTGCCTAACAGCATCGATTGCTGCCTGGTCAAGCAAAGGAACAGAACGAATAACCTTAACGTTCTGCACTCGGCCATAAATATCAGTTGTGGCTTCAAGAATGACCACACCTTCAACTCGGGCCTGACGGGCTACTTCTGGGTAGACCGGGTCTACTTTATGTAAAAGCTTGGGCGGTTTAATATCACCCACAGCCCTGATAGGAGCTTCAACTTCACCGATGACTCCACCCAGAACCCCGCCAACCACCCCGCCCAAGACTCCGCCGACAACACCACCCTCGACCCCGCCCTCCACTCCTCCTTCAACGCCAAAATCACTGACCTGTTCCTCGGCAATTTCTTGGGGAATCTCGACTGGGGCGATAAGTTTTCCGGGTTGAATTAGAGGCTGAGTCTGGACCGGTTTAATTCTGGCTGAAGCTTGGGAAGAAGAGCGCTTCTTAGGTGGAGGCGGAGGAGGTGGAGGGGGCGGTGGCGGCGCTGGCGCTAAGAAAGCGCTATAAACCTGGATTGGCGGAGGTGCACCAGGGTTGATAAGAGGCAGAATGACCATGAGCAGCCCCGCCGCCACGTGGGCGGCAAGGGAAACGGGAAAAGCTATCATTCTTAGCTTAAAACTTTTCTTGCTTTCGATGAAAGAAGTCGCAAAGAGAGGCGTTTCCTCGCGCTGGGAGACTGCGATTTGTTCGGCCGCAAGCCTCACTCTTTCGGGCAGGGAATCCCAATATGTAGCCTCTGGCCAGGTCAGTTCATGGGAGCTGGCCAAATCCCTCAAGCGCTTTATGCCTTCGAGCTCCAGCCGGCATCGCTCGCAGACCTTAAGGTGGGCTTCAATCAGGTCTCTTTCTGGAGAGGGAAGTTCACCGTCGAAATAAGCTCCGAGGCGGTCGGTAAAAAAGCGATGTCTCATCGTTTTTCTCCCAGATAAGAGGCCAGACGGTGACGCAGTTTTTTCCGGGCTCGATTCAAACGGGACATAACTGTCCCTAAACGCAAGTCCATCATATCAGCAATTTCCTGATAACTCAGGTTTTCATAGGTTTTGAGGATAAAAATAATTCTCTGTTCACGGGGTAAAGAGTAAAGAGCTTGCTGAAATTCTTTCTCCGTTTCTAATTTTTCTAAGGTTTCTACCGGTGATTGGATGGAAGAAGCAATAGCGATAGGTAGGGCAAGATCCTTAACCACGCCTAAGCGAGCTTCTCTTTTGGTCTTTCTTAGATAGGAAAAGCAGAGGTTAAGAGCGATTTTCCTGAGCCAGGGATAAAAATCGTAATTATCAAGAAAGTGAGGCAGGCCGACAAAGGCTTTGAGGAAGGTCTCCTGAGTCAGGTCGTCAGCCATTTGATGATTCCCGGTCAGGCGCAGGCAAAGGCCATAAATCATTTTCTGATATTTTTTTATCAAGGCTTCAAAAGCGTTGATGTCTCCCTGTTTAGCCCGGCTAACCTGATTCTGTTCGAGGACTATTTCTGGCCTCATGGTATATCCACTTATTAAATACTTTTGAAAAGGTAATTTATTCCCCTGACTCATGGTCTTCCCCTTTTCTTCCGTTTAAATTCGCAGCAATTTTTATGCCAGTTTGAAGTTTAATCAGGCTGAACCCGGGCCAAGGGAAAAAGAGAAGATTATTCAAATGCTCAGCCGAAACGAATTCTCTGATAGAAAGAATTTTTACCCGCGATTAAAGAAATTTTACATACCCAGAAGGGCCTAAGCTGTCGTCATCCCTGGCGTTTAAACATGGGAAATTTTAAATAAAGTGACGAGGGAGCAGTGGATTCAGGCCGATAAGCAGCCGGTAAGTGGAAAGGCCCGCAGCTTCAGAAAGTGCGGCGGCGGAAAGAGGGGAGCCGGCGCCAGAGTCGATGAGAATGGCCTCTTCCCCGGCATTGACCTCTTGGTTTCCCTCGAGGTCAACCATAAGATGATTGGCCGTAACTAATGGCAGGACAGGACACCTTTGGCCTTTAATTATTGCCCAGCTTTTGCCCCCGAGCTGAGGTTGGTAACCGTCGGAATAGCCGAGGCTCAAGGTTGCTACCCTCATTTTTTGGGTTGCTTTGAAGGCACGGTGATAAGAAAGAGTATCCCCAGGCTTAAGGTCCTTAATGAAAATAACTTTCGCTTTGAGGCGAAGAGCTGGTTTCAATTTCAGAGGGTCTTCTTTTTGGGTGGAGGCGTTAGGATAATAGCCATAAAGAGTAATCCCTGGTCTAACCATATCCAGATAAAACTCTGGTGAGGCCAGAAGCCCAGCGGAGCTGGCTGCATGCCGCAGACCACAATTAATCCCCTTTTTCTTGGCTCGGATATAGACCTCGTTCAGACAGCGAACCTGTTCCCGGTCAAATTCGACGTCTTCAGTTAAGGTGGTCGAGACCCCTTCCAGGCGAAGGTGCCGGTTAGAAGCAACTTTTTCAAGGAAGCGGAGGGCCAATTCATAGGGAATTCCGGTTCGACCCATCCCCGTATCGAGGTCAAGATGAATTGAGGCCTGAGTCCTTATTTTAGCGGCGGCTTCAGCTAAGAAGAAGACCTCGTCAGTATAAACTGATTGGCTGATGCGCTCTTTAATTATTTGTTCTGCGTCTCTGCGGTCAAACGGGCCGAAATTAAGAAGCGGACATTTGATCCCAGCCCGGCGCAGGACGGAAGCTTCATCCAGCTTACCCACCATTAGCCAGTCTACGCCCGATTTTTCTAAAGCCTGCGAGACTTCAACTAAGCCGTGTCCATAGGCATTAGCTTTGACCACCGCCATAATTTTTGTGGACGTCCTTTTTTTGATTTGGTTCAAATTCCAGACGATGGCCGCGAGGTCAATTTCAATCCAAGCGTCCATGGAGGGGCTATTATTTTTAGCAATTGAAGCCGCCGTCGAAATAATGCCGTGTCTTTTTGGCCAAAGACTACCCACCGCCCCCCAACTTAAGAGTTGAAAAAAGTTCCTTCTTTTCATCCTTAGCCTCGCCCTTTAGTAATGTTTTAAAACTTGGTTAAATTTGTTTCATTCCCTTTGGCTTAGCTCTTCTATTTCTTTTTCCACTTCTTTTAACTCCGTCTTTAAATCTTCTTGGTAGCGCTTAAGCATTCTCAAATATTCCTCTTTGTTAGGATAAGGTGGTGGCCAATGAAAATAAAACCCAAAGGGAAAAAAGCCAAACCGAAAACAGTCAAACATCCGGCCGGGCCGGAACATTGTTTCCCTCCACAAAACTATTTTAGCCAACTTTTTACCGGCCAGCAATTTTTGCCATTTTGTTTGGGGCGGGCACTAATTAGTAACACATTAATTCTTTCTTATTTTTTGCCGCCGAGAATTAACAGTAACAAGCTTAAGTCCTGGGAAGTTAGGCTTAAATTTTATTAAAATTTGGCCTAATTATAATGGGACAAAAGCGCTAAAGATTTCTCTCTAAGCTTAAATCGCTTCAATTTCTAACTAATTTAAATACCGAATTAATAAAAGGCAATTAAGGCGCTGTCCCGCTGATGAGGTTGAAAAAAATAAGAAGATTTGTTTAAATTGGAGAGAGAAAGCCCGGGCCGGGGTGGCGGAACGGGTAGACGCAAGGGACTTAAAATCCTCCAGGAAGAGGGCTTAAGGCGTAAAGCCGAAAGCCTTATTCTGCCAGCAAATTAGGCGAATTTCTTTCTCCGAGAAGGGAATCGGTCTTTTCGTATCTTTTGGCCTGTCTGCATTGTCTGTATAAAGCTGTGCAAAATAGTGCCACACTTTGTGCCACAGTGCCGGCTGTGTCAGCAAAAGGGGGGTTGGTGATGGGAACCAAAAAGGTGGGAGCTCTCCCCAGCCGGCCCAGGAGAGCTGTATATTTTATAATATATTATTGAAAATGAAGCCAAATTTAAGTAGAGTAAACAAACGAATTTGCAAGAGATATCAAATGATTAGCAATGACCAGCATCAGATTAACGAATCAGAAGAAAGGCAGGAGCAAAAAATATTCTTTTCGATCAAAAGAAGAGCTTTTAAGAACATTAGTTGAATTAGCTCGAGACGGTATTTATATAATTTCTCAGGAAGGATTTGAGTATGTAAATCCTGCTTTTTCCGCCATTACCGGTTTCAGCGCGGAAGAAATCCTTTCTGGCGGCCTGGACTTCATCTTCCGCCAGGTTCATCCTGATGACAGGCAGTTCCTCTGGGAAAGAAAAGAGGCAAGAAAAGAGGCAAGAAAAGAGGGGAAGCCCCTGCCGCCGCGTTACGTGCTTCGCTTTTTTACCAAAGATGGCCGTCTGAAATATTTAGAATTTAACACCACATCTCTATCTGGAGGAAGGGTAATAGGCATCGCCCGCGACATTACTGAATTCATGGATATGAAAAAGCGTTTAAAAGAAAGCGAATATCTTTATTCTCAGCTGATTGAGAATGCCCAAACGCCGATAGCTGTTATTCAAGATGAGCAGGTAAAATTCGTCAACAAGGCGCTTTGCTCAACTTTCGGTTATGAAAAAGAAGAGCTGATTGGAGCTAAATTTATAAATTATCTTCCAGAAAGCGAGATTGACAGAGTATTGGAGAACTACCGCCAAAGGATGTCTGGCATTCCCGCCCCTTCTCCATATGAAATAAAGTTAAAGCACAAGAACGGCTCCGAACTTTTTGCAGAGGTTGAAGTCGGGCTTATCGAATATAATGAGCGTCCTGCTGAGCTGGTCATAATCCACGATATCACAAAGCGCAAGCAGACGGAAGAGGAGCTTAAACGGGCGCTGGAAAAATTGAGAAAGGCTTTTGGAGCGACCATTAATATTTTGAATAAGCTGGTGGAGCAGAAAGATCCCTATACTGCCGGACATCACCGAAGAGTTTCCGATTTAGCCCGCTCTATTGCGAAAGAGTTAAAGCTTTCTTCTGATCAAATTGACGGCCTCCGCTTTGCCGCTTCCATTCATGACATAGGTAAGGTAATTATTCCGGCTGAGATACTCAGCAAGCCAGGCCAGCTGAATGAGAGCGAATTGATGCTGATTAAAAGCCATCCTCAGATTGGCTATGAACTTCTGAAAGAAGTTTGCTTCCCCTGGCCTATTGCTGAAATCATCTACCAGCATCATGAGCGCATGGATGGGTCAGGATATCCGCAGGGATTAAAAGGGGAGCAGATCATTTTAGAAGCCAGGATTTTGGCTGTCGCTGACGTTGTTGAAGCGATGGCTTCCCATCGACCATACCGGCCTGCTTATCCCTTGAATGTTGCGCTGAAGGAAATAGAAAAGAATAAAGGCCGTCTCTATGATGAGAAGGTCGTTGAAGCATGCCTGCGCCTTTTTAAAGAAAAGGGCTATCGTCTGAAATAGAATTTCATAAAGTAAAAAAACGATCTAATCATTTTTTAACGCAGGCTTCCTGTCTGCAAAAAGGCCGTAGCCGATGTGCTTAAAGAAAATTTTTAGAAGATGGCTTGATGGCCAGATATCTTTCATATACCGCCTGAAGTCTGGCTGAGTGAAGAGCATTGATAGAAACCTTGACCAGCCTTTAAAGTAATCTCGAAACCCAATATACGCTATTTCATCTATGTACTGCTTTAAAGCGCTCGTTCTGTAAACCCGCACTTCAACTTCCTCAAGGCCGGCGTCGTTAAAAAGCCTGCGCCATTGCTCCGCATTTATCAGCTTTGCGCCTGAGATGCGCTGCACATACTCATCGAGCTCAGAAGGTGGAGAATGCGTAAGCCAAATGGCTTCGTTTATGCCGACATAACCGCCTGGCTTAACGACTCTCGCATACTCTTTAATTGCCCTTTCTTTGTCCTGAACGAAGGAAACAACAGACTCGCTTATCACGAGGTCGAAAGTTCCGTCTACAAAGGGAAGGGCCTGCGCATCCGCTTTTTTAAACTCAAGCTTCTCTATCTTTTTCCTTCTCGCCCTTTCCCTCGCCAGAGAGAGCATTTTTTCAGAAATGTCAACTCCGACAACGCGACAGCCGAATTTTTCAGAGATGTAGCATGGCGTAATGCCGGCGCCACAGCCGACATCTAAAACATAATAGTCTTCATTCAAACGGCACATGCGGAGAAGCTCTTTCGTCGCTTTTAAACCTCCGTAATGCGGCTTGGAAACGCCCCAAGAAGCCTGAACGTCAAAATAGGAAAATTTACCCATTTTTCCAGCCTCGAAAGTGTCTAACCCCTTTGATTAAAATTAATGAGGGGGCTAAAAAATTATAGACTTCTTTCTTAAAAAACTAAAATCGAAAAGCTAAAAATTCTGCTTGGGTAGATGAAATTGCGCTATTGCTTTTCTACAATTTTTATCTGAGATGGATCTTTTGCAATAATTTCAGGAATGCCGCGGTAGCTGATAATCTTTCCAGTGACGCAGATGTACTTATCCTTATATTTTTCTTCAGGCTTTCCGAATTTATCTCTATCTTCACCCCAGATAACAACAGTAAATATCTGATTAGGATAAGGCTTATCGAGATTTAGAAAAGTCGGCCTTCCTTTTGAAGAAGAGGCATAGCGCGCATCTACAACCTTTCCACACACAGTCGCTGTTTCACCGATATGCTTTGATGCCTGCTCGGCAGAGATTGTAATCTGAGCCTCGGATGTTTGCTCCTGGCCAGTCAAAAAGACAATCGCTCCAAGCAGTAATATAAGACAAAGAGCCGATTTAAATTGCCTCATTTGAGCTCTTTCCTCCATTTTTTCTAAAAAATTATTATAAATTTAGAAAGCGCTATCGAATTCTTAAAGCGCTGTATATCTCATCTTCAACAAGTAGCTTATATATCACCAATTGATTGCTTCCTATTTCTAATCTCTTTGCAAAAACACCTACCTGTGGATGAAAAGAAAAATTATATGAAAATGTGATTAGCTCGAAAATCCAGCCGTTATAAAGTTTTACTATGTCCCCGGCTTGCCCTCTAAATTCTCCGTCGATTCTGCTACATGTTATCATAGTATAACCATCTAAGTCGCATATATCGGTCAATCGCCATGACGATTTGCCTGAAGGATTCAGATGTAGATAAATACAAAAAAACAATGGAAGAACAAAAAATAAAACTTTCCTTTTCATCCCTTTTCTCCCTTATACTTTAAGCTTACATTTTTGCTTTCCCTCTTGTCAACCGACAAAAAAGGATGGCAAATTTGCCATGCATCCTTTAATTTTCCGCTCAGGCAGATTCGATCATTTCTTCTTTAAAGAATGGCTTCAGCTTTCTCCTGGTCTAACATTTTGTTAATATTATAACGATTTCCATTTTCCCGAATATTCGATGCTGAAAACAGGAGGCAGCTATGGAAAATATCAAAAGAAAAGTTTATGCAATGGTCGAGAATGTTTCTTATGAAGATCTCAGAACGCCCAAATTTGACCCTTTTAATATCTTCATTATCGTTTTGATTGCCCTTAATATACTCGCTGTCATCCTCGAAACAGTGGAAGGCATATACGCGTTGGCTTCAAAGTTTTTTGGGTATTTTGAGGCTTTCTCAGTAATAGTCTTCACAATCGAGTACATCCTTCGTGTTTGGACCTGCACACTCAACGAGCAATATAAAAACGGCCTAACCGGAAGAATTAAATTTATATTCACTCCGCTCGCCATCATAGATCTTTTCGCTTTCCTGCCGTTTTACATCCCCATGATCATTCCTTTCGACCTGCGCTTTTTAAGAGGCTTAAGATTGTTAAGGCTTATCCGTGTTCTTAAGATTGGAAGGTACTCTGAGGCAGTCAGGCTTTTCGGACGGGTGCTCAGCGCAAAAAAGGCAGAACTGCTGACCTCTGTTTTCATAATTTTCGTGCTCTTAATCATTTCCTCAAGTTTGCTTTATTATGTTGAGCGCGAGGCCCAGCCAAATAAGTTCTCCAGCATTCCTCAGGCAATGTGGTGGGGAGTGGTTACGCTGACCACTGTAGGCTACGGAGATATTTATCCTGTCACGCCCTTAGGAAAATTTTTATCCTCTATTATCAGCCTTCTGGGCATCGGCCTATTTGCCATGCCTACGGGCATCTTAAGCGCCGGTTTTGTTGAGGAGATAAGAGCAAGGAAAGAAGGCCGGAAAAAATGCCCGTATTGCGGAGCTGATCTCTATGAATGAAGTGCAGATATTCGAATCTAAAACTAGCGGGAATTGCCGGTAAATTTTGACATCTCTTGAAAAGCTTCTTAAACTATTTTTATATTCAAACGAGATGGCTGAGCAATGCCAATGATAGCTCAGTTTGGGGAAAAGACAATGAGAAAAAATAAAAAAGGCCTTAAAGTTTTAGCCTTCGTCCTTTTTATTTTAATTTCTTGCAAATTTTCGGCTCAATATTATGAACCTGTTGTACAAAAGGAAAGCACAGGCCGTTTAGAAATTCACGTTATCGATGTAGGTCAGGGCGACAGCTTTCTCGTTGTCTCGCCTTCAGGAAAGAAGATCCTAATAGACGGAGGCGACACAGGAAAGGGTTCAAAAATCGTTCTTCCCTATCTTTTGAGCCGCGGTGTATCCTCAATAGATTACGTCATTGCTTCTCACTTCCACGCTGACCACATTGGCGGTCTCGATGAAGTAATAAACGGCCTGGGAGGAAGCGGAAAAATTTCTGTTGCCGCCTATGACAGAGGAGGAACCTATAATTCTAAGGCTTTCCAGGAGTACATCGCATCAGTGGGAGATAAAAGAAAAACCATTCTTCCTGACCAAATCATCGATTTAGGCGATGGAGTCACTTTGAAATGCATAGCTTCCGGCGGTTACACACAAGGCGGAAAGGTTTATTATGGCGATGATGAAAATGCGCTGTCTGTTGTTCTTCTTTTGAAATATCACACTTTTGATGCATATTTTGGCGGCGATAGCAATTTGTATATCGAGCCTTACCTTGTTTCTTATGCCGGAGATGTCGATGTTTACAAAGTAAGCCATCACGGAAGCTCAACGAGCTCAACACAAGCTCTTCTTGATACTTTGAAGCCGGAGGTCTCAGTCATCCCGGTTGGCGATAACAACCCCTACGGCCATCCTCATTATGAGACTTTATCAAGGCTTGTGAGCATTAACAGCTACATCTATCAAACTGAGACAGGCTCAGATCCACCGCCGCAAGGAAAAGGAGAGGTAGCCAACGGAAGTTTTCTAATAACCACGGACGGCTACTTTTACACAATTTCAGGATCTGCTCTTGTTACCAAAACGAGGCCGACAGATTGGACAAAGCCAGAGGTTTATTACTGGCTGAGAATTTACACAACAGCAGGGGGCACGACAATTCCAAGCCCGGGGGAATACAAGTACAAAGAAGGCAGCACAGTAAATATTACTGCAGTTCCCTATACCCATTATCGCTTTTCCAGCTGGACTGGCGATGTCTCAAGCACAGAGAATCCCATTACAATAACAATGGATAAAGACATTTCAATAACAGCCAATTTCTTAAGAGTGATCTATCCTCCATTAAATGCAAAAGGTGAGAAGATTCTTAACCGCTCTCTTCTTCAGGCAGAATACGTAAACGTCCTAAGCTGGGAAGCGAATCCCAACAATGAAAATATCACGAATTATAGAATTTATTTAATTGAAGGAGAGCAGAGAGCGTTGCTGGCAACATTGCCTTCCAGCGACTTTAAATACCTTCACCGAAGAGTAGACAAAGGAAAGGCATATACCTATTGGATTACAGCACTTGACAGCTCCGGCCGAGAAGGCGATCCAGCAATCGTCACTGTTAAATAAAAATTGCTATCCCTTTGCTTACGATAGCCAGCGATTTTCCATCAAGGTATCACATGTGGCATGAGATCAGTCTGCCAATAATTGACATCCCGCCTCCTTTCATTTTATCCTTACTAAGGAAAAAGGAGGAAAACGGCGCTTTCCTCAGATAAAGGTATGGCTTCAGCAGTGAGGCGAGGGGGAGGGGAAGGCCTGAGCCTTCCGCGCTCCCACAGCAAGAAAATGACGGCCTTGAGCCGAATTAAGCGCCTCATTACTAGAAACGAAGGCGACAATCAATTTTCTCATCATTTTCGTAATTTTTTAGGAAAAAGGCGGGCTTTAACTTTAAACTTTATTAAAATTAAATAAATATTAAATTTTCAAGGGAACCTAATATGGTCTTAGCGAGTAAAGTAGTCCTTGCAGCGGTTTCATCTTATCTTTTGCTGAGTTTAGTGTTTTATTTAACTGGGTTAGGAGAACTGGTCTGGCTACCTGTTTATTATTTAATATCAGGGTTTGTATTTATCTGTAATCTGGTTTTCTCTTTTC
>CAZVIN010000037.1:0-110187 GCA_964627255.1 uncultured Eubacteriales bacterium
GCTTCTCGAGTCAAAGCCGCAATGTCATCGCGAGTAATGTAGCCGAGGGCGAACTTGCGGTTTCCCGACATGAGCTGGCGCAGACCCTGGCTCAGTCGCTTAAAATAGGTATAAAGTCCCAGGGCCCCAGTCGGAATTTCGTTGAAACGCTCACCGTATTTGCGTTTTAGTTCAGGCGCCGTAACAAAAATTTCCTCCACGCTGGAGCCAAAGCGTTCGACGTAAACAGGAATCTGGCCCTCAATAATCCTTCGGCCAATAGTCTTTCCAACCATCGTCGCCGCCATGGGACCACGGGCCATACCGACCACTTTTACATAGGGAGCTCCTAAGGCCAGAACCTTGAAAATCTGGTCTTCAAAGGTAATTCCACCACCAAAAGCGATATCCGGGACATATTCGCCTTCTTTGGCCAAGCGGTGGGCAAATTGATAAGCTAGGGACCAGATTTCGACCCCGGGGATACCCCATTCATTCATCATGCGCCAGGGGCTCATACCTGTCCCCCCGCCTGCCCCATCTATGGTCAGGAGGTCAATTTTAGCTTTAGAGGCATATTTTACGGCTCGAGCTAAGTCGGCCGGGCGGTAAGCACCTGTTTTCAAGAAGACATATTTGGCGCCGAGTTTCCTTAGTTCCTCCACCCTCTTCAGAAAGCTTTCTTCCTCCACCATCCCTAACCGAGAATGGCGCTCGAACTCGCGGAAGCTGCCCTTTTTGAAGGCTTCGATAACGCCAGGGTCTTCAGGGTCAGGAAGGACAATGTACCCCCGCCGCTTTAGCTCCTGGGCCTTTTCTAAGCTCTTGATTTTCACTTCGCCGCCGATGTCTTTGGCCCCCTGCCCCCACTTGAGCTCAGCCACTTCTACTCCCAGCTTTTCGATGGCATATTCGTGAACTGCGAGGCGGGTATCTTCCACATTAGTCTGGACGACGACAGCGCCATAACCGTCTTCTTGCCACTTCTGGAAAAGGCGCACTCTTGTTTCCATGTCGGGGGAGTGAACGACTCGGCCATTCTTAATCTCGGCTTCTTCATCCATCCCGCATACATTTTCGCCGATGGTAAGGATAGTGCCACAAATAGCCGCGCCTATCGCCAGTCCGTTCCAATTCTGCCGCGCCACGTTGGTGGAGCCCATAGCGGAAATAATGAAGGGAACGCGGAGCCTAATTCCTTTGTCCCGGCCGATTCTCGTCTCGATGCTGACCTTTTCAAAGGTAGCTTTATCGGAATCAGCCTCGACTCCGTAAGCGCCCACGGCTGTACCCATGATGCTGAAGTGGGATAAGTCAACTGGGTAATCTTTTTCGGCCGCGGCGGTGATGATTCCGAAGGGCTGAGGATAGAGAACCTCCGCCCCGCGGTAAGCTGATTTGCCAATCTCGCACATGCCGATGCAACCATCGACACAGGTAACACACATGCCGCTAAAGGGAGAAATAGAACCTTCTGTCCTGTTTTTAGTCAACGTGGCGGCGCTTCGATTAAGTTTAGTCAATGACATGATTATGACCTCCTTCTCATTTTCTTTTTTATAGATTTAAGCTCATGGCTTAGAAGAAGCTAAGGGATTTTCCTTTGGCGGTGCTTCCCGAACACAGGTGCCGCAACGGCCGGCATCATACATCCAGCATTGCAGCTCATTGTAATAATCCAAGCAGGTTGGGTCTAAGGTCAGACAGGCATTGCAGACAGCGGTTTCCGCTTCTGGACCCTGGCAGCGGAGCTGGCAGGCGGGGCAGATGTAAATACAGCCACCGCAGAGTCGGCATTCTTCAGAGCGGATATCGAAGGGTGTCGAAATCTTGCGGCGATAACCGCGGTTCTGGAAGCCAATCGCTCGGCCGTCCATTTGTTCCGCACACATCCTGACGCAAAGACCGCAGAGAATGCATTCTTCATTTCTAAGCTTGAAACGAACCTGAGTAACGCCGAGCTTGGAGGCTAAATCCTGAATTTTCTTAGAATAAGGCGCGACTGAAAGCATGAGCTCTATCATCATCCGGCGAGCCTCGATGACTCTTTTGGTGTCAGTATGAACTATTAGCCCTTCTTCAGCGGGGTAAGTGCAGGAAGTAACCAACTTGGCTTTTGGTCCCTCTCCAATTTCGACTAAACAGAGACGACAACCACCAAAGATGCTCAGACCGTCATGAAAGCAGAGAGTAGGAATTTCCAATCCATAAAATCGGGCAGTATCGAGAAGGGTCCAGCCCTCCTCTGCCTGAACTTCCAAGCCATTCAGGATTAAGCGAATCATTTTCCCCTCCCTAAGGCTTTTTTGGCCTCCTCAGTTTCCAATTCGCAGCGAAGACATCTTTTAGCTTCGAGGATGGCCCGCTTTTCCGTAAGACCAAGTTCGACTTCCTTAAAGCTGGTTTTTCTTAAATTTAAAGGTAGTTTGGTCATTTTTGGCCTTCGAGCCTTTTCTAATTCTTCTTCGGATAATTTGCTGGGCTCAACCCAAACCGACGGTTTTTTTAATTTATATTCAATTTGGCCCAATCGGCCTTCGAGATAATCAGCTATTGATTGGGCTGCCCTTTTACCGAAGGCCATGGCTTCAACTACTGTCGCTGGACCAGTAACAACGTCGCCTCCAGCAAAAACGCCCGGCCGGTTGGTCATGAGAGTCTCCTGGTCGACGATAATTGTCTCGGCCTTCGTGGTTCGAATTATTTCGTTATTTGGAAGATAGGCCACATCCGGTCTTTCGCCAATTGCTGGAATCACCATATCAACATCAATAATAAACTCAGAGCCTTCCAGCGGAATAGGTCTTCTTCGACCGCTGGCGTCAGGTTCTCCAAGTTTCATCCGCAGGCACTCTAACCCAGCTATCTTTCCATTCTTAGTTAGGATCCTTTTGGGAGCAGTTAAAAACTGAATCTCGACACCTTCTTCTAAAGCCGCTTCAATCTCTTCTTTAAAAGCTGGCATTTCGTTAATCGTCCGACGATACAAAATTATGACTTTCTGACAATTTTTATCCCTAACCGCCACCCGAGCGGCATCAATAGCTGCATTCCCCCCGCCGATAATCGCCACTCTTCCTCTTAACTCAATCTTTTCGCCTAAATTGATTTTCTCAAGAACCTTGGTGGCTTGAATAACACCTTCTGCCTCTTCCCCGGGAATATCGAGTTTGATTGATTTATGGGCGCCAGTGGCCAAAAAAATTGCTTTAAAGTCCTGTTTAAAGAGTTCATCAAGAGAAAAGTCTTTACCAAGAGTGACCTTAGTTTTGACCTCTACGCCGGATTTCAGCACATTCTCGATATCCTTTTGTAAAATATCTTTGGGCAATCGATGATGAGGGATTCCTTTGACCAGCCAACCACCCGGTACAGGAAGAGAATCAAAAATAGTAACCTGAAATCCCTTAAGGCTTAGATAATATCCTGCTGTCAAGCCCGCGGGGCCGGCGCCAATGATAGCCACCTTTTCTCGATTCCTGGTGCCGCGAACAATTTTAGGTTCAATGTTGTTTGCTCTGGCCCAATCAATGACAAATCTTTTGAGGGCCCTAATGGCAATTGGTTCACCGGCCTCACCAGCACGACAAACGGATTCACAGGGATGATGGCAAACACGGCTGCATATCGAGGGCAAGGGATTATCTTTGAGAATAACCTGATAAGCTTTCTCAAAACGACCCTGGGCAATGAGGCCGATATAAACAGATGCCTCTTGGTCAATAGGGCAAATATAATGGCAGGGAGAAGATACAATTTCTTTACATACCAGGGCGGGGCATCGTTTATATTTGATGTGGGCTTCATATTCATCGCGGAAATAGCGAAGCGTCGAAAGGACGGGATTAGGCGCGGTCTGCCCAAGGCCACAAAGGGAAGCATCTTTAACGGCCAGCGCCAGCTCTTCCAGAAGAGCCAGATGCTCCATTGTTCCTTTGCCTTCGGTAATATCAGTGACAATTTCCCACAGGCGCTGAGTTCCTTCCCGACAGGAGATACATTTGCCGCAGGATTCATCACGGAGAAAATTAAGGAAATAGCGGGCCACATCAACCATGCAGGTTCTATCATCCATAACGATCATCCCGCCTGAACCCATTATTGAGCCCGCTTGAGTCAGGCTTTCATAATCTATCGGCAAATCAATGAGCTTTTCTGGCAAGCAGCCACCTGAGGGGCCACCTGTCTGGACCGCTTTGAATTTTCGTCCACCGGGAATTCCGCCACCAATATCAAAAATAATTTCCCGCAGAGTCATTCCCATGGGAACTTCAACCAGCCCGGTATTATTTATTTTGCCTACCAGACTAAAGATTTTCGTGCCCTTACTGCCGTTGGTGCCAATGGAAGCAAACCACTCCGCCCCTTTTTCGACGATAATGGGAACATTGCCCCAGGTTTCAACATTGTTGATGACAGTTGGTTTGCCCCAGAGACCTTTAACTGCCGGAAAAGGCGGCCTTTGCCTGGGCTCGCCAACCCGGCCTTCGATGGAAGCGATCAAGGCTGTTTCCTCGCCGCAAACGAAAGCGCCAGCACCTTTGGCGATATGAAGGTCAAAGCAAAATCCTGTGCCGAGAATATTTTCGCCCAGAAGACCCCTTTTCCTGGCCTGCTCAATAGCGAGGGTAACGTTGGCCACAGCCAGCGGGTATTCATCCCGAACGTAGACATAGCCTTCGCGAGCGCCGATAGCATAGGCGCCGATAATCATGCCCTCGATAACCCGATGGGGATTTCCCTCGAGCAAGCTGCGGTCCATGTAAGCCCCTGGGTCGCCTTCATCGGCATTACAGATAATATATTTCAGATCCCCCTTCTGGGCTCGGGCAAAGGCCCACTTCTTGCCCGTAGGAAATCCTGCTCCTCCTCTTCCCCTTAAACCTGATTGGGTAATGCTTTTCACGACATCTTCGGGGGACAAGGAAGAAAGGACCTTGAGGAGCGACCCATAACCACCTATGGAGAAATAATCGTCAATACTGGTTGGGTCGAGCCGTGGGTTGTCACCCAGGACCAGACGCTTCTGTTTCTTATAAAAGGGAATTTCTTCTTCTCTGGTTGGTTTTTCTCCAGTGACTGGGTCTACGTAGAGCAAATCTTCACAAATCTCCCCATTTAGGATCGTCTTGTTTAAGATAATGGAAACATCCTTGGACTCGAGCTTTTGATAGAAGATGCCCTGAGGATAAATAATGATGTTGGGCTCAGCTTCACAGAATCCATGGCAGCCAGTGGCCTTAAGAATGACTCTGTCTCTTAAGCCATCCTGCTTAAGGGCTTTTTTAAAAGCATCCATAAGGCGGCTTGAACCCCGAGCTTGTCCGCAGGTTCCTGAGGAGACAGCAATAACAGTCTTGGTTTCCTTTTTCCGGCCTTCTTTGGCCGCCGCAATTATGTTTTCCAGGTCAGAAAGACGACGCATTTTTTGAGTTGACTTTCTGGGACTCATGGCTTCTCCTTCCGAAGCGGCCTAAGGATTCGGCCCACCTTACGAATGGTTGTCTGGGCGTGGTAATTGCCGTCCACGACGACCACCGGGCCAATGGCGCAGCAACCTAAACAATTAACCGTTTCTAAGGTAAACTGATTGTCGGGCGTTGTCTCGCCAGGTTTGACCTGGAGCTGCCGCTCAAATTCTTCTAATACCTTGGGCCCGCCGCGGACATGACAGGCCGTTCCCATGCATACCGTTACTACATGGTTACCTCTCGGCTTTAAGCTAAAAGCTCGGTAAAAAGTGGCCACTCCCACGACATCGATAAGGGGTAAGCCTAAATTCTTGGAGACCAGACGAAGGACTGGCTCAGGAAGATAATGATAAACTTCCTGGATTTCCTGGAGGATAGGGATGAGCGCCTTTTTTTGTTGGTGATGTTTGTCGACGATGGCTTGGGCGGAAGAAAGGTCGACTTCCACGATTATGCCTCCGTTAAGCAGAATAAAAAAATAAAATGGAGAGATAGAAAGGAGAAAACTCTTTTATCCCTATAAAATCTATTTTTTCTCTCGACTCTATAGGGAATCCAGAAAATTGCGGATAATTGATTATTAAAACTCCTTCTTAACCTTATAAATATAAAAATTATAAATTCAGAGAGTACCTTATATCAGAACCTCTTTCGGCTTGTCAAGACCTGCCTGGCTCTTCCGCACGAAGCGTAAAGGTTTCAGCACTTTTTCATCATAAATATTTGGTATTTTTTGCGTAAAAGCGCGCTTCTCTCCGGGAAGGATAGGGGTTTTCCGAAGACCAAATCTTAGTTCTTTTTTAAATTTCAAAATGAGAATGAATTCTCTTTCTGTTTCAAAAGGCGTTCAGAGCCGGCTCAAAATCTTATTATCTCTTCTTATTTTTAAATGAAAGACAGCCGATATAAACCCGGCAAATCACCTCGCTTTGGGCCAAAGAGCCGACCCGTCAGGCGTTATGTAAAATATGTAAAAGATGAGGCGAAGAAAGAACCTGAGACTCGAGAAAACTAATGCGCCTTTTGAGATAGCTTTATTGGCCTGGTTCTGGTCTCAAGCTTCGCTCATGTCCGATATTTAAAGGAAGGGGAGGTAGGTATGAATCTCGTAGTCGCTTACCTGTTTATCGAACTCCTTAGAGACATTTTTATTGTAGGTTTCTACCTCGTGCTTCTTATTAGCGATAAAACGCTCGAAAATGTAGTCGCCCAGCGCCTGGCGCATAAGCTCGCTTTTTTCCATAGTTCTGACGGCTTCATCTAAGTTTCGAGGTAGAGTTTTTATTTCGCGCTTTCTTTGCCTGGTGGGGCTCATCTCGTAAATGTTTTCTTCGACCGGGGCCAGCAGTTTAAGTTGGCGACGAATCCCATCAGTGCCTGCCCAGAGCATGACCGCAAACGCTAAGTAAAGGTTACAGGCAGGGTCAGGTGCCCTAAGTTCAATTCTGGTCGCCCTTTCCTTTCCTGGTTGATATTCAGGTACTCGGATGTAGGCTGACCTGTTTCTTTGTCCCCAAGCAATATAGACTGGAGCTTCATAACCTTCAATCAGGCGCTTATAGGAATTAACCCATTGACTGATGACAGCTGATATTTCGCGGGCGTGAGCCATTAGCCCTGCCATATAGTGACGGGCTAAAGGCGATAAGTGGTAGCTATCCTGGGGGTCGAAAAAGAGGTTGGTGTCTGCTCTCCACAAAGATTGATGGACATGCATACCGCTGCCGTTCTGGCCGTTGAGAGGCTTAGGCATGAAGGTAGCGTATAATCCGTGCATTCGGGCCACTTTTTTCACCATGTAGCGAAAGAGCATCCCGATATCAGCCATTTCTAAGGCGCTCTGGTATCTTAAATCGATTTCATGCTGGCCGTGGGCTACTTCATGATGGTCATATTCTGATTCAATCCCCATTCGCTTAAGCAGGAGCTGAATTTCCTTCCTGAGTTCGCCATAACGGCCGCTGAAAAAATAGCCGCCGCGGTCGGAGAAACTGGTATCGCTGTCGCTGGGGAAAATAAAGAATTCCAATTCCGGACCGACTTTAAAATCATCGATGGCCAGGTCTTTTTTGGTTTTTTCCAGGGCTCGTTTAAGAATAAGGCGGCTATCGCCTTCAAAGGGGCGACCTTCCGGGGTTAAAATATCCCCAAACATAACCGCTTCGCGCCAGCGGATATCAGGAGAGAACCCGACGTATTCCCAGGGAAGGAGGCGACAAGTAGTGGGGTCGGGCCGGATGATGAGGTCGCTTTCCTCAATCCGGACAAATCCTTCGACCGAGGAACCATCAAAGCCCTTGCCTTCCTCAAAGGCCCGCGGGAGTTCCTCGCGGGGAATAGAAAAATCCATCGGCCGGCCCAGGATGTCTGGAAACATAACGCGCACGAATTCTACATGATTCTTCGGGTCCATGAGGACCCGGAGGACCTCGGCTTCACTTTTAAACCCAAAAGCCGGGTAAGAAATCTCCGTCGCCAAAGTTGGCATTTAGATACCTCCTTGGAGTAAAATTAAAGAAGCCCAAAAATTGGTGTTGCGATTAAAAGCTGAATATGATAACATTTGTTTTAAAAATTAAAATAAATAATGGCTTTTGTCAATAGATTTTAATAAATTTTATAACATTGATTTTAACCGACGTCTTAGGAGGAACGAATGACCGACGAGCTTGACCGCCGTGTCCTCGAGGTTTTAAACCAGAACGCCCGGCGCAGCTTTAGGGAAATCGCCAAGGAAGTCGGCATCTCGGTGACGGCCGTGATTCATAAAATTAAGAAGCTGGAAGAAGCCGGAGCGATTAAAGGCTATATTCCCGTTCTTAACCCGGAAAGTTTTGGGTATAACCTGACAGCGATTATCGCCTTGCGAATTTCCAAGGGAAAACTACTCGAGACCCAGCAACTTATTGCTCAGGAGCCCCAAGTCGTGGCTGTTTATGACATTACGGGCGAATGGGATTCCTTGGTCATTGGCCATTTTCGGGCGAGAGATGACCTGAATCGTTTCATTAAAAAAATTCTCAGCCTGCGTTATGTCGACCGCACGGTGACTCATCTTGTTCTCAACGTAGTTAAAGACGAAAAACGCTTACCGCTTTGAATAGAAGCTTTTCAAACTAATTCTTGGAGCTAACAAATTTTGGCGGGGTTAAGTCCGGCTTCAGTTGCCGAATGGGTCACAAGCCTTCCTAAGGCCTCGGCAGCGCCGTAAGAGTCGTCAGGTTCTTGGTCCGATAAAAACACCGAAACGGGTTTTAGATGGCGCGGCTATCCGGGGCGGCTTCAGGTGCCTAATTGGCCTTTGCACTTCACGACTTTTTGCTGGAGGCGATTTTAGCTACCTTGACTTTATCGGCAAAATGCCATAATGTTAGTTCCCCCGTTGGGTCAAACTCCTAAAAGGAGGAGTTAAATGGCCAAGACAATTCATTCGACCATCGGTCATCATTATATTGTAGAAGCCTCGGGCTGCGACTCGGCCATCATCGGCAGCGTAGAAAAGGTTCAACAAATTTTAGTAAAAGCGGCGGAAATTGCCGGCGCTCAAGTGTGGTCAATTTCTTTTAGCCGTTTTCCGCCCAACGGAGTGAGCGGGGTAGTGGTTATTTCCGAAAGCCACATTTCTACTCATACCTGGCCAGAATTTGGCTACGTAGCCCTGGATATTTATACCTGCGGCCAGCATGTCGACCCGGAAAAAGCTGTCGTCTATGCCGTGGAAGCCTTTGGGGCTTCAACCTCTCATATTACCGAGATTACCCGGGGGATAGACGAAGGCGACGCCATTTTCTACCACAGCTTCGTCACCTGGGAAGAGGAATTCCAGAAACTCAAAGAAATTAAGAATAATCGCTAAGGTTTTAGCCCTTCAATAAATCGCCGTTTTCTCCCAATTAAGGAATCAAAAGGGGTCTCTTCTATCTTGGATGGGTCAAGAGATGAGGCGTCTGTAACCGCCTCGCTTGCCTTAAGGTCTTTAACGCCGTTTCATATGTGTCCTTCGCGTTACTGACGATTCTCGATTGGATAATTACAGATGGCGCAGATGAACCCTTTGTCCGCTTTTGCCTTCTCCCTTTGTCTAATTTAGATTGCGACACTCTGGGGGTTTATAAGGTTACCTTGATGGAAGATGGGAAAAGGCTAAAACCTTCCATGCTCACTTCCGCCATGCCCGGAATATCGCTCCATTTAGCCTAAAAATAGGAAGGAAGCAATAATTAAAAAAAAGGCAAAAATTAGCTAAATAGGTAAGTTGGCACCGATTTTTCGATTTTTGAACAATTTTTAGTTATCAATTTTTACCAACTTATAAACCAGCCCCGATAAGATGGAAGAGAACTATAAGGCTTACTCAAATTTTTTATAAGAATTTTAACTTTCTTTGAAAACGAAGGGCCCTTTCCTGGGCCGAATTGTCAAGGTTTAAGAAAAAACTGTAAAAAATTAATCAAATAATACCGCCGCTCATCGCGGGAAAGAAACAAAAGAACCAAATTTTTCCCTAAGGACCCTCGATACCGCCAAGTCCATTTAACCTGGCATAAAAATTGCTGTAATAGCTAGAGGTAGCAGCATAAGTAAAATATACCTAATTAATGATATAATATATTGTAAAAAAGCTTGGGCTTGGCTCAATGAAAAGGTTTAATCTTGAAAGCGCCCTTATTTTTCCGTAGGGACAAAAATCAGCGGTCAAATTATATTAAGGCCGGATTAGCCTTCGTTATTTTGCTGTTTATATTTTTGCCCCCTCCCGGCCGTCTTTGGTCCGAATCTCAGGACAATTTAGAAACAGCTCTCCGGCAATTTCAGGAAGCCATAGAGAATATAGACTACTCTGCTTATGGGGCCGTTTTTTTGTCCGCAATTAGCGAACCTGAAACCAGCCTGTTTGAGGCTTATTTTTCTGAGCTCAACATGGACCGGGTCGTTGTTTATCGCCTACCGGTAGTTAAGGACATTGAAGGGAAGAAGATAGTCTTCTTCCATGTTCTTTTCCAAAATGCGCATTCTGCCTTAATAGAAACTTGGCGCCTTTCTTGGGTTGTGGCCGACGGCGTCTGGAAGGTTGCTTCCCGAGAAGTGGCCACCCGTTGGCGCAATCTTTATCGGTTAAGAATCCCTTCTTCTCGCATCGAAAGGGTGGAAAAGGTCACCATAGACCATCAAGATATACGCCTAAGCTTTCAGAAGGCCTTGGTTTTTTATGATAACCTTCCTGAATTAGAGACAGCTCTTCTGATTATCGGCTCGGGGCGCGTTTTTTTTGAACCTTCTGAGGCCAATGAGAAACATCAGCTAAAGCTGATGTATAAGGCCGAAACTCTTCAGGCCGACATTGACCATGCTTATTTGCGGTTTTCACCCAGTTTTTTCTCCCGTCATGTTCAGCTCCAGGGAGCTTCTGATTCACCCCTCGTTTCTGCTAAGGACATGGACCTCGCGACCAGGCTTTTCTCCTATTACCAGGACCGTTTTTTCACCGTAGAGAATTCTTTAACGCGAGAATTACTGACGGCTATTCCCCAGAGCGAAGAGGCGGTGTTTGAGTTCAACAGCTCCCGTTTTGGTCCTCTCACCTATATTTTTTCACCTTTTGCCGAGGATGAAATTACCCTTTACGACCGGCGTCGGGACCGTTTTATCTGTCTCTATTCTCTAGGAAAAAGTGAGGCGGGACGTTCCTTTCGGTTCTCCTTTGGTCCTTCCTTTGATGTCCTCCATTATGACCTGGAAGTTGAAGTTGACCCTAACAATTTTTATTTCTCCGCTAAGGCTAAGGTTCGTCTTCAGACTCAGGTGGCCAGCTTAGAGAGTTTACGGTTTCGTCTGAATCCTAAGCTCAATTTGATCCGCATTCTTGACGAAGAAGGCCGCGAGTTAATGTTTAATCAAGACCGGGGGTCAAAGCTGGTTTATGTGCCTTTAATTGAACCAGTGGAGCAGGCGCCGTTGAGCCTTGAATTTTTTTATCAAGGCCGTCTGGAGCCTCCTCCTTCTCATACCGACGTTTTGGCCCCCAATCAAGCCGAAGACACGCGGATAGTCGTGCCGATGAAGTTTGAATCCTGGCTTTACAGTTATTCTGGCCTCTGGTATCCCTCCCCTCCAACGGAGGATTATTTTACGGCTCGCCTCAAACTAATCGCGCCTGCTGATATGACCTGCCTCGGCCAGGGTGTTTTGGTCGAAACAGGAACTATCGCCGGCCGCCAACCGGAAAAAAGCCAGGAGAGAAGAGATAGGGCTTTTTGGGTTTATGAATCCCGAGTGCCGCTTAAATACTTGGCTTTTCTCGTTGGCCGAATGGAACGGCTCCAAGAACTGCGCACTTCTTCTGGTCTCTCCTTAGAATTATTCTCTTCTCAAGAATTCCGGCTGAACTGGAAGGGCAATTTGGAACAGGCGGACTCGATTATCTCCTTTTATGAGCGCCTTTTTGGCCCCTATCCCTATGAAAAAATGCGCGTCGTCCTTCGTTTCTGGGAGACCAAGGGAGGGCATAGCCCTGGCTCTTTGGTTATCCTTAACCAATTGCCTCGTTCCTTGAGTTCCCAAGGAATAGGCTCAGTTAACCCTCTCAGTCCGGTAGACCTTTCCAAATATAATGAATATTTTTTGGCCCATGAAATCGCCCACCAATGGTGGGGGCAGGCGGTAACCTGGCGCCGCTACCGCGACCAGTGGTTAAGCGAAGGCCTGGCTCAATTTGCCACCATTCTTTATCTCAGAGAGAAATACGGACCCAAGGCTTATACGGACATTCTTCGCCAATTTTCTCAATGGACGGAAAAGAAAACCCGCTGGGGACCGATTATTATGGGCTCCCGCCTGAGTTACCTTGATTTTGAGGCCTTTCAGACGATAATCTACAATAAAACCTCTTTGGCGCTTAATCTTCTCTGCCAGCTCCTGGGCGAAGAAGTTTTTTTTAAAGGATTACGGGAATTTAGCCGAGCTTACCGTTTTCGAGCCGCCTCTACAGCCGATTTTTTCCGCACCATGGAGCAGGTTTCTTCTACCGACCTCAAAGCCTTTGTCCAGGGCTGGTTTGAAAGATATTCTTTGCCCAATATTCGAGTGCAAACCTCGCTTGTGTCTGAGGCTAATCGGTCGCGGCTTAAGGTTAAGGTTGAACAGGCAGGAGAGGTCTTCGTTTTTCCCTTAACCTTAGAATGGAAAGAGGAGACATCCCTGCGACGCGAAAAGATAATCATAAAAGAGAAGGTTCAGGAATTTAGTTTTCTTGTAGCCGCTAAACCTCAAAGTTTCAAGATAAACCCGGACGCCGCTGTCCCTGGGCATTTGGATTAAATCTCAGGGCTATTTTAGCTGGTCAGAATCAATCCCGAGGCGCTTTATCATTTCATTCAGCGTGCTTGGTTTTAAGCCCAACACCTCAGCGGCCCTTTTCTGAACACCTTTGGCTCGTTGCAGGGCTAACCAAATCAGCCGTTTTTGAAATTCCTGGGTTTGTTGCTTAAAATCAAGGTCCTCACTCTTGGGCATCATTTCTTCGGCAACGAGACGCGGTTGAGCAAGAAGGTAGGCCGGCAAAGAACCACGAGTTATAACCTTGGACTTGGTTAAAACCACGGCCCTTTCGATTACATTTTCTAATTCCCTGACATTGCCTGGCCAGTTATAGTTTTCTAAAATTTCGAGCACATCATCTGAGACGCCTTCAACTTCTTTTTGATTTTCATGACTGAACTTGTCGATAAAATGACGGACCAAGAGCGGAATGTCCTCCTTTCTCTTTCTCAGCGGCGGCAACTCGATTTTAATCACGTTCAATCGATAAAAGAGGTCCTTGCGGAAGGCTTTTTGGGCAATCAATTCCTCCAAATCGGTATTGGTGGCAGCGATTATCCTGACATCAACCCGAATGGTCTTCGTGCCGCCCAAACGCATAAATTCTTTATCCTGCATGACGCGGAGCAATTTGGCTTGAGTCTCTAGGCTAATGGTGGAAATCTCGTCGAAGAAAATAGTCCCTCTGTCAGCTGCTTCAAACAGCCCCTGCTTATGGCTCACCGCTCCGGTGAAGGCGCCTTTAACGTGGCCAAAAAGATGGCTTTCGAGCAAGTCAGGGGGGAGAGAGCCGCTGTTGACAACAACAAAGGGAAAGGGAGCCCGGTCACTGTTTTGGTGGATAGCCCTGGCAACCAATTCTTTACCTGTGCCGCTTTCGCCTTGAATAAGAATGGTGCTTCTGGTAGGTGCGGTGGCCTTGATCATTTCAAACACGTTTTGCATCACCTTGCTGTGACCGACAATATTGGCAAACCCGAATTTTTTATCGAGCTCATCCCGCAGTCGGATGTTCTCTTCCTGCAGTCGCTTATGCTCCAGGGCCCGACGGATAACAAGCAGGAGTTCTTCATGCTTGAAGGGTTTTTGAATATAATCGAAGGCTCCCAGCTTCATAGCGGCAATGGCGCTTTCTACGGAGGCATAGGCAGTGATGATGATAATGATGGCCTGGGGGTCAATTTTCCTGACAGCTTTGAGGACTTCGATCCCGTCGACGCCAGGCATTAATAAGTCAAGAAGAATGAGGTCGAAAGATTGGGTCGCCTGCTTTTCTAAGGCTTCTTCTCCCGAGGAGGAAAGCTCGACATCGTAGCCCTCACTGCTTAAGAGTTGGGCTAAGACATCCTGGATTACTGGCTCATCATCAATTACATGGATGGAAGCTTTTTTGACCATCTTTAACTTCGAGGCCCTAAGGAATTGGCGGGGCTTGCTCCTCTTCTTCTCGGTTCAAAAGGGAGATAGATGAAAAAGGTGCTACCCCGGCCGATTTCGCTTTCCACTTCGATGCGGCCATTGTGGTCTTTAATTATAGCATAACTTATCGAAAGCCCCAGGCCCGTTCCCTTGCCGATTCCCTTAGTAGTAAAAAAGGGGTCAAAGATGCGAGGTAAATATTCCTTTTTTATCCCGTGACCGGAGTCAGTAATAGTCACAACAGCCTCAGACTCCTTAGAAAAAAGGTCGATTCTTAATTTTCCACCCCGAGGCATGGCATCAATGGCGTTTAAAATAATATTAATGAATACTTGTTGTAACCTCTCCCCTTGACCCGAGATAGGTTTGATGTCCTCGAGGTTAAGCTCAAGCTTAATATTCATGGTCTTAAGCTTGTAATCAATAAGCGAGATTATTTCAAGCAAGCTTTCTTTGAGGTTTATCTGCCGGAAGGAAGAGTCGGAGGGATGTCGGGCAAAGCTGAGCAGATTTTTAACTATTTTAGCCACTCTTTCCGTTTGGGCCTCAATTTTTTCCAGAATTTGGGTGTAATGAGCGTCAGTCAGCTTTTTTTGCAGGAGTTGGACGTAGCTCGAAATACCGGTTAGCGGCGTGTTAATTTCGTGGGCCACACCGGCGGAAAGCAACCCGATAGAGGCCAACTTTTCTGAAGTCACCAATTGCTGTTGCAAACGGATTTTTTCGGTCACGTCCTCAAACACGATGATCGTTCCGTAAGGGACGAGCTTATTATCCAGAAGGGGGGTGCGAGCCACGTCGAAAATTCTTTCCTCCCCTCCAGGGATGGTCAAGATTATCTCACTTAGAAGGTGATATCCCTCCTGCGTTTCCGGGGGGAAAAGGGCCTGGACGTTTTTTATTCCCAAGACTTCTTCCAGCGAATGACCCAAAACTGCTGGTTTAGTTTTTTTGAAAATATTTTCCAGGACTCGGTTCCAGCCAATTATCTGGCCGTTTCCGTCGATGACCGCGACGCCGACCGTAAGACTTTCAATGATATTTTCGCTGTAATCCTTGAGCCTTTCTAACTCTTCTGCTCGGCTGGCCGCCTGATGATAGAGATAGGCATTTTCGATGGCCAGAGCGACCGAAGGGGAAATTGTGGCTAATAATTCCCAGTCTTCACCGCTGAGATAGGAGCCGTCAGTCTTTTTGCCCATGGCAAAGAAGCCAACCAGATTGTCTTCTACTTTGAGCGGCAAAAACTGAGAGAAGCCCCGATTAGATAATTCTTCCCAAGTTGGACCTTTAGCCCTAATTTCTGGCCCTTGGAAAAGGCTGAGTGAGTCTCGTTTTCTAAGGGCCTCGAGGAAGGAGGAATCAATTTCGAGGCGCTTCTCGGGTGTAGCTTCCTGGCCTCCAGAGCCGATAGTCGTGAATACTGGACTGTCGGCCGCCTCAGGAATAAAAAGGACAATTTTCTGGAGGGAAAAGGCCTTGGTCATGAGGTCAAGGAGAGAGTGGGCCAGCCGAGTTAAATTTCTTTCGCGACCAAGTTCTCGGCTTATACTTAAAAGAGTGCGACGGTACTTATAACTTCTTTTATAGAAGAAACGGTCAAATAGCGCTTGGAAAAGCCTTTTTAGAGGGGAGAAAAGCGTGGCTCCGAGGAGAATGGCCAGAATGCCAAGGAGAAAAGTGGTTAACCTGTTAGCCGCGAAGACTTTCATCCGGGAGCCAAGAAGAAAGTAAAAACCAGCGATGAGGAAATAGGAGAGAAGGAGGGTTGTTCCCTTCTTGACCATCACCTCGAAGTCCACGGTCCGCGTCCGGACTAAGGCATAAACAAAAGTCATCGGAATAAGGGAAAGAAGAACAACTGTCAATTCGCCAAAGGCAGAAGGTAAACGGCCAAAAAGGAAGGGAAGTAGATAGGATAAAATAAACGGCCAGAGCGCCAAATTTAGACCGTTAGCCATCCAGCGCAGCTGACGCCGCAACAGAAGGTTTTCAATTTGCTGGGAATGTCGAAGCAGGAAGAGGGGGACAAAGCCAGAGAAAAGAATGAATTGCCCAATTTCTATCCTGTCGAGGCCGGAGGTTAATCGGAGTAGAGTCGTCGCTCCCCAGGATTCACTCCAGAGTAGATGCGAAAAAATGCGCATCATAAGAAGTCCCAAGGCTGGCAAATAGAAAAGCAGGGGTCGTCTCGGCCGCTCTTTGACCAAGCGATGTCGGACTGGAAAAAGAAGGAAGAAGTGCAGGAATAGGGGTGGGAAAAAGATGTACGAAATTTTATCTACCCAATAAAAAAGATAGTCCAAAAAGTCAAGCTCACCTGTCGGGGCAAAAATCATGAAGCCAAAAAGGCAAAGAGAAAGAAGTGAAAAATATAAATAAGGCCAGCTAAGCCCGCCCGTCAGGTTAAGAAGGATGACAATCGCCACGACGAAGGTTGTCAGACCGATAAGGACAAGAAAATAGTAGATGGGGTTGATGCCTTTGCGGCTCGGAAAAAAGGAAGGGAAGAGAGGGCTTGGTTCTCCTTCGCGGATAATTTGGTAAATCAATTTTTGGCCAGAATGGACGGCGGCCCAGATATTCTGGGTAACATCTACCGGATTCTTGACCGGGTTACGGTTGATTGAATAGAGGATATCGCCCTTTTTTATCCCCGCTAAGTCAGCAGGACTATTGGGGTCAACTTTTATCGCCCTTAATCGACCCGCTTTTTCCTTCCAGACAATCCCGTCATAGGGCGCTTTCCAAGTGATATTCCGATAGAAATTGAAGCCTCCTAGGATGAGGAAAACGAAAAAGGGCGCTAAAAAGAATCCGACGCTGATTTTCCTCATCAGGACTTCGCCTTAAGCCGATAGAAATAAAAATTTTTCAGGTTCAGCCCAATCTCAATTGAGGATGTGCCTGGGGTTAGCTCGGACGACCCATTTGATCGTCGATTGGTAAAGCAGCTGGCGCAGCTTCTGGTCCTCTTTTAACCCAAGAGGCTGGGTACTTCGTGAGAGAAACGAGCTTAGGTAATCACTAATTGGCCTCTTAGGAGGATATTCTTGGGGAGAAAGCGCACCGCGCTGACCTAATAAGAGGAGAAGAGAACTGACAAAAAAGAGCAATTTAAGTCGTCGCCCCAAACTCTTTTTCATCGGCTTCAATCAAAATTAAAATAACTTTCAGCACCTTCTTTGTCAAACCCATTTCTCTTTCCCAGGTAAATCAGGGGTGAAAAGACGATTTAACCCAGGCCGGAAGGCAAGACATAGTAGATCTTCTTTACTCTTTACCATCCTAGTATTATACCCAGTTGCTTATTATATTTTTTGATTTAATCAATACCATTAACATATAGAGACATGGTATCTAGGAAAGAGGGGAAATAGCAAGAAATAGTCACGCCGCGGCAGCCGAACGCCGGTCGGTCTTATAATTGAGCAGCCAAGAGGTTTTGGGAAAATTAATCCTGGAAAGAGCATGACTTCCTCTTAAAGTTTTCTTAGGCGCCAAGATTATGGGTCAGTCCTTATGGTTTGGAGTCGGCCATAGGGCTGTACCAAAAATAAATCTCGCCACCTACCGCAGGAGGAACCGGCGACTTTCTCCCTTCCAAGTCCAGCTCGAATTTGGGCCGCCAAACAACCGGGATAAAACGAACTTTGGCTCTTGTATAATTTGGCAATATTGCCTCCTTCGGTCCCCACCTGAAAGAAGCGGGATTACTATTATTTATTTGCTACTCAATCATTTTGGCGTTGCTTATCAAATCGCCTCTTAGTCGAGTAAGGGACTCCCATTTGAGGGGCTTATTTTAGCTGCGATTGGCGGTCCGCTTCTCTTTTGGCTCGATAAGGAGTCCCTTCATTCCAATTAGGAAAAGCAGCTTCTGTGGCTAGACGATAAGCCATAGTAAATAAAAGTCTCAAATCATCGACGGCGCCAGAGAGGTCCCAGTTTGGGTCAAACTCGTCGGACGGCTGGTGATATTTTTCGGCTGTATATTTTTCTTTTTGAGCCAACGTCCAGTCCCGGCCATGAATTACGTGGTCTACTCCTCCGCTGGGGTATATCGCCGGGATCCCTCTTTTAGCAAAGGGGAAATGGTCAGAACGAAAGTAGGAGCCCTTTTCGGGCGTCGGGTCCGGGTTAACCGTTCGACCCTGGGCTTGGGCCGCGGCCTCGATGTATTTGTCCAGCTCAGAAAGACCATAGCCAATAACAGTAATATCTTTCATCGGGCCATAAATATTTAGAGCATCCATGTTGATAACAGCCACCGTTTTGGCTGAAGGATAGACGGGATGGCCAGCATAATATTCTGAACCAAGAAGGCCTTGCTCTTCTCCCGTCACGGCCAGGAAAACAATGGACCGCCAAGGCCTTTTTGGCAGCGAGGTAAAGGCTCGAGCCAGTTCAATCAATCCCGCTGTCCCGGTAGCGTTATCGAGGGCGCCGTTAAAAATCTGGTCCCCTTCAAGTTCAGGGTTGCGGCCAAAATGGTCCCAATGGGCCATAAAAATTATGTACTCGTCCCCGCGTTGGGAGCCAGGCCAAAGAGCAATTACATTATGGGACGTAACTTTCTCGATTTTGTTTTTCAACCCGAGGTTAGCCTTGAGCCCGAGGGAGACGGGTTTAAAGCCCCGTTTCCAAGCGGCTTCTTTTAATTCTTCCAGGTTGTAGCCCGCTTCGGCCAGAATTTTTTGGGCGACCTCTTTTTGTACCCATCCCTCCACAGCGCACCGAGAAAAGTTATTGTCTTCGGCAATGAGGTTAAATTGTCGGCCTGTCCAGCCATTTTCGACTACTCGCCAGGGGTAGGCGGCTGGTTCTGTTTCATGGATGATAAAGATACCCGCCGCGCCTTGACGGGCTGCTTCTTCAAATTTATAGGTCCAACGACCATAGTAAGTCATTGCCCGACCCGAAAATAATTCTGGGTCCTGAGTAGCAAAACCGGGGTCGTTAATCAGAACCAGGACTGTCTTGCCTTTGACATCCAGTCCTTCATAATCATTCCAGTTATACTCGGGGGCAACGATGCCATAGCCAGCAAAGACCATTTCGGAATCGACGAGGGAGACCTCCTCCACGACCCGCCTTGTTTGGGCCACAAATTCGCTCTTAAAAGCAAAGGAAATTGACTTTTGGCCTTTTTTAATTTCCAGTTGAGATGAAGGTTCAGCGGTGATCACTACCATCGGTACTTCCTGGAGGAAGCTCTGGCCATTACCTGGTTTCAAGCCGAGTTTCTGGAACTCAGTCTGTAAAAAATCGACCGTTTTTTTCTCGCCTTCGGAAGCCGGGCCGCGACCTTCAAAGTCGTCGGAAGAAAGAATCTGGGTGTTTTGAGCCAGAGTTTCAGCCGTTATTTTGGCCGCAGCGGCTTTTAGTTGTTCCTCCTCGCTGAGGCGAGCGCAGCCAAAATAGCTAAAGATAAGAAACGTCGCCAGAAAAATTGCTGTTGCTTTCGCCATGGCTTTTATTACCTCCGTTTAATTTCGTCCTAACTTAATCTTTAAAGCCGCCTCCTGTCAAGCAACTGGCGGCTCATCCTTAAAAAAGGCGGATAGTTTCAGCTACCTTTTTATCTCCAATACTCGGTATTTTTTGCCAAAAAGAGCGCTCTTCGTTAGGAGAGATAGAGGAAAATTAGCTCTTTTATAAGGCCTTAGCTTAGTCCCTCTTAAAGATTTGGTCTTTCCCCATTTGTGACGAGCTTTGAAGAATTAACGTTTGGCTCGAGGTTGAGGGCAGCCCAGAGGCGAATTTGACAATAAAAAGGGGTTAACTTAATATAAGCTTAATAAAAGACTTACTATGCCTTTGAATAACGAATGATAGCGAAATAATAATGCCTTATTTTTTCTGCCGGTTGGCGACAGAAGATGGTCGTCTTTTCACTCAGTCCCTTTTGGCCGTATCGGAGGAGGAATGCCGCCGGCATTTTGAGGGCGAAGGATTCTGTGTTTTAGAGGTAAGGAAGGACTGGCGCCGGATCAGGCTCTTTGGCCCTTTTTGGGGAAGAAAAATTAAAGACAAAGATTTTATCATGGTTAACCAGGAGCTAATGGCGTTAATCAAAGCGGGCTATCCCGTCCTTAAAAGCCTTGAAATGGTCCGGAGCCGGGCTAAAAATCCTGCTCTCCAGGAAATTTTATCCCGAGTAGAGGCTGAAGTTAGAGGTGGCAAGTCACTTTCTGAAGCTTTTTCGGCCTACGAGAATATATTTTCTAAGGTTTATACGGCTTCGCTTTTAGCGGGAGAGCAGAGCGGTAATCTTCCTGGGACTTTGGACCGGTATGTCCAATATACCCGCATCATTTCGCAAACACGACACCGCATCCGCTCCGCGCTTGTTTATCCCAGCTTACTCCTTTTTTTCTCGCTTGGCTTAATGATTATTCTTATTAGTTTTATCCTGCCCCGTTTTTCGAGCTTTTACGCTGATTTTGAAGCCGAGCTACCGTTCATAACTAGGTTGATCGTGGCGCTAGCGGGAGTGCTCCGCCGTCTAATTCCCTTGGCCTTAATAGCTATGGCTATCCTGGCGATTCTCTTCAGTCAACTGCGCAAGTCCCCATCTGGAGCGCGGCGCGTCGACCGCTGGAAATTAAAAATTCCCTTTGGGCAATCTCTCTGGAAGGAGCAGGCAGTCTCTCTTTTTTCCCGCACCCTCGGTTTGCTCCTCGAAGCGGGCATCCCACTTCTCCATTCATTGCCGATTGCTATTCAAGCTATCCCTAATAAGTTTTTGGCCTTCATTATGGGCTCAGTGCCGGAAGATATTCGGAATGGCCAAAGCTTATCCGATTCCTTGAGTCGGACGGGTTTCTTTTCGGCCCTGGCTGTTGATATGATTCGAATTGGCGAGACTTCGGCCAACCTGCCGGGTTTATTGCGGGAGACAGCTGAGGTTTATGATGAAAGAATAAGGGGGAGAATAGACACTTTCGTTAATTTGATAGAACCTGTTATTATCATTTTTATGGGGATTCTGGTTGCCGTCATGCTTCTTTCGGTTTATTTGCCGATTTTTAATATAATTAGGATTACGAGATAAGACCATGAAACGAGAAGATAGACCTAAAAAAGACCAAGCTGTCGAGGAGGAGTTACGACAATTAGCTGAACGTTATCATGTTCCGGTGCTTGACCTCAGCACCCATCCCCTTAATCGCGACCTAATTCAATCTTTTCCGGTTGATTTCCTCCACCGGTGGAATTTTGTCCCCCTCACTATGAACGAGGATTGGGTCGAGATCGCCGTGGCTGACCCTTCCGACTTAGCCGCCATCGACGCTATCGAGTCCTTCCTGGAAAAAAAGGTCAAGGTATATGCGGCACCGCTCCGAGCTATCCAGGAAGCTCTGCGCAAAAGCGAGACTGCTCTCCAAGTGCTCCGTGACGCCACTGAAGGGTTTATTGTTCAGGTGGTGGAGAAAGAGACTGGCGAGGAAGAGGAAGTCATTTCTCTGGAGAAATTAGCTGACCAGGACGGGTCAATCATCAAATTGATTAACACGATAATCTTTACGGCAGTGCAAAAAAGAGCCAGTGATATCCACATTGAATCCAGAGAAGACGGTGTCAAGGTAAAGTTTCGTCTTGATGGCGTGCTTACCGAGGCCATGGACCCGATTGATAAGAAGTTCCAGTCGTCGATTATCTCCCGCGTCAAGGTCATGAGCGACTTAGATATCTCCGAACGGCGTGTGCCCCAGGATGGGCGGTTCCGGTTGCGAATCAAAGATAAGACGATTGATTTTCGGGTTTCGATTATGCCGAGCATTTATGGGGAAGACGCGGTTATTCGTATCTTAGACAAAGAAATGATTACCGAAGCCATTAAAGAGTTGAGGCTGGATTTGCTCGGCTTTTCCGAGGAAGTTTTGCGGCGCTTTCGTCGCTACATTACTCAGCCTTACGGTATGATTTTGGTGACCGGCCCCACCGGCAGCGGCAAGACGACGACGCTTTATGCCGCTCTCACGGAAATTAAATCTCCCGAGGATAAGATAATCACCATTGAGGACCCGGTGGAATACCAGATTGATGGCATCACTCAAATCCCGGTTAACGAAAAAAAGGGTTTAACCTTTGCCCGAGGGTTGCGCTCCATCCTGCGTCATGACCCTGATAAAATTATGGTGGGCGAAATTCGCGACCCAGAGACAGCCCAGATTGCTATCCAGTCGGCTTTAACAGGTCATCTTGTTTTCACCACCGTCCACGCCAATAATGTCTTCGATGTTATTGGCCGGTTTCTGCATATGCAGGTTGACCCATATAGCTTTATCTCTGCCTTGAACTGCATTTTGGCGCAAAGATTAGTCCGAGTACTCTGTCCCTATTGTAAAGCGGCGGTTCATTATCCAGACCAGACTCTTGGAGAGTCAGGCCTAAACCCGGATGAATTTCGCGACCGTTTCTTTTATGAAGCTCGGGGTTGCAGTGAATGCCATTTTACTGGTTATAAAGGCCGCACCGCCATCGCCGAGCTTTTGGAACTTTCCGATACCATAAGAGAAATGATTTTGAGCCGTAAACCCTTGTCTGAAGTTAAGAAAAGGGCCAAAGAGGAGGGGATGGTGTTTCTCCGCGAGGCCGGGATTCAGAAGGTTCTTCAGGGGATAACCAGCCTGCGGGAGCTAAACAAAGTGACCTTTGTGGAATAAATTAATGCCAGATTTACTGAAAATATTAAAGCGCTATTTGAGCGAACCTTTGCTTCCTGACTTCTTAGTCCAGCTTACAGAGGATAGAATCAGTGGCTTAAGAATAAGAGGGGGAGAGGGGAAAGCCAAAAAGTATTTTATTCAGTTTCTGAAACCAGGCTTGATCGAACCATCGGCCGAAAAAAATAATCTTCGTCAACCCGAAGAACTCATCAGGTCTATCCAGTTGGGAATGAAGCAATTTGGAGCCGAATCGGGCGATGTTTCGCTTCTTTTGCCCGAAGCCTGCTTTCGAGTCTTTATCCTGCCGGCGGAAGGCTTGCCGGCCACGCATCGAGAAAGGGAAGCACTGATTCGATGGCGAATCAAGAAACTCTATCCTGTGTTACCCGATGATTTTCGGTTTGATTATCAGGTTTTCTCTGCTAATTCCACGCTTCGCCTATTAGTGGCTGGCGCCAGAGGGGCTATTATCGAGGAGTATGAGAAGCTGCTGAGCCAAGCGAAGTGGCGGGTCCGCGTGGTGGGCATTCCCACGCTTCAGCTTGCTTCCTTACTAAAGGAACCTAATATTTTTTTAATTAATATAGAAAGGGATTATTTGACGATTTTGGCCGCAGCCAAAAAAATGCCGCTTCTTTATCGGGCCAAGTCCTTCAGGAGAGAAAAAGAAAGAGAGACGGTATTTAGTCAGCAATGCTTAGCGGAAATCGAAAACACCCTTCATTTCCTCGAGGATAAAGAAAAAGTGCAGTTTAAAGAGGTTTATCTGCGCTGGGGAGTAGCTTCTGAAGCGAGCGAATTATTGATTAGGTCACTGGAAGACTCTGGCCTTCAAGTGGGGCGTTTTGGCTCCTTGTTGCTCCTTAACATTGAACCAGGAGACAGAGAAATCCTGGCACCGCTTTGGGGACAGATAGGGAGCTAAAAAATGGTTATTAAACTTAATTTAGCCTCGCAGCCGCTTCGCAACCGACGTTTTTATCGGTTCCTGAGCGGGTTGATGGTCGGTGCCAGTGCAATTATTTTGTTAGTCAGTCTTTGGCTGTTGACCCATTACCGATTCCAGGCCAACCGAATTCAAAAGGAGCTTATCCGACTGGCCAAAATGGAGGACAGCTTAAGGCGGGAAGAGAAACAGTTTAGCGCCCGGGCCTCGACCTTATCCAAAGAGTTCGAAGCTGCTGTCGAGCAGGCCAACGACATTATCAGCCAGAAGAGTTTTCCTTGGTCAGATTTCTTTTCGCGGCTCGAAAAAGCGCTGCCGCCGGCGTGTTATCTGACTTCCTTAGCTTTTACTGAAAAGAAAGCCGCGGGTTTACAAGTCAGGTTCAAGTTAGCCTCGCCTGACCTGCCGACTTTGTTGGCGACGATTGAGGCGTTAAGAAAGGCCGGTTTTTCAGGGCTTCGAGTCCAAAATGAGGACCAGGCTAAGGGAGCGTTAATCTCAGAGGTGGTAATGACCTATGAAAGAGCTGATTGAGCTTTTGAACGATAGGGAGAGGCAATTGCTGAAGATTTTTTTATTGGGCCTTTGTCTTAGCCTTGTTTTGTTAATATTTGTCCTTTCCTGGGAGAAGAACCGGGTTGAGAACGTCAAAGCGGAATTAATTAACCGGCAAAAATCCTTAGAACAAGCGCAGGAAGCCAGAGATAAGAGCCAGCAGCTTTGGCTGCGATGGTCTGAGGCCAGCCGAAATTTAGAGACATTAAAAAAAGACTGGTATTATCAGGGAGAGGAGGGCTTACGCCAGATGCGTCTTGACCTTAGCCAGGTCATGAATGCCTCTGGTTTGAGCCTGCCACCAATTCAGTATAATTATCAAGATTTAGAGAGAGGGAAAATAAAAAAAATTAATTTTAGTTTTCGCCTAAAGGCTTCATATTTTACGTTACGCAATTTAATCGGCCATCTGGAATCTTTTCCCAAGTTCCTTTTGCTCGAACACCTTGATTTTCAGGCGGTTGAGACCAACGGCGACAGTCTTGACCTCAGATTGGTGGTGACTGGATACAATGCTTATTAGAAAGATTATCTTCTTTTTCGCGCTAACTTTGAGCGTTTTATGGTCCGAGGTTTTTTCTCTCCAGGCGCCAGCTTCGGAGCCGGCTAAAAAAAATTCTCTCCAGGCGGCGCCGTCGCTGATTCGAATGGAGCTATTGCCTCAAAAAGAGGTCGCGCCACCTCCGGTCGAAAGGGATATCTTTGCCCCCTTTTCTCCTCCCTCCCTTTCTTCTCCCGCTACCCGGAGTGATATTTCCCAGGTAACTATAGGCGCTCGCAGCGACCTCAAAGAAGCAGCGGCAGAAGAAATTCCTGGTTGGGCGGGAAATAACCTCTCGCTTCGCTACATTGGCTATGTGCATTCATCCCAAAAGACAATTGCCTTAATCCTGCTTAATGGTTTACCGCTAACGGTAGAAGAAGGGGATTACCTGGATTCTGGGGTCAAGGTGGGAAAAATTACGGCCGAAGAAATTATCCTCATCGGCCCTGACGGCAAGTCCAGCCGCTTCTCCCTTGAAGGAGACAAAAATGAAAAGAATTAGTTTGGCCTTAAGCTTAATTATTTTTCTTGGCGGTTGCGCCACCTTCACCCGTAGCTATTATTTAGGGACGCAAGCCGAGATAAACAAACGTTGGGAGGAAGCGGTTCGTTATTATGAACAGGCTTCTTTGGCCAATCCTCGGGAACCGGTTTACCGTATTGCCTTGCTTCGAGCGAAAATCGCGGCCAGCCTCCACCATTTACAGACAGCGCGTCAGTTAGTGGCCGCAGGCCAAATGGAGGAAGCCAAAAAAGCTTACAGTCAGGCTATAGCTTACGACCCCAAAAATAGGGCGATACTTGTCGAAGCCATGAACCTGACTCAGGAGAATAAGCCGCAGCCAACGCAGGAAGAGAAAGGAAGCGAGTTTCCCCTCAAATTAAAGGCGCCAGCCGAAAAGGTCGGCTTAAAATTTACCGAGGCGCCGTTGAAATCAGTTTTCCAGGCCTTGGGAAAATTTGCCGGTATCAACATTCTTTTTGACGAAGCCTTTAGCGACCGGCCGATGACGATTGACCTAGCCAATAGAACTTTTGAAGACGCCCTTAACAACCTGTGCAAAGTGAGCCGCAATTTTTATCGAATTATTGACGAGAGTTCAGTCATCATCGTTCCGGACAGGCCAGAAAAAAGGCTCCAATACGAGGTTAACGCCATTCGCACTTTTTATCTTTCTAACGTTAGCGTTCAGGATGTCCAAAGCCAGTTACAGATGATGTTGCGGACTCAGTATCGGGTGCCCTTCATCGTGGTGGATAAGAACTTAAATTCTCTAACCATCCGGGATGTGCCCGCCAACGTAGAGCTGGCGGAGAAATTGATTAGATTGTGGGATAAACCAAAAGCGGAAGTCATAATTGACCTGGAAATTATGGAAGTCTCGAGAGTCAAGTTACGGCAGCTGGGCCTAAGCTTTGACCAAAACCTGGTGGGGTTAAAATATTCCGGCACAGGGACTGATGGCTGGTTTGATTTAAAGGACATTGATTTCACTAAAATGGATAATTATCAGTTGAGTGTGCCGACAGCCTTTATACAGTTTTTGGAAACCGATGCCGACACCAAAATCATCGCTCAGCCCCGCCTTCGAGGGCTTGCCGATGAGGAGATCAAGTCCTTAGTTGGCCAGAAGGTTCCTATTCCCCAGACGACTTTTACGCCCATCGCTGCCGGCGGAATTAGCCAACAGCCTGTAACTTCTTTCACTTATCAGGATGTCGGGTTAGAGATTAAGATTAGGCCCAGGATTCACTTAGAGAAAGAGGTTACGCTGGACCTCGAACTCAGAATTACTTCCATTGCCGGGACGGGGATTGCTAATATCCCGATTATCACGACCCGAGAAGTCAAGAATATTCTTAGATTGAAGGACGGAGAAACCAACCTGCTGGGCGGCCTGCTCAAAGACGAAGAAAGAAAGAGTCTTAAGGGAATTGCCGGACTGAAAAATATCCCCTTGATTGGCCGTCTCTTTTCCGCTGAAGATACAACGTTAGAGCAAACTGATGTTGTCCTGACTATAACTCCTTATATTATCCGCAGTTTACCCTTAGCTGACCAGGATTTACGGCCGATCTGGGTTGATACGGAGGGAATTGTTTCCACGGCCGGGGCGACGGCAGCGGCCATTCCCGGGACCGGTGTTTCTTCGCTAATGGAAAGAATCCAAGCCCAGGAAGCGGAGGAGCTGGAGATGGCCCGGCGAGAAGAAGCGCAGCAAGGGAACTTGGTCGAAATAAGCCCGATGACTATAGACTTGCCTCAAGGCCGGGAGTTTCGGCTGGCAGTTAACATTCGGTGCGGAGAAGAGGTGGCGAACATCTCAGTAAATTTCAGCGTTAATCCAGGAATAGTTAAGGTCAAAGACATTCTGCCGGGAGGTTTATTGGGCCAGTTAGGCGAGAAGACACCTTTCTTGAAAAATGTTGACCCTTCTGGCGGTGGGGGAACAATCGCTTTTTCTAGCCCTCAGGTGGGCCGGGGCTTCAAAGGAGAGGGAAATCTGGCGATTTTAGTCTGTGAAGCTGCGGGTCAGGGTGAGGCCCAAATAAACATTACCTCAGCAACAGGAAACGGCCCCACAGGAAAGGCGATTTCTTTTAATGTCCGAGGGGCCTCGGTAGTTGTTCGATAACCTAAATTGTCCGCTAATTAAGGGAAAAGATTGCTGCACCTCCTCAGTGGTCCGGTTGATTCCGGTAAAACGAGCCTTCTTTTGCGCCTTCTCTCCAACCTGGGAGAACTGCGGAAAAGAGTGGATGGCTTTCTGACCCCAAAAGTTTATGCCGGTGACCAGTTCATCGGTTATGACCTCCTGGATTTAAAGGTGGGGGGACTCTCTCCCTATATTCGGGTTGCTCAATCCGCTGAGAAGGCTTCGGTTGGTCGCTTCTATTTCTTGCCTGAAGGCTTAGAAAAGGCGGTTCGCCTCGTTTTGCGTCATCAAATTCTGGATTATCTTATTGTCGATGAGGTGGGACCTCTCGAGCTGAGCGGTCGGGGCCTATGGCCAGCTCTGAGCCAGCAGCTAAGACGCGGCGGGTTTCGTGGCTTGATAGTAGCAAGGATGGGTTTGGTAGAAGCTTTTTTCGGCCTTCTCCACGGCATCCAGGTGCAGAGGTTTGATATAAACGAGGCTTCTGTCGAAGCTGATTTGGAAAAAGCGATTCGGAAGCTTTACCAGGCAACTCCTCTGCTCGAAACCTGATTGGCCGAAGCGAGAAAGCTTGGCCGATTTTATTTTAGGGTTTGGGTTTTCAGATTTCTGCGGTTTGAGCTGAAATGGAATTAAGAATTGAGCGCCCCTTCCCTCTATAATTCAAGCCCCGGGACGAAGAGCCTTAAGAGCCTGATTATTCTTTGAATCCCGTTATAAGCCCCTTGGCTTAGGTTCAAGAATAGTCCTGAGCTTCTTTAAAACGGCCCACGCCTCGCTAATATGTATAAAAAGTGGTGCCAAAGAGCCGTTAATTTCTTGCGACCCTCAGCCCGATTTGATATTTTCTTTCCGAGGGCTAAATTGGGATGAAAAGGCAACAGATAATCACCCTTTTTCAAACCCTTGGTCGAGCTTCCTTAGAGCTTGGCCTGCAGAACAGCCATTCTGGTAATCTCGCTTACCTCTGGCGAGGACGCGGCGGTGAGGATTTTATTGCTATCACCAGAAGCGGCTCGCAAAAGGGCGACCTCAAACCAGGGGATATTATTTTTCTTCGGCCCAAAAGTCGGAAGGTGATGGACGCCTCGACCGAGTTCATCGTCCACCGAGAAATCTTACGCCTTCCTGGAGCTAAGGCTTCTTTCCATACGCACGCTCCCGAGCTAACTTTGATGAGTTTGGCCGAAGCAAAAAAAACCGCTCAGACGAATTTATTTGTGCCGTTGGACGCCTTAGGCATTGTTCATTTAAAAGGTGGGATTCCTGTTATCAGAGTCAAAAGAGCTTTTGGCTCTCCAGAGTTGGCGGCCGCAGTTACCAAGTATCTGCGTGAATTCCCCGTGGTAGCAGTTGAGGCCCACGGCCTTTTTTCTCGCGGCCAAGAGTTAGTGGAATCCTTTTTTTACGCCAATATCGCTAATTTTTCGGCTCGGGTAGTCAGGCTGCTTTACCAAATGAAAGGCAGAGTTAAGGAAGGGCGAAAGGAAATTAAGGAGAGAAATGGGGCGGCCTTTTTTGTTCCTCCTGCTCCTTATAAACCGCCCGAACTCGAGGCTGAGCGCCGGCAACTAAAAAAAGAGTTAATCCAGGCTGTTGACCAGATAAGAAACCGCCTTTGGGCTTCGCAGCTTTCTCCCTTTTATACTGGGTCGCTTTCTTTAAAGGAAGAAAGTCAAAAGGGGACGATACTTTATGTCTCTTCAGCTTCGACTCTAAAAGAGTTGGGCGACCCTCTTCGTCGCTTCCCGATTGACTCCAACCCCGCTGACCCCGAGGAGCTCAATTGGCATCGGCGAATTTATGAAAAGACCGGCGCCGTGGCGATTATCCGCGGCTACATTGCCGAGGCTGAAGCAGCAGCTTGGGATTTACTTGGTCAGAGCCAAGACCTGATTTATTTTAGGCCGCTGGATGTCGAAGGCCAGTTTCTCCATCCACGTCTACCTATTTTACCTTCCTTTGTCGATAAAGATACTTTTCTCGCTTGCCTCCGAGCTCATCAAGTAGTAATCGTTCGCGGGGGCGGGGTCTGGGCTATCAGTCCCGATTCTCTTAGCCAAGCTTTGCACCGAGTCGCCTCAGTCAAAGATAGCTGTTTTTATTACGTTGGTTTAAAAGAACTGGGTTGCGAGCTAAGATGAACCCGCGCTGGGTTAAAACTGACCTTTGGTCGCGGCTGACGCTGGGGTTCATAGTAGCCGCCACTGGAGTTGGTGCTGGTGACCTTCTGACCGCCTCCCTGGCGGGTTCAGCGGTGGGTGTTTCCATTCTCTGGGCCGCTTGGGTCGGAGCTTGGCTCAAGTTTGTCCTCAACGAGGGATTAGCGCGCTGGCAAATGGCCACGGGGCAATCCATCTTGGAGGGATGGTTTTGTCACCTGCCCCGTTTCTTTCCTTGGTTGTTCTTCGTTTACTTTTTCCTTTGGGCTTTTTATGTCGGCGGCGCCTTGATTAACGCTTGTGGGGTAGCGGGCGTGGGTTTTTTTTCTCTGGGCCATCCTGGCTTAGCCAGAATTATATGGGGGATCGCCCATTCTCTGGCCGGGCTATTTTTTGTCTGGCGTGGTGGCTTCCCGCTTTTTCAGCGGTTGATGTCCTTTTTAACCGCGGGTATGGTGCTGACCGTGCTAATAAGCGTGATTCGGGTATCCCCTTCTTGGCTTAAGGTGCTCCCCGGCCTTGTTGTGCCCACCTTTCCTTCTCAAGGCTCAAGCTGGCTCCTTGGCGTTATGGGCGGAGTGGGCGGTACCGTGACCATCATCTGCTACAACTACTGGGTCAGAGAAAAAGGCCGCAAAGGCCTGGAAGGATTAAAGGAGTGCCGTTTGGATTTGAGCGTGGGCTATGGACTGACAGCTTTTTTTGGCCTGGCTATGATTATTATCGGCTCAAAGATAGTGGTTAAAGGCAGAGGCGATGAAGTAGCCCTTCAGCTGGCCGAGAAGTTAGGGGAGGTTCTAGGTCCAGCCGGAAAAGGGCTTTTTCTCCTTGGCTTCTGGAGTGCCGTCTTTTCCAGCTTGCTCGGAGTTTGGCAGGGCGTACCTTATATATTTGCCGATTTTCTTCGGCTGCGTCGGGCAACTCAGCCGAAAGGAATAATAAACGGAGGTAAGGTTGAAGGTCAAAAAATTTCTACTAAGGTACCATCCAGTTTGCCGCAGGGGCTAACATCAAAAATCTCAACCCAGCCAGTGTCCTTGCCTGCCTCCTTATTTTCATCCTCTCCCGGTGCCCTGACTGTCCCTCCTCCCTTTGCGCCTTCAACCTCTTCAACATCGTTATCTCCATCTAATAATAGCGCTTCCGGTAAGGATGTTGATTCCTCAACCTTGTCTATCGACAGCAATTCTTCTGATGATAAATTTGCTCCTTCTTCTCCTCGAAAAGTGACCAAAACAGCCGGCCAAGATTTACATCGTTCCTTGGCTTATCGACTTTTTCTTCTTGGCTTGACTTTCCTTCCCCTTATTTCTCTTTTCTTCACGGTTCAAAGGATTCAGCTTGTTTATGCTGTCCTCGGGGCTCTTTTCATGCCCTTTTTAGCCGCCACTCTTTTAATCCTCAATAACCGGAAAGACCTTGTTCCTCGTTCCTTTCGTAATACCTGGGTCATAAACCTCTGTCTCTGGGTTAACCTGATTTTTTTCAGCTATCTTGGCTGGCGCGAACTCCGGCCTCTTTTCTCCTCTCTGTTCAAATTCTAATCGGGGTTGCTTCTATTTTCTCTACTTGAGGGGCATTTTGTCATCAAAAAATAGCCAGTTCTTTCCAGGAGAGGAAGGATTTGCGGGTAAGATAGATTAGGAGCCCGCCCTGGAGGAAGATTAGAGAAAAATGGCTATCAAGATGATAATTAGCGAGGGCCTTGAATTCGTCAAAGTATGTGCCGATTTACCTCGTAATACTACACGCCTCTTGATATAAAAAATCTCCTTTTGACTTAAATTTTCCTTTTCCTCCTGCCCACAACTCATATTTTGGACTATCGACAGCAACGAAAAGAGCGTCTGATGGGCCCACTCCCTAACCACAATAGCTTTGATGTTCCCCCCTTTAGTCGATTGACTTGAGCCCGGTCTTTTCGCTACAATCATTTTGCTTTGGCGGTGTAGCTCAGTTGGTCAGAGCATGCGGCTCATATCCGCAGTGTCGGGGGTTCAAATCCCTCCACCGCCATTAGAGTCTGCATCAGCGTGCCTAAGAAACAAAAGGAAATCCTGGTTTCTAAAACCGCTTCGAGCCGCGTCTTCGCCCTTTTTCGCCAGGAAGTGAGCGACTGCAAGCTCATCGAGCCGGGCGACCATATTTTATTAGCTTATTCTGGAGGGCCAGACTCAACCTGCCTTCTTTCTCTTCTCCAGGCGCTTCGGGAGGAGATTCCTTTTAGCGTTTCCTTAGCTCATTTGAACCACGGCCTGAGGGCTTCCGCGGCGGCAGACGAAGCTTTTGTCAGGCAGATGGCCCAGCGATTCTGCCTGCCCCTGGTCATTAGGCGGGTTAAAGTTCGTTCTTATGCTCGGCGTCATCGGCTTAATTTAGAAGAAGCGGGCCGTCAGCTTCGGTACACTTTTTTAGAGGAAACGAGACAGAAGCTAAGAGCGACAAAGATTGCCACCGGACATACTATGGATGACCAAGCCGAAACTTTCCTTCTCCGCCTTTTTCGGGGGAGTGGCCCCCGTGGTTTGGCCGGCATCTATCCCCAAACTGAAAGGAAGGTTATCCGGCCACTCCTTGGGTTGCGCCGCCACCAGGTGGAAACTTATTTAAAAGAAATAGGTCTTCCCTTTTGTCTTGACGAAAGCAACTTAGACCGACGCTATCGCCGCAATCGCCTCCGGCTGGAGCTTATTCCTTTTTTGGAGAAAAACTTTGACCCCAAGGTAGTCGACCATTTAGCCCGGGCAGCTAATATTCTGCGCGCTGAAGAAGATTTTTTAAATCAAATAGAAGAGGAAGAGGGGGCTCGGGTCATTCGGCAGGAGGGTGAGGCGGTTCTTCTTGATACTCAGGCTCTTAGCCAGCTCCATTTAGCTCTGGCTCGGCGGCTGGTGCGTCGTTATTTGGCCAAGCTGCGCGGTGACTTACGAGAGGTCAATTTTGCGGAAGTAGAAGCGATTCGTCGCTTAGAGCCTGGCCAAGAAATCCATCTCCGCCGCCGAATAAAGCTAATCAAGTTCGGTTCTTATATCATAGAGAAAAGAACTCTTAATCAATGGCGGCGTTATCAACTTCTTTGGGATGGTAACGGAGTAGTGACTGTCCCTGGACTTGGACTCAAGTTTTCGGGAAGAATGGCGAAGGGGCAGGAACTACCGTCCTTTGACGATACGAAGCGCGCCTGCCTTAAAGCCGATTCACTCCGCTGGCCCCTCCTTCTTCGTCCCCGCCAGCCCGGCGATAGTTATCAACCCTTTGGCGCTACCAAACCCAGGAAATTAAAGGATATTATGAGCGACCGCCAGCTTCCGGCCTCCCTCCGGGCTTTTCTCCCTGTTTTTCTTTCTGGGAAGAATATCATCTGGGTTCCTGGCTGTCCGGTGGCAGAAGCTTTTAAGGTTAGCCGCGACGACAAGGTGTTTATTATAGAAAAAATATAGAAACTATCGGTTTGATAGATATTTTTCTCGCCACATCTCGAAGACAAGCAAGGACCAGAGCTGGTGACTATAATTTTTTCGGCCCGAGAGGTGGTCGCGGACGAGCTGGTTTACTACCTGGGGCGAAAATAGCCCACCTTTTCTCAACCGCTGGTCGTGGAGTTTATCGAGGAGAAGAGAACGAAGTTCTTGCCGCAACCAGAGTTTAATGGGGATGCTAAACCCTTCCTTTGGCCGGTAAATATTTTCCCGCGGCAAGAGTCGCTCCATTGTCCTTTTAAAAATCCATTTAGTTTCCAAGCCATGCACTTTCCAGGTTCCGGGCAGGGAGAAAACAAATTCCACCAGCCGATGGTCGAGAAGTGGTTCTCGCGCTTCGAGGGAGGTAGCCATGCTCATTCGGTCGACCTTGACCATGATGTCGTCAGGAAGATAGGTTTTAAGGTCAAGATAGAGCTCGGCCGAAATCGGGTCTAAGCCTTTTATCTCTTCAAAGAGGGAAGCAAACGGTTCTCTTTCCCAGAGAGGCGCCATTATTTTGTTTTCTTGTTTCCAAGCCTCGCTATAAAGATTTTTTTTGTCCTGGTCCCGCAGAAACATCATCCAGCGAAAATGACGCAGATTAGGGGGGAAGGTTAGGCCCAAGCTGAACCGCTGAAGCTTGTTCCAGATGCCTTTTTTCTTTTCGGCCGGCGGGAAGAAATTAAAGACAGGAGAGGCTAAGCGCCCCATCGCCGCGACCAGCGGCCAGCGGGCGATTTTTTGAGCTTGATAGGGCTCATAACCACCAAACAATTCATCGCCGCCGTCCCCGGAAAGAGCCACGGTGACGCGGGAGCGGGCCATTTTCGACACTAAATAGGTCGGAAATATCGAGAAATCAGCAAGTGGTTCGTCGAGATGATAGAGAAGTTTCTCGGTTAACTCTAAGGCTTGAGGTTCAAGGATGAATTCCTCATGTTGAGTCCGGAAACGGTCGGCCACTTTTCGGGCATAAGCCAGCTCATCGTAGCTGGCCTCTTTAAACCCGATAGAGAAGGTGCGGAGTGGTTCTGCCCCCAACTGCCTCATTAAGCCAACAATAGATGATGAATCGATGCCTCCGCTGAGAAAAGCACCGAGGGGCACATCGCTAATCAGGCGGAGACGAACCGACTCGCGGAGTAATTCATAAAGCTGGTCCATAGCTTGAAGCGGGGATAATTCCTTCGCTCTTGTTCTTAGCTCTTCGGCGTCGAGTCGCCAGTAGGGGCGGAGGCTTAATTTTCCGGCGTCATAAACTAGAAAATGGGCGGCGGGCAACTTTCTTATTCCCTTAAAAATAGAATAGGGGGCGGGGATATACTCAAGAGTGAGATAAAAATCAAGGGCTTCCAGGTCAAGCTCTCTGCGCACCTGAGGATAAATTAGGATGGCCTTAATTTCTGAACCGAAAATCAGAGTTCCATCGGGTAGAAGGGTGTAATAGAGGGGTTTAACGCCGAGCCTATCCCGCGCCAGGATAAGCCTTTTTTGGGGCTCATCCCAGAGGGCGAAGGCGAACATTCCCCGGAATCTTTGCAGGCAATCGAGGCCCCATTCTTCGTAGCTGTGGACAATAACCTCTGTATCGGACCGAGTGCGGAAAGTGTGCCCCCTCCTTTCCAGGTCAGTCCTTATATCCAAAAAATTGTATATTTCGCCATTCTGGGCGACCCAGACCGTGGCGGTTTCGTTAGCAAGCGGCTGATGGCCGCCCCCAACGTCAATAATGCTTAACCGTCTGGTGGCTAGGCCAACTCCCGGCTTCCGGAAATAACCTTCGTCATCCGGCCCACGATGGATGAGAGTTTGGGCCATGGCCCTGAGGATGGCCTCGTCTGGGGGTCCGGAGGCAGGCGGGAGAATTAAACCGCAGATACCACACATTAGTCGGCTGGTATAAGCTCTAACTCAAAAAATACGCCGAGCAGCCGGCGTTCGTCGCTTCCCTCAGTTTCAAAATAGGGAATTGACCCCTTGGAAGCTTTTATTTTAAGCCGGTAAAGATGGCTGGCCTTAATCTGAAAGCCGCGACCAACGGCAAAATGAAGGGTTGTCCTTTGTTTGGGCTGGAGGACAACTTTCTGCTTCTGGCCTTCAACCTGGACCCGGATTTCGTTATTGATTCTGGGGTTATTCAGCAGGTGGACGGTAATTTCTTTCAACGGATAATAGGTCTTGAGAATCATTTCACAGGGATAGGGTCCTCGCGTCCAGGAGCCAGTTGGCTCCAGCTTGGGCAAGAAGTTATCGTCCAGAAAATGGAGAAAGCCGTGCTGCTCGGTCACCCCCGCATCCACCCGGAAAGCCTTAGGGTTGGTGTTGGTGGGAAAATTGTTGATTAGGGTCATTTCGACAGGTAGCGCCTTAAAAGGCAGGCGTTTGGCATGGGTTGCTGGTAAGGCGGAGGAGCGAAAGGGAGAAACGAGGATGGGCGAAAGAAAGAAAGCGGCCATTACCCAACAAAGTACCAGCTCCCTTTTTTTCCTTACTGCCGGAGCCAAGAAAAAGAAAAGCGGATAAATATTAAGAAAATACCGGTTGGCCAAGGAACCGCCTCCGCCTCCATAGTTATCAGGCATAAAAATAATATAAATAAAGATACCACCCAGCGCCCCAAGGAGGAGAAGCCATTGTTCCCGTCTTTTCTGGCTGAAAATAAAAAGACCGAGGGCTAAGACAGCCGGGAAAAAATACCAGGTAATTCCGGTAAAACGCCCAAAAAAATAATAAAAAAGATTGATAGGAACAAAAGTTAGCGGCAAGAAAAACTTTTCAAAATAACCTTCTGAGGTCATCAGATGACCAACGTTATCAAAGGTGATGGAGGCTTTTTCCAGGGGGAAGGTGCCGATAAAAGTTTTTCTTTCCCCGCCCATGTAGTTCCAATCAGAAGTCAGGAGGTAATTAGCTCCAAAAAAAAGGCCGACGGAAAGAACAAAAATTAGGAAAATAAAAACAGCTCGGCTAAAGCGGCCGCGGAGTAACTGATAAAGCAGGAAAGGGCCGAGAAGCACCACGTTAGGTGGCTTGGAGAAACTCACAAAACCAAGAAAAAGGGCGGCTAAATAATCAGTCTTCTCGGAGCGAAAAAGCTTTTCGATACAAGTAAGAGGCATAGAAAGAGAGGTTTGGCGGGCGGCTATTTTATAAAGCCAGAGAAAAAGGATGAGAAAAATTAGGGTCAGATTGAAGAAGTCAGGGGAAATCCAGAAAAAATAGACCCAGGCAATGGAAGCAAAAAGAAAGGTGGCCATGGCAGCTAGAGCCACCGCCGCCGGGTTAAAAAGACGCAGAAAATGGGTACCTAAGAGCAAAACTAAAAGGAGAAGAAAAGAATGAAAAACCAGAAACCCGTTCGGGCCGAGATAGCGGACAAAAGGAGCCGCAAAGAGGGAGTAAGCAAAGGATTTAGCGTAAAAAATGCGACCATCCTTGGCCTTCTTCAGAAATATCCCCTGCGGTCCGGCATCAAAGCTGTAGTAATAACGGGCTAAGTCTTTGGTGGTATACTCTAAGTCGCCGTCAAGGGCAATGCTCTGCGTCATAGCAAAATAGACGGCCTGGTCAGCGCAGAGAAAACCGTTATGAATTGCCGGCAGGTTAAGAAATAGAGAGGCCAGAAAGAAGAAAATAAAAATTAGAACTATCAGGCCATTGACAGGGTCGAACCGCATCTTCGGCCACAACTTAGCGCTTCCTCCAAGTAATCCATCCATTACCATAGCCAGGGAGAAAATTCAATTACCCCCGGGCTCTTTTCTTAAGAGTGATAATTTTATGGACCCAGTAAACCATATTTTTTTATTTTTTAATTTCAATTCCTCTTTCTCTGATTCGCCTTAGGAATTATCAGCCTCGACCATTTGTTGCAACTCCTTGATGAAATCAGGAAGAGCTGAATCCACTCGGTTCCAGTTGGGAATAAGGGGCGAATAAAGCGGATTGGCCATGAATTCTTCCCCCGCAACTTGGAGCCCGCGAGTAAAAGCCTCAACGGTGGCGCTTTCTTCATGATAATCGAACTGCAGACCGTTATAAGCAGCCTCGTCGCGATAGCGCTTGACTTCATCCTTCGCGGTGCGAAGATAGTTGATGAGCAGAGTTCGTAAACCGCTGCCGCTAAGAATAATTCCTTCCACGGCCAAATTGCGCAAAATAGACTTGGCGATATCAATGGCCATCTTCATCAGGCCGGTCTTAGGGTCGTCAGGACTAAGAGGCTGATGTTTATGCTCATAGGTGTCACAGATTTCAGCCTGGCAAATACGGCGCAGGGAATAATTTCGATACACCTCAGCTAAGGTTTCTACTTCTAAACCCCAATCATTGGGGATACGATTAATCCGGGCCAGGTCGGCTAACATCGAAAACTCGCCGGCTAAGATATAACGAAAGCTGCTAAGGTAGACAAGGAATGGTAGGTAGCCGAAAAGGCGGATAAGGCTTTTAATGAAAGGGGTAACAAAAAGTCGGGTTACTCGTCCATGCATCCTGTGGGTAACTCGAGCGTAATAGCCTTTGCAGAAGGCGTAATCGATAGTCGTGGAGGCAATGGGATAGACCAGTCTGGCTAAGAGCTCACGTGTGTAATTCACGATGTCGCAATCATGGAGGGCAATCACTTTGCTTTCTTCGCGGCTTAGGATGTATCCGTAAGAGAGCCAGGCGGAGCGGCCCTTGCCGTCAGGTCCGGCTGATAGGTCCTTGGTTTCCAGGTTTTTTAGCAAATTCTCCATTTTTGGGCCAGAGGCCCAGATAACCACATGACGCTGGGGGAGGAGAGAAAATAATTCCTTGGTTTGGCGAAAATGCTTTTCTTCTTTAGTCCGGCCGAGAGCAATGACTATCTCGTTTAGATAATTTATGTTTTTCAGATGGGAAAGAATCGTCTGAAGAGCTGGAGTCCCCAGTTCCGCGGGTGTTACAGGAAGTACTAAAGCCATCGGTCGATGGCGGTTAAATTCTCGGAGTTCCGCCTCGATTCTTTGTTGGTCAAAGGCTGTTAACCGATGAAAGGTGGTTAAATGTCCTTGATGAAAATCAGCCATTAGGACCTCCTACAAATAATTAATGTTTAAAGATATGACTGTATGCTTGGTATGATGAAAAGGATGAGGCAGGATAACTGCATAAGACCTGAGTCTTGGAACCCTCAAAGAAGTCTGGTGCCTGCCTTCCCGAATCCTTATAGGTCTTTTGGGTCAGAGAACCCTCCTTTATTTTTTATGAATCCCCCGATATTGCGGAATAAAAGAGAAGAAATTCGTGGGCCCCTATTCCGAAGAATGAGAGAAACCTGGGGAGCCAAGTTTATTTCCCTCGAGGCAAGCCGGGTTGGAATCAACGTCGCCTCAAATTTTAATAAAAACTTATTCTAATATGGCCATTAAAAAAGCTTCCAACGAGCCTTGTAGCTGATAAATTCAGCGGGTTTACCCCATGAAACCCGAAGGAACTATATTTGTTTCGCGGCCGCAAAGAAGCTCAAGATGGCCTGGCCCCAGCCTTCCGGTCCTGGGCCATCGACATAAACCAAGCCTTTGAGCTGAACTCGTCGGTCATAAGAGCCATCATGTCTCTGAACTAAATAAGCTTTATCGACGGCAGCTAACATGGCCAGGTCATTATGGCTATCTCCCAGGGCTATGGTCATTATGTTACCATAAAGACGGGAATAAAGCTCCTTTAATATTCTAACTGCCTTACCTTTATCATTCTCCCCAGTGAGATGGTAAAAGCGACTTCCCCCAAGAATTTTGAAACCAATTTTTTTCGCCCTTTCTTTCATTATGGATAATGTTTTCTCGTCATCACAAATAAATGGTTCATCGTATTCTCTTTCCCGGGCCAAAGCCGCCTTGGTCGGGGAAAGCCCGGTCAGGACGGTAATCTCTTCCACGCTCATATCGCCAAAGCCCCGCAGCCGAAAATCAAGCTGCTGCTGGCAGGAAACCAAAAATTGCCTCAGCTTGGCATAAGGTGAGCCAAGTTCGATTACAAACCAACGGCCGCGATTTTTGGCTTGGGCCAAAGGAAAAGGGAAATAACCGGCTGGCAGGTAAATAGCCCCTCCGTTTTCGACGACAAAAGGATGGTGTATATCCAGCTTTTCTTGCCAGTATTCGGTCTCTAAGCGGGTCTTGCTGGTGCAAAAAATAAGAGGCACCCCGGCCTTTTTGATTAGGTCAAGAGCCGGCCGCGCCGCCTCAAAGGAGTAAGAATGATGTTCGAGAAGCGTGCTATCAAGGTCGGAGAAAATAATGACCGCTTTTTCTTTCATCGCTTCCATCAAAGAAGAGGGGTTCCTCGAATAAGGCTAATTCAACATTTCATAAAAAGCAACTTGATTTATTTTAATTGATTCTCTTCCACCTTGTATGGCTCAGGCTCTGAGACGTTCGGGATGGCCTCGCTCCCCCTCAGGTTTTTAACGCCGTTTCGTCTCCGCCCTTCTCGGCGCCTGCGGAACTCGCCTCCCTGTTCAGAGACATAGCCCGAAAGTCCCTTGCCCCCCTTTGGCCTCTCCCTTTGTGCTGTTCAGGCTCAGACATCCTCGGCGGCCAGAGGTTCCCTCGAAGGGCGATTCGGGAAGGCTAAATCTTCAATGGTCAGATCTGCCCTCCCGAACTTAGCCCGCAAACCAGCCCAGATAAAATGGAAGAGAATCTTCTAAATTAACTTAATCTGGCGTCAAAAATGCCCCATCCTTTTCTTTCCTGGGCGAGCTTCTTCGTTTGCTTTCGAGACTTGATTTTGTTAATAAAAGAGCATGACTTATTTTACGGCTCTCAGGCAATATACCTGTAAAAGGCTTGAGGAGATTAAGTCAGCCGATATAATCGTGGGCATTCCCTGCTATAACAACGAAAAGACCATCGCCCATGTTATTCAGATGGTTACTCACGGTTTGGATAAATATTATCGCCAGTTAAAGAATGTCATCTTTGTGGCTGACGGAGGCTCAACTGATGATACCCGGGAAGTAGCCAAGGAATTTCAGGTTAAGCCTTGGCAAGAAAAACTTATTTCCATTTACCGCGGTCCGGCTGGCAAGGGAACCGCCCTCCGTTCGGTTTTTGAGGCGGCAGAAAAACTGGATGTTAAGGCCTGTGTGGTGGTGGATGCTGATTTAAGAAGCATTACTTCAGAATGGGTGAAGAATCTAATTAGCCCTGTCCTGGATAACAGTTTTGATTTTGTCGCCCCCGTATACCTACGCCATAAGTATGATGCTACTATTACTAACAACATCGTCTACTTCATTACTCGCGCTCTTTATGGCCAGAGAATTCGCCAGCCAATCGGTGGCGATTTTGCTTTAAGCCGGCGCTTAGCCAAGTTTTATACCGAACAGGATGTTTGGGAAACGGACGTCGCCCGCTATGGCATTGATATTTGGATGACGACCTGCGCCATCACCCATGGTTTCAGAATCGGGCAGGCTTACTTAGGAATAAAGGTCCACGACGTGAAAGACCCCGTCCAGCATCTCGGCCCGATGTTCCGCCAGGTCATGTGGGTTCTTCTTTCCCTGATGGAGCAATTTGAAGCTTATTGGAAAGAAGTTAAGGGGAGCCAGGAGGTGCCGCTTTTTGGGGCGGCCAAGCCAGAAGAACCGGAACCTGTCATGATAGATTTTAAGGAAATGGTCGAAAGGTTTAAAACCGGGTACAATCAGTTCAGCTCCCTCTGGAAAGGAATTTTTGCTCCGCGGACTTTTACGGCTATTAGGCGGGCTGCGAGAATGGACCCAGACGATTTTCGGCTGGAGCCGGCAGTTTGGGTTAGGATTCTCTATGAGCTGGCTGCCACCTTTCATTCCTGGGCCCGGAACCGCTTTAAAATTATCGAGCTTGTCACTCCTCTTTATTATGCCCGGACAGCCTCCTTCATGAAGGAAACAGAGGCGATGAGCTCGGCCGAGGCAGAGAGCTATATTGAATCGTTGGCCTTACTGTTCGAGAAAGAAAAAAAGTATTTGCTCAAGCGGTGGGCCGAAAAAAGTCTGTCGGGTAACCCCGAGTAGGGGAAATTAGGCTCAATTGGCCTGTTTTGTGTCCCGTTTAAGCTTACGGCAAAGAGAAGAGACCAAGGTACCAAGTAATTATTTTTTCACCCCACAATAAGGAAACGAACGCGGCTGGAGCTAAGAAGGAGCCAAAGGGAAGGGCAAATTGGAGGCTCTTTTTTTGGCGAAAAAGCAAAAAAACGCCAATCAGAGCGCCGGAAAAAGAGGCTAAGATCAAAGTGAGGATGGTCTCCCTCAACCCAAGAAAGGCGCCTACGCCCAACATCATCATTATGTCACCTATTCCCAAACCTTCTTTTTTTCGTAGCAAGAAATAAACAGCATAGGTTAAAAAGAGAAAGCCGCTCCCGACCACAGCGCCGGCCAGGGCCTGCCTTAGATTAAAATCGGGCCGAAAAATGGCATAGATTAAGGAGAGAAGAAAGAGGGGGAGGGTAATTGCGTCGGGCAGAATTTGGTGCCTGAAATCGATGAAGCCCAGGACAATCAAAGCGCTGGTGAAAATAGCGGAAGCAAAAAAGTGTTGCGAAAGAGAGTATCGAAAGTAGAGAAGGAGAAGAAGTCCGGCCGTCACTGCCTCCACTAAGGGATAAACCCAGGAAATTGGTCGATGACAGAGGCGGCATTTTCCCCTGAGGAGGAGGAAAGAAGCAATCGGGATATTATCATACCAGCGAATTCGGGCGCCGCAAAGGGGACACGAGGAAGGAGGATAAATAATACTTTTTCCCCGCGGCAGCCGGTAAATAACCACGTTGAGGAAGCTCCCCCAAGCTAAACCAAAAAGGCAAAGGATTAGCGTTTCCACCAGATTTGGGCCGTCCTGACCTCACCTGTTTGAGCATCGTAGAGATAATCGAGTCCATCGAGGTCCTTAGGTATTTCTTTTAAAAAACCAGCCCGGACGAGCTGGTTTAAATCATAAGGGTTGCGACCATATTTTTCCCGAAACCTTCCGATAGCTTCTTCAATAACTTTTTTGTCGATCGCGGCTTTGACCTGATAAAGATGGTTGGAAGCAATTTTTTTTACCCGGTCATCTTGGGCTGTCTCATAAACTTCCAGCCACGTTTTCAGCGAAGTTTCTAAATCCATGGTCTTAAAGGCGGAGAAAGCATAGAGACGCTTGACCAAATCCGGGGCTCCGGGTATCTCCATCGCTTTCTTGTAGTAAATACGAGCCAATTCATAATTTTTTCTCAGCTGGGCCAGCTGACCTGCCTGAAAGGGAAAGAACCATTCCTGCGGATTTTTCTCCAAACCCAGGTCCAGAATCTTCAGCCCAAGGTTAAGGTTATTCGCCTCATAAACCGCCACGATGGCACCGAGCTCATAGGGGTCTACGTAGCGAGGGTCGAGCTCGGCGATGATCGAGAAAATATGTTCTAAGTGGTCGAACCTATCAGAAATAGAATAATCAGAATAATACTGAATGGCCCAAAGATAAATGAGGTCAGCCAGAACAGAAGAAAAGCCAAAAGTAGCGTATTTAAGATATTTCCCGGAGGGGATATAGATGATAGCTGAGCCAGGAATTCGGCCCCGGCTAATCTGGTCGCAGCGAACCTTTAAGCCCATAAAAACCAGACTGCTTAGAAGAAGAAAAACGGCGAGGAAAAGAGAACTCCAATCCCGTAGACGGGGTTGGCTAAGGCTTAGCTTCATAATTAGACAAAATCCCGTTTTTTAAAAATAATTGTCGCCAAAGTCAGGATAAAGAGGGTATAGAAAAGGCCGTAAAGGCCGGAATAAAAATAAAATTTTGGCTGGATGGTCAAGCCATGAACGACTTCGGTCCGAAAGTTGAAATTCTCTAAGTCCGGGAGAAAAGTGTACAAAAATTGGGCCAGCATTCGCCAAGGTCCAGGCCGAAGCTTACGAATTAATGTTTCCAAACCCCAGGAAGTGTGGCCGATGAGATAAAAGGCAAGAGAAAAAATAGAGCTGAGGATGGGGGTCGAAAAGCACGAAAACAAGATGGCCACCGCGGTAATTAAAAGTAGTTCGATGAAGATAAAGACAATGGCGATGAGAAGCCGTGGTTCTAAACGAAGCGTATGAGCAAAAACTACAGCCAGAAAAATAAGGCTCATCAAGCCAATCATGACTAAAAGCGTCAGAGTCAGACCCAAGAATTTCCCTAATAAAAATTGCCAGCGATGAATCGGCTTAGAGATGACGGTAAAGATCGTTTTCTTGTCGATTTCCTTATAGACTAAGCCGGTGCCTATCAAAATGGCCATCAAGGCCCCGAAGAGAGAGAGAGAGGCCAGGCCAACATCTTTGATGATCTTAACCCTGTCGCCCACGGTTAAAATGGCTAAAAGACGAGAGAAAATTATCGCGGCGGCCGCAAAGAAAAAGAGAAGATAAAGAATTCTATCCCGGATGGCTTCTCTGAAAGTATTCAAGGCAATAGCTTTGACTTTCATCCTTGTTTGACCATCCCGACAAAGAGGTCTTCGAGAGTTTCAGTTCGGGGAACTAAGGAATGGATTTTACCCTTTTTTTCCTGCACCAAACGCAAAACGTGGTCAATTTTTGGCTCTTCGTACACTTTGAGCAGGGCCCGCTCTCCCCGAACAGATAGGAATTCCCCCAGATTTTCTAAATCCTCTTTGGGTACACCCGAGACAGTAATTTCGGTAAAAAGAATTTTTTCTGAAATTAGGTCTTCCAGGGCTCCTTGGGCGACAATCCGGCCCGCAACAATAATGGCCACCCGGTCGCAGACCATCTCTATATCCTGTAGGATATGGGAGCATAGAAAAACTGTCTTTCCCTGCTCCCGGAGGCTGACGATGACATCTCGGAGCTCTTTTCGGCCAATCGGGTCCAGGCCGCCCAGGGGTTCATCGAGGAAAACTAACTCCGGGTTGTTGATTAAGGCTTGAGCTAAACCGATTCTTTGGAGCATCCCTTTGGAAAATTTCCGGAGCTGGAGGTCAGCCGCTTTTTCTAAACCGACCAAGCGCAGCAGCGAGGTTATTTTTTCCCGGTTAGCTCCGCGGTCAGAGGGGAAAAGCCGGGCGTAAAATTCTAAGAATTCCCGGCCGGTTAGATATTCATAAAAATAGGGATTTTCGGGGAGATAGCCAATTTTTTCCTTTGCCGTAAGCGACAGATGAGATTCACCAAACAGCCGGATTTCACCCGAATCAGGGAAAATTAAGCCTAGAAGGCACTTGAGAGTAGTGGTTTTGCCCGCTCCATTGGGGCCGAGATAGCCGAAAATTTCCCCCGCCTGGACCGAAAAGCTCACCCCCTTTAGCACTGGAGAGCGCTTGGGAATAAAACCAGTCTTGTAGGCCTTAAAGAGATTATGAACTGAGAGCACTATCTCAGACTTTGCCGGCTGGGACATCGTTGGCCCTTTATTCCATTTTTTAGTGATTGATTATACTAATTTTCGGGAAAAAATCCATTCTTTTAGGCCAAAAACATAAATCGACCTTTTTAGCTGCTTGTCTGTTGTTGGCGTCTCCAGCCATCTTAACCCTATTTCTCACCTTTTGGTGGTGCCTTTTTTATTTTATGGCAAAGAACCTCATTTTAGTCAACGAAAGCCCCGCCTTCTTCCAATAATCTTGACTGGCCGTTGCGGCCAACCCGTTATTTTAAGTTGGTTTCGAAAAGCTTAAAAATGCGCTTATATTCATCCGCCCAGGAAGAAGCATTCCGAAAGGAATGGTCCTCAACCGGATAGATGGCCACTTCCCAGTTTTCTTTGCGCAGCTCGATTAGCCTTTGCACCAAGCGGACTGTATCCTGGAAATGGACATTAGTGTCAACCATACCATGACAGATAAGTAGGGCTCCTTTTAATCCCTCGGCAAAATAAATCGGCGAACTCTGTTTATAAGCTTCGGGGTCTTTATGCGGGAGGTTAAGAATATCCACTGTATAACCGGGGTGATAGTGGGCCCAATCGGTTACGGGACGAAGCGCGGCTCCGGCTTTAAAAACCTCGGGCTCTTTAAACATGGCCATGAGAGTCAGGAAGCCACCGTAGGAACCACCATAAACGCCGATTTTTTGCGGGTTAGCTCCGTAGCGAGCTACTAAGAACTTGGCGGCATCAACAATATCGTCTAAGTCTTTTCCACCCATGTGGCGGTAAATAGCGGTGCGACAGTCTCGACCATAACCCGAACTGCCTCGATAATCCACGTCAAAGACAAGATAACCTTGTTCCAGCAGAAAATTGTGGAACATATACTCCCGGAAATAGGTGCTCCAACCTTTATGGGCATTCTGGAGATAGCCGGCGCCATGGATAAAAATTACGGCCGGCTTGGCTTGATGCCAGGAACGCGGCTGATAAAGACGAGCATAAACCTCGAAGCCGTCACGAGCTTTAAAAGTAATAATTTCCGGCGCCACCCAGGAGTACTGGCGGAAAGCCTCGCTGGGGGAAACGGTGACCGCGTGAGCCGCCGCGGCGGGCTTATTCGGTTGGAGATAAAGCTCTGGCGGCTTGTTAGTTTCGGAATGAAGGATGGCCAGGGTATTTTCATCGGGAGAAAGATATGTCTCATTTAGCCCAGGGAGCGAGGTCAGCTTCGTTCTTGGTCCACCTGTTGCCGGCATCTTATAAGCATGTGTTTCTCCCAAGTGCTCCTCGCTACTAGTAAAATAAATAAAGTTGCCGTCGGCCGAAAGCTGGGCCGAGCGAACTTCGAATTTCCCCGAGGTAAGGGGCTTTTTTTCCTTTCCGTCTGGCGTTAGGTAATAAAGGTGAGCAAAGCCATCCTTTTCTGAAATGTAATAAAGGCGTCGGCCATCTTTCGACCAAAAGAGGTTGGTTAAGCCCAAGGGGCCAACCCAGGCATCATCATGAACCTGCTCTAAGGCAGTCACCTTGGCTTTGGCCCAGTCTAAAAGAAAAAGCCAGTGGTCTTTCCTATCTTCGGCCCGGGCTAAGAGAACACAGGTTTTGCCGTCAGGGGACCAGGAGAGGAAGGCAGGAAAAACACGGCGTTCTCCTTGGTTCAACTCGAGCCAATGGACCTCTCCGGTGGCGACATCAACTACGCCCGCTCGGCTCAGACGGGGCGAGATGTAAGCAGCTTTGGAGTGGGAAGAAATGGTCTCAGTATAGCCCGAGCGAGTGACGTAGTTGGGCACGATGGTCTCTTTGACTTCAAGCGCCGGTTCAGAAAGGAAGAAAACGACCTGTTTTTCATCCGGCGTAAGTTCCAGTTGAGTAATATTTTGATTAGCCTCAAGGATAAAGGGCCGTCGCCTGGGGCCGGTGGGAGGAGCGACTAATCCCATAAATTCAGGCAGCCGGCCGCGACCGATTTCTTTAAAAAGAACCTGCTGTTGTTCCTGGTACCATTTATCAATTTCACTCAAGGGTTGGGTGGCGGGCGGCTTTTGGCGCGTGAAAGAAGTTAATTGACTGAGGCTGCCATCCTTAAAAGAGTAAGCGTAGAGGTTTTCTTCTGAAGTAAAGATTATTTTGCTCTCGTCAAAGGAAAAACGGGCGTTACTCTCTCTGGCTTCGGTGGCGGTAAGCTGTGTGATGGAGCCTGTTTTTAAATCAAGCAGGCGGAGGTCTCCCTGGTAGACGATAACAGCCCGGCGTCGGGCGGAATCAAACTGAATTTCAAACCCTGCTCCTCCGAAACCAGCGCCACCAAAGCCCCGCCCTCCCAAGGCCAAGCTGAGAGGAGGGTTTTTTAGGATTTCGTCGATGGTGACTTGTTTGGGCGTAAGCTCTTTGGGGTTGAGAGCATAAAATCCCGCTGTTTTCTCGCCTGGCTTTCGCCAGCGGAAATACAGTTTTTGGCTGTCGTAGGACCACATTAAGGCTGAGGGACTCTGACCGACAAGCTCTTCACCCTGCATGATATTGTCGATGGTCAGTTTGAAGGGGGTAGCGCTTTCTTCCCTCCTTTCTGTCTCTTTTTGCTGGGAGAGAGGCTGGCTTTTGGATAAAGCGAAAGAAAGGGAGAGAAATAGCCAAGAAAGGAGAAAAATAAGAAGAAAACGACCTGGCAAATTGAACACTCTTGGCTTGAACGTTAATTTCATTAACTCCTCCTTTGGATGAAATAGGCGTGGCTTTTTTAGGGAATTATTGGGCAGACCGCAAAGTAGCTAAGGGGCGGCCAAAAATATGCTCAACAATTCCACTTTTCCAGCCTGAGGGTAATGATTATCCTCTGCCAGGAAGTTAATTTCAACCTATTATGAAAGCAATCAATCAAGTAATAAGATGCGAAAAAACTCCCTTTTCACCAAACTTTTAGCCTGGTTCGCCAATGCTAAGAGGGACAGGAGACTTAGGAAAAAACTCTATCGGAGGGTAAGGCCATTCTGAGCGTGTCATTACTCAGCCTACAATAGATAAAAAAGAACCAATTTTATTTAATCAATCAGGGAGAACGTGGCGAAGCGTCGTAGCGTCGACAGTTATATAACAATCGCTTCCTAAATAACAGAGGGGCCGGAGCCGCTTCACGACAAGGACGCCCGCTTCATCAAAACAGTCGGGCTGGACATTGACGGCCACAACCTCGCCGACAAAGAGGTCGTGGTCGCCGTAGGTCTGGACATCGACGAGACGGCATTCAAAAGAAACATAAGCCGCGGCAATCAGGGGAGAGTGAATTACTTTGGACTCGAGGAGTTTCACGCCTGCCAGCTCAAGTTTATCTACGTCTCGACCTGATTTTCGTCCCATCACAGCCGCCAGTTTTGCCTGTTCATAGGAGAGAAAATTCACCGTAAATTCTCGGGCCTCGCTTATAATTGAATGGGTTAATCTCTTTTTAGAGATGAGGACTCCAAAGAGCGGCGGGTTGAAGGAAAGGGCCGAGTGCCAAGCACAACTCATGAAATTGACCTTTTCTCCCGCCTTGGCGCCGACTAATGCCACTGTATAAGGATAAAAAAATTGAAAATGTTGGAGAGTGGTAATAACCTTTTTTTCCATTAACTCCTCCTTATTAGGGACTGATGTTCCGTTTCTTCTGCGTGTTTATCTACTCGCCAGACTTAAGACCATATTTGAAGGGCATTTTTAAGCAACCATTCCTGAGTAAAGACATGTTCGCGGTTTAGAGCCAAATGTAGGGCAATCTGTTCTTTTATTTCTCCAGGGTCAAGAAGCGCCCAGAGCTCTTCATAGCGACGGGCCAAATTTTTCTCGGCTTCAAGGAGGGCCTGCAGGGCTTCCTTTCGGTCTAAAAGAGGATAGCTGGCCGGCATTGGAGTTAGACTCTTTTCAACGCCAGCCTCGTCTTTTTCTGCCCCTTCAATCTGAATAACGCTGCCCAGTTTAAGCAGCAGACCAGAATTCTTATCCCAATGTCTCATATGGTTAATAGAGTTTTTGAATAGCCTCTGGAATAAATCTTGATGGTCGCTGAAAAGCAAGGCATAAAAAAGATAGCGATGCATGAGTTCGTTTTCCAGTCTCATTATTTCGTGAAGTAACTGTACTTCCGCCTTGTTTTCGGCATCTTCAGAGGGGATGAAGATGCGGGTTTCAGCTTCACCCAAGGCCTCGAGAGAATCGATCATAGCCTCAAATTGCCGGGAATGACGAACCTCATCTCCAGCAATATTGCGCACCATATTCTTGATTAAGGGAAAATTGTTGCTGGGAAAATCGACTGCTTGATAGAGCTCGGCCACGACATCTTCGGTCAGCTTGTCCCGTCGCAAGTTATCAATAATCTGCGGATAACGGATTACTTCATTGGTCTTGAAGGTCGGAATTTCCCCCAGTTGGCGCAAAATAATTCCGAGCTGCAGGCTGTGGTACATTTCGTCGATACCGACCTGGATAACCTGAGCTCTAACATCTGTCGAAATGGCCAAGACCGGGTCCAGGTAGAAAAAGCGCGCCTTGGGCATCGAATAGGCATGGATAAGATATTCTAAACTCACTGCCCATTCATGTTCTAAAGCAATAGTCAGCAGCTTGATTACCTCAGGTTCGTTAAAGACTTTATTAATCTTTTCCATCGTTGCCTCCTTGGGAGATAACTCATTATATTAAGGGAAGGCGGCGATGAAAAGAAGGAAAGGGCATCAATTTTTGCGGGCGAGGGCTTAATTTCCAGGATAAAATTGATAAATACGGGCCCCTTTATTTAGTGGGCGCTGGTTTTGCAGCCAAGTTTGGGTTAATTGAGAGCTAACCGACAAGTCGGATATACTCATTTCTCCAGATAGGGCCAAGAGTTAGGCCACGGCCTTATTATAAGCTACCAAGCCCTGAAAACAGGCCGGGTCTTGAAGGGCGGCGGCAATGCAACCCAGCGAGGCTGTCCCGCTTTTCCAAAAATCAGCGATATAAATTCTCCTTTTTCTGACCAGCTTCCAAAACCGACGCCACATCCAGAGCCGCTGTTCGGGTGGGGGCAGGAGCTCCAAGGTAAAGGAGCGGCCGATGGGCATGTAAGAGAAGACCCAAGCGAAATTAGCCTTCATCTCGTCAAAATAAAAATCGATTACCTCGTCCGAAAAAAGTGGGAAAAAGGGAAATAGTGAAGCCATGGCAGCCCTCCTTAAAAAGGGGTCAGCATTAACCTTGGCGGGGAGTAAATTTCGCCTTGATTTTTTAATGAAACTGGAAGCATGAAAAGTCAGGAGGTCAAAAAATAGGGAAAATAGTTAAATTTCGAGGATTAACCGGGTGTATGGGCCCAAGCTTGAAGAAGTAGCAAAATTGGGACCTAGCCAAAAAACTTTCTACTTTCCGGGCTTGAAGTAAGATTAAATTTGGCTAAAATTTGATAGTGGGTAGTTAATCATGGGACAGGGGTTAACTGAAAGGGGTGGTAACGGGTGAGGAATAAAGCGGAGAATAAGGGCTGTTTCTTAGCCGCAAGCGGTGAGCTGTTTCCCGCCGAAATTCACCCCTTTAATCCTCTTCCCTGGTGATTGACCCCACCGCTGGACTTTAAATAATGGAGGGTAGGTTCACAGCCAGGGCTTGATTTCTCATCCAAGGCGGAGCCAAGGTTGTGAAAAAGGAGAGGAGAACCCTTCCTCTCCCCCCACCCTCCTTTCGAGGACTCCCCCCTTCCTGAATGAGGGAGTCCTTTTTATAGACAGAAACTAACATCGCCAAGTCATTAATTTTGTCGCCACAGCGGTCGATTTCCGGGAAAAATTTTTAAAATTGAGCTAACTGGAGTTTGTGCGGCTAATGAGGTCACTAATGAGGTCACGCCTTCCTAATTGCTAAGATGCGTATCAGCAGCCAGGAAAATTTTCAAGACAGAGATGTTCTTAATTAGCTTTATCCTTGATCGCTGGAATCTTGCTTTCCGTGGCTAAAAGGAGTAGAAAAAGGGCGATTGAAAAAATGAAAGGAGAAGGAAGCAGGTTGAAGGGCTAAAAACGGGGCAGAAGAGGATGAAAAATAAGCGAGCCTAAAAGAGATGAGAAGGGAAGAAAGGAGAGGATGAGAAAAATAACATTAACGAGAAGAAAACCAATAAGGAAGGTGAAATTAAGATGACTGATTTTGGCGGCGCGGTAAAAAAAAGCGAGACTTACGAACTAGCTATCCTTGGCGTTCCTTTTGATGAGAAAGCATGTTTTTTAAGAGGGGCAGCCGACGGGCCCCAGGCTATCCGGAGAGCTTCGACAGGGAAAGCCCTCAATCCTTTTACTGAGCTCGGCGTTGACCTGGAAACAGAGACCACGCTGGTGGACTTGGGTGATGTTGATACCTCAGGGGATGTTGATAAAACCTTTCTCCGGATCGAAGAAGCTGTGGCTGAGGTTTTGGAGAAAAAAGGCGTCCCTTTAATTTTGGGCGGAGACCATTCGATTACTTTTCCTATTATCAAGGCTATGGCACGCTCCTTTCCCCAGCTCGACCTCCTTCATTTTGATGCCCATCCTGACCTCTATCCCGAGCTTTACGGAGACCGTCTTTCCCATGCCTGTCCTTTTGCCAGAATAGTGGAGGCCGGTTTGGTTAAGCGTTTAGTTCAGGTGGGAATAAGGGCTGCCACAGAGGAACAAAGAGCTATGGCAAAGAATTATGGGGTGATAATGGTCGAAATGAAAGATTTTCTGGTTTCGCCTCCCATTAAGTTTTCCCATCCTCTTTATATTTCCTTTGACCTTGACGCTCTCGACCCGGCCTTTGCTCCAGGTGTTTCGCATCATGAGCCCGGTGGCCTGACCACGCGTCAGGTGATTGATTTCATCCACCAGCTGGAAGCAGAAATTGTGGGCTTGGATGTGGTGGAGCTTAACCCCTCGCGAGACCCAAGCGGCATCACGGCCGCAGCGGCGGTGAAAATTATCAAAGAAGTGGCGGGAAAAATTATTCTCAATAAGAGAAAAAGACAAGGGAAAAGAGCTTAGATCAGAGCCACGATCTTTTGCAGCCACTCCTGGTCGACCTCGCTAAAGGCCTCCAGCAGAGTGCTATCAACGTCAAGGACTGCCCAGGCTTCATTGTTTTGGTTGAAAAGGGGGACGACAATCTCCGAATTAGAGCGGGCGTCGCAAGCAATATGGCCAGGAAACTGATGGACGTCAGGAACAATGACCGTTTGGCGTCGAAGAATGCCGGTCCAGCACACGCCGCGGTGTTTTTCCAAGACGGGGCAGGCCAAGGAACCCTGATAGGGGCCAATGGTTAGCTCGCCCTGGTCTAAAAAATAAAAACCTGTCCAGAAATAATGGGGCATCTTGTGATGGAGAAGAGCTACCACAGTAGCCATCCTGGCTATTTTATTTTCAGTTTTGGCCAGAAGAGCAGGCAACTGTTGCCAGATACTTTCGTAGCGACGGGCCAAGAGGGAAGGTGAAGGCCGCCGCCCTTTCTTCTTATCTGATAGTTCCATTCTGTTTTTTAACCTCCTCCTGTCGGTCTCACTCTTTGGTCATCTTATTTTAGCTAAGATGTACTGGATAGCTAAATAATCAAATTATAGCCTTCAAGCCTGTCTGTCAATTATCGATGGCTCTTCCTTAAAAGGAGGAGTGGTTTTAGCGTAATTAGTTTGCCGGACAAAATTATTAAAATAAGCCTTTAGATATTGGCTCTGAGAGCAGAATGAGCCGAAAAATAGTTGACGTCCGGTCTAAGAAAAATTAGATTAAAAGAAATGTTGGTTAAAATAATAAGCGAAATTCTTAGGCCCTTGATGAAGACAAGAGAGGAGCTTTGGTTCATCTTCCCCCTCGGTTTTGAATTGTGCCAGGGATATTTATTTTAAGCTCAGGCTGACGTCGAAGCTTTTTACTACTCTTCTCCTCAGCCGTCAAGGGGTATACATTGCCGTTAAATATGAAATATGAAAGATGAGGATAAGGAGGCGAGATGAAAGCAACAGGATTATATTTTAAAGCAAAGAGGCTGGCTCGCGGGCTCTTTCCTGCTCCCATAATTATCCTTTTTTTATTTTTATCAATGCTGGAATCAAGGGGGGTTGGTATCTCCTTCGCGGCGGCTGCTGACCGGCGAGCGGCGATTTTTAGTCTTGGGGTCGAACTGGAGAAGTTAGCGACTGCTCTGGCTGAGAATACTTTCAATTATTTTAAGGGCCGCGCGGCCATGATTACTGAAAAGGAGCAGGCAGTTTTGTTCAAAGCGGAAGCCTTTGTCGCCTCTTGCCGGCTCTTTCTCCGTTTGACCGAAGAACGGTCCGGTTATTTTGCCACTCAATATTTGCGTACTAACCTCTTCCAGGCCTTTCTTTACCTTTCCCGCTCTTTTTATGAACTGGAGGCTGAGATGAGGGAGATTGGGGTGATGCCCTATGGGCTGGCCGACTGCCGACGATACCTCGACAGAATGGACCGGGAGTTCGCTTCCTGGCCAGCCGAAGATAACCTGGCTTATCTCCATCAAAAATACATCAAAGCCGCTGACGCCACGGTTTATATGATTGAACGTAGGGGTCCAGGAATTTATGTGCGCCATGCTTTTAAGAACCTGGAAAGCCTTTACCGATACAATTACGACTTGAAGAGAGGAAAGGATCCCTGGAAGTATTTGGCTGTTGTTTCTGATGAAGTTCTAATGGGCATACCTGAAGGAGAAGCGATCGAACTCAATTTTGAAGGCTGCTTAGTAATGGAGCTGGGGAGCGGACCTAACCGGCCTGTTTATTTAATCGAGAAAGGGAAGAAGCGGCCGCTGAGCTCGCCGCAGGTTTTGCAGCGGCTTGGGGGCTGGCCGAAAGTTTTAGAAATTCCCGCTGAGATTATCCGCAGTTATCCTGAAGGTGAGCCGGTCAATTAGGCGATTATTTCTTATTCCCTTCGGGTTGAATTTATTTATCAGGAGGGCGGTTAATAAAATACCTCTGACTTTGTCTCGAGGGCCAGGTTTGGCTTGTGTTAGGGGTAGGGATAATAGTCTTACTCAGCTCATTCTGATTCACAAGAGGTGCGGGCTGTTGTCAGCAAAAGGGGGGTTGATGATGGGAACCAAAAAGGTGGGGGCTTTCTCCAGCCCGCCCGAGAAAGCCACTCTCAATATAATATAAAATATTTGGTTTGTAAAGAGGTTTTTTAAAAATTTTTTTTGACTTGCTTTCAAATAGGACTTAGGGGAGAATAAGAGCATCTCGGGAGGGAGGTAGCCATGGAGGAGAAAAAAATTGATATCAAGGTGGATGAAAGTGTGGCCTTAGGCCAGTATTCTAACCTGGCCGCTATTCGGCATTCTCGAGAAGAATTCATCTTTGATTTTGCCTTTATTTTTCCTGACGGACCGGTAGGCAAACTGGTAGCCAGGCTGATTCTCAGTCCGGCTCACGCCAAACGGTTCCTTGAGGCTTTGGTGGCCAACATTCAGCGCTATGAAACTGAATATGGACCTATTACACCCGCTGACTTGCCTCCACCGGTCGGTTTTATCCACTAAACCAGGGAGGAGAGGATGGCAATTTTTTCTAATTCGGAAGAGGTTTATAACTTTTTTTCCCGTTTTCTGGCCAGATTAGGCTCCCATTCTGAAGCTGGTCCCGCGCTTCGCAATTCGGGGTTGGTGCTCCTTTTCCGCTTGACTGAGCCCGAGGCGGCCGTTACTGTAGACACGCGTTCGACCATTAATCCAGAAAGCCGGTGTCCGGCTTATTTTTTTAAAGATACGGGGCCTGAACCAGATTTAACCTTGGAAATGACTGCCGCCTCTTTGGATGAGCTTTGGTCTGGCCGCAAAGATATCTTCGCCGCGATGCTCTCCGGCAAGGTGAAGTTGACGGGCAACATTGCTAAGGCCTCGAGACTGTTGCCGCTTCTCAAAGCCATTCCACCGCTTTATGCCGAAACTTGGGCTGAGTTAGAGTCAACTAAGTAGCCTGGCCTTGAAGTTTCCTAAAAATTGGCTACTCCCCAATGAGGATTTTCCTTGACAGAAGCGTTCTTTTTTTATATTTACTTCAGCAAGACTGAAGAGATTCACTTTTCAGTCCCAAAGCTGGAAGGCTGATTCATCCGAAAGGAGGCAGAATTGAGAAAAATTATCAGTGGGTTAGGGCTTTTAATAATTTTTGGCCTGAGCGTGCAATCATTGCCTGGAGCTGGGTTCTTAATTTATGAACATGGAGCGGCGGCGATGGCCATGGCGGGCGCTTTCGTGGCGGTCGCGAATAATCCCTCGGCCGTCTTCCATAATCCCGCTGGTTTAGCTTTTTTACCGGGAACGCAAATTTCCTTGGGGACAACCTTAATCTTTCCTAAGGGCTCTTTGGAACTTCCTACTTGGCCTGACCCTCGTTTTAAAACTGTTGACCAGGCCAGTCAGGTCTTTTATCCTTCAACGTTTTATTTTAGCCAGAAGATTGGGGAAAAGGCGACTCTTGGTTTCGGCTTCTTTAGCCCCTATGGGCTTGGAACTGAATGGCCTAAGGAATATCCGCTTCGCTATATTGCGGTCAAGGATGACCTGAAGACCTTCTTCTTTAACCCCGCCTTGGCGGTCAAGTTGAATGAAAATCTTTCCGTGGGCTTAGGTCTCGCTTATATTCATTCTACCCTGAGCTTTGACCTTGTCCAATTGGCTAACCTTTCTTTTATCAACCCTCTTTTTGGTTCCTATGATGTCCCAGTGAAGCTCGAGGCCAGCGGCAACGGCTATGGGCTTAATGCCGGCGTCCTTTATAAGGGTGAGAAATTTTCTCTCGGGGCTAATTGGCGCAGCGGCTTCAAAATCGATTATGAAGGCGACCTCACCCTTGATTGGTCTAATGCTCCCAGTGTTATCCAGCCGCTTCTGCCTAAAAGCGGGACAGCCAAGACGAGCTTTAGCTATCCCCATATTCTCGGCTTCGGGATTTCTCTCCGACCTTCACCGCAATTTCTGCTAAGTGCTGACCTGCATTATGTTCTCTGGAGCAGCTATGATGAATTTACGGTTGAAGTTGACGTCCCGAACTTTGAGGATAAGCACGTTGAGGAAAATTGGAAGGATGCTGTTACGCTACGTGCTGGGATGGAATTCCAACCAGCGGAAAAATTGGCGCTAAGAGCTGGAATCCTTTATGACCAGACACCGCAGCCAGTAGAAACTATGGACCCGATTTTGCCGGACGCCAATCGCTGGGCCATAACTGCAGGCTTTGGTTTAAAAACAGGCCATCTGGTAATTGATTTTGGCTACCAGTATGAAATTTTCTCCGACCGAACCAGTCCCAACCGTTCCATTTATCCGTTTAACTTGGGGCAAGGAACCTACAAAACCAAGGCTCAGCTCATCGGGCTCAGCCTCACTTTTGTTTTCTAAGGAGAGTTAATGTCATTGGAGGTTTAACAATGGCTTATGAGTTTAAAAATTCAAAAGGCGTTTCCTATTTTCTTCATTCCCGCGTCGTTGACCTGAAGGGGGGGCGCAAACAGACCATTTATTATTTTGCCCGAGAGGTAAGACCAGGCGCTCTGGACTCTGTTCCCTCTGGCTACAAGGTGGTCGAGACGCTAAAAACTGGCATGCCCATTCTGAAAAAGGTCTGAACGCCGCTTAGCGCCAGAAAATAAACCGAGTTTTTTCGTTCAAAAAATTGGACGAAAATTAAAAAATATTCTTATAATAAACTAACCTGATTTTGTTCCAATAACCTGATGAGAAAAAGCGGTTTATTCTTAGTTCATGGCCGAGCACCGCTGCGAATTAACGACATCGGTGGTTGGACTGATACCTGGTTTGCGGGCAAGGGGAGAGTACAAAATTTGGCTGTCGGTCCACCGGTCGAAATCCAACTGAAAGCCGAGCCCGATAAGAAGAAAGAGAAAAAACGAGTGGTGGTTATTGTGGAAAATTACGCCGCCCGGTTTCGCTTTGACCCTGACCAACCCGGGCCAGCACCTCATCCCCTAATTCAACAGGCTGTTAGTTTGGCGGGAGTGCCTCCGGAGTTAAGGGTTGAGATTAATATTTTCTCTCCAGTTCCTCCCGGAATCTCAACCGGCACCTCGGCTTCAGTGTGTGTCGCCCTTATCGGGTCTCTTTTTTATCTGCGAGGGCAAAAGATTAGCCTGAGGAGGCTGGCGGCTTTAGCCCATAAAGTGGAGACTGAACGCCTCCGCCAGCAATGCGGCATTCAGGACCAGCTCTGCGCTGCCTACGGAGGGATTCTTTTTATTCAAATGGACCGGTATCCTCAAAGCAAAGTCAATCGATTGTCTCTTGACTTTGAGATAAGGCAAGAGCTGGAAAGACGCTTATGCCTAATTTATCTCGGCCGGCCGCATCTTTCGACGAATCTTCACGAGCAAATTATTGAGCGTTTGGAAAAAAAGGAAACTTCGCTCCTTCCGCTCGAAAAAATGGCCGCTTTGGCTGAAAAGGCTAAGGAAACCCTGGAAAAGGGGGACCTAAAAGCCTATGGGGAGGTCATGATTGAAAATACCGAATGGCAGCGGCGGCTGGGAGCAGACTTAATTTCCGCCGAAGCTGACCGAGTCATCGCCATAGCCAAGAAATACAGGGCAGAAGGATGGAAAGTAAACGGAGCCGGAGGAGAGGGGGGCTCGATGACCGTTTTGGCTTCATCTGATGACCGACTGCGGCGTCAGATGCTTGAAGCCATAGGCAATTTGGGTCGGGGGATTAGGCCCCTGCCCGCCTATCTGTCTTCAGAGGGGTTCGTGGCTTGGGAAGGCTCTTAATTTTCTTCCTTGCATGAAATATTCACTGGGCCCTAATGCCGCTTGTCTTGGCAAATTAATAATGCTTCTGGAATAATCTTTTTCCCCTTGCCGCTTTGTTGCCGTCTCATCTTCGACCTTTGCGGCGCGGGCGGAACCCATCTTTCCTTTTGTAGGCACTGCCGAGCCGTCCTTTGCTCCCTTTAGCCTTTCCCTTCGCTCAGTTTAGGCTCAGACATCCTCGGCCGGGCAGGTTGGCCCGAAAGGTGCTTCGGGAAGGCTAACTCTCAAAGGCTTGCTGGAGTCATCCGGGGCTCAGCCTTAGAGTCAGTTCAGACAAAATTGAGGAAAGCCCCCTTTTCTCGACAGTCTTTATTAATAAAAAATTGTTTGAAGCGCCAAGGAAATTTGGCCCTCCGTTGTCTAAATAATGAGAGCCAAGAAAAGGAGGTTTTCAATGAGACATAAATTGATCGCCGTAAGCGTGGCTATTATGGTTCTGGTGGCCACCGCGAGTATCCTCTCGGCGCAACCGATGCGACGATGGGGAGGCCCTGGAGCCGGAATGGGACCGGGAGCAAGGATGGAGGCATTCCTTAATCTGACCCAGGAACAAAAGACTAAACTCGAGGCCCTGAGAAAGACCCACCAGGAAGAGATGAAAGGACTTCGAGACAAAGTTCAAGGCCTTCAAAAGCAGCTCCGCGACCTGAGACAAGACCCCAAGGCCGACCCGAAGAAAATCGAGAGCCTGATTGATGATATTTTTAAGCTCAGAGCCACCCAGATGAAGGCCCAGATTAAACATCAGGGCGAGGTGGAAAAGATTTTGACTCCTGAACAGAAAGAGAAATTGACTCAAGCGAAGCAGAGAATAGCGCGGGTGGCACCTCGTTTCTTGGGAAGACCTGGCATGGGGATGGGTCATTGGGGCATGCGAGACCGGTTTATGGGCTTTCCGGGGCTCATGATGCGGCCCCGATGGCAGCCTCGTTGGTGGCGCTGAGATTAACGCTGCTTGGCCAAAAGGGGGGAGGCTCATCCCCCCTTTTTATTTTATCCTCCTTTAATCCGCTTACCGCTTTATATTTATCGAGACACGGATTATTAAGCTAACGATTAGGTCTATATCAAGGCTAATAATTTTGGTCCGATCTTAGAGCGAAAAGAGTCCTCGGGGCTAACTAAAAAGCGCCATGAAGGTGACTTTAAGATGGTTCAGTTGCGAACAAAAGTGGACCCAACTGCTGACCGTCTTCAATTTGTCTACAGCAATTCTGACAATAAGGAGGATTAGAATGAGGATGCTCTGGTTTAATAGCGTTATAATGAAAGTTTTATTTCCAGAAATCCTTCGTCAGGAGGACCAATAGCGTGTAGACCTCGAGTCTTCCGGCAAGCATGCAGAAAGATAAAAGCCATTTGCCGGCGGAAGGAATGGAGGAATAATTAGAGGCTGGAGACACAATACCTGATCCAGGACCCACATTGCCCAATGTGGCCGCTACTGAAGACAAAGCGCTGACGACATCGAGTCCCAAAAAGCTCATAACTAAAGAGCTGGAGATAAAAATATAAAACAAGATAAATGACAGAATATTGGACACAATCGCTGACGAAACCACCCGCTCATCCATCCGAACGGGAATGACCGCATGGGGATGAAGCAACCTTTTCAACTCACTTCGAGCTTGTTTCAAAAGGATCATGACCCGGAGGATTTTAAGGCTGCCCCCTGTGGAGCCGGCGCATCCACCCAAAGGACACGATGGCATAGCTGTCTTTAAGCCGCAGCTCATCCTTAAACCTAAAGCCGAGCCGCAGCAGAAGACCAAGACCAAGAGTAATTCTAGCCGCGATGAGGATCGAAACGAGGTCATCATCGCCGTAATAAATTGAAAATCCTGCTGGCCAAAGCATAAAAAACCCTCAAAAATGAGCAATAGACCCTGGATGGAAAGCACTGCCGAAAAAGTCATTTTGCCTTATCAGCGCACGAAGAACTTTTCCACTTCATCCAAATCTTGGGGCAAAGAAAAGACTATAACATGATCGCCCGCCTGAATTTGCGTTTCGCCCACAGGGATATAAACCTTGTCGCCACGCGTCAGGGCACCAATTATAGCCTCCTTGGGGAAGCCCATCCTCCGGAGTGGCTTTTAGGTGATTCTGGCCGCCCGCGGAACTAAAAACTCCACAATATGGGCATCAACACCAGGGAGGCTGGCCAGTGAGACCACATCACCCCGGCGAATCAGCCGAAGAATGGAGTTCGAGGTTATCAGGTTTATATTTACCGCTGCATTGACCCCAATCGGAGCCATAAGGGGAAGATACTCCTCGCGATTCACGAGGGCTATTGTCTTATTCACGCCAAGATGTTTGGCCAGAAGGCTGGTCAGGATATTCGTCTCTTCGTCATTGGTCACGCTCACGAGAGCATCTGTTTCCAGAATCCCTTCCGCCGCCAGAAGGTCAAAGCTTCGTCCGTCTCCCTGAATAACCAGGGTGCGATGTAATTCATCGGCTATCCGGAGTGTCTTATGGGGATTTACTTCAATCAATTTGATTTCCAAGTCATTTTCTTTCTCCAAGAGCCTGGCCGTGGCCCGGCCAATATTTCTTCCCCCCAGAATCATGATGCGTTTAAGTTTTTCCTCGGATTTACCCATTAGCTCAACGACCTTGATGATGTTTTCAGTCTCGGCCAGGAAAAAGACCTGATCCCGCTGCAGGTAAAGGTCATCGCCCGAGGGGATTATGGTTTTATTGTTGCGCAAAATGGCCACTGCCCGGAAAACATAATCCGGAAACTGCTGGCTCACATGCCGGATTGTTTGATTAAGCACGGGGCATTTAGCATCGAGCCGAATACCGATGAGCTGCACTCTATTTTGAGCGAACTCGAGGACGTCAGTGGCGGCGCTCCGCTTAATTAGAAGGACGATCTCCTTAGCAGTTTCCTCCTCTGGCTGAATGGCGACATCAACCCCCATTGCGAGAGGCTGAAAAGAGGCGGATTTTCGTAAAAGGCTGGCTGCCGGATACGGGCAATTTTCCTGTGGACACCATAATAGGCCGCCATCTGACAGATAAGCACATTCTGGTCGTCGCTGCCGGTAAGAGCAATCAGCATGTCAGCATGCTGGATGCCTGCTCTCTCTAAGAGTCGACAATCGGTCCCCTGACCTTGAAACACCTGGATATCAAGGTTTTCACTGGCTTCCTGGCAGCAGACGGGGTCAATTTCAATCCCCACGATATTGTGTTTTTCGCGGGAAAGCACCTTCGCCAGGTGCTGACCTACCTGACCCCGGCCGACAATAATACTGTCAAGGCTCATTTTTCATAAACCTACAGCAGATAAAAAAAGGTTCTCTTTGAAACTTGGGTTGGCTAAAACTCTCTCCGCCATTTTTTGGCATTTTGGCCTTCTTTTTCCTACGTTTCCCGATTATTGACAAATTATAAGAAAGAACAGAAATAATCTCAATTTGTTAAGCCTGACCGTTTTTAACCGGCGGGGGACACAAAAAATTCGCCTGAAGGAAAGCGCTGGGCCAATTACCCCTTTTTAATTCCCTTTTGCCCGGAGCTTGATCGGGCCGTTTCGTCGATTGCCTGGCCCTCTGTTCTTTTCAGCCTGAGCCCCTCTTCCGCAAGCTTCGCCTTAAATTTAGTCCTCAAGGAGAGTAAAAAGCAGTTTTACAAAAATGGTTAACGAGCCATTGCGCCCTAATAAGCAGTGATTTGTTCCGTCGACGTGGAATGAGAATTTAGAGCTTCGAACATCATTTTCTGGAGCTTGTGGACGAAGGCAATTTTTTCGGCTTTACTGGGATAAGGGTAGGGAAAAGTAAGAGGAGGGAGAAATTGAACTGTCACTCGTGGTCTTTGGTATTCTCTTTCCTCAAGACGGCTCAATATTTTCTTCAGAAGGCAAAAGAGGAAAATGCGGTCAGCGAGGTAATGGCCGTATGTTTTCTTGGTCACTGGCGGTTTTTCTTGGATAACACAAGGGATAATCTTGACGATTTTCCCCCTTCGGTAGAGAAAGCTGGCTAAGGTAGGAACGATAGTCCCGATCGCGGCATTTTCTGCCTCCTCATAAGTACTGCCGCCGCTCGGGGCAATGGCCAAAGGAATATGCGCCTCGAGACTGGCGAGACAATCGACGAGTGCCTGCCGATTGATGCGACGTTTAACCAATCTTTCTTCCTTAGCGGAGGGCTCATGAAGATAAACGGGGATGACCTTAAATTTTTTCATCTGGGCAATGAAATATTTTGTCAGGATGTTGACCATTTTTTCGAAGAGAAAATGAATGATGATATTTCTTTTGATTCTCATCTGGAAGGTAGTGGAAAAGACTGAATTGATGATATCTTTTCGAGTTCGTTCAAGGAGGTAATCGCCGAGCAAGGTAATTTCAGCCAAGAAGCGAATCGGAGGAGAGGAGGGAGCGGCTAAGCCGAGGAAAAGAGGTTCAGCCCGTCGCGTAACATGATTATAAACATAAAGCACCGGTTCATTAAAGGGGATATGTTTTACCCCCAATGCCTTGGGCTTTGGACAGAGGGGAAAAGCCTTAAGGATAGCCACAAAATTTTGATAAGAAAAAGTAATCATCCTCTGGCCATCATTTCATTCATTGTTTATTTTATCAAATTTTTTTAGAAAAAATCTGATACAAAACTCTTTCCCTTTGATTATTAATCCAGTCTTTTTTTATTATAAATTATTTTTTATTGGACTCAAAAGAATAAGAATTTTTTATAATTTAATTTTCCGCTAAGAGATCAATCAGTCTCTGGGAAGTCGAGCTTTCTTTGTTTTCATTGTCTTTAGCTTTTGATGGCTAACTTCTCCTATCCGTACCCTTGTCCCGAAAGCCATGACGTTATACACCTTACCATTAGTCTCGTTCAGAAGGTCGACCAGCCCGTAGCTCGAACAGCCGGATTCAACAACGTCCCAGCACTCCTTCACGGCTTCAAGAAACTCCTGCCCTTCCGAGCGAAAATTGAACAATTTTCTTGACCGTACAATGTTTCCCGGTCATTAACGTCAGAGGTGGGAATTGAGGATAATGGTCAATCCCAACATAATTCATTTGGTCACCACCGGACATCAGTACTCTTAACTGGAAGTCTATCAAACCCCCTGACGAGGTGCATCTCGTCATCCGGTTTCATGTAATTTTCCTAACAGGACTATAGGGAAGCCCTTAGAGCTCAGCCGAAAGGAAGTAGTCCATCTGGCCATTGTTCTTACCAGACCGTGAAGGTTCAATGCTCTGAGTGGCTTGGACTACATCAAAAGCCGCGTTTGGAAGGCCCTCAAAATCATGGCTAAACGGGCAAGTCACTTCCCCTTGATCTGAACATAACGGGCGATTCCGTTCCGAGTAATCAGGCCGATCAGTTCGCCCTTTTCTTTGACTGCCAACCGGCCCTTGTCTTCTTTGATCATCAATTCGAGAGCTCTCGTGACATCGTCTTCCTTGGTCACTTCCCACTTATGATCATGGGGCACATAAATATCCGACACGGTGCGTTGTCGCCATTCTTCTTTAGGAATATTCTTGATTTCTTTAAGCGTGACAATGCCGAGGAATTTTCCCGCGTCGATCACTGGAAACCCTCCATAGCCATATCTGAGGAAATACTCGTTGACCGCCTGCTCGATGCTTATCTCCGGGCTTATTGTTTTCAAATCTGTAACCATAATATCTTTAACCTTGACGCCGCTCAAAATCTCTTGGAGGGTAGCCTGTCGATAGCTGGCCTGGGCGGTGCTATAAAGAAACCACCCAATGAGCATCAACCATAAGCCTCCTGGGCCCCCGTTTAGAATCGACAGAAAACCAAACAAGATGATTAATATTGCAATCCTCTGACCCCAACTAGATGCTTTCAGCGTGGCCGCGAAGTAGTTCCCTTTTAGCTTCCAGATAATTGACCTGAGTACCCTTCCCCCATCCATCGGAAAACCGGGGATCAGGTTGAAAATCCCTAAAATGAGGTTAATTTGGGCAAGATAAAGGAAAAGCGTCTTGACTCTTCCGCCTGTATTCAGTGCCAAGATGAAAAAAAATACGGAAAGAATAAAGCTAGCAAGGGGGCCGGCAATGGCTATCCAAAATTCCGCCCGAGGATGCCGAGGCTCCTCTTTCATGCTGGCGACTCCTCCAAAGACGAACAACGTGATGCTTTTAATTCTCACGCCAAATTTCTGGGCCACTAAAGAGTGGGAAAGTTCATGAATGAGGACTGAGCCAAAAAGCAAAAGTGCCGCCAGTACCCCCTTGACCCAGTAGGCCAGAATTGGTAGGTCTGGAGCCGCCTTAGGGAAAAAATGAGAAGATAACGACCAGGTGACCAGCCCAAAGATGATCAGCCACGAAAAGTGGACCCAAATGGGAATTCCCGCGATCGTCGCGATCTTCAATGAGCCTTTCCTCAACGAGCTACTCATTTTTATTCTCCTTTATGCTTATATCGGTAGGTTACCCCACCTATTCAGAGCTGCCGGACTTGCCTTCGGCAAGCTTACTGGACTTGTTTTTTAAAATGGGTGGATCAGCCCTCTGATAAGGTAGAGTGAAAATGATTTTGGTGCTGAGCCCAGTTGACTGTAAGCCCGGACCTTTCTTTGATGTTCTTCGGTCACTTTTTATAAAATTTCAGGCCCTTTCCAGGTCTCACCATTTCCTTTGAATAAAACGGAATAAACTAATTGTCAAGGGTTTCCTTTTATATTGTTCGGTAATAATCAAAAGTAGACGTAATGTAAAAAACATAAGTAGACAAAAAGTAGACGTTAGGGGAAGTGGAGATGGTAGAACCCTAATCATAAAGGAGGTGTTGCCAGCGTTAACAGCCAGCTTCATAAGCGATGGCCTTTGGAGTTTGTCGAGGTTAACCGTGCGAAGAGAGACAACACGACCCGCCCAAATTTATCATCCAGCGACACACCACCTCAGGTTCTGTAATGCCTTCATTCGTGCTGGCGTCGAGCTTTGCCAGGAACCAGTCTCTGCTTCCTTTGTTGAGGCTTTCGACCTACTATCCGTTCAGGCTAATTTGAGTTGGCCTGCCATTGAGAACCACTTTCATCCAGCTTTTTCCAATGCTTCTATTTGAGGTCCTGGCATGTTGAGACAAAGGTTTCCCCCGGTCCCTATTTTATTTTCAAAATTTCATAAATTGACCTGGCCATAAGAAACATCAAAAAATAAAACATTCTATTCATCAGCTTCGACGAATAAGATGGTAACCAACAGACATAGCGAGAATAATTGCCCCTATCCCGATAAGAGTTAGGCTCGGGAAGGCTGGAACGTCGAGAATGATCACTTTTCTCGCAATAGCTATTAGGGCCACCATGAAGACTACCTCCGCACGGATGAGATGCTCGACAAGATAGGTCTTTATAGTCTCCAGAAGTTCGATGCCGATTAGCACTAATAGGAAGAGACCGAAAATGTCTAGAAGGTCTTTGACGTCCAGAAGACAGAAAGGGGAGCGGAGGATATCTTTAACAATCAGATAGGCCAGGTCGAGGGTTGCCAGCAGAAGAACCACCGCCATCATGATTGTCAGAGCCCAAATCACGATTTTTTCAAATGTCTTAAAATAATTCATCTTTTTCCTCCTGGTTTATGAAAACGCGCTCCCCTCTCTCTTTTTCCAGCATAAACCTGAGAGCAGCCAGGATTAAGAGGTTCAAAGCCAGGCCCAAGAGGGCGCCAAATTCTTCCCGGTAAAAAATGAAAACTTGGGTAAAGAAGATCGAAATCAGAGTAGCTCTCTCAAACATTCTTAGCGACGTGTGGCGGTCACGTGTGAGGAAAAGGATTCCGAGAAAAATGAAGACCGCAGAGGCCAGAGAAGAAGCCAACTCCGCCCAGTCAATAAATGCCAAGTTTTCCAGCTGTAAGGCGATTCGATTGAATACTTTGATATCGAGAACCTGTTCCCACCCTAATCCGCGGAAAAACACCAAAGTAATGACATAGGATGCACTAACCACAAACTGGACAAGAAAAAAGATCACCATGCCGAGACGAAAGGCGCGGGTGTAAGCGATTTTCCGGTAATAATCTGTTAGCGCCGTTTTCCATCTCGGGATAAAACTCAAAGAGCGAGCCGGGAGTGGCTTGGCCAGAACGACTGCATTTTGAAAAGAGGAGAATACAGGATGGTCGGTTCGGCTGCGGGCTAAGTAGGAGAGGATCCTTCTTTTGCTTTCCACGTCCATCCCATGGAGGGCGATTTCTTCAAGCTCTCGGATCGCGTTGATCAAGTATTCCAGACGGGTGTAATACCGCCTTGTTTCGATACTGCGGACGGCCAGAAAAATCAGAATGAAGACCACATACATGACGGCGACAGAAGGCTTAAAAAAATAATCATTATCATGGGTAAGGAATTTGCCTACCTCATCAATAAAATATCCGAACCCTACGCCGCCGACGACAATCGCAAGACGTTCCCTACATTTGCCGAGAAAGGTCGAGAACATCAGGATAGAAACGAGCATGAAGAGCCCGCCCCAGAGGACATGGGCGATATGAAGCTTCTCGCCCCCCAACTTGGGATAGCCCGTTAATTCGAGAAAGGCGCGGATGATCAAAATAGTGGCTACGGCAGTAATCAGAAACGTCTCCAGGCGGCTGCCGGCGTCAAAATTGCGGATAAAGACATGCTCCCTTTTCATGTTTTTTCCTCCAATTTTAACGGTTATGGCGAGTGGAAGTTGATTTCCTTGATATTTTAAATATTTCCATGGCTCCAGGAACTGGAATAGCCACTCCCCAAGAAGTTAGCCATCCTTGGGGGAAGGCATGAGACTTCCGCAAAACGGCCCGCATGAAAGGGACCTGCATAGTGAAAAGGTGAAAGCCCTGAGCGGCCAGGACTCCGAAGACCAAAACAACATTTCTCCTGAGAGCCACCTCAAAAGCTGACTCTTTTACCGACCGGTAATTAAAAAAAAGCAGATTTCCGAAGAGCACCATGAAAAGGAGGAGATTGTTCCGGACGGCCTCCTCATCAAACTCTGATTTAAGAAGCCATGACCAGGCCCCAAAGGCCGCTACCCAGATTGAAAGTTCCAAAACGAACGTCTGTTTGAACATCAATGAATCGAAGATGCCCTCTTTCGGGCGGCGCGGAGGCCGGTCCATTGAGCTGTGGTCATCCACTTCCAAGGCAGCTGCTCTATTTATTGTAGAGGAGATGGCAGACTCCGGTAATTTCTTTGATTTCCAGAACAAAGGCAATGCCCGTTCCCGGTTTGTCCAGGTCAGCAGCCTGAACGATCGCTTCCAGTACTTTCTGGGTTATAGCCCTGGGCACGGCCGTCAGGACTATTTCCTTTTCGGGTTCAATGGGAATTCCCAGCAGGGTTTTCCTTTCATGGATGCCCGAGCCTCGGCCGAAAACGATCGTTCCCCCTTCAGCTCCAGCTTCACGCGATGCGCTGAGAATTTTTTCTGAACCACCCCGGTTGACGATGGTGACGATCAAATCATAAAAGGGTTTCATTTTCGTTTCTCCTCTTTTTTCGAGTAGATAAGCCCAAGGACCATTAATGAAAGGATGGGTGCCAGGGCAACAAGGGCAATCAAGCCGAGTCCGTCAAGAATAGGATGGCGGTGCTCGAGGGCCTCCGCCACTCCAATGGACAGGGCCAGGACGAAGGTGACTGTCATGGGGCCGGTGGCGACTCCTCCCGAATCAAAAGCGATAGAAATAAAGGTCTGGTCCGTGAACCTGAGCATGAGGATGGCGACGATGTACCCCGGAATGACAAAATAGCCAAGGGCGATTCCCGTCAAGACGCGGACCATTCCGATAGCGACGAAAACAGCAACGCCGAGCGAGAGGGTAATGATAATCAACTTCGCCCGCACGGCTCCGGTGGAGGCCTTTTCGACCTCGCCGGCCAGGATTCTCACGGCTGGCTCGGCGAAGGTGGCCGCGAAGCCAAAACAGAATCCAATCGGAAGGAGCAGCCACTTGTGTTCCATGCCGCCGAGCTCCCCGCCGATTCTTGCTCCGGCAGGCAGAAAACCGACCTTGACGCCCTGGAGAAAGAGTGTCAAACCAAAGAACGACATGAGGATTCCCTTTGCCATATTCGCCAGAGACCGCCGCGAAAGGCGTAGCAAAAAGACTTGAAATAGACCGAAGAATACGGCTAGCGGGGTCAAAGCGAGCAAGACTTCGAGAGCCATGTCTCCTAGCTTGATGAATTCCAACAATTCTTTCATCTGTAAATGATTCCCAAAATCATGACGCTGATGACCGGGCCGATCGAGGTGATGCCAATGACTCCGAATCCATCAGTGATGGCTGACTTTCCGCCCAAGACAGAAACAACGCCAATCCCCAAAGCGAGAATAAAGGGGACGGTCACCGGCCCTGTGGTTACGCCCCCTGAATCAAAAGCTACCGGCAGGAAATGAGGAGGGACAAAGAATGACAGAGTGAGGATGAGGAGATAACCCAAGGCAAGGACTATGCCGATGTGGACACCGAATACAATTCTTAGAATGGCTAGGCTGACTGAGATGCCTACACCAAGGGCGACGACAAAAATAAGTATGCCCTTGCCGATCTCCCCTCCGGAGACATAATCCACTTGATGAGCGAGCACCCTGACGTCCGGCTCAGCCACCGTGACCACAAAGCCGAGAACAAAAGCAAGGAGAACAATGACACCCAGGGAAGCCCCCTTGGGTAGCTCGGAGCCGATCGCCTCGCCAATTGGGAGCAAGCCGGTTCTGACGCCTTGAAGGAAGAGGAGAAGTCCCACCATAACCATAACCGCACCGATAAAAAATCGAGCCATGATCATAGCCGGCAGCGAAAGAAGGGTAGCTCGGAGGATAATGACCAGGGCCGCGACCGGGACTACAGCCTGAATAGTTTCTCCGAGGATTTTCTTGAATTCATCAGCCACTCTGAAATCTCCGGGACGGAAGAACATTAGAACCGACTGAAACCTATACTGTCAAGTCTGGAATTCGGCTGAAAACAGCCTGGTTTATTTGCCGGGCGTGAGGGTGCTAATTTCGTTCGGGTATGCTCCAGGAGTGGGAGTAAGAATCGTTTTTCCCCCTTTTCCTCCTCTGCGTATCTAAGCGGCGCACGCCAGGCTGCTAGGGATGAGCATTCCACAGTCCCCTGGGCCCCGTCACGCCGCAGGCGAGATAGAGGTTTTTAACTGGTGCTTCTGGAGGAGGCGGCGCGGCTTCCGGACCCACTCTCGAGATTCTCGCCGCCGAGAAGCTCAGGCCTTACCGTTTTCACCGCCCGGCTTTAAGGATTTCTTCTCTGGGATCTGGGCGTTCGCAGACAAAGGAGTCGTAGCAATACCCAGTGTAAATCGCCTGCTTTTATAAATTACCGATTATTTCAATTCTTTTAGCGAATAGATTAAAATCAACCCAGAACAAATAGCTGGACATATGCATATAAGGGTGTGTCCTGGAAGGAGGACAATTGCCTTATTTTTCAGAAGCCAGAGGAGGTCAAATAGCTCGTCCTACCCTATGCCGAGAGAGAGATTAGGCTGGCATGTTCTTTGCTGTATAATAGTGATGGAGGAAAGAGATGAGAAAAATAAGTTTAGGAATACTCGGCTGGTTATTAATTTCTTTATCTCCTCTTTTAGCTGCTGAGGACGGCTATTATCGCTATCAATTTGCTCGTGTTCAGTATGTTCAGGGAGATGTTGTGCTTCAAAAAGCCGCAGGAGAAGAAGAGGCGGCTGAGGTTAATTTGGCCATAGCTGAAGGTAATATTCTCCTGACCAAAGAAGGCCGGACCGAAGTCTATTTCGGCCGAGGCAATGACTTGCGTCTTGACCGCTGGACATCCGTCGAGTTTTCGCGGCTTCCCCAGGCTGAAGGAGACAAGACCAGCCTGAGAATTCTGGAAGGCTCAGTTTATCTGCGCATCAAAAGTTTACCTGAAGAGAAGAACTACGAAATCCATACGAGCGATGCCTCCTTTTACATCTTGGAGGATGGTTTATATCGGTTTGATGTTAGCGATAAGGAGACGGAAGTAGTTGTCTTAGAGGGGGCAGTAGAAGCGGCTGGAGATGAAAGGTCAGTTGTTCTGGAAAGAAACGAGAGGTTAGTGGCAGCCAGCGGCGAGCTGGGAGCCACGATGCGCACCGCTTTGGAAAAAGATTCTTTTGCTCAGTGGAATGACGAGCGCGAGGCGCAAGAAAAAAGAGTTTCTTCTCGCTACCTGCCGGCTGAGCTGGCGGAATATGAAGCGGAGCTGGAAGCCGGCGGCCGTTGGATTTATGAAAGACCCTGGGGGTACGTTTGGGTGCCGTATATTATTTATTCTGATTGGCGTCCTTATTACTATGGCCGCTGGACTTGGTATCCGGTTATTGGTTGGACTTGGGTTCCTTATGAACCCTGGGGCTGGTGCGTTTTCCATTTTGGCCGCTGGCACTGGCGATTTGGTTTAGGCTGGTATTGGATCCCAACCACTTATTGGGGGCCAGCTTGGGTTCATTGGTGGTCAGCCTATGATTATTTAGGTTGGGTACCCCTCAGCTATTATAACCGGCCTGTAGTTATCGTTAATAATTATTTCTATGACCGTTACTATGATTCAGTTTACCCGGTGTATTCTCGCGCCCTAACTGTAATTCGTAAGGACCAGCTTCGAGCGCCCCGTGTTCACGAGGTCGCTCTCCAGGAAAATCAACTGGTGCGGCTCAGTAACTTGAGCTTGAGGGCAGTGCGGACTGAAGAACTCAATTCTTTTGTTAAGCCTGAAAGCCTCAGAGCCTTGCCCACCAACCCCTCTATTTCTCGTCAAGGTTCTGGCACCCCGTCCTCTGGCCTTTCTACCGAAGGCAAGGTTATCCGACGAGAAGGCCTGCTCCCCAGGTCCACTTCTCCTGAGCTAAAGTCTAGCGGGTCTCAAACTCGTTCTACCCCTGAAGCTAAGGATTCCAGTATCAGACCGACCCGCCTGAAAGGCGAATCCTCAGGGGTGTCGATTCGCAATGAGTCTTTGGAGAGGGGCATTAATTCCAATCGACCCGGGGTCGCGCCGGTAGAAAGAAGAATAAGGTCAGAAAGCTCTTCTTCTGGAATAAAAGTCGCTCCTTCTGGCGTTAGGCCGCAGAAGGAAGAGAGACCGAGTTCTCCAGCCTCCCCGCCAGTGCGGAAAAAAGACGAAGAGAACGAGCGTCCGAGCCGAATAACTTCTTCCTTTGGCTCGCCACAAACTAGAGAATCCAGAATCGAAGGCAACTATTCCAGTCGAACCTCACCCAGCACCTATTTTCGCTCTAAACTGGCTGAAAAGATTTACCCCTCTCGCAGTCAAGAATCAAATAGCCTTCGCTCGGGTGGCGGTTCCGTCAATTCCAGCTCCTGGAGGTCACCGACAATTACTCGTCTTCCCTCGCCGTCTTCGCCCCGAGTTTCGGTACCTTCTTTTGGTCAGAGGAATAGCGGGATGTCAACTGCCAGAATATCGCCACCAAGCTTTTCTCCCCCCCGTGCATCCCCACCTCACTCATCAGCTCCGTCTTCAGGCAGGATAGTTAAGAAAAAGTAGGGTTAAAACTCAAAAACATTTCTTTTCACCGCCTTTTAATTTAATAATTTTTTGCTTTACTTTTTTTTCTTTCAATGCTATAAGTATTCATCCAATTTAGAGGCATGGTTTGGCCAAGAGGAGATTTGGGCGGAAAAGACCAGCCTCTTTCATTCTTCTTTGAGTCCGATTGGAGGTAAAGCCATGAGTTTGCACGTCATGCTGGAAGTTAAAGGACAAAGATGGAGTAAGTTTTCTTGGGGAAAGGCAAGCTTGGCGGTCATCATAACCGGACTGTTGATTATCGGCGCCTCATCCTGTCAGAAGGCGGCGCAAACCCAGGAAGAAGTAGCCGCCCCTCAACCCCATGAATTTACCGGCAAAGTTAAAACAGCCTGGGGAAAATATGTTTATTTACCTGCTGCCCAAGGGTTCGATATCGTTGTCGAAGGTAACCTCGAGTCAGGGACAGTGGCTGATTTGGTGGATAAAGAAATCAGAGTTCGGGGCAATATGATGAAGGAAGAGCCCTCCCTGTTTATTGCCGATACTATTGAAATTAGGGAAGGCGAGAGTCAATGGCGGACCGTTTTTACCCGCACCGCCGATGTCCAGTTGACCGATTATTTTCATCCGACAGAACGAGATAGCTATCTGGCTTTGACCATAACCAATATTAATAAGCCCGCTGATTGGGAGGGAAAAGGTAAGGCTAAGGTCTACGGCCAGTTGAATCTATTGCCCGAAAAAAGCGGCTCGCGGATAATCCTTTTTGACGCCAAGGGTAAAGAATTAGCGAAAATTATTGTCGATAATATCACGGACTACGCCGTTTATTATACAAAAAAACTCCGGCTTTATGATAAATTTTGGCTTTATTTGAATATAAAAGAGACAGTTGAGGCTAAAACTCGCTTGAAAACTAAGGAAATCTTCCGCGCTGATGTGGTTTTCGCCGGTCTCTATTAATTAGCCACCTCACTATTTTTAAGTGAATTTTCAGTCAAATCTTTCCGCAAGTTTATTTTTTTGCGAAACGGAGGCAGGCAATCGTTTCTCTTAATTCTTCAATTCCCTTGGCGATATCCTTTCCCAAGTGTAAGCGAATAAGGCGGCGGCCAAGAGAGCGCAGCGCCTCATAATCACCCCTAACCTGGGCTTCTTTCAGGCGGCTAAAGGTTAGCCAGCCTTCATTTCCACCCGGTCTCTCTGGTATCACCATGTCCACTTCGTCGTCGGCTGTAAGCTGCCAGAAAAAGCCTTGGCCGCTATCACCTTTGTGCAATTGTCCAGTTGAATGAAGGTAACGAGGCCCCCAGCCCAGGGTTACTGGTCGGCCTAATAAATAAATTAATTGTCGCCGTAGCCCTTCTAAGGCCAGTTTGGTTTCAGTCTCGGAAGGCAGGAAGGCTTGAAGAGCCAAATAACTGGCGCTCCGGGCCGAAGACAGAAAATCCAGGAGAGCTTGATCGAAAGAAGCGGCTGGCCGGGAGGAATAAAGCTTAAAATCCCGCCAAACCAAGCCTCCCTCTAAGCCTTGATAGGCTTGCCTTATCTGCCAATCTTTTAAAATGGCCTGGGTCATTAGCTTAGTTCTTTCGACGTCGGGCTGGTCAAAAGGATTAATCTTTAAGCAGGAGCCAACTAAGGCTGTTGCCCATTCCCAGAGAAAAAACATGGCCCCAATTTCTTCTTGAGGCTGAAAAGAAAGAAAAACACCTGGGACTTTTTGGCGTCTAAGCTCTGCATATAAGTAATCAAAAGACTTGTTCGGTGTACCTACCGAAATAAAAGCGACATCCTTGAGCTCAGTTAAAACGAGCAATTCTTCCCGGCCGTTAACCAAAAGGAGGCCCTGGCCCTCCTTCCCCGTGCTTTCGGCGATCAGTTGTTCCAGCCAATCAGCAAAACTTTCTATTTCTGGTTCAACCCAGAGGAGGAATTTATCTCTGCCTTGAGCCGCGGCCGTCGCTAAAAAGGCGGTTAAAACGGCTCCCGGGTTCTCCTTTGGGTTTTCCTTTTGGCAAAGAGACATCATCTGCGAGGCGGAGCTGAGAAGGTCATAAATCTCTATGCCTTTAATAGCGGCTGGCACCAAACCAAAGGGTGAAAAGGCGGAGAAACGACCACCGATGGTCGGGTCAGCTAACCAGATTTTTCTGAATTTTAGCGCTGAAGCTACTGAATCAAGAGGGGTTCCCGGGTCAGTTATGGCGACGAAATGTTGAGCGGCTGAATCCGGCCCCAGTTCAGCCGCAGCTCGAGAAAAAAAATAATGAAAGAGGGCCGTAGTTTCGGCCGTTGTCCCTGATTTAGAGGAAACGAGGTAAAGGGTTTCGGCTCCGGGGCAAAGGTTGGCCTTTTCGTGGATTGCAGCTGGGAGTGTTGAGTCCAGAACATGTAAATCGGGAAATCCCGAGGGAGTATCAGAAAGCTGAGCTAAGACTTCTGGGGCTAAGCTTGACCCGCCCATTCCCAAAAGCAGAGCGTGACGAAAACCAGTTTTTTTAACTTCTTCGGCAAAGGACTTTATTTCTGGACAAAGCGGTTTCATTTTTTCTGGGGCTCGAAGCCACCCTAAACGGTTGCTTATAGTTTTTGGCTCTGGTTTCCAGAGTGTCCAGTCTTGCTCCCAAAGCCTGGTGATGAGGTGTTGCCCTTGGAACAGCTCCAGCTGCTGAGACAGAAGCTCCGGGTTTTCTAAAACCAACGTGACAATAGGAAACGGATACGAGGAAGAGTTTTTCATAGCAATTTCATCTTCCGGGAGTTTGTCTTGGAAGTCAAGCCATTTGGCACCGAAAGGAGTTGCAGAAATTTTCGCTTTTTAGTAAAAAGGCCATAAGAAAAGGAGGTTAAAATAATGGTTAAAGGGCCTTTTAGCATTAAATTTTTTAGCGTTTTAGCCATTATTGTAATCGGGTGTGGTTTTATTTATCTATTCGCCCAGCCTCAGGAAGCGGGAAAAGTGACTGGCACCTGGCAGATGGTGGTTGAAGCCGAAGGTCAGTATTTTTATCTAATCCTTGTTCTCAAGGAAACAGAGGGTAAACTAGAGGGCACCATTTCTGAGGCGAGCGGCTTTTTCAAAGATGTTTCCCTGACAAATATAAAACTTGAGGCGGAGCGCCTTAGCTTTGAATTCACGGTGCCGACCCCACCCGATGGTCTCTCCAGGCTGGTGGCGGCTGACCTGAAAGTGGGCCAAGATTACGAGAAAATGGAGGGTTCTCTCCATATCCCCGATTTAGGAATAAGTGCCCCAACGACCCTTGCACGTCAAAAAAATTAGACGCGTCCTACTTTTAGCCTTTTTAGGTTAATCTTAGCCGAGTATATATTTTGAACTGGCGGGACATGCCAGAGAAAGGTGGGAGGAGCGGTTAAAAATTAAAGAAGAGAGACGCCGTCCGGCCTTAGTTGTCTCCATCCATGATGTTACTCCCCATTTCTTTTCTCAATTAAAGCGAATTGCGGTCCAGCTCCAAGAGATAGGGATAAACGCTATGGCCCTTAAGGTCATACCTAATTACCGGGGTGAAGCTAATATTTTGTCTTCTGAGCCCTTTTTAAATTGGCTGCGTCAACTTAAAGAAAGGGGCAGCGAAATTGTCCTCCACGGCTTCGAGCACCTTCAACCTAATCCGTCTTCTTGCTCCATTTCTCGATTCCACCCTTCTTTTCTTACTAAGGGTGAAGCTGAATTTGCCGCTATCACTTCTGAGGAAGCCCGGCAACGTCTTCTCTTAGGGGGCAACATTTTAGCTGCAGCTAATTTTGATTACGCCGGGTTTACGGCGCCCACCTGGCGAGCGAACCGTCAAACCATCCATGCCCTGAAAGAAAGCGGCTTTAGCTATTTTACAACTTTTAGCGGGCTAACTGATTTGCGCACAGGCAAGCGATATTTTTCGCCCGCCTGGGGCCATCAAGGAATTGAACCCTGGCTCGAAGCGATGATGAGTTGGGGAAATAGACTGGCCGCAATTTTTCTTTTCCGTCATCTCCCATTGATCCGGATTGTCTTTCATCCTAAGGGCTTAGAGCAGCCCAATTTTGCAAGCTCAGTTCGCTTGGTACGGCGGCTTCTTCCAGACGTTGAGCTCACTACCTATTCTCGCTTTTTAGGGTTGAAGTGAAACCGGCGATTTCAATAATCATCCCTGCTTACAACGAAGCTGCCTATCTCTCCGATGCCCTGAATTCCGTTAAGAGTCAGACCTATGACCATGACGCTCTGGAAGTGATAGTTATTGATAATGCCTCCACTGACCAAACAGTTCGAGTTTATTGGGATTTTGTCCAGAACAATGAGCTCCGGTTTAAAATGTGCCTCGCTGAGGAGAAAATCTTAGGTGTTTCCAGAGCAAAAAATAGAGGGGCGACCTTGGCTAAAGGCGATATCCTCCTTTTTCTTGACGCCGATTCAGAGATGAGTCCGAATTTGGCCGAAGTTGTTTCTAATTATTATCAACGAGGCTTTAAGATGGGCATTATCCAGCTCAAGCCTAAATCCTCGGATTGGCTGGCTAAGCATTTCTTTCAGTTGATTGAATTTGGCAAAAGGACGTTCCGCATCGCCGCTCAGATGGGTTATTGTGACCGGCAACTTTTTTGGCTTGAAGGCGGTTTTAACCCCTCCCTTCGCCTCTCCGAAGACCTTGACTTTTTCACTCGACTGAAAAAGAGATTGAAGCAGACGGGCGAGGATTTTAGCTACATTAGCGAAGCCTGCATTTATACGTCGACTCGACGCCTGGATTATTTCCCGCTTAAAAGCGGCTATTTTCTCATTTTTTTCCAATGGCTATTAAGTTTTCTCGGTTTAGGCCGTGAGCATTACAAAGCCTACCGCTAATTAGTTTTATTGATTCTCTTCCATTTTGTATGGGTTAGGCTCGGAGACGTTCGGAATGGCCTCGCTCCCCCTCAGGTTTTTAACGCCGTTTCGTCTTCGCCCTTCTCGGCGCCCGCGGCGCTCGCCTCCCTGTTCAGAGACATAGCCCGGAAGTCCTTTGCCTCCCTTTGGCCTCTCTGTTGATCCTGTTCAGGCTCAGATATTCTCGGCGGCCAGAGGTTCCCTCGAAGGGCGATTTGGGAAGGCTAAATCTTCAATGGTCACTTCTTCCCTCCCGAACTTAGCCCGCAACCCAGCCCAGATAAAATGGAAGAGAACCGTTTTATTCTATTCTTTAAGCTGAGGATGACGCCGATGGAAATCTGTGGCTTGCTGAAAAGCGCGGGCTAGGCTCAGCGCTTTAGCTTCTTCAAAGAGGTTGCCGATGAAGGAGAGACTCGTGGGGTGGCCGCGGTCGTCAAATCCATTGGGAACGACCACCGCAGGATGACCGGTGAGGTTTGTTAAGAGGAGATTAGAGCCGCCGAAGGAGGGCGCAACATAAACGTCAATATCCTTCATTTTTTCCGCCATTTCTTGCATCAGCCGCCAGCGAATACGGTTGGCCTGGATGTATTCTACCGCGGGAATAAACCGAGCCTGCCGAAAAACATTCGGCCAAGCATTGCGAGTTTGACGGGCTAAGAGGTCGTCGCGGTTACTCCTCGTCAGTTCATCAAAGGCGGCGGCCGCTTCCACGTTGAGGATGAAGGAAAGGGATTCAACGGGAAGGTCCGCAGGCAACTCCAAGGGAATAAGCTCAACTCCCAATTTACGGAGAACTTCTAAAGAAATAAGGTCATTTTTCTTTTGGCGATAATCCTTATCAAATTCTTTTTTAAGGTAACCGACACGGATTGCTTTTAAGTCAAGGTTTGGGTCCCAGTTGAAGGGTTTATCAACACAGGTCAGGTCTTTTCCGTCCGGACCCATAATGGCTTGAAAAATTAGGGCGCAATCATCAACCGAACGAGCTATGGGACCAATTTTATCCATGCTCCAGCTGAGAGCCATGGCCCCGGCTCGGCTAACTCGACCAAAGGTTGGTCGCAGGCCCGTGACCCCGCAGCGGGTAGAAGGGGAGACAATCGACCCCCATGTCTCAGTCCCGATAGCAAACCCCACCAGACCAGCCGCCGTAGCCGCCGCTGAGCCTGCCGACGAGCCGCTCGAACCTTGTTCATAATCCCAAGGGTTTCTGGTTCGGCCGCCAAACCAAACATCGCCCCAGGCTAACTCCCCCATAGTCAGTTTGGCGACCAGAACCGCACCCGCCTTCTCTAATTTTTCAACCACAGTTGCCTCTTCCTGCGGAACCTGGTCCTTGTAAGGAGCTGCTCCCCAGGTAGTTCGTATGCCCTTCGTAGCCAGAAGGTCTTTGGCTCCCCAAGGAATACCATGGAGGGGGCCCCGATAGTACCCGGCCGCGATTTCCTCGTCCGCCTTTTTGGCCTGAGCTCGGGCTAAGTCCTCAGTTAAAGTGACCACACACTCTAATTTTGGGCCATATTTTTTCAAACGAAGGAGGTACATTTCTGTAAGTTCAGTTGAAGTTACCTTCTTAGTACGAATAAGCTCAGCCAGAGCAGTAACAGGATAAAAGGCTAAATCTTCTAAGTTCTCCGGCCGCTCGAGCCGGAAATTTTTATCAAGGGGCCAAGGCGGGGAAGAAATGGTTTTTGGGGCTGCTTCGGGCTCTACCTTAGGTTCTTTTGTCGTCAGCGGGTTAAAATAGAGGGCTGGCGGGATTTCGTTAGACAAGATGACTTGGCGGAGCTGGCGGTAAGTTCTGGCATGGCCTCGGAGGTCCTCCAGCATTAGCTTTCTTTCCTTGGGGGTGAAATGAAGGTCGATAATTTTCTCCATTCGAGAGATATCATGAACCTGAACTTTTTTGCCTTTGGTTAAATAAAGGGCAAAAGCACCGCCGATAATTAAAAGAACAACTGTCAAAGAAATAATCAAAGGCCAGAAATTTCTGGACGCCTTCCTTGGATTCTTTTTGTTCATGAAGACCTCCTTTCAGCTCTTATAATTTTCTGGACTTTCCCGATTTTACGATAATTGCGGGGCCAGATGAAAGATAAATTTCTCTGATAAATTGCCTAAAATTAGCGTAGGCGCCAGAATAGAAGGATAGCCATTTTGGATTTCTTCTTCGGTTGCAACTCTCCGTGAATTTGTTTATTATGCCAGCGCCTAATTTTTTAAAAAGATTATTTTTGCCCAGACAATTAATTGATTCGACGGGTGGCCAAGGATAAAGGAGGCATGATGAAGGCGGAAACTGATTGGGCGGCGATTGCGAAGCTAAGATGGGTGGTGCTGATTTTAATGGGCTGGGTTATTTTTGGCGCTTATTATGCCTATGACTCCGTTAGCCCGATCGCTGATTTCATCATGCGCGATATGGGGTTGAGCCGAGCTCAATATGGTCTTCTTTTCAGCTTTTACTATCTGCCTAATTTTATCATGGTTTTGGTGGGCGGAATTCTCCTGGATAGGATCGGCATAAGGCGCGCTGGCGGACTCTTTGTTTCTCTTTGTGCTCTGGGCGTTTTGATGACAGCCGTGGCTTCTGGTCGAAGCTTTGCTGTTATGCTGGCCGGCCGCTTGCTTTACGGGCTTGGTTCTGAATCTTTGATCATTACCCAGAATAAAATTCTTTCCAAGTGGTTCCGTGGTAAGGAGTTAGCCTTAGCCTTTGGTTTAAACCTGACCGTTGCCCGTTTAGGAACTTTTGCCGCCCTTAACAGTGCCGCCCGTATTCAGGCCTTATCTGGTTCCTGGAAGCTGGCCATTTGGGTCTCGGCGGTCATCATGTTTCTTTCCTTAGCCCTTTTCTTTATTTATTCGGGCTTAGACCGGTCCAAGGAAAAGTTTTTCCCGGCGCAAGCATTAACTTCCGCCGAAGAAAAGATTGTCATTAAAGATATTTTTGCCTTCCGGCCCTCCTTTTGGTTTGTTTCCTTGCTTTGCATGACCTTTTATTCCGCCATCTTTCCTTTTACCGCTTTTTCGACCGTGTTTCTCCAGTCCAAATTCGGGTTTAGCGCCGTCAAGGGAGGTTTTTATACCTCGTTGGTGATAACCGGAACGATGATTTTTACTCCACTCTTTGGCTTCCTCGTTGACCGTATCGGCAAAAGGGCAACGATGATGATTATTGGTTCGGTTCTCCTCGTTCCAGTCCATACCTCTTTGGCCCTAACCCCTTTTGCTCCGGCCGCGGCGATGGTTGTTTTGGGAATTGCTTTTAGTCTGGTTCCTGCGGCCATGTGGCCCGCGATTCCCATCATGGTCGAGGAGAAGCGCTTAGGCACAGCCTTTGGTTTGATGACTTTAATTCAAAACGTCGGGCTAACGCTTTTTAATTGGCTGGCTGGCAAAATCACTGACCTTTCCGGCGGTAATTATAGAAATACTATCTTGATGTTTGCCGGTCTTGGTTTGGTGGGCTTTTTATTTGCCCTCCTCCTCAGGCAAGCGGCTTGCCGGGAAGGTAGTCGAATCGAGCTTCCTTCCCATCAAGCCCAGGTCTAAGATAGTCATGGTTTTAGTTTAAGTGCAGGATGATGGAGTTATTAAGGGAGGTTTATGGTTTAAAATTGATAAAAAAGAGACAGGCTGGAAACAGCCGATTCCTTGCTTATGCTTAATATTAACCTCCCGAAAGTTAAAACCTGTGAGGGTCAGTGGAACAAAAACAAAAGTGGCGTCGGGCTCAAAAAAGGATGACAGACTGTTTAGTGATAAATATATTAGGACTTGAAGATTAAGAATTAAAAGGTAACCATAAAAGAATGAAGAGGTGAGGGAATTAAGATTAAAAGTTCGGGTTTGATGTTTAGTCCTAAAAAAGGCTTTGGCCTTCCTGCCTTTTTGGGGGTTATTTTTCTGATAATCTACGCCGGTGCCAACCTTCTTTGGTTAAGCTACGACACTTTGCCGCCACCTTTTGACCAATCAGCCCACGGCTTGATTGTCTTGAAATATCATCAGCTCCTCGACCATCCGGCCAGTCTTTCAGGGAGCAAGCTACTTCGCGGCACTAACTACTGGCCGCCCTTCTTTTATTTTTCGAGCGCCATAACCACCCAAATTTTCGGGTTTAGCCCCGACACCATTGTCCTTACGAACTTCTTTTTTTTGCTTCTGCTGGCTCTGGCTCTTTTCAAATTGGGTGAAACATTATTTAACCGCTGGGTAGGTCTGTTGACTGTTCTTCTTTCTCTAATGTGTCCCCTTGTTTATGCTTTGCTGCGGGACGGTTTGATTGATTTTTCCTTGTTAACGATAGTCGTTGTTGTCCAATATCTAATTATTAAAAGTCGGAGTGGTCTTCATCTTAAAGCCGGCCTTATATTAGCCCTGGCCATGGCGGCCGCTCTTCTCACCAAATGGACCTCTCCAATATTTTTTGCTTTTACCGGGCCGCTTGTTTTCTTAGTTAGCTGGAAAAGAGAGCCCAGGCCTTTCTGGCGTTCTCTCTGCCGTGGGTTTATTGTGGTTATGATTGCGTTGGCCTTGGCCCTTCCATGGTATATAAAGAATTACAGCGATTTTCGCTCTGGCGCCCACCATGCTCTCTATACTGATTCCAAGTTAGAGGGAGACCCAACCCGCTTTTGGCCCTCCTTGGTTTGGTATCTTGAGGCTTTGCGGGATGTCCTTGTTTCCCGCTGGCTTCTGCCCTTTTTTCTTGTCGGTTGGGCGGCCTTTTTTCTCTGGAGTAAAAACTGGCTGGCTCTATCTTTTAGCTTAGCCTGGTTTTTTCCCAGCCTGCTGATTTTTATTTTTATTCCGAATAAAGATGCCCGGTTCATTTTGCCTCTACTTCCTTCCTTAGCCCTTTTGAGCTCGGCCGGTCTTAATTCCCTTCCCTCAAGAAAGACAAGGTTAGCGGTAGCCATGGCGCTAATCATTATCGGCTCTTATCAGTTCAGCGCCATTTCCTTTGGCTGGCCAAAATTTATCGAGCATCCTTACACCCATCAGGCCACTCGAGAGGAGTGGCAAGTAGAAAAAATTTTAACCGACCTGAAAACAGCTTTTCCTGGAAAAGAATTGAGAATAGCGGTTTTAGCCAATCAGCCTTATTTTAACCCTAACCTTTTTCATTTTTATAGTGCGGTTAAGACTTTTTCCTTTAAGATTGATAGCGTGGGCGACCGCCCCCCGAACTTTACTCAACTCACAGCCTATCATTTCTTAATCCTTAAAACAGGCGATATCGCCCTCGAGCATACGGCGCGGCACCGTTGGGCTTTTTTGTCCAAATTCTGGCCCTGGCTGGAAGGGGAGAATAAAGGGCCTTCTTTTATTTTATGGGGTAAGTGGCCGCTACCCGATGGAAGCGAAGCTCTGGTTTACCAGATTGAAAAATGAAAAATCTCTCGCTCTTCTTTTTTTGACTGGTTGCGATAACCGTATCTTTTTGTTATTAATAACAAATTAACAAGTTATTTTTGAACCCAGGCGAGGTTTTCATGAAGCGCGCCATCATTTGCGATATGGGGCAGGTTGTTCTCTGGTTTGATAACCGTCATTTTTATCGGCGGTTGGGGGAAGCCTCTCCTTATGAAGAAGAAGAGATAAGACAATTGGTCAGGGACCATTTTGAGCTCATCGAGCTCTTAGACATGGGCCGGATTTCGCCCCAAGAATTTTATGCCAAGATAATCAGCGCTACCCGAGCTAACCTGGATTACGAGACCTTTCTGGCGGCCTATTGCGATGTTTTTACTCCTAATAAGCCTGTGATTGATATCCTAAGGCGGGCCAAGAGTTCGGCGCGTCTTGTCCTGCTTTCCAACACGGATGTGCTTCGGTTTTCTTTTATCCGGCAGCGTTTCCCTAAAGTCATGATTTTTGATTCTTTGGTTCTTTCTTATGAAGTTGGGCTGATGAAGCCCCAGCCTCAAATTTATCAAATCGCTCTCCAGGCGGCAGAGGCCGAGCCAGAAGAAACAGTATTTATCGATGACCTGGAAGAAAACATTCGACCGGCCAAGGGCTTGGGTATGGCGACTATCCTTTATCGGCCAGAAACAGATTTGGAGCATAACCTTCAATCCTTGGGGGTAAGGCTGGAACCAATAGTTCAAGTTAATAAAAAAATTAGCCAGAAATAAAATAGGATGAACTGGCTTCAAGGGATAAAAGGACAAAATGAATCTTCATCTTCCATCTTGTACGGGCTAAGCAATGTCACGGCTTGAAGGGCCCCCGCTCCCGTTTGGTTTTTCCTTGCGTTGTCTTTTACCTTCGTTGGGCTGGCCGAAATCGTCTCTCTGGCAACGGACGTCGAGTTGGCAAAAAGGTCGCTTAGAGGGGAGAGGAAAAGCAAAACTAATTAAAAGTGGTTAATTCCTTATGATTTTGATAAACGCTGACAGAAAAGAGGTAAGTAAATGACCGAAAAGGCGATTCGGGTTAGGGTTTATCTTATTTTGGCCGCTTTTCTTTGCTTAAATCTAATTTTTCTGAGTTGCGCCGTTAACCCGGTTACTGGACAGAAAGAACTAAGCCTGATTCCCGCTTCCCAGGAAAAAACCTTGGGCGAGGAAACCGATGGTGAAATTCGTTCCCAATACGGAATAGTCGCTGATAAGGACTTGGTTGCTTATATCAAGGGTGTAGGGGAATCCATAGTTCCCCATACTCACCGGCCAGAGCTTGGCTACCATTTTGCTGTCCTTGATTCACCCGTTATCAACGCCTTTGCTGTGCCCGGAGGCTATGTTTATGTTACGAGGGGAATTTTGGCTTTAATGTCTTCAGAAGCGGAACTGGCCACGGTTATCGGCCATGAGCTGGGTCATATCAGTGCTCGTCATAGCCTCCGGCGGTTAAGTCAGATGATTCTTGTCCAGACTGGCTTAGCCTTAGTGAGTGCTGTGGATAAAAGGCTGGCAGAAATCGCCGGCCTCGTCGGTGTCGGCATGCAGCTTCTCTTTCTCAAATATAGCCGTGACGATGAATACCAGGCTGACAGCTTAGGCGTCGAATATGCCCGCAAAGCCGGCTGGTCTCCCCAGTTTATGATTGATTTTTTTTCTGCCCTGGAAAAAATAGGTGACCTTTCCGGAGGTCGCAGTCTCCCTGGTTTTCTCTCTACTCATCCTTTGACCAAAGACAGAATAGAAAAGGTAAAAACGATGCTCACGGAGGAGGACCGCCGTTTAAAAGTTAACCGAGATGACTATCTCCTTAAACTTCAAAACCTGGTCTATGGCGATGACCCGCGGCAGGGCTTCGTCGAGAAAGGAAAATTCTATCATCCCCAAATGAAGTTTGTTTTTTCCTTCCCCGAGGACTGGGCCGTGCAGAATACTGCTTCCCAAGTAAGGATGGCCTCTCCAGATGGCCGAGCCGCCCTGGTTTTAATGGTTGAAAAATCAGCCGAAGATTTAAGAACATACGCCACGCAAAAGGCGGCAACCATCAAGGGGGCAACTTTAATGGGAGAAGATAGAATCGAGACCGGCTCTTTACCTTCCCATCACACTTTTTATTTGCTGGAAAGGGAAGAAGGTGAAACTCTCTATCTTCGCTTAGGGTTGATTCGTCTCGGCGAATTCATTTTTAGTTTTTTTGGTCTGGCTCCCTGGCGCAACTATCCTCCGTATGATGAGAAGTTTAAGGTTTCAATTCGCTCCTTGGACCAGCTTAAAGACCCTGCTTATCTTAACCGACAGCCACTGCGGCTCAATTTAGTCCGCGCTTCAGGGAAGGAGCGGCTCTCTCAGATTTTCGAGCGAACTGGGATGCCGCGCGACCTCTGGCCAAAATTCGCCATCATGAATGGCTTCGAGCTTGAAACCATGCCGCCCGCCAATTATCTAGTTAAAACAGTCTGGCTAAAGGGACAAACCCGACCTTCTCAGCAGTAGGAAATTGGGAAGCAGCCATTCTTCAGAAGGTGAATAATGGTTATAGCGCTGCCTTGGGACGGCCGGGGAGTGGTCTTGAAACCCGGGAACGGCGGGAGACGCGGGCGTTTCTGCGGCGAAGGAAGCTGAGGAGGGCCAATTTTCCTAAGGGCAGGAGATGGAGGCTGTTCGGGACCGCCTAATGGCATCCTCCGTGGTTTGGCTGCTGGCGACTCCTTTTTTCTCCCCTAAGGAATTATTTTTTGATTGTATTATAATGTTTCTTTGCTTGGTTTTGCGGCTTTAGAGCCAGCGGAGCCAAGAGATAAGTTAAGGACCATTAAGACAGTCTTTGACTTGGAGCCTTGGCACTTTGAAAATAAATGAGGTGCATTAATAACTGAGAGGCCAAGTATAAACTAAACTCTGATTATCGCATCATAAGGAGAAAAAAATATGGCATCAACTGAGGATAAAATTAAGGAGGCTCTTTCCCGCGTTATCGACCCCGAGCTTCAACGGAACTTGGTGGAATTGGGCATGGTGCGGGAAATACGAGTGGAAGGTGAAAAGGTTAGAATCAAGTTGGCTCTAACTTTTTCTGGCTGTCCGCTCAAGGAGCAAATCGTTACTCAGGCTAAAGAAGCAGCCCTTACCGTTGCAGGTGTGAAAGAGGTGGAAATCGAGACTACTGAAATGACTGATGAGGAAAGGAAGCGAATCGGACTTGGAGGAGACAAACAGGGGGTAGCGGAGCCTTTTAACCTAATTCACCGTTCGCTGGCTGTGCTCAGTGGAAAAGGAGGAGTAGGTAAATCGCTTGTTTCGGCCCTTCTGGGCTTAGCTTTCCGAGAGACAGGCCAAAGAGTGGGCCTTTTAGATGCTGATATTACCGGGCCGAGTATTCCCAAGATTTTTGGCCTAAAGGAGAGACCAAAAACCGGGCCTTTGGGGCTAATACCTGTAGAGAGCCGAAAGGGAATAAAAATCATGTCGATTAACCTTTTGCTTCCGGAAGAGGACGAGGCGGTAATCTGGCGGGGCCCGCTTATCAGCGCGGCTATTAAACAATTTTGGGGGGATGTTTTTTGGGGGGAGCTTGATTGGCTGATTATTGACCTCCCGCCGGGGACCTCAGATGCCTCCCTCACAGTAATGCAGACACTGCCCACCTGCGGGATAGTTTTAGTCTCCACCCCCCAGGATTTGGCGGAAATGGTTGTCCGCAAAGCGGCTAAGATGGCTTTGAAAATGAAAGCTCCTTTGCTTGGTCTGGTGGAAAATATGAGTTATTTTGTTTGCCCCGATAGCGGTCGAGCCTACGAAATCTTTGGCCCGAGTCGGGGTGAAGAAATGGCTGCCCGGCTAGGCGTTCCTTTTTTGGGCCGCCTCCCCTTGAACCCGAAAATTGCCTCCTTAAGCGATGCGGGCGAGATTGAAAAGCTGCCGCTGGACGATTTTCTTCCGTTAGCCCGACGCCTGGCCGAAAAATTTGTTGATTGAGTGCTAAAGGAAGGGCTGAGGTCGCTTGTTTTAGGCCAAAAAATAGTTAGACGCTGCTCTTTGGCCAAAGATTTTAGGGGAGTGGGTCCTGCTTTTGATTATTTAAGAGGGGAAAGAAAGAGGCGGCGTCGCCGCGGGCCGTCGAATTCGCAGAAGGTGATTCCCTGCCAGGTGCCAAGGCAAAGATTTCCGTCCTTAATGATAATGTAAAGACAACTTCCACAAAGCGAAGCCTTAACGTGGGCCGGAGAATTCCCTTCGCTATGAGCGTAAGGGAGGTCGTCAGGAACCATATGACATAGGGCTAAAAGGATATCTCTTTTAACAGAGGGGTCGGCGTTTTCATTTATGGTGAGGCCGGCTGTGGTATGAGGGACAAAAACAATAATCCCGCCTTCTTTTATTCCCAATGCCTTAACTTCCCTGGCCACCAGCTGGGTTATATCAATCAATTCTTCCCTTGACCTGGTCTCAATTTCCAGCATCTTCATTCTTTTCCTCCCATCTTTATTAAAAGATAAAATAATATTTTAATTTAGTTCTTTTCCCGCTTTAATATAAACCCTGCTTTTTAATAAAAATTGGTTTCCCTGGCTCTTTTATTTTTTGCTTATTTTCTTCAGGAAAAACATGGTCACTTCAAAGCTTGGTTGAGCCAGCTAGAAAAAAGCCTTTTTTAGAGTCAAGGTTTTTTGGCGGGAAATAATAATCAAGGCCAAGAACATTAATTCCCAAAAGGACCAGTTTTAGGGAAGTTTTATTTCTTCGAGCCAGGCTTTCACTTTATCAATCAGAGCCTGGTCCTTCAGCTTAGGAAGAGCTTTTTCCAGAAGTTCACGAGCCCGCCCTTTTTCGCCAAGGTTGAGATAGGCAATGCCGAGATTAATCAATATTATCGGGTCTTCAGGGTTAAGGCTTAAAGCCCGGTTGAAATAATTAACGGCGGCCTTATAATCCTGCTTTTCGTTGCAGGCGACGCCTAAAAGATTGAAGATAGCTGGGTCTTTGGGGTTGGACTCAGCGGCTTTTAAACCAAATTCGATGGCTTCATCATATCTTTTCTGGTCAAGAAGCAGACGGGCGAGAAGAAAAAGGGAAGGGGTATAGCTAAGCGCAACTGCCTGACGATATTCCCTTTCGGCTCGCAGAATTTCACCCATATCTTGATAGACAACAGCCAGGTTATGATGGGTTTCTCCGGAATCGGGCTTGAGCTCAAGGGCTCGTTCCAGAGCCTCAGCCGCAGCCTGATAATTGCCCTTTTTGTGATAAATAACCCCTAAAAGATTATATGAAGCGTAATGATTAGGGTCTAAAGCCAGGGCTTGTTTGAGGAAATCAAGCGCCATATCTGGAAGCTCGTATCTCATGGCCACAACTGCCTTTTCATAGTGATATTGGGGGTCCTTTTCTTTATCGGGCGCAGTCTTTGGTTTGGAAGTAGTGCAAGAGGATGCAAGAAAGATGATTATCAGGATCAAATTAAAAATTTGAAAAATAGAGAAGCGGAAAGTAGTTCTTTGACGTCTATTGATCATGTTGAAATTTTGTCATAAGTCCGCTTTCAAGGCAAGCTGAGTCTAAGCGATGATTCTGGTATAATCATGATTGGTTTAGAGGAAACCTTGTATGGCGCCTAAACCAGAAATTGAAATTTCTCCTGATTTCGAGGCCGCCTTGGATTTACTGGAAAATTCCAAGAGTCATGTTTTTATTACGGGCCGAGCGGGCACGGGGAAATCAACTCTCCTTCAGTATTGGCGCCAGAATACGGAGAAAAAGGTAGCCGTTTTGGCGCCAACAGGGGTCGCCGCTCTAAATGTCTATGGCCAGACTATTCACTCTTTCTTTGGTTTTAAGCCCGATATCACCCTCGATAAGGTGGAAAAGCTATCCGCCCAGCAATCAAAACTTTACCGGGCTTTAGAGACAATCGTCATTGATGAAATCTCGATGGTCAGGGCTGATTTACTTGATTGTGTCGACCACTTTTTGCGGCTCAATAGCCGCGAGCGACGTCTTCCCTTTGGGGGCCTCCAGATGATTTTTATCGGCGACCTTTATCAGCTTCCTCCTGTAGTGACTTCCAAAGAAAAAAAGATATTTTCCGCGGGCTACGAGACCCCCTACTTTTTCTCCAGCCGGGTTTTTAACCGCAGCGATTTTTCCTTCGAATTTATCGAGCTTGAAAAGGTCTATCGTCAGAGCGACCAGAATTTTATCGCTTTGCTTAATGCCATCAGAAATCGGACGGTGACCGAAGAAGATATCAGCCTTCTGAACCAACGGGTTGACCCCGATTTTATTCCGGGCAAAGATAAATTTTATATCACCTTGACCAGCACTAATGACTTAGCCTCGACCCACAATCAAGAGAAGCTCCGGGCCCTGTCCGGAAGAGTATGGATTCATCATGGCCGCCTTACGGGCGAATTCGAAAAATTTGACCGTTCCTCGCTGCCAGCGGATGAAATCCTCGAATTAAAAAAAGGAGCTCAAGTGATGCTGGTCAACAACGACCGCCATGGCCGCTGGGTTAACGGCACCATAGGTCGGGTGCGGGCCATTGAAAAGCACCGGTACGGCCATGCCCTGGTTATTGTTGAGCTTCAGAATGGCGCGGAGGTTGAAGTTGAGCCCTATACGTGGGAAATTTTTCATTATAAATATGATGAAAAAAGAAAAATAATCGAGACGGAAACAGTCGGCAGGTTCCAGCAATATCCCCTTAAACTTGCGTGGGCGGTGACAATTCATAAAAGTCAGGGCAAAACCTTTGACCGGGTTATTATTGATATCGGTCGAGGTGCCTTTGCTCCGGGTCAAATTTATGTGGCTTTGAGCCGATGTACAAGCTTGGAAGGAATCGTGCTGCGGCGGCCCATTCAAAAAAAGCATATTCTTCTCGACTTTAAAATTGTCCGGTTTTTAACCCGCCTCCAGTACCAAAAAGCTGAAGAGGCGCTTTCGTTGGAAGAGAAAAGGTCGCTTGTTAAAAAAGCTCTGGCTCAAAAAAATGATTTAGAGATTGTTTATCTCAAGCCGGATGACACCAAATCGCAACGACGCATCCACCCCTTATCCATAGAAATGGCTGAATATAAAGGCAAATACTTTGAAGGACTGCGCGCTTTCTGTTTTAAGCGACAGGCGGAGCGCATTTTTCGTCTTGACCGCATCCTCAAACTCAAACTCCTTTCTTAATTTAATTCCAAGCTCGCCATTTCATATTCCGGTGTCGTTGGATTTCTACTCCAACTCGTTACATAATTTAGTTCCCAGCCTTGGCCATCTAAGGAGGAGGGGCTGTTTTCAAAGGCGCCAACCAGGATAAAAAGGCTGGCGGTTAGTCCTTGTTCGGGCAGCCGCAAAAAAGGTCGGTTTTGATATAAGAGACAGAACAAATGTTGGCAGCTAATTAAGAAATAGAAAGGGAGAGCCGACGATGCCTATTTGGTCAGCAAAATTCGACCCGACCAACCTGACCATAAAAAATTAAAATTTGGAGATGCTTCCACGAGTGTTTTCTATAATTTCGCAGCTGGCTGACCTCGAAAAAAGGATTAGAAAAATTCTGATAGAGTCCTGGCAATTTTCTTCAGGTCAAAGGGTTGTTGGACCAGGGGGCGTTCCTTGATTATTGGAATTTTTTCTTCAAAGGGGGGACGATTGTTTTTATATATAATTCCTATAGGAATTCTATCATTTCCTTCCAAGGCTTTCTTAAAAGCGGCGAACCGGTCTTCAGGGTTATAATCGGCCTCCAAGTAATAAACCCGCTGCTGGTACCACTCAAACGTGTTAATCTTATTGAAAGAGATACAGGGCTGTAAGATATCTACCAGCGAGAATCCTTGATGTTTCACGGCCTGCTTTATCAATTCTTTTAGATGTTCCGGCTCGCCCGCAAAGCCCCGGCCGACAAAGCTACAGTCAAGAGCGACGGCCAGAGCCACGGGATTTAGTGGTTCTGAAATGACACCAAATGGCTGGTTTTTGGTGACCATTCCCTCTAAGCTCGTGGGCGAAGCCTGGCCTTTGGTCAGTCCATATACCTGGTTATCATGGACGAAGAGCTTGACGTTGATATTTCGCCTCATGGCCTGAAGGAGATGGTTGCCTCCTTCGCCGTAGCAATCACCGTCCCCAGCTATAGCCACCACAATCAGGCTGTGGTTAACGAGGCGGATGCCAGTAGCTACCGGAAGTGTCCGGCCATGGAGGCCATTGAAAGTATGGCAACGGATATAATGAGGAAATTTTCCCGCTTGGCCTATTCCGGAAACGATGATCAGTTGATGGGGCGCCAGCTCCAGTTCAACCATCGCCTGTTTAAAAGCTTTCAGGAGGCTGAAATTGCCGCATCCTGGACACCAGGCCGGCGACTGGCCTTCATAATCTTTTAAGGACAGCATTTATTTCTCCAATCAAAGACTCTAAGGTAAAGGGTCTTCCGTCGAATTTATTGATTAAATAATGAAAAGAAAATCCTGTCTCAGCCTTCAGCAATCTTGCCAGTTGACCCGTGGCATTATTTTCAATACCTAAGGCCATTTTAGCTCTTTTTAATTTTTCTAAGAAATCTAATTTTTTGGCGGCCGGAAAGGGATATATTTCATTAAAATGAAACATAGCTATTTTTTCCTTTTCCACCAGGACATCCACAGCTTCTTTTAGCAATCCGTAGGTAGAACCCCAGCCGGCAATTATTATTTCTGGGTCAGGATGGCCATAGAAAGAAGGCGGGTTGATTTCCTCTTTTATCCAGGGTAGTTTTTTAAAAAGCCTTTTATTGACCATCTTTATTCTTGTTTCGGCATCTTCTACTATATGTCCCTCTTCGTCATGTTCGTCGCTATCGGTAACCACAAGATGCTTTGCTTCTCCAGGCACCCCGAGCGGCGAAACCCCGTTGGAAGAGAAAGCGTGTCTTTTGTATTCATTAAGTTGAGCGAACTTTTCTCCTCTTAGCCTGTAATCTACATATTTTATCTGACTTAAATCAAAACTCTCAAAGGACCAGCGGGAATCAGCCAAATACTGGTCAGTGAGGATAATTACTGGAATTTGATATTTTTCTGCCAGGTCAAAACCCTTGTTGGTAAGGTAAAAGGCCTGTTCTGGAGTTCCGGGAGCAAAAATTACTCGCGGGAATTCTCCGTGGGCGGCGTGAAGCGCAAAGAGTAGGTCAGCCTGTTCAGTCCTCGTGGGAAAGCCGGTAGCCGGACCTGGTCGTTGGCCCAGAGCAATAACAATGGGTGTTTCCGTCATGGCCGCTAAGGAGAGGCCTTCGACCATCAGAGCAAACCCGCCCCCAGAACTTCCGGTCATCGACCTCACGCCGGCAAAAGAAGCGCCGAGAGCTAAGTTTATGGCAGCTATTTCATCCTCGGCCTGTTCGACGATGATTCCATATTCCTCAGCCTTGCTGGCTAAATAATCCATTATTCCTGTAGATGGAGTCATCGGGTAAGCGGCATAGAATTTGCACCCCGAAGCGATTGCTCCCAGGGCTAAGGCTTCGTTTCCTGTAATAAGCCCTTTAGCTGAAGCCAAAGGAGCCACCGAAAAAGAACATTGCAGGCATTCTTGGCGGGCAAAATTATAGCCCGCCGTGGCCGCGTCGATGTTGGCCTTTATTACCTCAGGACCTTTCTTTTTAAAAATATCCCTAAGGAGGCCAAGCAAAATATCCAGTCCCATTCCGAGCATTCCCAGCACAGCACCAATGGCCACCGAATTGGCCATTATCTTTTGACCTCCATGTTTTAAAGCGAGCTGGTCAAAGGGGACATCAAGAAAATAGGGTTTTGCGTATTTTTGTTTTAGAGTCGTCGAATCATAGACTATTTGTCCTAAGACACTGAGTTCCTTTTCATGCCGCTTTATGCTTTCTTTATCGAGGGCAACGAGGAGGTCGACCTTTTCTCTTGAGGCCATTACCGGCCGGGTAGAAAATCTTATTTGGAAAAAATTATGCCCCCCCCTTATTCGCGACTCATAATCCTGATGGGAGAAAATATGATAACCAGCCCGGGCTAACACCGTGGCGAGGGTATCGCCGATGGTCTGAATGCCCTGACCGGCCTCCCCGCCTATTTTTATCGAATAATCCATACAAAAATTTTAATATATTAAAATGATTTTTACAAGAGCCGGCCAAAAGGCGGCCAAAAAGCATATAATCAACTGTCTTTTTGACCAGAGGGATTCTCAATTAATTATCAAAAATCAATTCTTGGCTCTTGTCTATTTCTTCCTGGGGTCAATTAGCTTTATCTCAAGCCTTTCCCATTTAAGCCGCTCGAAGCACTGGTGCCTCCAGAAATGCACCGTCACTGTTCTGGTCTTTGACGCCGTTCTCTCGTCATTTTTATTGGCGGCCAGGCAACTCGTCTTGCTGACCACAGAAACAGTGGAACAGTCTTCCTTCCCCGCGGTCAGTGCCTTTAGCTGACTGCGGCTCAGACAGCCCGAGTGCCCAAGGATTCCCTTTGTGAAAGATTGAAAAAGGCTAAGCCTGCGCTGGAGGCTTCCGCTAACTCAGACTTAGCTTGCCAACAACGCGGCCCAATTGAGGGGGAACTTAATTAATAAAAATAAAAATTAAGACTTTGGCTGCGATTTTTATTAATCTCTGCAGATTCCCCGACGCAAGCCAATAGATTAGCTCAATAAACCATCATCTAAAGGAGTTAAAAGATAAACTCGTCGATTTCACCAAAGACCTTTAAAATGACCCCAGCATCAGTTCTCATGCAAGTCGAAAAAGAAGGGCCGGGTCGACTTAAGGAGATAATTCAGCGGGCGCCGCCGCCACCGCCGCCGGCGCCCCTCCCGCCTCCAGCCGAAGAGCCGGAACTGGTCGAAGAGGCGACAGCGCTGGAAAAAGCCTGGGAAAAAGAGCTGAGAGAAGCGTTAAAGCTATCGAAGGCGGCATTAAAGTCACTAATCCTGCCAGTCACACCAAGGCTAAACCAGCTTATGGATTCTAAGGGAATCTTAAGCTCCTTCATCGCTCTGAGTACCTCTTTGGCGACGCCCAGCACTGTCCCGAAAACAAGGTATTTTTCCCAGATAATTAGAGAGGCCGGCGCGTGCTCTGAAAGCAGAGAAAAATCCTTTAAAAACTTTCTTAGGGCGCCGAGACGAAGAGTGAGGAGCTTGCCTTCGGCCGTATATTGGCGCACAGGTTTTCTAAAAATGAGGCTGAGGAGGGTGTTGAAGAATAACACGCCCGGCAACAAAACCGGGGTGGTAATAGTTGGGAGTAAGCCGGTTCCCAAAAGAACTATAAGGCTTAAAATGGTTAAAATAATCCAGGCTATTGTCCAAAGAGTGAGGACTTTTTCTCCTTGGCTATTAATCCAGCCTTTTTTACCATAAACAGCGCTCCGCACCGACTTATCGAACTTGAGCTTAAAATCAGCTAAGTTCTTCTTTTTCAATTCTGAGATAAGAACTCCGGTCTTGCCGGCTAACTTTTCCCATTGAGTGAGGAAAAGCCCCAACTCTGAAGGTAGTGACTCTTCTTTACTCTTGCCGGTGAGAATAATTTTATAATCTTTAATTTTCTTTCCGAGGAAACCTTCCCTTTCTACTTCCTCAATCTTTATAAAGCCTTGTCTGGCCAGCTCTAAGGTAGAAGCGACGACTCCTTTCGGCGAAACCGTTTTCCCCTGCGAGATAATCATGTCAGCTTGAGCCGGAGAAACCTCTTCTGGTACTTCCTGTTCGTAATCGCGCTCATATTGAATTTTTGGCTCTCGGCCATAGCGCAAGTAAGTCCTTATAGGGATAATTAGCCCGATTAAAAACAGGGTGGCAGCCACCGGCCAAGAAGCGGCAGCCAAAATTTTTAGGAGGCGCTGCTTTCTTGCTTCTCTCTCTTCCCAGCTCTGTTCTTCCCTTAGAACTTTTTCTTTCCCCAGCCCGGCTATAGAAATAACCTTTGCCGGGTCCGGGTTGGAAAGATAGGCCCGAGGAAAAACAACTCTCACTTCTACCCACTGTCGTGCCGGGATATCGCCGGCATAAGCAATTATTTTTCTAAAATCTTTGGAAATCCCGATTCGGCCTTCTACCTTAGGATGAAGCCAATACGCGACATCTTCCTTCACTTCAATTGGAGCTGGCAGGGTTACCTCCACCCAAAGAGCCGGAAGGGACACGGCCCAGTCTCCACCCCAAACCTTGAAATAGAATTCAGCCACGTCATCATAAACTTTGAGTCCCTCCCAGATTTCGTAGCGAAGCCGAAAGGTCTTGTTGGTGTTAGCTGCCCGGTAAAACCAGGCGATGCGGTATTCGCGGCCATCCTGGGTAAAATCAAAAGTATCTGGAGTTAAGTCTGGAGTTTCTTGTTGAAATCGGTAAGGAATTTCTGCCCCCTCTCTGACTTCGCTCACCGCTGGGTTTATAAGTTTGAATTGGTGCTGGGGAATGGTAACCCAAGCGGTGGAGAAGGAGCCAGAAAACCAGTAAGTTAAATCCCAGGTAACGGCAATCGAGCCGTCATTCTTAATCTGGTAATAAACCTGGGCTTTCTCCAAGCCGTATTCTTTTGCTTGAACAAAGTTTATGACGGTTAGGAGGAGGCCAGTAATTAGGGTCACCCTCTTTAAAAAATTCCCAAGGCGACGTCTTTCCATTTTTTTTCTCCAATTCAATTGCCCTTTGCTTATCAGGCTTATAAGGTTAACTATACCAAAATTGCTGTTATCTGCAAATCAAGCAGACTCTTTTCAGATGGGTTTTTCCACCAAATCGGGAATCATTTTAACTCCAAAGTGCGAGAGTAAAATAAGGTTATCTTTTCTCTTTAACCACTTGTTAGCCCATTCTCTTTATTGAATCGGCTCGCTTATATTTTATCCAGGCTGGTTTGAAAGCTCAGTCTGAGATGGAGAAAGCGTTGATTGAAGGTTTAGCCTTCCTGGATTGACCTTCGAGGAAACCTCCGCCTGCCGAGGATGTCTGAGCCTTGGCAGGAAAAGCGGGGAGGCAAAAACAAGAAAAGGCTACGAGGCAGCATTTGGGAGTAGCGAGGTGAGTCCCTTTATATCGTGAGTAGCCCTAAGAGGGGCAGAAATTAAAAGGTCTTTTTATTATGGAAATCATAAAAAAACCCCTTGACAACGACGAGTGAGAAGTGTAAATTTAGGGCAAGTCGGCCCAATATGTTGTGTTTTTTCTTTTATTTATAACAAAATATGGCATGCCAGCTCTAATTTAGGAGCTTTGCCTGAAGCTGGTTTTGAGGCCGATATTTTGAATGTCCGGTGATTAGGCAAATGATAAAGGTGGGTAAAAATAGAAAAGCTAAGGCAAAAGAATTTAGGGAGGAGGAGTTTAAAGCCGATGAGTGAGATAAATTTGGGCCAACAGGGAGGTAAGTCGATGATGACCAAAGGGATTGCCAGAATCAAAAAAAGGGACGGCACGGTGGTCGATTTCTGCCAGGATAAGATTACCGAGGCCGTATTTAAGGCCATGCGCTCTCAGGGGGTCGACGACCGGGCCGCGGCTAAGCATGTTTCTGACATCACGACCTTCATTCTGGAAGAAAAGTTCGGCGGTTTCACCATCCCTTCAGTTGAGCAGATTCAGGATGTTGTGGAAATGGTGCTGATGAAGCAGGGATATCACGAGGTGGCCAAGGCTTATATTCTTTACCGGGAGAGACATAAGGATATCCGCGAAGCTAAGCAGACAGGTCTCAACTTAGAGCGGTTGATTAGAGATTATATCAACGACCGCGACTGGAAGATTCGAGAAAACAGCAACGAGGGCACGATGAGCTTTTCAGGCTTGAACGCCCGCCTTTCCGGTGAAGTCCTGGCCAATTTTGCCTTGAACCAGCTTTACACGGAAAAAATTAAAAAAGCCCATTTAGACGGTGAATTCCATATCCATGACCTCACCTATCCGATTGTTGGTTATTGCGCTGGCTGGTCTCTTGAGCAATTACTCCGTAAAGGCTTTGGCCATGTACCCAACCAGGTTCATTCCTATCCCGCCCGCCATTTGGAAACAGCCACCCTCCATATGGTCAATTTTATCGGGACCATGCAGGGAGAATTTGCCGGGGCTCAAGCCTTTTCTTCGGTCGATACTTTGCTGGCGCCCTTTGTCCGGGCCGATAACCTTTCTTATGAGCGGGTAAAACAGGACATCCAAAAGCTGATTTTCGGGCTAAACGTGCCTTCTCGCTGGGGGTGGCAGACTCCTTTCTCTAATCTTACCTTTGACCTGACTGTGCCCGAAGACATGAAGGATAAAAAGGTCGTGGTGGGCGGCGTCGAGCTTGATTCCTGTTATGGTGATTACCAAGCAGAGATGGATATGATCAACCGGACTTTCCTCGAGCTGATGATCGAAGGCGACCAGAAAGGTCGAGTTTTTACCTTCCCTATCCCGACTTATAATATAACAAAAGATTTTAATTGGGACTCACCCTTGGCTGACCTGCTTTTCCAGGCAACGGCTAAATATGGTATTCCTTATTTTCAGAATTATATCGGCACTGACCTCAACCCGGGTGATATCCGGGCGATGTGCTGCCGCCTCAATCTTGACCAGCGAGAATTAATGCGGCGGCCTGGAAACATTTGGGGGCCAGGCGATTCCACTGGTTCTATCGGCGTGGTCACCATCAACCTTAATCGCATCGGCTTTGAATCACAAACTAAAGAAGAATTCTTTGCCCGGCTTAAATACCTTATGATTCTGGCCAAAGAATCGCTGGAAACCAAGCGCGAGGTCGTCTCGACCATGCTCCAGCGAGGTCTAATGCCTTACACCCAGGTCTACCTGGGCCACTTTGACAACCATTTTTCAACCATCGGTGTTTGCGGCATGCACGAATGCTGCCTGAATTTCTTGGGTAAAGGCATTGGCACTCCTGAGGGCAAAGAGTTTGCCATCGAAGTTCTCCTGTTTATGCGGGAAGTACTGCGAGAATTTCAGGAGGAGACAGGCAATCTTTACAACCTGGAGGCGACTCCGGCTGAATCAACCTCTTATCGCCTGGCGCGGCTGGACCGGGAAAAGTACCGCAACATTATTACGAGCGGCACTGATAAATTTCCTTATTTAACCAACTCTACCCAGCTTAACGTCGATGCCACCCGTGATATCTGGGAGGCGATTCGTCATCAACAGGATATTCAGCCGCTTTATACCGGCGGCACTATCTTCCATAGCTTCCTTCCCGAGGCCATAGACCCCGTGACCTGCAAAAAATTAGTGCGAAAAATTGCTGAGACTAAGCTGCCGTATTTCAGTATCACCCCCACTTTTTCCGTTTGTGAAGGCCATGGTTATCTCAAGGGTCAACACCCTGCTTGCCCCCACTGCGGCGCAGAAACCGAGGTCTATTCCCGGATTGTGGGCTATCTTCGTCCAGTCAGAACCTGGAATGACGGTAAACAACAGGAATTCCACGACCGAACTCCCTATACCAAGCTTCTTTAGACTGCGACCATGGAGTACCTGCTTTTTACCTATCCGAGTTGCGAGAAATGCGCTGCCTTTAAGGCCAAATTGAAAGAGTTACCTTTGGGCGGGAGAGAGGTTGACCTGGCCCAAAAAGAAGGTAAAGCGCGGCTGCGTGAATTTCTTAATTATATCCGCCGCGATGAAAAAGGGGCTATTGTTTTACCCATATTTATCGTTTTAAATGAGGGTCGAGTGGAGAGAGCTTTGAGTAGCGTCGAGGAGTTAGAGTCTTGGTGGAAATCAAGGGTTTAGAAAAATTTGCGCCCAAGGATTTTCCCGGCCATATCTCAGCAACAGTTTTCTTAGGCGGCTGCAATTTTCGTTGCCCCTTTTGCCATAATGCGGAGCTTGTCCTTCGGCCCGAAACTTTACCGACTTTTCCGCTGAATTTTTTCATTTCCTTCTTGGATGACCGTAAAGGCTGGCTGGAGGCGGTCTGTGTTACGGGCGGCGAACCGCTCCTGGACGAAGATGTAGAAACCCTATTGCGGGTAGTCAAAGACCGCGGGCTACTCATCAAGCTTGATACCAACGGCTCTTTTCCTGGCCGCCTGGAGCATCTTCTCCGGGAAAAACTCGTCGATGTTATCGCCATGGATATTAAGGCTCCCTTGCCTAAGTATTCTAAGGCCACGGGAACGAAAGTCCGCGAAACTGACCTTCAATGGTCCATAGACCTGATTCGGAGCAGTGGGCGTCCCTACCTATTTCGGACAACTGTTGTTCCCGGACTGATTGACCTTAAAGAAATAAAAGAAATCGGGGTCTGGTTGCGGGGGGCGAAAATTTATCAGCTTCAGCAGTTTTCGCCCAAAAACACGGTTCATCCCCATTACCTTCATGTCCGTCCTTATGACCGCGAGGAGATTCTCAAGATGGCGGAGGTAGCGCGAGAATATTTTGGCGAGGTCAGGGTTGAGGGAGTCTGATTCTTAAGAGATTATTTTAGGGGGAGCTAAGATAAGGGAAAATAATGGTTATGCTCAAGGTTTTTTTGGCTGAAGGGCTTTTTCAATTTTGAGCTTGATTTTTGCTGGTGCCGGTCATTCATTTGGCCTGGAGGAAAGAAAAGGTAAGGTGAGAAAAGGATGAAACTGAAGCTCAGGATAAAGAGGCTAAACCCGGAGGCCAAAATGCCCAACTATGGCCATCCAGGAGATGCGGGACTGGACCTTTTTTCCAATGAAGCGGTGGAGCTCAAACCGGGTGAAATAAGAGCTGTGGCCACTGGTCTGCAGATGGCTATTCCGGCTGGTTATGTTGGGCTTATCTGGGACAAGAGCGGTGTTTCCCTTCGCGGTCTTCACCGACTGGCCGGCGTCGTGGATGCTGGTTATCGCGGCGAGGTTAAGGTTGTCCTGGTCAATCTGGGAAAGGAAAATGTTTTCATTCCGAAAGGGATGAAGATTGCTCAGATGTTAATTCAGCCCGTAGAAACAGTGGAGGTAGAAGAGGTCGAAGAGCTTGATTTAACTTCGCGGGGGGAAGGCGGATTTGGCTCAACCGGTCAATTCTGAACATTTTCTATTAAGTTATTTTGGTTCTCTACGATTTCGCGGGTTTGGTCTAAAAGCTGAGTAATAGATGAAGAAGCGACCGTTAGAGGCTCACCCTGGCGGAATCGCCCGAAGGCGAAACCTTCGGCGGGCGAGGAAATCAAAACTAAGCGAATATCCGAACTAAACTGGTTAGAGGGAAGGATAAAAGGTGAGCAAGGGCTCTTTTGATAGGTTTATTATGAGTGAGGCGAGTTATGGACACTGAGAAAGGCGAAGACGAGACGGCTTCGGAAACCTTAAGGGAACGAAGCCCTTCGGGATGGGTCAGTGTTCGACCTATATCAAAGAAAGGAGGGCCTTTAATTTGGGTCTTTTTCTTTTTTTTGATATAATAAAAAAGATATATTTAATGGATGATGGCAGATTAAAGGCCAATCCCTGGTCAAATGAGTGAGACAATTGAGGCAAGAAATGTGGAAAATAGTTACTGGCGCTGTTGTCGGTGCGGCGGCCGGCTACCTTTGGTATAGGTTCGTCGGGTGTCGCAGCGGGGCTTGCTATATTATGCGCCACCGCACCCTTTCCGTTATTTATTGGGCTCTCTTCGGCGCTCTTTTAGCTAATTTATTTTAATAAAATCAAACCTTGGCCAAATTTAGCGGCCGTGCTTTAGGCTCAAGGCGAGATTAATACTTAGAATAAATGATTTTCTTCTTAGCGAATTCACCTCGGGAGAGTTCATGGTCCATGAGGCTAATTAAATGAATATCAATAAGATACGAGAGCGACCCAAGGGAGTTTCTACTAAAACTGCTCATCGAAAGGCTCCCGGCAGCCTTTTGACCCCTTTAATTCTCCAGGTTTACCCGCCCAAAACCCGGAAGAACCATTTTTTAAAACGGCTTATATAAAGTGAAAGAGAATTGAATAAACTAACGAGGGCGATGCCCAAAAGAAGAAACGGGTTGAGCGGTTACCGGAGGGCGGCGGTTTTTTTCTCCACTTGTGATGAGAGCGATACTCAAAAGAGAAAACGGGTTAAGAGGATTAAAACAGGGGTAGAAAGAAAGATTAGCCAGACTTCTTGCTGCTCAAGGCTGCGGAGTTAGGTCTATTTAGGCTGGAAGAAAAGGCGCTTAAGAAGAGAAAGCAGATTGAGAAGAGAGAAGGCGGCAAGAAAGAAAATTGGCCATAGAATCATTGATTAAAGAAAGATAGAACTTGGCTTTCTTAGGCTGATGAAAAAAATTAAGAAAGAGGCATCAGCGATAAAAGAGGAAAGAAGCAATTAAATAGAAAGTGAGGTAGATAAAATGCCCGAGAATAAAATCGAGGTAAGTTTTCCAGGAAACTTAAAGGTGGCGGCTGACTACAAAGGACACCGGATAGTGACTGACCAGCCAGCCTATGCGGGTGGCGAAGGCTCAGCGCCAGGGCCTTTTGACCTGTTTCTTATTTCCATTGCCACTTGCGCCGGGTATTATTTTTTGGCCTTCTGTCAAGAGCGAAAGATTCCGACGGCAGGGGCGCGGCTAACCATGAGCCTGGAAAAGAACCCGGTGACAAAAAGGATTTCCCGGGTAACTATCGACCTTTATCTTCCCCCTGCTTTTCCCGAAAAATATAAGGCCGCCGTAAAACGAGCCGTAGATACCTGCACAGTTAAAGTCCATATCCTGAACCCGCCGGAATTTGAGATTCGCCTCTTCGGATGATTGCTTCGTTCACCCAACTTTCGTCTGAGGCAGTGGCTCAAGGTCTCCTGGGTCTATGCTTGCTTAATAGCTTCACTTAGATAATTTTCTTCTCTGCTGGCTGAAAAGGTAAATTTGTGACACCGTTTTCCCTCGAGGAGCGCTGTAAAGTTGAGAATAAGATTCCCCCGGATATCAGGAACGCCTTTAAAGGGAGGAGGCCGTCTCTTCGCAGGGGAGTAGGGTGCGTGAGCGACGGAAATCAGATAAATTCTTCCTGGCCCTAAAGAAAGCCAAGGAAAATAATAGCTAAATTAATTGACTTAATTTATTGGATGGGATAGAGTGGCTCCGGTGGGAAAAAGGGGGCTGGAGAGGGATGGGACCAGGGAGTGAGAAACCCCATGGTACGTCGACTCCAGACATTTTTCCGGGAACATTATGACCTATTTATTATCGCCATTGTTTTTCTGGGTATAGTGGCTATTGCTGTCCTGGTTCGGTATAAACTATCTTTTTTAAATTTTTTCTTTCTGCCGGTTATTCTGGCTGGCTACTTCTTGGGCAAAAACCAGGGGGTTCTGACGGCTTTTCTCTGTGTCCTTCTTATGGCCATTTATCTTTTTTTCCTCCGCCGCGATTTTTCTTTTGCTTCCCTTTCCAGCGATGAAATAGTTAGCCTAACCACCTGGGCCGGGTTTCTCATTTTAACGGGTGGGATTGTCGGGATAGTCTCTGACCAGCGTCAAGCCAAAATGCGGCATCTATCGCAGGCTTATATTGGCGCCTTGGACGTCATGCTGAAGTATCTAGAGTCGGCTGACGAGGAAAGACCTCATGCCGTGCGGGTGGCTCTTTTGGCTGGCCGGTTGGCCGAAAAACTCCAGTTAAGCCGCCGGGAAATTGAAAACATTAAATCGGCTGCCCTCCTTCTTAAGGCTGGCGATATGGAAGCCAACCTGCCTTTTTTTGAAGAAGCGGCCACCTTTATTAAAGGCGAAGTCAAGAAACCCGGCGGGTCTTTTAAAGACCGGGAGATGGTTATGCTTAACACCACGGCATCTCTATTAAAAGAAATTAAGCCGATCATGGACGGATATTATCAGCATTACGTCCGAGAAGCCAAAGTGATGGACAAGAATTTCGAAGCTATTCCCCTGGCTAGTAGCTTAATCGCTCTGGCTGATACCTATGACTGTCTTTCTACCCGCATTTACCCCGCGAGCTCTGAGGAAAAAATAACATCGTTGCTCGATTTGCAGAAACTCGGCGGCCGATTCTTTCCCGAAGAAGCCGTTAAGGCCCTTTTTGAGCTTATTGCCGCCTCCCGCTAAGGGGAATGGATTCTCCACGTTCGTCTCTTTTAGTCTTAGGTATTGACCTGGCTGGTTCACCCCGCCGACCTACGGGTATCTGCTTTCTTCAAGCGATGGAAGCCACAACCTTGGTGGTTTATGAAAACCAAGCTATTTTATCCCTTGTCAAGGATAAGGGCCCGGACTTAGTGGCTATTGATGCGCCCTTAAGCCTTCCGCCGGGACGAACCTCTATCCAGAGGCGAAATGAAAACCATTTTCGGGCCTGCGACCAAGAGCTCAGGCGACGTCGCATTCCCTTCTTTCCGATAACCCTTGGACCAATGCGTCAGCTAACAGAAAGAGGTATCTGGCTTCGCCGCAAGCTGGAGGAAAGAGGAATTCGGGTAATCGAGGTTTATCCTGGCGCGGCTCAGGATATTTGGGGTTTGCCACGGGCCAGACGTGACCTGGCCGGGTTGAGCCGTGGGCTAAAAAAAATGGGGCTTAAAGGCCTGAGACCTAAAGCTACGGCTGACGAACTGGATGCAGCGACGGCCGCTTTGGTTGGGCTTTATTTTTTGCAGGGAAAGGCGGAAATTTTAGGTGAAGTGCAGGAGGGGACGATTATCTTGCCTGCGGGCCGAAGGACAAACTGAAGACTTCGGGCGGCGCAAGCGCCGCAACGGATAAAAAAAGAAGTCTCATTTATAAAGCCCCATTTATTACGACCGGTTACCTTATTGCCTTGATTATTTTTTCAAGAACCGGCCGAAGAAATCTTCAGCGGCATGGAAAGTTTTCAGCCAATTAGCAAAAATCAGAAAATCATGGACTTCATCGGGAAAGACGATTAGCTCATGATAAATATTTCTGGCGCGCAGGAGCTGAACTAGGCCGGTTGTTTGGGAAAAAGCGACGTTGCGGTCATCGTCACCCTGGATTAATAGTACGGGTGAAGTCCATTGGTCGATGGCGGCGACGGGCGATGATTTAAAGGCAATGCTATTGGTGTCGAGCGAATTACCCCAGAGATGGACGCCGGCTATGTCTACTCCCGCCTTAAAGATATCAGAGTTCCGGGCGAGTCCCATCGCCGTTAAATAACCGCCATAGGAAAGTCCCCATAAACCGATTCTTTCCGGGTCAACATCAGGCCTGGATTGCAAATATTTAGCTGCCGCCAAGATGTCCTGATATTCTGAGGCTCCCTGCGCCCCACGATTAGGTGCCATCCGAAAGTCTCGGCCGTAGCCTATTCCAGAGCGGAAGTTGACGGAAATCACCACATAACCCTGGTTGGCGAAATATTGATTAATCGCGTAGGCCATATGATAGAAGTACATGTAATGATAACCGAGGAGCATCTGTCGGACCGGACCCCCGTGCATGAAGATAAGGGCCGGCCTTTTTTCGCCTGGTTTAAGGTCAGGAGGTAGGAAAAGCTGATTATGAAATTTTAAGCCATCTTCGGCCGTCAGGATAACCTGTTCGGGAACAACATGGGCCTTTAGAGGAAAATCAGCGGGAAGGGAAGTAATTATTCGGACTTGGCCGCCGTCAGCCGGCACGACGGCTACGGACCGGGGTCGACGGGCATCACCATAGAAAGTGGCCACCCATTTTCCTGAACCCAGCGGGGCGGGCTCAGTCTCAATGCCTTCGCCCGTGGTCACTTGCTCTGGTGTTCCACCCGAGGTGGGAGTTTTCCAGAGATGACGGCGGTCGATGTCGCCCGCGTTGCTGCTGTAATAAAGCCACTTTCCGTCAGCCGAGAAACCAACGAATTCCGCTTCCCCTTCGCCGGGAGTGAGGTTAACCGGCTGAGCGTCGAGATTGCCTGAAACCGGAACCGAATAATAATGACGCCAGTTATTCCTTTCTACTTGAAAAACAAGGCTATTATCAGCCCAAACGATGTTGCGCACCGCCCGAAAAGCCTGGTCATCCAGGGGCTCCTGCCAGATTTTTTCGCCAGCGCTCGTGGCGACATCGGCGACCCAGAAAGTTAATGTCCGGCCGTCAGCAAACTTGGCTTCCTGAAAACCAGGCCCAGAAGCAATCTGAACCGGCTGGGCTGGCGGAGCCGGTTGGGCTGGCGCTGGAGTGGTAGTAGGCGGAATAACCAAAAAGCTCGGTGGTCTGGTAGCGGTGGCTCTGGCCTGAGCGGCGGCTACAATCTGGCTAAAGGCCGAGCCAGGTCGGCGAATAAAAGCAATCTTGTTCCCGTCAGGCGACCAGGTGGGGCTGGTATCACGGTCAACTGAAGGGGATAAGTAACTTATTTTGCGGGTAGCGATTTCATAAACTCCGATAAAGCTATGGTCTTGCCGGTCGCTAACGAAGGCTATTTTCTGGCTATCGGGCGACCAAACCGGGTTACTATTGGTTCCCCAAGTGCGGAAAAGAGGTTTTAACTTCGCCTCATCGTCTGGACGGCTGCCACCTTTTTTCTCTAAGACCTCAAGGGAGGCACCATATATCTGACCGTCTTTAACCCAGACAACCATCTTGCCGTTAGGGGAGAGAACCGGTGAGGTACCAGCGGCCACTCGGAAAGGTTGGCCAACGGCTGTTCTTACCGTCCAGATAGCTTGCTCGGTGCCGTCAGGAAAATGAGCCGGGTTAGCTACCCAGCCTTCGCGGTTGGCGTCATGGCCGCGAACATAAACAACGACGGACCCATCGTCGGAGATAGCGACGCTGGAAAGGTCGACTCCGTCATCGTGGGGATAGTTGGTCAGGCGTTGGGGTTTAAAATCAGGGGCGGCGGCGGTAAAAAGGTTTCTTTTACCCTGTTGAACTTCAAGCCAGGCAATCCGGTCCGCTTTTTTGGCGGCCACTAAGCTATAGCAGAACGGGTAGCTTAGAAATTGCTCGATGGTCAGTTTCTCTGGCGCTTGAGCCGCGAAAAGGAGACGGCCAAAGAACAAAAATAGACAAAAAAAGAGGCCCAGAACCACGATCTTTTTTGGTCCTTTCATTTTTCCCTCCATAAAGCTTGCCTCGAAAAGCCATCGCCTTGAAGGCTCTTTTTATTTTAATCCTTAGCCCTTATTTTGCAATTTTTTTGATAATCCTTGGTGATTTAAAATTTATCCCATCGCTCATCTTCCAACTCGTGTGGTTTGGGAAATAGGACGCCCTGGATGGCCCTTCTCTCTGGCTTAGGCTTCAACCCAACCTAAAAATAGGAAGGAAGCCAGAAATAAGATAATTAATAGGGGAGAAATAAGATAGGAAAAATCAGGTAAATAGGTGAGCTGTCACCAATTTTTATTTTACATCTCATCTCATCTCATCTCATCTCATCTGATTTTATCTTATTTCATCTTATCTTATCTCATCTCATCCCATCCCATTTCATCTCTTATCTTATGTGATTTGATCTTATCTTGTCTCATCTGATGTAATCTGCTCTGATCTCCACACCTTTTATCCTATCTTATCCGACCTGATTTCATCCCATGTCGTCTTGTCTTATCTCATCCCATCCCTCCACCTTTCTTCTTGCTTCCTTTTCATTGTTCTGCCTCTTTTTCATTTACCTCTCGAGCCTGTTCTTATGACCAGCCTCTCCTCTTAAGGCGCAAATATTTGGCTCCTCATATTTGGCCATTGATAGATATGTAATTTAACATAATCCTGGGAATTATTTTAACCCCTCGAATCGAGTCATCTAAGATTTAACCGAGTAAGGTATCATCTTGTCATTTAAAATCTAACCGAAATGGAAAAATTAAAAATTTAAAAATTGGTGCCACCTTAAAAATTGGTGCCACCTCACCTATTTCCCTAATTTTAAGCCGGTCTACCCACTCTATGACTCTAAGGGGCTTCAATATCTTCAGAAAATAGGTAAAATAAGTTAAATGGGATGAATTAGCTTCAAAGGAGAGAGCTTTGAAAAAAATACTTATTACTGGCGGCGCTGGGTTTATTGGTAGCCATTTGGCCGAGGCATGCTTAGCCAGAGGGGACGAGGTATATGTCCTGGATGACCTCTCCACTGGCAACTTGGAGAACATTCTGGCGATTAAAAATGATTCTCATTTTCATTTTATCCTCGGGTCAATCTTGGAGAAGTCCACTCTCGACGGCTTGGTAGAGCGTTGTGACTATGTCTTTCATTTGGCGGCAGCGGTCGGCGTCAAATTAGTCTATGAGAATCCCGTCTATACGATTAACGTTAATGTTAAGGGCACGGAAAACGTCCTCAACGCCGGGCTTCGGTTTGCCAAAAAGGTTTTCTTAGCGTCTACTTCTGAAGTCTATGGCAAGGACGTGAGGTCCGACCGGCTCCAATTCAGAGAGACCGACGACCTTTCCTTAGGGACGTCGCTGCGCTGGTGTTATGGCTGTTCCAAGGCTCTCGATGAATATTTAGGGCTGGCTTATCATAAGAAAATGGGGTTGCCGGTCGTGGTGGGCCGCTTTTTTAACACGGTTGGTCCGAGGCAAAGCGGTGCCTATGGGATGGTTCTGCCGCGGTTGGTGCGTCAGGCTTTGCTCGGTCAGCCTTTAACTGTCTATGGCGACGGAAGGCAGGTGCGGAGTTTTAGCTGGGTGGGTGATGTGGTGCGCGCCTCTCTTGAGCTCATGGAATGCCCGCAGGCAGTCGGCGAAGTAGTTAATATCGGAAGTGAAGAGGGGATAAGCATCATTGAACTGGCCCAGAAAATAAAGGCCAAGACCGGCTCTTCCTCAGAAATTAATTTTATCCCCTATCATCTTGCTTATGGCCCGGATTTCGAGGATATTCTTTATCGAGTTCCGGATACCAGTAAGCTTCACCAGCTTATTGGTTTTGCGCCGAGCTTAAACCTGGACAGAATTCTGGATGAGGTCATCGCCTACGAGAGGCAGCAGCTTGAAAAGAAGCCAGCTGGAGTTTGAAAAGAGAAAGAGTTGTCAACTATATCCGATGTTTACAAAAATTGGTGCCACCTCACCCAAAAATTGGTGCCAACTCACCTATTTACCTTATTTCTTATACCCAGTTATACCCAGCTCAGGCCAGAATTAGTGCCATCTAATTCTATCTAATTGGTGCCACCTCACCTATTTCACCTATTTTCTCCGCTATTTGCTCTCGGCTATTCTCCCTTTTTCTCTTAGTCGCTGCCTCTAGCCTACTTATTTTTTACCTACTTACCACTTTTCTGATTTCTTAAAGGGAAGGCTTAAAAAATTGTAACACTTGAAATTTTTCCCTTTTTTAAATGCGAGAAAAGGAGGGCTGAGCTGCGCCTACCAGTGGGGCGGCTGCCGCCGGAGCCGCAAAGGGCAAACAGGCGAGTCGAAAAAGCCTAAGCGGCAGCTAGGCCATTCAGCAGTCCTCATGGCTCAAAAACCCAAGAGGCAAAGGAACTCTTTTATCAGTTCCTCTGATTTGCTCCCGTCTTCGCCTCATTGGCTTAGGCACCAAAAGGGGAGGGAGATTTTCTCTTTTCTTTCCTCCTATTGAAACTCTCATCCCTTGGACCAACTCCCTTTCGCTCCGCCTGCGTCCCCTCTTCCGTTAGTTCTGTTAAATATGCTGCTTTTTCTTTCTCCCCTCTAATGTCGACAAAATACTTGAGTTATAAAAATAAAGCCTTAGTCGTCTATCAAGCGAGTTAAATACTCTATTTTTTTATAAGATAGGCTTGGGTCAAAAAGTGCATGAGAAGTGAAATTATTTTATAATAGGCGCTTTGAAGGAAGGAAGGGAGGAAGAAGGAAAGATGGATGGAAGGAAAGAGCAAGAAAGAATGAATGAAAGAGATGGAGAAAGAAATTGAAGCCAGAGCAAAAGCCAAGCGGCGTAAGCTTCGTCATTCCTTGTTATAACGAGGCCGCACGTCTTGAACCAGGGCTTTCCGAAGCCATAAAGTTCCTCGAGGCGCGGCTCGGCTCTAAATTGAGCCTGGTTTTTGTTAATGACGGCTCAACCGATAGAACCGGGGAGGTGCTGGCGTCTTGCCGGGGTAAATTTTCCCACATACCTATAGAAATAATAGAATATTGGCCAAACCGGGGCAAGGGTTATGCGGTTAAAAGGGGAGTGCTGCAGGCTGGTGGAGAAAAGGTGGTTGTGACTGACGCTGATTTTTCGGTTGACTTGGAAGAGGCGCTCAAATTTATTGCTAAGCTGGATGAGTTTGATATTGTCATCGGGACTAAAAAGCATGCCGCCACCCAAAGTATAAGACATCAGACCTGGCCGCGCCGTTTTTTGGGCAAGGGGTTCACCGTTTTGACTAACCTCTGGCTGGGCATCAATTTTTCTGATATTACCTGTGGCCTGAAAGCTTTTCGGCGGGAGGCAGCGCAGGCAATTTTTTCCCAGCAGCGACTCGAACGCTGGTCTTATGACGCCGAGATTCTTTATTTGGCCAGCCGGGCAGGTTATCGGATTGCTGAATTGCCCGTTCGTTGGCGCCACGTAGAGGGGAGTAAAGTTGTGCCCTTCCTGGATACAATCCGGTCCTTTAAAGAGCTTATAGCCATCCGCCTCTACCACTTGAAATAGTGACACTCTCAAATTGGTGCCTCCCAAATTGGTGCCCCCAAATTGGTGCCAACTCACCTATTCACCGTATTTCTGATTCCCAAAAAAATTGGGTAAATATGTAAGGCGGCACCGATTTTGGTAATGAATTTCACCTTTAATGATCGAGGCGGCCAGCGAGGGAAAAGTAGAAGAAATAAGAGATAGGAATCAGGTTGCCATCTGTGGTAAAATTAGCCGCATGAAGACGGCGGGTGAAGTCAGGGTAGGGGATGTCCTCAAATTTGAGGCGGAAATTTACCGGGTCTTGGAGGTGACGCGGCACAGCGGCGTAGCCCAGATGGCCGGCGCCATCTTCCTTAAGCTGCAGAACCTTCGCACCCAAAACATCACAGAACGTCGCTTTAAGCAAGAAGCGATGGTCGAGGAGGTTTATCTGCAGCGGCGGCCGCTTGAATACCTCTATAGTCAGGGTGACGACCATTATTTTATGGATATGGAGACCTTCGACCAATTTTCTTTGGCCGAGGAACTCTTGGGAGGACTCCGCGACTTTCTGCGGCCGGAGATGATAATTGAGGCTGAATTCCTTGAAGGCAACCCCGTAGGGGTAGTCCAACCTGGTTATGTGGTAATGGAAGTCGCGACAACTGGCGAGGCCCGCCGCGGGGAGGCTGATAATGTCTGGAAGATGGCTGTCATCGAAAACGGGATGGAAATAATGGTGCCTCCCTTTATCAAGACCGGAGACAAGGTGAAGGTTGATGTAGCCACCAAAAAGTACATCGGCCGCCTCTAACTTCCCCTCCCGCCAGAATTGGTGCCACCTCAGAATTGGTGCCACCTTACACATTTACCCCATTTCTATATTTAAAATTCAAATTGAAAAAAGTGAGACTTATTTCCTTGCGTGACGTCAAATATGATGCAATGGGTCGGATAACCAGAGTTGTTGTCCCCGGTACTCCACATCATGTTGTCCAGAGAGGCAATCATCGCCAGGTGGTTTTTTTCCATAACGAGGATAAGAAGCTCTACCTGCGCATCCTCAACCACTTTTGCCAGCGGGAGAAAGTGGAAATCTGGTGTTATTGTCTAATGGATAATCATGTTCATCTTATCGTCGTTCCCGCAAAAAGCGAGAGCTTAGGAAACGCCATGGGCCAAATCCATAAAAGATACACCTGGTTGATTAATATCCGGGAAAACTGGAAGGGTCACCTCTGGCAAGGGAGGTTCTTTTCTTATCCTTTAGATGATGGGCATCTCTATCTGGCAGTTAGATACATTGAGAGGAATCCGGTGAGAGCCGGGCTGGTCGAGCGAGCCGAGGATTATCCCTGGTCAAGTGCTAAAGCCCATGTGGAAAGAACAACCGATGGAATTCTGAGCGATTTTTGGCTCACCAAAGAGATAGATGATTGGCGGGCATATCTAAAAGAAAATGACCGAGATGAGGATATAGCTAAATTTAGGAAACACGAAAAAACAGGAAGGCCTTTGGGTAACGAAGAGTTCATCTCAAAAATAGAAGAAATTACGAGCAGGATATTGGCGCCCAAAAAGGCCGGAAGGCCGGCAAAGCGCTGAAAAACAGGCAAAATTGGTGCCCAATTAAATTGGTGCCAACTCACCTATTCACCATATTTCCGATTCTAGAAACAAAATTAGGTAAATAAGTGAGGTGGCACCAATTTTGGAAGAGTGAGGTGGCACCAATTTTAAGAAATTAGGGGAGGGGGAAGGTGATGCGGATGTCGGTACCAGCCTCCCGCCTTATTTCAATCTCACCGTCAATTTGACCTAACAGGGTGTTGACGATAATCAAGCCCATGGATTGCGCTCTTTTTAGGTCCAATCCCTCGGGAATACCAACGCCATCGTCCTTCACTTGCAACCTTGCCTGATTTTCGGCCGCTCTCTTCAGCGTTACCCAAATTGTTCCTTTTCCGCCCCAAGGAAAACCATGTTTCAAGCTGTTGGTAATTAGCTCATTGACGATTAAACCCACTGGCACCGCCTTATTTATGTTTAGGTTCAACGGGTCGAGGTCAATTTTTAACTCCACTTGTCCCAGCTGCCATCGATAATCTTGAAAGATGGTCTCGGCGAGCGACCGCAGATACTCGGCAAAGTCGATATTAGCCAAGTCGGGTGCCCGATAAAGCTTATCGTGCACTAAAGCCATGGAGCGAATCCTCTTCTGACATTGCCGGAACGCCTCCTCCACCTTAGGGTCTTCGATGAGCCGGGACTGCAAGTTAAGCAGGCTGGAGATAACCTGCATGTTATTTTTTACCCGGTGATGAATTTCCCGAAGCAGAACCTCTTTTTCTTGGAGCGACGCCTTTAAGGCGGCCTCATATTTCATCCTTTCAGTGACGTCTCGGGCAATGCCTTCTATGGCCACAAGCCGACCCGCTTCATCATAGATTGGCGCGATACGCTGCTCTGTCCAGATAATTTCGCCGTCCTTCCGTCGCCAGCGGAGGACCACTGGCTGGCTAACCTCAGCAGTACTAACTTTCTCGAGTAAAGGTTTATCTTCT
>CAZVIN010000038.1:0-9577 GCA_964627255.1 uncultured Eubacteriales bacterium
TCGACTTCCCAGTAGATATGAACCAGCCGATTGCGAAAGCGAGCCATCTCCTTAAACCGCTCGACCTCCCCTTCGTCGAAGGCGCCAACTTCTCCTAGCACCACGAAAGAATCGGCATAATCTTCGGGAACCCGATAGCCGTTTCTCGAGATGAGATGGTTGCAGATATCGATAGCGGCTTCGATGGCCACGATGAAATGGTATTTGGCGCTGGCGATCTTGTCGGGGTCAGCGAGGAAAAAATCTTTCGAGCTGGCTTGATGCCGCTTCAGATGGCCCAGGGCTTCCCGAAGCGTTGAGATTAACTTCAGCATTCGGTCGGCATCATAGATGGGCATGGGTAACCTCTTTCAGGTAGCGCTTCCGGTAGGCGGCGAAATCAAAATATTTTTTGCATGTTATCCCCTCGAAATCAGCTCTCATGTTTGGCTCCTTGTCGACAATGAGGATGGATTCCTTGATGATGTTATAAACAAAAGAAGGGGGAGCAAAATTGATCACCCTCAGGTCAACGGGAAATCGGGCGAGCGATTGGAGGGCGCTTTCCAACTCCAATTCGAAGTTTAGGGGGTCGTATAGAAACGGTTTCCTAAGAAAAACTCCGATATCGATATCAGAAAATGTTTTCTGCCTAAGGAACGACCCATAAACGTAGGCGAAAACAATCTCGTCCCTGTTAGCCAAAAAATTAGAGAGACGAGCCACTAAAAGCTCTTTTTCGGGTGTTAAGACAACATCTTTCATGATTTTAAGATAAGGTTAGCATAATAAGGGCAGGTTTTCAAAAGGGCGGGCCTTCTTCAAATATGAGCTGAAGGTTTTGGTTTTGGCTTTGCTATCACCGCGATAATAGTGAGGTGTAAACGGCCCCTGTAAGCTCGCTAAAGAGTTTTATCGGCCTTTTTTCAGCCGAGGCAGACAAAATATGATTTCATTTGTCTTGAGTTTTCGCGCCCAAAATTTAAGATCGTGTTACTAAGCGTCTGAAGTAAAAAATAGGTAAATAAGTAAGCTGCCACAAATTTTCTTCATAAGATGAGACCAGTTTTATCACCAGTTTTGTAGCCATCTCTTATCTATGAAAGGCAGTTGAATAATGCAGAATAAAAATTAGGTAAATATGTAAGTTGTCACCAAACTTATCACCAAACTTACCAAGGCAGTAGAATGGAAATAATGCGGACCCCTGACCAATGAACCGAAAGCCATCGTCTGCCGGAAAGTAACAGATACCGACCTCCCTGAAGTTGAAACCGCCGTTTCCCTTTCTTATTTCCTTATTTGAGCATTCCTCCCAGCGAAATTTAGAGCTTGCGGGCGCTTGAGTAGTAGGGACCCCGAACGATGAAGCTACGGCGACTGTAACCGATTAGTTTTCCCGCCGATTGCCATATAAGAAGCGAGCGCGCCTTTCTCTTCTGTCTTCCGCCCTGAACGTCAGCGTAGCTTGAAGGTGACAGTGACCGTTGTGATTACGGGAACGGCGACTCCGTTGATGATGGTGGGTTCGAAAAGCCACTTTTTAACTGTGTCGATGGCCGCTTGATCCAGAAGAGGGATTGACTTTATCACCCGGACATCCTGCACTTTGCCGTCGGCCCCGATCACGGCCTCAAGAATCACGGCGCCCTGGACGCGGGCTGATTTGGCTACTTCGGGATATTCTGGGGCGGCGTCGACGAGCTTCCGTGGTGCCGGTATGCTATCGCCGACACGAATGGGGGCTACATCCGGGGACCACTTCTTCTTAACTGAGGTTTTCGATGTACTGGCTTCGAGCTCCTCGACACGGTCGAGAGCTTTTTTATATTCGGCCAGGGCTGCTTCGACGTTGCCTTCGCCACCTTTGGTCGCGATTTTCGTATATTTAGCAAACGCCGCCTCCATCTCCTCTCGGGCGATCTCGAGCTCTGTTTTCTTTGATGATGGGGGCTTTGATATCTTTTCAGGGGCTTTAGCTTCTGTAGCTTTCTTAGCCTCAGTCGCCTCCTTTGTCTTCTTCGTGCCGGTAACGTCACCTGGCTGCATGGTTACGCTGACGCTTGAAGTGGCAGAGCCTATTTCCATCCCGTCCATCTTCGCTGTCACATTCACTATATAACTGCCAGGTGAAGAACAGGTTATGCTTGTCGATTTGCCGCCGTTAGACAGAAAGGTACAACCTTCAGGGTTTGCCGTCCAATTGTAACTTACTGGCTTCGGAGGAGTTGGGTCAATCTTTGATGAGAAAAGAATCTCCTGTCCTGTTACAAAAAGAGTCTCTACCTTTTTCATGCCGGCCGCTTGTCCCCTTCCAAGCTGTGTATCGCCTTTCCACTCCTGAAACTCCTGCCTTGGTTTTGGGCCGATTATGATAAGGTCATAACTCTTGGCTGTGATCGTTTTGCCAGCGCCGCCAAGATTATCATTGTTATATTTCGTGCTTGCAAGGCAGGAGATCTTTGCAGGCTTGTTATCGGTCAGATAAAAGGTTATCTCACTATCATCAGCCGATGTCATAGTCTGTCTTGCGTTTTGAGGGAGCTGCCATCGGAAGTTCATGTCTTTCATCTCGATCGCTGGCACACCCTTGGACAGATCAAGTCCTATCCTTGCCTTCAACTCCTCGCCTATCAAGGGCTGTTGTAGGTCGAATGATAATTTCCAAGGAGGATTAGTGACGCTGACAATCACCTGGTTCGACTCTCCGACGGTAACGTATCGAGGTCCTTCTTTCTTCAAGGCCTGGACATAAATTTTGTATGTTCCAGGCCTCCTGAACGTCGCCGTCGTGGTGGAAGACTTCTCAAAAGGACTAAATTCCACTTCCGGATGCGGCTGCCACTGGAAATTAATTCCCTCGCCGGAGCCGGATACCACCATAACTTTAAACTGCGCCTTGCCTCCGACGACGATCGAATCGCCCGCGGGTGATACCTTTTCGACCTTGAACTTTACCGCCTCTGATGCTGCCTCTGATGCCTTCTCTTCTTCCTTCCATCCCAGGATATTAGGGTCGTAGTCTGGTCCTACATCAGTAGCATAGAATATGCCTTCTTTGATCGCAAATGTATGCTTCTGCCAGACTATACCATGCTCGCCGATACCGCTCACCTCGCCTTCGTAGGCATTAGGACCGATGCGGCTTACACGCAGCACTGTATTGCCAATACTATAAAACTCCGCATGAATACCTTCTAAAGGACGACCAAATTGGTTAGATACGGCGGCAACCGTTCCGGTATAAGAGTTGCCGCGTCGTAAAATACGTATTTTCGCATTGATGGACGGCAAGTCGTAAAGAAGAACCCACATTCCTTCCAGCTCATCCACGGAAGGCCCGATCGCTCCCCCGCCAGGTCGGGAAACAGACGCATCAGGAAGGGTCTGTGTAACGGAAACAGCTTCTTCCTTGACGCGCTTTTCGAGCGCTGTCTTTTCCTCAGCCTTCTCTCTTTCGTATTTTTCTTTCTCAGCCTTTTTCTGCGCAAGCCGCTCCCGGTCCGCCTTCTCTTTTTCACGGCGGTCGCTCTCTTCGAGTTCCTCATTTTCCGTCTCTGCCTCGCCCTTTTCCGGTCTGAGCGAAACAGAAGTTTCTGCCAGGACATTGGCTCTTTCCAATATATAGTTATCCAATAGTTGCAAGCTAAGTGTTCCTGGGCCCGAGGCTGTTACTTTGATCTTCTCCGCGGCCTTAGAGGAAATCTGTATCTTCTTGTCTGCTTTCCAATACCAGGCCATATCCGGCAGGGCCTCGCCTCTGGTTAAGACCGCCTGGGCCTCTATGGTCTGGCCTTCTTTAAACTTCTCCTCTGAAAGTTCAATATTAATCTCATAATCAAGCCCTTTTATCCAAACCCTTCCCTTTCCCTCCCGGCCCTCTTTGTCTTTCACTGTCACTGTTATAGGCTGCAACGACTTTTGCACAGCATCGCCCAAAAGAATGGCGCTTGCTCCCGTTTGCTTGAAATCAGCCCCTTCCCATTTATAGGACAGTTCACCGCTATCGGGAAAGACCTCGACTTGGGGTTTGAGAATTATCTCTTTGCTTTTTTCAGCGACAAAATAATCTTTGTCAAAAGTAACGTTAAGAGGCGCTAACGGTTGCCCCCTTTTTTCGATAGGTATTAACCGCCAATTGTTGGCAAACCAGTTCATTTTGGCGGTGGCTTTTCGGTCGCGGTGCTGAAGATAGTCCTCCCACCAGCTTTGCGTACCCCAGGTAATTTCCCGGTGCTCGCCGTCCAGGCCAAAAAAATCCGCCCAATAATCCACGGTAAGATTTGAAAAAACCAAAGTAGAGGCGCTAATCGCGGCGATAATAGCGCCTCCATGCTTGCCCATTAGCATGGTGCCCAGATTCTTGGCGAATTCGACATGCGCGTCAGTCCTGCCGGAGTAACATACAGCGAGGGAAATGCCGGCGTTTTCCTCCATCGCCATGGAGATGTATTCGGCATCGTTTAGACTTTGCACGTTTTCTTGCATCTTCTTAGTTATTTCCTCAATCCGCTTAAGCAATTCGGGGTTATCAGGAATCTTGGCCCCGCTAAAACTCTTTTTTCTTTTAAGATATAATTCTTCCTTGGACTTAAACAAATTATCCCTTAGACGGATAAAATTTTCGAGAAATTGGGTGTAGGCTACATGGTTACCGCCTATGGGCTCCACTAGTTCAAAGCCTGGGTAGACCTCGTGGCCATGCCCACTAATCACTATCCAGCTGATGAACTTGCCTTCCTTCATGGCGCTTTTAGCAATCCTGGCCAGGAAGCTAAAAAATTCTTTGGCATCGTTGGGATGGATAATAAGGTCCATCTGTCCTCTCTGCGACATCTGGCCGAACCACAGGTGAGCGTTTTGTTCTGGATCAAGACTTCTTATGTTCTCTTCGGTGATAGGAAAAGCATCGATATGTTTTTCTACCCCTATGATCAAGCCTCTTTTCCTGGGCTTTGCTTCTATGCTTACGCAAGCTATCACCGCGCAGAATATCGCCAATAGTAAAACCGATATTTTCCTCTGGCAAGAAACCTTAAGATACATAGCGCTCCCCCTTCTTTTTGCCCGTTATTTAACGGCTTTCTTCATGACAAGATCCGACACTTCTTTATAATTGCCGTCTGTGCAGAATATATACATCGTCTGGATAATATTCTGTTTGGCGGCAACCACTTTCTTGTCGGGATACAATCTTACCGATTTGACGCCCTTCCAGGGGCAGACGAATCTCTCGCTGCGTATACCAGCCGCGCCTGCCGCCATGGCGCCAAGGCCGCCGGTCAATAAACCCAGGATAAGAGCTAGCCGATGTGCTTTCTTTGCCCGACTGCTCTGTCCCTTCATCGTTATGCCCTTATCGTCAATAATGAATTCCAGCGGATATTTATTCTGCAGGACAACCGCCAGCGTAAAAATTGAAATGACGACGATGAAGACACCGCCCCATAGGCAGGCGATAATTGCGACTTTGAGACCACCCGCGCCGTTTGTTAGGCCGAAAATCAAGCCAAGAATGACGAAAAGCAATAACAAGGTAAGGATAGTGCCTTTAACGACATTTAAAATTATAAAGCGGTTGGTAATAAGCGGTATTTCTATCTGCCACGACATCGCTTTTTGCTGCATATTAATATCCCTCCTTTTTTACAGCTACAAAAAATTCACTTATCCTGGAATGATACGGGCTTATTACTTGAGATAGTGGGGAGAAATGCAGCTCGAGGGCCATCAGGGGCGTTATCATGAAGATCAAAGCAAACGCCCCAACCCCGCTGCGCATTCTTTGGGCACTCATTTTTTTATCTGAAGTGCGCCGGATAAAATTTATATGGGAAGGTCCCTTCCGATGGTCTTTATCAAAGGAATCCTTTCAAAACGGGGAGAAATAGGGATTTGACCGGGCACTCTACGTCTCCGTTGCGAAGCAGGTTATAACTTAAATCCTTTTATGTCAAGGGATTAGCCAATTTATATTTCCCGGTGATGGCTGAAGGGAAAAATAAGGGCTAAGGTGCACTCCATGCCACTTTACCTGAAAAGCAAATTCTTCATCTTATATTTTAATCTGGGAAATGGACATAATAAATGGACGCGTTTAAAAGAAAATACTTAAAAGGTATCCTTATTATTTTGGTAACGGGAATAATAATTATCATTTTGTATACAGATTCAAAGAAGAAGCTGAAAAGAAAAGTCCTACAAATTGGATTAAGGTATCGGTGGTAGACGTAATTGATAGATTACCGCCAGGTCTAATAATTGAAATAGAAAATAGGGGGCCAAGAGTAATTGGGAGATCCCATTTTAGATTGGTGTTTAAGATAAAAGAGTCAGATTTGTGTCGTGTTGACACCGATATCGGTGGGTTTAAATCTGGAATTAGAACAAATATTGTACTCCAGTGTTCCAAAGATAAATAAGTAAACTGGCACTGGTTTTCATTTCTTATCCTTGCAAAATGACCGAATAAGATAGGAGAAAAAACAGCTAAGTATGGAGGACAAACCAATCCGATCCCCAGCTTTGTAGCCGTCTTTTATATATGGAAGTCAGCTGAATAAGGTAAGATAAAAAATTAGGTTAATATATAAGGAGCCACGATTTTCGGGGGGGCAGCGATTTTCAAATTTGACACGATTTCCAAAATTAATTTATATTTTGGCCCGGAAGTGAGGCCTGAAAAGCAATGATTTTTTTCTTTTGTGTTTCTAAGGCTGATTTTCTCTTTGGGCAACGGTCGAAATTATCGGACGTGGTGCTGAGGGAGAAACCTTGTGTCGCAACATTTTTTAAATAACACGTTATTTATTTCTGAATATTGTCCTGTATGTTTCTGGTTTAGAAAAGATTAAAAAAGTTTCCATCGAAAAAAATTGAAGAAGGAGGTCAGATGAGAAAAGACTTACCAAAGGGTCTCATTGGATTCTTGATAATTTTTTCCACGGCCTTGTTCTTTATTTCTTTATCTGCGCAGACCAGCCCTGAAACTAAGACCAAGGCGACTAAGGGAGAAGTAAAACTGTCGCCTGAAGCCAAACCCCTCTCTATAACCCGACACCAAATCATGATTGACGGCCGAATGATTCCTTATACCGCGACCGCAGGCGAGATAACCATCCTTAAGGCTGACGAAACCCCTGGAGCTTCCATGTTTTTTGCCGCCTACACTCATGATGATATAAAGGATGTCTCCACGCGGCCAGTCATGTTCTGTTTCAACGGAGGTCCTGGCTCCTCCACAGTTTGGCTGCATTTGGGCGGGTTGGGGCCAAAAAGAGTGGCTCTCAATGAGGAAGGCTATCCGCTAAGAGTGCCGTCGAGAGTGGTGGATAGCGAGTTTTCCCTCCTTGATGTCACTGACCTGGTTTTTATTGATGCCGTTTCCACGGGTTTCAGCCGGCCCTTAGCCGGAGAGGAAAAAAGTCAATTTCATGGCGTCGAAGAGGATGCCAACGCCTTTGCGGAATTCATCAGGATTTACCTAACCAAATTTGACCGGTGGAGTTCGCCCAAATTCCTGCTGGGCGAAAGTTACGGTACGACCAGAGCCGCCGTTCTCTCCGGAGTCTTACAGAACCGAACTTACGGTATCTACCTGAATGGCATAATCTTACTTTCCAGTGTGTTGGATTTCTCGACTCTCTCTTTCGTCCCCGGAAATAACCTCGCTTATATAATATTTTTGCCCCATTACACCGCTACGGCCTGGTTTCATAAAAAATTGCCCACCGAATACGTGAACAAGGGTCTGACGGCTGTGCTTGATGAGGCCAGGAAATTCGCTGTAGACGAATACGCTCCTGCCTTGCTCAAGGGAAATCTCCTCCGGACAGAAGAGGTCGAGTCAATCGCCGGCAAGATAACCAACCTGACCGGCCTTTCTGCTGACTACATTAAAAAAGCTAACCTGCGAGTCAGGCATGACCGCTTTGTTAAGGAACTCTTGCGCGATAAACGCTTGACCGTTGGCCGTTTGGATAGCCGGTTCACGGGTCGCGACGCCGATGCCGCCGGCGAAAGCTATGAATATGACCCATCGAGCGCCATTATTATGGGAGTTTTTGCTTCGGCCTTGAACGATTATGTCGGTACGGAGCTTAAATACCGAAAAGAAATACCTTATGCCATCTATGGTAATGTTTATCCCTGGAATTTCTTTTACCAGCCGGCTCAGGCCAGAACCCCCGGCGCCACCAGGGCGGCGGCTGGCCGGTCTTCGCGGGATGGCGCCCTTTATGTGGCCGAAACGCTGCGCCAGGCCATGGCTGAAAATCTTGACCTGAAAATTTTCTGTTGTAATGGTTATTATGATGGCGCCACTCCCTTTTTTGGCACCGAATATACATTTTCCCAACTGATGCTGGACGGCTCATTCAAAGATCGAGTTCGCCAGGGCTACTATGAGGCAGGCCATATGATGTATATCCATAAGCCCTCGTTGCAAAAATTGAAGAGTGACCTAACTTCCTTTATTAGCTGGTCCGTTCAGAGATAGATTCAAGGATAAAGGAAATGCAAGAAAATAGAGCCTAGAGATTGAACCCAGAAATGAAAATAACCTAACCTTCCGGGGTCTTATTTTTCCCCAGCGGTCGTTGCTTTCTTTGGCCGCAGAAGAATATGCTCGTCCTCAAAAAATGGTCATATATGTGAATCGCCGGACTCAATGGAGGCTAAGCTTTTGGCAGAACTGTTGTCATATATTGATGAGAGTCAAAATTGATAATGATTCAAAATGGGTTAGATGCGGACTGGGTTAAAGGAGCTAAGATGCTTAAAGCGCGGGGAGATAAGAGAAGAGAAAGGTTATCTCAGGAATAGAATTCGGAGAATTTAGGATGAGGAAAAAAGAGCGGTTAATTTTCCGAGCCGCCTGGTTATTTTTCCTGGCTTTTTTCCTCGGCCGACCAGTTTTTTCGCAGACCCTAAAGGGGATAGTAGAAAAAAGAAGTTTTATGGGGCCGCGAAATTTATCACTAAATTTCCCGAGCTTTTCGTCGCGGCGATTATTTATGACGGCGCCCTGCTCGACTGGTCAGGTCTCAGTTTATCTCAGAGCTTGATAGCCTCGACAATTTTCAAAAGCGACGAAGCGTATTTCAATCAATTCTCTCCCTGGTATCAAAGTAAGGTCAACAAGGCCAAGCTTCAGGTCAGACTGAGGATTAGAATGGTCGTCGGCGCCCTGGTTTTTTATAACCGGGAATTTTTCAGCCTTCTTACTAATCTAAGTATCCCGGTGGATTACATTGAGACGCCTTGTCTTCATGACTTAAACTGCCTGCTCAACGCCGAGGGCTTGGGTTCGGCTTCTTTCTTGGCCTCCTGCCTTGGTCAAGCTTCTCTTTTTGACGAAGATAATAGACGCCATCCCGGATTAAATACTGATAAATACAGGGACAAATAACTGATAAATATAGGGACAAATAATAGCCGCAGGAAATAAAAATTTTAAAAATATGATTATCTATGGCTTCAGCGTAAAATCGAGTTTATCGTCGCTCGTCTGTAGGCTATTTAAAAAGTAGAAAAGTAGTCACCGAATAATTTTTTTGCTCCAAAGGGAGCTAAGAACCGGGTCGAAATATCCTCACCC
>CAZVIN010000039.1:0-34441 GCA_964627255.1 uncultured Eubacteriales bacterium
GAGCTGTCTGTAGTCAACGCTACACAAGACGAGACGCGCTCGTCACTCGACCGCGGCGAGAAGCAGGTCCCCACATCCGAACAAGTCTCGCGGGCCGTACGCGCCTCACCGCACCCGCCGGGAGGCGAACGTGGCAGAGAGGCCCGAGAACAGCGCGGCCGGCGGGCGTTCCCTCCGCACACGAGCGGTCCCTATACTGGAACCAGTTGCTCCCTCACACCAGGAGGTGACACAGTCGGTGAAGACCGAAGGCCGGGCGACCAAGGTCTGGGTGTACATCAGTCAACCTCGAGGCCTCAGTGTGATCAACTTCAAGGACTGTGAGGTGAAGATCAAAGACCAACGGGTCGAGATCGTCCTCGACAGCCCCCAGATCGTGCGAGGCCTGGAGGCCCGCCACTTCAACTTTCCGGCGTCGCTGGTCGCGGTCGCGTGGGTGTAGCGCAGTTCGCGTCTTGGCGCGCCCGGAGGGACTTGAACCCCCGACCTACGGCTCCGGAGGCCGCCGCTCTATCCACTGAGCTACGGGCGCGCCTAAGTGCCTTAATATTTTCCCTAAAATGTTATTCCTTGGCAACAAAATGAATTCTTATTCCGAGCAGTTTTTTCTTCTCTCGGATTGATTGGAGCATCTCAGGGATGAGCCGGTCTAACTCTTCGGGAGAAAAATCGCAATTCTCGATGACTACCTTTTCCCCCTTGATAATAGCAGCCACAGATCTCGCCTCTAAGCCTGACTGCACGTGGGGGTTATCAGGATGGCGCCTCATCCCTTGAACCTGAATTAAAAGAAAGCTTCCATCCGCAGCGTCCCGAATGACGATAAAAAGCATGTCTTCCTTATATGTGTCGTCCGGGTCTTGGCCCAGAAAGGACTGCCAGATACGTAGACCTTCAGGCGTAACCAGAGCGGCCGGCCGGGTCTCCAAGAAAATTTGCCTGAGCCCCTGGGTCAAAAATTCGTCGTTTTCTCTCAAAGCTTTGGACTTCTGCTCCCCAGAAGAGACAAAAGACCAGGAGAGGAACAAAAGAACCAGCCACGCTCTCACTCTTTCTCAACAATACGGTCGCATTGAGGATGAAACTCCTTGGAATTCCCTTTTTTCTTTAGTATTTTTTCTTTACTTCTCCTACTTCCACTGGTAAGTGGTCAAAGTTGCTCCATTCGTTAAAACTGCCGTCGTAAAGTCTCACCTGGGGATAATTCAAGATATATTTAAGAGTAAAATAGGTGTGGGCGGCCATTTGTCCTTGTCCGCAAGAAACGATGACCCGTATGCCGCGCCTCTCTTTTTATAGCTGAATAAATCTTACCGGGTTTCCCGTCCAATGCAAGAACCTTTTGAAATCGGCCAGGCTTAAGCCAATCGTTACGGTATTGATATTGGGATGAAAATGGACAACTGCCGCCCGCTCGAGGTCGGCATCAATCATAACCTCCACTTCTTTTTTCTTATCATAAATCAGTCCAAAGGGCGAAACAGAGCCAGGGTCAACTCCCAAATAACGTCGGAGTCTTTCGGGCGAGGCAAAACTTAGTCTTTTCTCCCCTACTCTCAAAGCTAACTTTTTGAGGTCGACATTTTTTTCGTGCTCGATAATTGCCAGGAAGTGCCTTTTCCCTTTTTCATCGCGAAGAAAGAGGTTTTTGCAGCGAGCTCCTTCCAGGTTGGCCCAATGCTCGCGAGCTTGAGCCACAGTGTAAACCGGCGGATGTTCAACCCGAGTAAAGGCAATCCCTAAACTTTCCAAAACGGCGTAAACTTCCTTTTCTTGAGGCCAAAAGGTCTCTTGAGGCATGGCTTTTTCCTAAGGGCGAATAATGGAGGCAGCCACAATATTGGCTACTCGCGACCTTACAGGCATTATGACTCCTTTATCATCGGGGTGGACGCGGTTGGTTAAAAAAATAACAAAGGTTTCGGTCTCCGGGTCAATCCAGATGGATGTGCCCGTGTAACCGGTGTGACCGTAGGAAGACCGGCCAAAGAGGTCACCCCGGTTGCTGGAATAACCGGAATTTATATCCCAACCCAAACTACGTCCAGAAAAAAGAACATCAGGGAAAATTTCCGTCATCCTCTTTATACTTAAAGGACTCAGAATGCGCCGGCTGTTAAATTCGCCCTGATGAAGCATCATCCGGGCAAAGATAGCTAAGTCATCGGCAGTAGAAAATAGACCGGCATTACCTGAAACCCCTCCCTGAAGTCGGGCTAATGGGTCGTGGACAATTCCAATGAGCGGCTGACCATCAATCACCTCTGTAGGGACACAGTGCTCTTTCCAGGAGGAAGGCGGGTTGAAGCCGGTGCGTTTCATGCCCAGTGGCTTGAAAATATTTTCAGAAGCAAAAGCGGCTAAGTCCTGACCTGTTACCTTGTTTATTATATAGGCCAGAGTTATAAACCCCAAGCAGCTGTAGCGAAAATCTTTTCCCGGAGCAAATTCCTTTTTCAAAGCTGCAATATGTTTGACCAAGTTTTCCGTTGGACAGGGAGAGCCATAAGTCTTGGCCACCTCCTTAGCATCAGTATAAGCCGGAAGGCCGGAGGTATGGGTAAGGAGATGCCAGAGGCGAGCTTCTTCTCCTTTCTCACCATTCTTGTCTACATAAACTGAGAATTCAGACACATAATCTTTTACCCTATCCCAAAGACTGAGTTGGCCCCTTTCCACCAAAATCATAATTGAGGTAGCCGTGGCTATGGGTTTGGTCAGAGAGGCTAAATCAAAGATCATTTCCATCTTGATTGGTTTCGGCGTTGGAACCCATTGAGATTGACCATAGGCCTGACGAAAAACAATCTTATCCTTACGACCAACAACGATCACTGCGCCCGGGAAATACTTTTGCCTGAGGCATTCCGCCATCAAACTATCGAGCCGTTTTAGCCTTTCACTGGACATACCCACTTCTTCTGGCCTGGTAAGGCCAGAACAACTTAAAGCCAGGACCATTAAAAAACTGAAAAGAAGAGCCAGGCAAACTTGATGCTTAAGTCTTAAGACAGCCGTGGACATAGGCAGATAACTCCTTTCCAAGGGCGAAGGAAATGATACGAATAAATGCTTGGCCTTTCTATCTTTGATGAATTTGGGGCTTTTAAAGAACGCCACCCCGATGGGGCTTCAGAAAAAAAGCTCTTTTCTTTCCTTCCTTCCTTAGCGATTAGAATCAAACTTTTTCCTGCCTCTTTGGCCTTTTGGCGTTGAATGAAAGATTTCGAGAAAACAGGTAACATACCGGGATAAAGTGAGTTCTACTTGATTGCTGGTCTCTGCGCCAGAAGTCTTTCAATGGCCTCGATTTCCTTGGGCACGTCTTGGGTTAAAACTTCACAGCCCTCAGCGGTAATAAGGACTGTGTCCTCGATTCTAATCCCGATATTTCTTTCTGGATAATAAAGAGCGGGCTCAATAGCAAAGACCATTCCGGGCCGCAGCGGCACACCGGCCGGGCCAACATCGTGAGTCGAAAGGCCAACGTAATGGCCAATTCCGCCCCTTAAGCCCCGTCCATCCATCTTTTTTTCTTTCAACACTCTCTCCACATGTTGCCTTACATCTTCCGCCGTAATTCCCGGCCGATAAGCTTCAAGGCAAGCCTTCTCCACTGTGAGCACAATCTCATAAACCTCTTTTTGCTCCGGGCTAAACTTCCCGGATACAGGCCAGGTACGAGTAATATCCATACAAAGCTGGTCTAAATCAGCGCCAAAATCCATCAAAATTAGGTCCCCTGCCTCCACCCGCCGCGAATTCTTATTGTAGTGCTGGATACAAGTATTCGGCCCGGAGCCAATAATTGGCGCATAAGCCGGGCCACGAGCCCCGCCTTTTAAAATATAATAGACTGCCGCCGCCTCAATCTCATACTCGTAAACTCCAGGACGCGAGGCTAACATAGCTTGCTTTATTGCCTCGGCCGAAAGTCGGCCATTCCGTCTTAAAATGGCTATCTCCTCATCGGTTTTTATCAGCCTCATTTCGTCAATAAGGGAAGCCAGGTCCCGAAATTCAACCGTAGGAAACCTTTCGCGGAGTTTATTAATTCTATGCTCATCCAGGGAAATCTGGTCGTTATAATGAATTCTGTTTTTCCTGGCGGTAAAAATCCTGGTTTCGTTACGGCTCATATCTACCTGATCGGAGGGAGATAACCGGAGATAAAATTTGGGCTCAACCCGGCTTATGTTGCGAGCCAAAAATTCTTCAAACTCGCTCAGCTCGGCGACGCGGGTTAAACCAAGGCGCTCCGCATTATTGGCCTCTTTTAACCAGTTTGGCCCTTCCATCATTTCCTCTCTCGGAGTCTGACGCGGCAAGAAAAGAACTGCTTCCTTTGTTCTTGGGAGAAGGACAAGGATGGCATTCTTATCTTCAATTCCTGTTAGATAGAAAAAGTCGTTATCCTGACGGAAATGGGCGGCCGGGTGCTCCATGACGGCTGAAAATAGAATGACCAAGCCATCTTTGACTTTTTCCATCAAGACCAGGCGCCGCCGGACCATTTCCTCACGGCTATAACCCGTTCTCTGGCCAAAAAAGATTGTCGGCAGAAAAAAAATGGCCAGCAGAAATATCAAAATTAAATAATTACTTTGCCTTCTTACCTTAATAAAAGCCATTTTCTTCTCCCTAAGTTATTTCTTTTACCTAAAAATGATTTCCCTTATTTCTCATTTGCCCCTAATTTCATCTTAGCTTTTTCTTGGTCCTCACCTCCGCTCATTTATTTTTCAACCAAACAAAAAAATTAGGTCCTTTTCAGGGATTCTTTCTTTTTTCCTTCTTTCTTCTTTTTCCTTCCTTCCTTCCCTGCTTCGCACTACCTTTTTTGAAGACAAACTTTCGCGATTAACACAAAAAATCAGCTATCCTTTAGCTTATTCCTTATTTTCCTTTCCCGGTTTCATCCGATATTTTTCAAACCAGGCCATAAGATAAAGCTGCTGAGCCAAACGATGCGACGGCCGCCTCCAGCCATGGTATTCCTCCGGCATCCGGACAAGAAGCGTTTCCTTTTTAAGCATTTTAAGAGCCCGATAATACTCTTCGCTCTGGCCAATGGGCGTCCTGAGGTCGGCTTCGCCTGTCATAATCATTACTGGGGTCTTAACGTTGGCGACATAATGGAGCGGCGAGCGCAAAGCATATTCCAGCGGGTCCTCCCAAGGGTACTTCTGGAATTGCCGGTACCACATATGACCGTCAGTCGTGCCTACAAAGGAATGCCAGTTGATAACTGGCCGCATGGAGACGGCGGCCCGGAAGCGGTCAGTATGGCCGACAATCCAGGCTGTTAAGACTCCTCCGCCGCTACCTCCGCAGACAAATAGGTTATCGGGGTCGATAAAACCTTTGGCCAAAGCGGTGTCAACTCCAGCCATCAAGTCATCATAATCTTTACCTGGATAGGCAAACTGAATACCGTTAACAAAATCCTGACCATAACCAGTGCTGCCGCGGGGGTTAGTGTAGAGGACAGCATAGCCGTTAGCCGCGAAATTCTGCCATTCCCAGTTGAAAGCGACGTTATACATCGCCCACGGTCCACCATGAATCCAAAGAACGAAGGGATATTTTTGGTTGGGCTCAAACTCCGCCGGCCTAATCAGCCATCCCTGAATCATCAAGCCATCGGACGATTTAAACCAAAGTTCCTCTACCTCACCCAGCTTCACGCCTTCCAGGACATCCAGATTGACATCCACTAATTCCTTAACCGCGCTCGGCTGTTTGAGGTTGAAAGTTATCAAATACCCTGGCCGGTGAAAGGTGGAGATGACAGCTGCCACTTGGCCATTTTGAGCTATGGAAATATCAGAAACATACTGCACTCCCTGAGTAATTTTTTTAATTTGGCCGTCAAGAGAAACAAAATATAGGTTGGACTCACCCTTCTCGGCCATTAAATAATAAACACCGGTATTATCTGGAGCCCAGGTTATACCAGCCGGCGAACTGGGCAGGTTGCCCGCTAAGAGTTTTTTAGCCCCGCCATCTTTGTTCATTAAATAAAGGCTGGAAAGATGAGAGGTATAGTTGCGGTCATCATATCCGGTATAGGCAACCCATTGACCATCTGGAGAAACAATCGGGTTAGAATCAGGACCTTTGCGGTCGGTCAGGGCCTTAATTTCCAAGGTCTTCAAATCAACCGCATAAATTTCTGAATCGCCCATCTGATATTCGGCCTCTGGCTTACGAATCGCCGAGAAATAAATCTGGCTATCGTCAGCGGAAAATACCGGGTTGTTATGGGAATAATCTCCGGTAGTAATTTGGCGGGGAGTACCGCCCAGCTCAGCATTAATCGTAAAAATATGAGTATTACCCTTCGGCAGGGGGCCGCGGCCATCCGAGCGCCAGGAAAGACGGTCAATAATCACCGCCGGTGCCGCCCATTTTGCTCCTTCCGGCCGCGGCGGAAGTTTAATCGGCAGAATAGGGTTATTATCAGGTACAAAATAGGTAAAGGCGAGCTGCTTGCCGTCACGCGACCAGGTAAGAGAGCTGGGCGCCCTTTCAAGATGGGTTAATTGGGCGACTTCTTTAGTATCAAGCCACATGACATGAATTTGGGTCGAGCCATCCCTCTCGGAAAGAAAGGCAATCTTTCGCCCATCTGGCGACCAAACAGGCGAAAAATCTCGCCAATTGCCGTGGGTGAGCTCTCGCACTCTTTTGCCTTCTATGTCTACCAGCCAAAGGTTGGAGCGAGTCTGGTCGTTCATTTTATCTACCCAGGAACGGGCAAAGATTATTTGTTTCCCATCAGGCGAAATAGAGGGATTACTGATTGCTTCCATTTCCATAAAGGTCTCAGTAGTTAATAAGCGATAGGTTTTTTGCTCACCTCCGGTTAGAGGCGGAAGCCATAAAAACGAAAAGAGGACAAAATAGGTAGCAATTCTGGCATAAACTTTTAGCCTCAATCTAACCACCTCTCTACCTCCTTAAAATTAATTTTTTTTGCCTAATTTTTTTACCAGACGACGCCGTAGTCGTCGCCGTAGTTACTCGAGCCGCCCCAAAAAGTGCCATGTTTATGGTCAAAATAGATGGCATTGATCGGGCCAGAAGTGTAGCGCCTAAAAGTTAATTTATAGCCCATGCGAGTTAAGGCTTCTCTCACTTCGGCTGGTGTTTTTTCGTTAAGCTCGATTCTTCCAGGAGAACAATCGTGCTGGTCAAAGGAGCTGCGCATCTGAAAACTATTAAAATTAGGCGCCTCGCAGGCCTGTTGCACATTCATCCCGAATTCAACAATATTGAGAAAGAATTGAAGCAGATTTTGGTCTTGGGTATCGCCACCCTGGACCGCAAAAGAAAGATAGGGCCGACCATCCTTTAAAGCCAAACCAGGAGTTAGCGTCGCCCGCGGTCTTTTGCCTGGATCGATGACGTTAAAGGGATTCTCGGCCTCCTCCAGGACAAAACTTTGGGCCCTCTGGCTCATCCCAATTCCGGTCCGGCCGGCGACAACGCAGGGGATCCAGGCGCCACTCGGAGTTACCGAGACTACCCACCCAGCTTCATCGGCGGCCTGAATGGAGGTTGTTCCTCGCCAAAAACTTTCTTCTATCTGGCCTGACTGGCCTTTATTTTTTTCTAAGAATTTTCGGTTAGACCATTTTTCTAAATAATGAAGGAAGGGATTCTTTTTCCCCTCATAAGGATAGGGGTCACCAGGTTTAACCTCCGGGTCATTAGCTTCCCAATTAATAAGCTTAATTCTCTCACGCGCATAATCCTTAGAAAGAAGTCCTTTGATCGGTTCCTCGGGCGGAAAATAAGGGTCGCCATAATAAAAATCGCGGTCAGCAAAGGCTAAATTCATCACCTGATAAATCGTATGAATATATTGGGCGCTGTTATAGCCCATTGCTTTGAGGTCGAAGTTTTCCAACATGTTGAGTGCCTGGAGCATCACCGGCCCTTGAACCCAGCAATTAAGCTTATAAACTTCAATTCCCCGGTAAGTGGTCATGACCGGTTCTTCAAGATAAACCTGCCATTTATCCAAATCTTCCAAAGTGATAAGACCGCCTTGTTCCTGGCAACCTCGGACAAATTCCCGAGCAATATCGCCGCGATAAAAGCGGTCATAGGCAGCATAAATGGCCTCTTTCCGGCCTTTCCCTGCCGCCAAAGCTTTTTGCTCCGCCTCCACTAGCTTGAGCAGCGTTTCTTTCAATTCTGGTTGACGAAAGACCTCGCCTGGCCAGGGGGCTTCACGACTTTCACCCGGGTGAGTCAGAAAAATTGCCTTAGAATAGGGCCACTGCTTTATTTTTTCTTTATCCTTTTCAATCCTGTCGGCCGTATCTTTTTCTATCGGATAACCCTCGGCCATCTGAATCGCCGGCTCTAAAACATCTTTCAGGCTCATCGTCCCCAATTCTGCCAACATCACCATCAGGCCCCCAGGCGTTCCAGGCGTCACCGCGGAAAGTGGGCCGTCAGGGGGCGGATATTGGTAGCCTCTTTTTTGGTAAAAATCGGAGGTGGCTCCAGTTGGGGCTACACCCAGGGCATTAACCGCGATAACCTTCTTAGTTAGCGGGTTATAAATTAGGGCCTGAGTTTCCCCTCCCCAGCTCAGGACATCATGCATGGTACAGACCGCCGCCAACATGGCGCAGGCAGCGTCAACGGCATTCCCTCCCCGGGCAAAAATCATGGCCCCGGTCGTGGCCGCAAGTGGTTTTCCTGTTATGGCCACCCAGTGTTTACCATGGAGGATGGGCTTTTCCGTTCTTTCTTGCCCGGAGTTTGTCAGGCAGAGGCTAAAAAATCCGAAGAAAAACAAACCCCAAGCAAAAGCCAAAAGCGTTTCTCGTGATGAAATCAAACCTCGCCTCCTTTTTTTTTTTCTGACTTCGGTCAAGGTAAAGAAATTCCATTAAAGCTAATTTATCCACGGGTGATATCTTGGTGAATTCGAAACCGGTTTCATAGAGACCGCTAACCTGAGTCATTTGTTGCCATCTCACTGTGGCTTCTAATCTAATAGCTTTCCTTATCCGAGACAAGAAAAGCTGTAAATCTACCTGATCTCCTGGCTTGAATTCAACCGGCACGAGAATTCTGGTTCCTCCGGCTGAAATTTCAGAAGTAAAAGCCCATAACTCCTTGGGCCCAGCATTGTCGGCAATCTTTTCAGGACTGATTAGCCTTATCTTGGTTCTTACTTCCATCTTGAGCCGAGGCTCGCGCCGTCTATCTTTAATCGAAGCCCCCCTTTTTTTCCTTAACTGATTACTATTAACCATCGCTCTTTTAGCCCTGATTTTATCATATTTTCGCCAAAATTGGTGTTAAATTGAAATAAGAAGCTTGGCTCAAGGCCATAATGAAACTGCCACCATTTTCAGCGATAAATCTGCAACCTATTGATTTTCTTTGCATTATATGCTAAAAATAAAATGATCTCCTGTTTGGCTGGCTGGACAGGAGTGAGATGCCCTCCGTTTTCCCCTCCTTTCCCTCCTATTAATTATTCCAGCCAGCAATTTTGACTTGCTTTATATTTTACTTTTCCGATATAATTAATAGGAGATATGGAGGTCCCATGAAATACTATAACCAAGAAATCAGCTTTTCGGGTGAAGATATGGCCTCGTTTGAGGCCGAAAAAAACTTGATGGATAAAGATTTGGAGTTAACAAGTGAGGAATACTCGCAGAAAGAATTTACTCCCTGGCTTTTCTCTAATAAGCCTGTGGAAGAAAGAAAAAGACAAGAGCCAGAAGAGCCCAATCTTCTCCAGCTCTACATGGAAGAAATGGGAAATGTCCCCCTTTTGAAGCCACAAGAAGAAGTCGATTTAGCCCGGAAAAAGGAAAAAGGGGAAAAGCTTATCATCAAAGCCTTGGTTCACACGCCTCTTTCTTGGGCGGAGTTTATCAAAAGGGAAAAACAATGGCGTCGCCATCCTGAGACCATTTATCTTTGGTTCGAACCATATAATCGCACCAAGGGAGATGGCTCGCTATCGCAATTTCGCCGCCAAATTCTCACTTCCTTATCGACGCTTAAAAGACTTAATACTCAACTCCAGTCCTTGCCCAGGAACCGTCGTTATCGATTTCGCCGTGCTCGGATTGTTTGCCGAATGATTCACCTCTTTAACTCTCTCCATCTAAGACCAGAAATGAAGGCCTTTTTAGTCAAGACCATCGAAGAAACCTTAGAAATTATGGTTAGCCGCCGGAAGACCCAGAGAATCTTAGCTATTCTTCAGGGGATTAAAAGAGGACAGAAAATGATGGAGCAGGCAATTCAAGACATAGTGGCAGCAAACCTTAGGTTAGTTATTTCTATTGCTAAGAAATATCAATATCGGGGTCTACCCCTTCTTGACCTGATCCAAGAAGGTAATATTGGCTTGATGCGCGCCGCGCTCAAATTCAATTACCGGCGGGGCTATCGCTTTTCGACCTACGCAACATGGTGGGTACGCCAGGCGATTAACCGGGCAATCGCTGACCAGGCCCGCACTATTCGTCTTCCTGTCCATCTCACCGAACTTCTGCACCGGCTAAACCGAGCGTCCCAACAAATCCTGCAAGAAAAGGGCTGCCAAGCTAAGAATGAAGATTTGGCCCGTCGTCTCCGCATGCCTCTTGAAAAATTAAACGAGGTCTTGGCCCAAACTGTGGAACCAATTTCCCTAAACACACCAGTGGGCTCAGACGGTGAAACGCAAATTGTTGATTTTGTGGAGGACGGAAAGCTTCTTTCTCCGGTCTTTCAAACTTATCAAAATGACCTTAAGGAAAAACTTTGGTCGGCTCTAGCGCTCTTACCGCCCCGAGAAGCAGAAATTATTCGGCTCCGCTTCGGACTGGAAGATGGCGAGGAGCATACCTTAGAGGAAGTAGGACGACGGTTCGGGTTAACCCGGGAAAGAATCCGGCAATTGGAAATCAGGGCTCTACGTAAGCTTAGACAGACCACAACCGGAAAATTTTCTTTGAACACTTCGCTTTCTTGAGTGTATTTTGGCCTGAATCAAGGTTAATCGACCGATTTTTCTTTCATACCAAAAAAGGGCCAAAAAGAAAACGCTAACCTGAAGCCAATCTAACTCGGCGGTCTTCCTTGGCTTCTTCTGAATTACTTCACCTCCGTCATTTCCTCCAGAATCCGGATGTTCCTCTTTTCGAGTTCGGCCATGAACTGAGAATAGACTTCGCCGTAAATGGCGTCCTCCGGCGCGACAATGCCCTTTTCTTTAATCAATCCTTTACCCAAGAAAAAAGCCCCTATGGCCTGAGGAAAGCCCGTAACGCGGGCCATCGAGGAGAGACCGTATTGGCGGTCAGCCACATCCCACATATAATAATCGATGCGGGTGGGTCGGCCGTTTTTTAAGCCAGTAACTGTGTTCCACATCACGCAGACATCCGTCTCCCCCTCTCGGGGCAGCAGTTTAGGCCGAATAAGATGCAGCAGGAACTGACGGGGCACTATTCTTGTTCCCTGAAATTCCACCGGCTCGAGGTCAAGAAAGCCTATTTCCTTAAGGGCGTCTACGCCTTCCCAGTGGCCCGGCCAGCGGATGGTTTTTTCGGCAAATTCTTGAAGTCCTGGCCGGGTAAAAATAAAGCTGGGCATGCCTGGCGTTACCGCACACTCCAGTTCTTCATCTTGGCCAAAACGATTAAACCGGAAACGCTCTCGGTCAATCAACGCTGGCACTTCAGTGACCTTCCCGTTTTTGATTATATTCAGCCGCACCATGTATTCTCGTAATACATGCTCAAAGGCCCAGGTAATCATGTAGCGCAGAGGATGGCGCTGGGCTGCTTCCTTAGAGGGAATGCCACCAACTCGAGCTACTGCTTTTTCGGCTCGGTCGAGCTTGCGTATTCCTTCGCCCACCGTAATGTTGCTTAAACCAGGAGCAAAACCCATCCCATCCAGGATTGTGGCGCCTGTTTCTTTGGCTTTAGCGTCAATCCAATCGCCATAATCGTTTAGGGACATTCCCCCTGGCACCTCAAGACCTTCTGTTTCATAAGCATCTGGACGCCGGTGAAATTCTTCGAGGTTATCCACGACGCTAAAGCCGATCTCCGCGGCACTGTGCATCAAGCTATAACTCGTCTTTCTATCAGGGACAGAAATAATTCCCACGTCGTAAGCCCGCATTAGTTTCTGGGCCTCCCTTCGGTCCAAAATATCAGCTACATGGACTTCAATCTTCGGGCTACCAACCCAATTTTGAATTCGGGTCAAGGCTTCTCTTCTTCGGCCGACGAGCCCAATTTTTTCGACCTCGGGGCACTTAGCTAAATCCCAGGCACAGGCCCGGCCGATGGCTCCAGAGCCACCAAAAATTATGATTTTCATCTAAAAATTCCTCCTCATTTAAAATAACCTTTAGAATTAGGCGACCTTTTACTTAACCTGAAGAGGTGCTCCCTTGTCAAGAGGAATGAGGCTCTTCCGTAAAAAGTGTGCTGATTTAGGGGGCTTTTACCGGCAGTATTTCTTTTAAAAACAAGAAGCTATAAAATTTTGAGTAAACCATTTCCCAAATATCGCCTTCTCCTTCGCTTCCCCTTAGGAAAGTTAAGAAAGGGCTCTCTTTAGTTTTCGCTTTCAGTGGAGCTGAAAGCTCTTTCTTCTAGTCACGCTCCAGTACCGAATCTAACCTGCCCAACTTTCTGCGCCATAAGAATTATGAGGAATTACTGTGACATTCCCTGAAAATTGACCGCTTCCTTTTGCCTTAAGTCTCGAAAATGAGGGGTAAGGATTTTTGCCTAAATTTTGTTAATAATAGCGATTTAAGAGAGAGGTAAGAGGACAAAGATAACCAGGTCCCAGAGAGAATGGGAGACCATATTGACCACAATAGACCTAAAGCGAAGGAACAGAAGTCCCCAGAAAAGGCCGCAGACAAAGGCGGCCAGGACCAAAGCATAGTTTTTGGTGGAAAAATGGACAAGGGTATAAAAGCCAGTTACCATTAAAAAACTGGGAAACCTGCCGACCAGCTTGCTCCATTCTGCTTGAAGAAACCACCTCCAGAGGATCTCCTCCCCTGGGCCGATAATTAAGCTCAACAACAGGCCAAGCTGCCAGCTGGTCATGCCCTCCCGATAACTATACACGCCGTGAATTTGCTCCAAAGTATCTGAGCGGAGCAGGCCGAGGAAAAAACGACCAAAGTAAAAAATCACATAAAGGATGATGGAAGCTACCAAACCAATAACGATTTTTAAGCCCAGCCGCCCCCGAAAATCTTCTAACCACAGCTTGAACTTCTTGGGGTCAGAAAGAAAAACGAAGCCGTTAAGAAAAATAAGCTGGCCAATCATCCAGCCCCAAAAACTATTCAGTCCCGCATGATGGAAATGAAACAAAGAAAAAAAAGATAGGCAAGTTATAAGTGTTAGCCCAAGGAGAAGTGGCATAAGGCTATAGGTAGCGAAACAGCAAATCCAAGCCTAAGCCAGCGAGCGAAAGAAGACCAAAAAGCCAGTTAAACTGGGACGTGGCTCCATCGAGGGTGATAAAATCCAAAGGCCTTAGAGGAGCATGGCGTCTCTTAGCTCGTCTCCACAGAGAAATAGCAGCTGGAAGGCCGAACAAAACTAAAAGTAACGTTAGAGGAAGGGCCGGCAAAGAACGCACCAGAAGGCGGGGAATAAAAATATAAACAAGAAAAAGGAAAAAAGGGGCAAAAAGCAAAAGGCCATAATAGCTCAGCGAGCCCGAGTCACCTAACAAAGAGGCCACAGTGAAGACTTTTTTTTCTTTATCCGTCACGGTGTCGCGCCAGTTATTGGCGTGGAGAATAGCGACCACTAAAAGAGCCTGAGGAATAGCCCACAACCCTGGCCAAAAAGAAAACTTTTCTGTCTGAACGACCCAGGCTCCCATAGACCCTAAAACTCCAAAATTAAGAAAAACAGCTAAGTCGCCTAAGGCTCTGGCTTTTAGGTAATGATAATTGGCGCCGACGGCAACGCCTACTAAACCAATAAACAAAAGAGTCGGGCCAGTCATGAGAACCAGGATGATTCCTAAAAGGGAGCCAAAAATAAAAAGCCCGCTAGCAGCTCTTAAGACCGCGGCTGAAGACAGCCACTGCCGGACGATCGCGCCGCTCACCGGCGTTACTTCCCGGTCCAAACCCCGCCGGTAATCATGAACATCGGAGAGCATGTTAGCCGCAAAATGAAGGATAACCATGGCCAAAAGAGCTAAAAGAAATCTCCCCCAATGAAACTGACTTTTACCCACGGTTATAGCCAAAAGAGTTCCCAGGCCGACTGGAATGGTTGAGGCAGGCAGAGCCCAGGGGCGGGCAGCAATCAACCATTTCTTCCAGTTAGGGACAGCCTCCTTGCCTATTTCAAAATTTTTCATAATTTAACTCACTCCTCTTATATTTTCCCAGGTGCAAAATCTTAGGGGTAAAATTGCAGCCGTTGTTCTGAAGACTAACTATCTATAAACTATTTTTAAGAGCACTTTTCGGTAATAATAAGGTATTAAGCTATTTGCCGCAAGCCCAAGAAGAACATTTCTGTCAGTTTGACTCGCCAGTATCAAGGGGTTTCTTAGTTTTTGGGTCACGGGTTGCCTTCCAGGTAATTTTCTCTTCACCATTGTTGCTTTTAATTATTGCCGTGCCTGTGATTTGGTCTCCTTGAGCCTGGCCCGAAAAATCGAGGACGATTCTCTGGTTTCGGTCCGCTAAAACCGCCTGAAAATTAACTTTTGGTCCATCCAGTTTCGTCTCTTGAATTACCACTGTATCCCGACCAACTGTCAACTTCCCTTGGAACCACTGAAAATGCTGGTCTACCTCCAGGCGGCAATCCACTTTCCTCTGGTTTAAAGGCAAGCTCCATTGCCAAGTTCCAGTAAGGTTTGCTGGCACCACCCAGAAATAAACCGTATGAACGCTATCATCAACGACGACCGTTGTTGTCTGGTCTGGCTTCCAAGTATCCATAGCATAGTTATGAGAAACAAGCCTCGTTCCCGGCTTAAGCTCGCTGAGGAGTTTTGGCCGCAACTTCAGATTAACGTAAGTTAAAAGATATAAAGTCACTACCGAGGCGTCGTGAATATCAGCCGTAAACAAATCGCCCTGGCGAAATTCCACCAGGTTGGTCACCCCGGCCTGTCGCGCATTCTGCCAGCTCTCCTCAATTCTTTCCGGGTCAATATCTATGCCAATGGCTTTTATCCCGGCTTTTTGAGCCGCGGCCACTACAATCCGGCCATCCCCACAGCCTAAATCATAAAGAATATCGCCTGGCTTGAGCTGGGCTAAGCGTAACATTTCCTCGACGACTTCAGGTGGAGAAGGAACATAAGGTACATCGCGGTGAACCTCCTGGCCGACAAAAGCCGAAAACAAAATTCCCCAAGAAAAAAGAAATAAAGCCGCTCTTGCGAACTGCCTTGCCTTTCTCACTTCGCACCTCCTCATCGGTCCATAAGTTATTTCCCTCCATCTTAAGAAATTTCTTTCTTTTTTGTCAACGCACTGACGACTCAGCCTGGAAAAGGGCGGTGGTTTCAGAGCTAGGTTATCATGGATATTGAGGATTTTTTTGACGGGGTCTATCCTCCTTCTAAGAAAAGAACCCTAAGTTAAGACTACATAATAACTCTCTTTTCCTCGTATAGAAGAGCTCTTTTAGGGAAAACAGCCAATATTCAGGATACAAGAGCGAGACAGTTATCTTCTTCTTTACACAAATACAAAGGAAGGCTTGACCGTGGAGACGAATTTAGCATAAGGTAAAAAAACAGCCAAGGAGAGAAACATGAACGGGACCAAGCAAGCCGTGGAATTAGAAAAAAAATTAGGGCTCTTTTCTTTGACCAACATCGTTATTGCCAACATGATTGGAGCAGGCATATTTACCACCTCTGGCCTTCTCCTTCGTGACCTCCAAAACCCCCTTCTGATGCTTCTTCTCTGGGGTATTGGTGGAATAATCGCTCTTTGTGGCGCCATTAGTTATGGCGAGTTAGGCGCCGCCTTCCCCCACGCCGGGGGCGAATATGTTTTTCTCTCCCGCCTCTTCCATCCCTTAGCTGGATTCTTAAGCGGCTGGGTCTCCTTTTTTGTGGGTTTCTCGGCGCCCATCGCCGCCTCGGCCATCGGCTTCAGTGAGTATTTAGCCAGGACTATCCCTCAGCTTAATCAACCATCTGACTTAGGTCTGATTATTTCAGCGGGGTTGGCCAAAAAAATTATCGCTATAATTATTATTTTATTTTTCACTTTAATTCACCTTAGGGGTATATCTCTCGGGGCTAAGGTGCAGAATATTTTAACGCTCGGGAAAATTGGCTTAATTATAGTTCTGATATGTCTCGGGTTTGCCAGTGCCCGGGGCGATTGGGGCAATCTTGGGGTCAATGAGCCGAAATCCCTCTCTTTTGCTTCTTTAAAAGTAATCGGGCTTTCCTTGATGTGGGTCATGTTTGCCTATTCCGGCTGGAATGCCTCGGCTTACGTGGGTTCGGAAATAAAGCGACCGCAAAGGCATCTTCCTCTTTCCCTTCTTTTAGGCACCACCGCAGTCATTATTCTTTATCTGGGCCTTAATCTTTTCTACCTTTATTCCCTCCCCCCAGAAGAAATGAAAGGAGTGATTTCCGTGGGCGGCGCAGCGGCCGGTAAGCTCCTTGGCCCCTCGTGGGAGAGGTTTGTTTCATTGTTAATCGCCTTCGCCCTCTTTTCTTCTCTGAGCGCATTTATTATCTTAGGACCGCGAGTTTATTATGCTATGGCCAAAGACGGTCTTTTCTTTTCCTTCGCCTCTATGGTCAACCCCAAAACAAGGGTGCCCTCGCTTTCTATTTTGCTCCAAGCGATTATTGCCATTGTTATTGCCCTTTCTGGAACCTTTGAACACATCCTGACTTACATGGGATTTTCCTTAGGTATTTTCCCTATTTTGGCCGTGGCCGGAGTTTTTAAGTTGCGCCGTCAGCCGGGAAATAATTTGCGACTGCCGGGCTTCCCTATAGCTCAGCTTATTTATATGCTGGCGGCTCTTAGTATTCTTTCTCTTGGTTTTCTCCAAAGCCCAGGCCCTTCGCTCATTGCTATTTTCACTGTCCTTCTCGGTCTTCCAGCCTATTTCCTCTTCAAGAAAAAATATTCTTAAGAAAACTACCTGGCTAAGATTAACCGGCCTCTGGGGGCTTTTGGGAATCGTTAAGATTGAGCCATCTGGAACATACCTCGGCTGAAGCAGCCTTAATTTGTTTTGATTAATAGCTGACGAAAATATCGACGGCACGAAACCCCTGGCCGAAACGAGAGCCAACCGACACAAAGCTAATTAAGTCCACACTTTTAAGAAAAAAGGGTTCGCGTTGACATTGGCTAAGGAGTTGCGATAATTTATCGGTCGCTATAATGAGCGCCGTTGCTTCATTTTTTTCGCCTGCTTCATATAAATAGGCATTAATTAAGGAGGTCAAGATGAGGACTTTCTATTCTTGGCGAAGCCGCCATTTTCTTCTCTTTTCTACTTTTTTTCTTCTTGGATTTTTGGCCGGTTTTATTTTGGCGCTTGAGGCCCAGCCAACATCAACGGAGAGAATAAGCGATTGGCTAAGGACCATTACCTATCGTTCTATCGGCCCAACCAGGCCCAGCGGTCGATTTGTGGATTTTGCTGTTTCTTCCCAAGACCCGTATGTTTTTTACGCCGCGACGGCCACAGGTGGTCTTTGGAAAACAACTAACAACGGCCAGACATTTGAGCCTCTTTTCGATAAAGAGGCTGTTTTCTCCTTGGGAGCGGTGGCCTGCGCGCCTACGGACCATAATATTGTTTGGGTGGGAACAGGAGAGGCTAATAATTCCCGCAGTACCTATTGGGGAGACGGGGTTTATAAATCGACGGATGGTGGCCAGAGTTGGCAGAATATGGGCTTAAAAGATTCACATCATATCGGCCGGATAGTTATCCATCCTCAAAATCCAGATATAGTCTACGTAGCGGCCATTGGTCATCTTTATTCAGACAATGAAGAACGGGGGCTTTATAAAACCTCAGATGGCGGCAAAACCTGGCAAAAAGTTTTGAGCCTGGTTCTCGACGGCCGACATATTGGGGTCATCGAAGTCGCCATTGACCCGGTCAATCCTGATATCCTTTATGCCGCGACTTACGACCGGCTGAGAAAGCCTTGGACTTACATGTTGGGCGGACCGGGAAGCGGAATCTATAAGACAATTGACGGCGGCAAAACCTGGCAAAAGCTGAGTAACGGTCTTCCTGGAGGTATTCTCGGCCGCATAGGGCTGGCTGTTTATCCCAAGAACCCAAAAATAGTTTACGCCTGCATTGAAAACGCTAATAAACCGGGAATGAGTCCTGAGGACAGGTGGCAGGAAATTTTGGCCGGGAAATCAAGTCAGGGGATGGTCGACGGCGAAGTCTACCGCAGCGACAACGGTGGCGAAACCTGGCGGAAAATTAGCCCGGAAAAACAGAGTATTGGCGGCGCGCCAGGTTATTATTATGGCCGAATCGCTGTTGACCCCAATGATGAAAATCACGTCTACGTTCTTTCGGTCGGAATGTATGAAACTAAGGATGGGGGAAAAAGCTGGAACTCAAGGGCTTTTAATTTTGGTGGCGATAACCATGCCCTCTGGATTGACCCTCGAGACAGTCGCCATATGCTGTTAGGGTTTGACCACGGCATGGGCATTACTTTCGACGGCGGCAAAAATTGGTATCATCCCGATAATCTCCCTTTAGGCCAATTCTACGCGGTTGATTTTGACATGTCTTACCCCTATAACGTAGCCGGAGGAATGCAGGATAATGGCTCAGCCAAAGGGCCAAGCACGAAGAGAGGAGGAGGCCCAATTAAGTTAGAAGATTGGGAAACCGTTGGCGGCGGAGACGGTATGTACAATGTCTTTGACCGCAAGACAAATCGCTTTCTTTATAACGAATCCCAGTTTGGAGCGATCCAAAGAATTGATTTAGTAAGCGGCGAAAGAAAAAACATCTCCTATCAGCAGAAACGCCGTGACCTGCGTTGGAATTGGTGTGCTCCGATTTTAGTTTCGCCGCATAACAGTGATGTTATTTACCATGGCGCTAACATTTTACTTCGTTCGCCCTATCGCGGTGAGTATTGGGAAGAAATAAGCCCGGACCTGACGACCAATGACCCGACCAAATTGCCCACAGGAAAGGGGGGTGACGGTAACATTCAATATTGCACTATTACCACTATTGATGAATCTCCTTTAGAAGCGGGCGTCCTCTGGGTTGGTACTGATGATGGTAATGTTTGGGTTAGCCGCGATGCGGGAAAAAATTGGAAAAAGCTTAACGACCGCATTCCTGGAAATCCTAACTATTGGGTAAGCCGGGTGGCGGCTTCTAACCATTATGCGGGCACAGCTTATCTTTCCTTTACGGGCTACCGTCATGATGATTTTAGGCCATTCCTGTATAAAACCACTGATTATGGTGAAACCTGGGTCTCGATTGCGGGCAATCTCCCCCAGGAATCGATTAATGTCGTCTGTGAAGACCCCCGCAATCCTAATTTGCTCTTTGTCGGCACTGACCTCGGAGTTCACGTGACCTTAGATGGCGGCAAGACCTGGTTTAAGATGAAGAATAATCTACCGACGCAACCGGTTCATGATTTGAAAATCCATCCCCGCGACCGAGATTTGATTGTCGCGACTCATGGGCGAAGCATTTTTATCGCCGATATTACGCCGTTAGAACAAATGACGCCGGAAGTACTGGCTAAAAATATTTATCTTTATTCTATCGAGCCCAAGATTCGCTGGGTCGTTAACCGAACACCCCATTCGAGTTCAGCTAATTTTAACGGAGAAAGCGAGCCCAACGCGGTAAGCATCTATTACCATCTCAAAGTTAAGGCTCAGGGTGAGGTTAAGATTCAGGTCTGGAAAGGAGATAGGCTGATTAACGAAATTAATGGCGAGAGCGCACCCGGTTTGCATCGAATCCTCTGGAATATGATGATTCGCCAGGAAAGAAGTGAGGCCGAAAGAAAGGCGCTGGAAGAAAGAATGGCCCAAGCAAGAGGATTCGGCGGTTTTGACCCAAGATATATCACTGTACCGGCTCCCTCGGGCGAATATCGGATAAGCCTCAAGGTGGGGACAACCGAGCTTTCAACTATAGCGGTAATCAGGGACGATGAGTTGCTTTCTTTGGAAATTCGTTAATCCCTGGCCGGAGCAAATAAATGGTTGCCTTTTAAATTTGCTGGTTTAAAAAAGAAAAAAACAAGTTGATAAGACGAAAGAGCGCAGACTAAAGCTGAATAAAGGCAGCAGAAAAATAATCGGGACTAAGGAGGAGACAAAACAAAGTCAATTACCAAGATAACAAAAGAAGATATAAAGAGGAGGCCCAATAAATTTGATTTTAGCCGCAAATAGGAATAAGACGAAATCAATTAAGATAAAAGGAGGAAGGATGAAGCCAAGAAGCAAGGTCTTAATAACCGCCCTCTTTTTCGTTTCTTTCCTGCTAACTTTGCATTTATCTGTTTCGGCTCAACATGTTCCCTCTTTTAAAGAGCTTTTCGGGTTTAATATCGGTGATGACTATCACCTTGCCAATTACAAGCAGCTGGTTACTTTTTGGCAGAAATTAGAGCAGGCTTCTGCGCGGCTTAAGTTAGTGGAGATTGGTCGAACCGCCGAAGGCCGGAAAATGATTATGGCCATAATTACCTCACCTGAGAACCAAAAAAATCTGGATAGATACAAGGAAATCTCTAAACGCTTGGCTTTGGCCGAGGGGCTAAATGACCAGCAGGCTCGCCAGTTGGCTCGGGAAGGTAAAGCCGTTGTCTGGATTGACGGTGGTTTGCATGCAACTGAAGTTGCCGGCTCGCAGCAACTTATCGAGCTCGTTTATCAAATGGTAGCCTATAATGACCCTGAGACTAAACGTATTCTGGATAATGTCATCCTGCTGGCGGTTCCCGTAAACCCGGATGGCCTTGATTTGGTGGCTGATTGGTACATGCGTAATCCTGACCCGACAAAAAGGTCAACCAGTGGGCTGCCTCGTCTGTATCAAAAATACATCGGTCATGATAATAACCGGGATTTTTATATGGTTACTCAGCCTGAAACCGAAGCTGTCTGCTACCAGCTTTACCACGAATGGTTCCCCCAAATTGTCTATAACCATCATCAGACGGGGCCAGCGGGAACCGTGCTTTTTTGTGCCCCATTCCGGGACCCTTTTAATTATCATTTCGACCCTTTGGTCCCGATGGGAGTTGACTTAGTCGGTGCAGCGATGCATAACCGCTTCGTAGCCGAAGGCAAGCCAGGAGCGACAATGCGTTCTGGCGCCGGTTATTCTACCTGGTGGAATGGGGGGCTGAGGTCAACCGCTTATTTCCACAATATGATCGGTATTCTTACTGAAATCATAGGTAATCCAACGCCTGTAGAAATTCCTTTTATCGTCTCGCGGCAGTTGCCAAAAGGGGATTATCCTTACCCTGTTGCTCCCCAAAAATGGCATTTTAAACAGACCATCGAGTATCTGATTACCGCTGATAGAGCAATTTTAGACTTGGCAGCCAAGCTCAAGGAGAATTTTCTTTTTAATATTTACCGGATGGGCCAAAATTCAATCGAGCGGGGCAGCCGCGACCACTGGACAATTACTCCCAAAAGGATTGCGGCCGTAGAGGAAGCTATCGCCAGAGACCAAAAGAAAACTCCTCCTCAGGCTGGCCAAGCCCAGGAGGTTCCACCCGAGATAGCGGTTAGGATGGGAGCGATGCAATCGGCCTCGGCTAAATACTACGAATTATTGCACGACCCGGTCTATCGGGACCCAAGGGGCTATATCATTCCTTCTGACCAAGCTGATTTTCTGACCGCTACTAAGTTCGTTAACGCCTTGATTAAAAACGGAATCAAAGTTCATCGAGCCACTAAAGAATTTTCCGTTGCTGGCAAAACTTACCCGGCTGGCTCCTACGTTATCAAGTGCAACCAAGCTTTCCGACCCCATATTCTTTCGATGTTTGAGCCTCAGGACCATCCGAATGACCTGGCCTATCCCGGCGGGCCGCCCATACCGCCTTACGATAATGCTGGCTGGACCTTAGCTTATCAGATGGGGGTGGCCTTTGACCGGCTACTGGAAGGTTTTGATGGCCCCTTTGAGGTTATCTCAGGTTTAGCCAAACCGCCAGCAGGAAAAATTATCGGCTTTGGACAGGTTAAGGGCTATTTAATTGACCATCGGGTCAATGATTCAGTTATAGCTGTCAACCGGCTTCTTTCCTCTGGCCACGAAATTTATTTAATTAAGAACCAGATGGTGGCAGGGTCACACAACTTGCCGGCAGGAGCTTTTTATGTTGTCTCGAAGCCAGAAACAAAGGCCGAATTAGAAAAAATCAGCCTGCAGCTGGGTCTGACTTTTTATAGTCTTGAGTCTAACCCCTCGGGCGAGCTTTTAAAGATAAAACCGGCTAGAATTGGCCTCTGGGATGTTTATGGCGGCTCCATGACCTCTGGCTGGACAAGATGGCTCTTAGAGCAATTTTCTTTTCCCTTTGAAGTTGTTTATCCGCCAGCTTTAGACCAGGGCAATTTAAACGCCAGGTTTGATGTGCTTATTTTTCCGGCGGGCGCTATTCCGGCTGTCGGAAGGGGCGGCTTTCCAGAATTCAGGGGTATGGGCCAGCTCAATTTAGAGCTTATTCCGCCCGAATACCGAGACCGAGTCGGTCGAGTTACAGTAGAAAAAACAATTCCCCAGCTCGAGGCTTTTCTCGACGAGGGGGGGACTATTATCACCATTGGCTCTTCCACCTCTTTAGCCTATCATCTGAAATTACCAATAGCGGATGCGCTGACCGAAAAATTACCTGACGGGACAGAGAGACGCCTGCCCCGGGAAAAATTTTATCTTCCCGGTTCTGTCCTCCAGGCTAAGGTAAACAACCTTCATCCCGTTGCTTTTGGCTTGCCAGAGTTAGTTGATGTTTTCTTTGATAATAGCCCGGCCTTTCGCCTTTTACCCGAGGCTCAGCTCAAAAATGTCCGACCTGTTGCCTGGTTTGATTCAGCTTCGCCGTTAAGGTCAGGTTGGGCTTTAGGGCAACATTATCTTGAAGGGTCTGTCGCGGCCATCGAAGCAGAAGTTGGTCGGGGAAAGCTTTATCTTTTCGGGCCAGAAATCCTTTTCCGCGGTCAGCCCCACGGCACTTTCAAGTTCCTGTTTAACGCGATTTATCTTGGGGGTTGTAGCCTGAGCACATTTTAGCGGGAGCGACGATTTTTTCCTTCGGAGAATAGAGCCGAAGAAGTAAAGAAGAGAAAAAAGGATTCAAAATAAATGGGCTGAAAATAAGGCTCTTTAAACCTGTTGATTTAATATCATCCGATGATTTTGTATTTGGCTAAAAATAAATTTTCAGCTTCATCCTTCTGCAGAAGATAAAGAAACCCTTCGTGAACAGCCAATAAAGACCCTTTTAGGCTAAGATAGAAATTATCCACAAACCGGCCTTTTTCATCGAAAACATCAAACATATCCCCCTTCTTCTCATCACTGACGGCAGTTTTAACCCAGATGAAATGACCATTCAGGAATAAGCCTCAAATATCAGGTTCATACTTTATTTTTGGGAAATTATATTTTCGGCGAAAATCCTTTTCCCACGCTTCTTCCATATGTTTAACTCGGGAAAAATCCCGGTTAAACCGGTAAATAACCCTGCCCTTTTCTATATCTAAAACCTCGATTAAATACTCTCGACTATGACAAACATAAAGCCTTTGACCATCCTGGCTTAGAAGAGAATACCAGGGATCCCAGCCCGCCCCAGCCTGACGGGCTAAAAAAGCTTTATGAGTAAAAACAAAGGCTTGCCTTTCTTCTGAGCCATCATGAGAAATAAGCTTGATGCAACACGGCAGGTCATAAAGCCTTCCTTTCCTGGCTTCAAACGGAGGATAAATCGTATCCATAAAAATGAGCCAGCGCTCATTCACGCCGCAGAAATCATTATAAGGCCCCCCTTCCAGCTTGAAATGGGTGATAACATTTCCTTCTAAGTCGAGCTGAATAAGTGTTAAAGCTAAGGGATCGAATGTATATAAATTATCCCGGAATAAATGATAAATAAAATAATCTTGAATTTCGCCCGGGCCCTGCCCCTTTCTATAGAGATTTCTTAAAAAACGGCCATCTGGAGAAAATTTTAATAGCTGCTCTCTATCAGCAATAAAAAATTCTCCACTTGAGGCAATCTTCAGATCGTGGGGAAAACGGAAATAAAATTTCCCCTCCCGGTCGCTAATCTGCCAGACTTTCTTGAGTTGGATTATCCGGTCCGCACTCTTGCTCAAAGGCTGTTTGGGGTTTCTAATCACTTCTTGTGCCCATGAAATAAGAAAATTTAAGAAAATTAAAAGTAATGGAAAAAGAACTTTTTTAGCCTCTTTAAGCATCTTAATTTGCCAGCAGTTGGCCAAGAACCTCAATCTGCTTTGAATGAAAATATTATATTTAGGATACAGACTATGAATCAAGCAATGGTTTTAGGCCTTTTCCGGCCGTCACTTTGCTTCGAAAAGCCTTTTCGTTCACCAGGTGCGGTTTTTGATTGTCCTCAGCCTTTTAAATTAATATCCTTTTTGTCGGGATTTATATTACTCTTTGATGGTTGAACGTACATCCCGTAATTAGAACGCGGCGCTGACTTGAAGGAGCTTTACTCTTTTTTGATTCTTGAAATTTTGTTTCTTGAAATCGACGACTTCGGCTCGGTCATCCCTTCCCGAGGGTAAACGGGTGGGGGAGTTTCCAGAGCAGGTAATCGCGAAGAATGCTGTCCTTAGCGAAAGGTCCACGCTGGATAAGGCCCGCCGCGGCACCCTTATACCCTAAAACAGAGAGCGAAAGCTGGGGCTCAAAAAGCAGCCGGTCTTTGATTCCGTTGTATTCGACGCTTATGCTGTTCTCCTCGAGTCTCCATCGGCCTTCGGTCTTTACGGTGCTACGATTGTCGTAGTCTCCAGGAGCCCAGCTTTCCACATGAATCTCGGCGATCCCTCCTTTTTTCAGGATCAGGATGATGTTCCATTCGGATTCCGAAACGGTGCTGTACGACCCTTCGACAGGCAGGCCGGCCGTTTTGCGGCATCGGGGGAGCATCGACATGAGAGACAACTCGAGGAAGAGCGCCAGAATAATTGACGGACGAATTCGCATCTCATGCCTACCTTTTAATAATAATTACAGTTTGTGAAAGGAGACGACAGCGAGGCCGAAAACCTTCATGTATTTCTGGTAGAGAGAATCAGGAGCTGACCCGCTGACGATAAAAATCTTATCCCCATGCCGGGAGAACGTCATGCGGACCTTATAGTCGCCCGGCGCCTCAAGAAGAGTGTCGAAGACTTCCCGTCCCGAAAAAGTGCCCGTCTGGAAACGCAATAGACCGAGACCGTTGCCTTCCAGGTAGGCACGCACCCATTTCTCGAGCTCGATGGTCTCGAGCAAGCGGCAATAAGCGACCTCGACCTGAACCTTCTTCTCCGGAGCTCGAAGCAGGGCCAGAGAAATCAGGTTTTCGTCGTCGTGCTCGAATTGTTCTCGGGAGACGGTTATCGGCACTTCCTCCCATGTCTTGGGGATGAGAAGAAAAAACCCGAGTTCACTCCGGCCAAGGGGTTCGTCATACTCCATCCTCAGGAAATCCCGCCGGAGCTCTTCGTTCGTGAAAATGTTGTAGGTGGGCATGTCGGCAAAGGACTCCTGATTCAGCAGCATCCCTGGTGTCCCGACCGCAATTGCTGCGCAAAGTATGAGCGTATTTCTGAAGATCATTATCCCCTCCTGCTTAGATAGTAACCAAAACTCCGGTCCCTTGTCAAAATATGGGGTCATAAAATCGGGGAAAGTCTTTCCGCAAAGGAGCTCGCAGAGCTGATGCCGCGGTCGAGGTCGAATGCGAACGGAACGGCTTTGAGAGAGAGCTACAATAATTTCCTGCGCCAAGCAGATAAAAATTTAAGAAAATTAAAAATAATGAAGGAAGGGTTCTGTTCGCCCTTTTAGCATCCTAATTTATCAGCCGCTTCCTGAGAATCTCAATTGCCGCGGAATAAAAGTATTATCTTCTTCCGACTTTCTTATGGGCAAAAATGAGATATTTGGATGTACCTTTTAGCGAATTTACCTCAAGCGAGTCTATTGTCCATGAGGCTAATTAAAAGAAGATCAATAAATTATGAGAGCGACAAAGCCGATTTGGTTTTAAAACTCGCCTAAAGAGGCTCATCAAACGGCTCTCCTTGGGCTTTTAATTCTCGAGGCTTAACCATACAAAACCCGGAAGTTCCGAATATCATAAGACAGAGAACATAAATCAAGGCCAGAAATAACTCAGCCATAAGCTTTTTATTCTGACCTTGAGCTATTGCCAAAAAAGGTAAATATATCAGGTGGCGAAAAGGAAATTTATCTTTTAGGGGGGTGATAAAATAAGCTTTATAAATTAGAGCGAGCTAAAACGAATTATTTTATTTCTTTAATAAAAATATTGCGGAAATAAACGGACGACTCCCGGTCATGGTTCTGGAGGCCGATATAACCCTCATAGGCAAAATCTTTAACCTTGCCTCTGGGTTCAGCCTGCCAGTCGATTATCTTGACATCATTCAATTCCACTTGGAGATGTCTCCCTTGAAAAGTTATTTTGAAATGATTCCATTCCCCTGCCGGGTTAAAAGCATCCTTGGCTGGAGCTACGGCATCATAGACCGCCCCTGTCCGGTGGATTCCTTCGCCGCTGTCGTTAATCTGAATCTCGAAGGAATGATAAATATAATCGTCGCTGGTGGGGATATCAGGAACCCGAAGAAAAATACCCGAATTTGTCTTCTGGTCAGAACATCGGTAATCAAGCTCCAGTATGAAATCACGGAATTTTTTCCGGCTATACCAGAGAAGCCCCATCCCGCCCACTGATTTCAGAATGCCTTCCTTTTCATCAAGTTCAAAATGACCCGGCCCGTAATGATTCCAACCATGCTTATTATATCTTCCACGGCTGCGGGCAAGAATTTCGTTATAGCCAAAGAAATATGTATTTTTATTAATAAGCTCGATAGCCTCTTTTATGGCCGGGAGAGGGTTCAAGGCTTCCTTCTCGTTTTCATACTCCAACGTTAAAAAGCCGGAATAATTTTGCCTGGTTAGCTCTTCCAGAATTTCCCTTAAATTGGCCTTGCCGCGGCCGGGTGGCACATCCACTACCTTTTCTCCCACGCCAAAATCGCTTCTGTCTTTGAGATGGACATCCAGGATTCGGCCCTGAAGAAGCTGCAGGGCCGTGGCTGGCTTCTGGCCACCTCTCATCCAATGCCCAGGGTCAGCGCAAACCCCTACTCTTTCTCCGGTCTTTTTTAAAATTGTCAGGACTTTTTCGGGTTGAGCATAGCGCGAGGGCTCAGGATGATTATGAATAGCTAAACTCAAATCATATTCCTTAAGCAGGGCTTCAATCAGAGGAAAATCCTCTTCGGCCGGCTCAGCCACAATTAACGGAATGCTCAGGCGCCGGGCAAAATCAAAGATTTTCTTTTTTTCTTCTTTAGTTTTACCTAAATCAACCACCCCATAGGACACTAACTCCACTCCGGCCTGGGAGAGTTTGTCTCGAACCAGCCCAACATCTTCAGGCTTAAGATTATGGTCAAAAACTAAGCCGGGCCGGTCGGGAGAAAAAGCTTGGCCGGGATAGGCCTGGAGAAATCTAACACCAAGTTTTTGGGCATAATCAACTGTCTCCAAGAAGGAAAATTTTCTAAACGTCCAGCATTGAAGAGCAAGCGGGAAAGGACGTGTCCGTATCAGACCAGTTTTTTGCTGGGCTAAGGTCTGCCTATCTGAACTAAGAGTGTCTAGGTTTCTATCTCTTTTTAGAAAAATGAAACCAGAAACAAAAACAAAAGCGACCAGAAAGATTATCAGGAAACGCCTTAATTGGCCTTGTTTCATCCTTCCCTCCATCGCCTAAATTGCTATATTTTTTCCGTTACATTTTTATATTTAAATATTTTTTTAGGTCCGGGCTTCAAATTCGGGGCGGCCGCCTCGATTTTTTTATTTATTTAACCAAAATATTGACCTCGCTTTGTCTCTTTCTTTAACCTTCCTCAAACTCTCCTCGGGTTCCATCGGGCTCGAGCTACGGCCGGAACGAAATCATCCAGCCCAGAGGGTGGAAAAGCAATTATTTTTTCTTGTTCAATGCTCATGTAGGCGGCCATCAGGAGCTCAGTGACATTAACCCCGTCAGAAAAATTTTCCTCGGGTCTTCGGCCGGCCAAGAAACAATGGACCATATGCCTATTTTCTGCCTCGTAACCATATTCCACTTCCTCTTGAGCTACCACCGGCATCAACCCCACCTCGGCATTTTGCTTTTCTACCAGGTCTTCTCCTGCCTCGCCTCGCACTCGGCGGCTGAAAAAAACCTTGAGATTGGAATCAAGGGTATTTATCTGGAGAGCATATTCAGGTCCCAGAAGCTCCATTGTTAATCTTAGCCCGGCCCCCACATAACACCAGGAAGTTGTAGTCTCAACTACCAGCGGGTTGCCCTCCTCGTCTCTGTACTCAACGACGGAACGAGCAAAATCTTCAGCTGGCCGCAGGCGATAATCCGTCCGTCCTCCGGAATTTTGCTCTAAGACCTGAGCATATTCGGGTCGTTGCCATTTAAGGCAATGGGCATAAGCAGTAACCTTGACCGGAGTCAAATAGGACCTTTCTTTTCCGGGCGGAGTGAGCATAAACCTCGCTTCTTCGACGGAATGGCACATCATATCGTTAAGAACCCCGCCTCCCTGGAGTTCTCCTTCCCAAAACCAGGGCATATGAGGACCACTGTGTTCTTCTGCCGCTCGGGCTAAATAAGGCTTTCCGGTCAACGGAACGCCTCTTTCCCAGATAATTTTCTTTCCTCTTACTACCGCCGGCGCAAACACCTGATTTTCTAAATAACCATCCAGTAAGCCCGCTCTCCGAGCCAAAGCCAGCATTTTTTTGGCCTCTTTGGCGTTCCGGCCTAAAGGCTTTTCACAGGCAACCCCAATTAGCTCTCCCTTACCTGAAACCACGGCTTCGGCAATTTCTTCCATTACTTCTAAGCGAGTAAAGTTAGGAGCGCATATCCAAATAGCCTCGATTTCAGGAGAAGCAATCATCTCAGTTATGGACTTGTACGCTTTAGCTTCACCGACGTCCAGTTGCCGCGCTAAAGCCGCTGCTTCTTCTGCCCGCTGCCATGTTCGGCTGGTAACACCAAGAATATCGGCGTCTCTGACACCAACAAACGAGCGTATATGGAACCGACTCACGAAGCCGGCGCCCACAATCCCGACACCCAATCTTTTTTTCTTGGCCATTGTTCTTTTTTCCCTCCGATATCAGGTCTGAATTAATAAAAAAATGTCAAATTTATTGCCATAAGAAATCATAAAATTTTATCCTTGGCCTGGTCTCATCAAGCAGCCTCGATAGTCTCTCACTTATCTTAACGGCATAAGTATTCACTGAACCCGCTAATCTGCAGCGACTTCTTGGAATAAGTAGTCCTCCCCATATGTTCATAAAATATAATTCCGATTATTAACCTTCTGATTCTTTTTTGGCCTTCTCGGCCCTAAAAAATAAGAAGAAGGTTAGAGCACAAAGGATAGTTAAAACAGCCGGGACAGCGAAGACACCGCGCCAATTAGTCCCCTCCGGACCAGTAAAAAGCGCTTGAATCCAGCCTGCAAAGAGACTGCCGAGATAATTGCCAAGCCCAATCGTGGCAAAGGTGATCAAGCTCTGGGCTGAAGCCCGAATATCGCCCGGCGCAATACGGTCCACATAGATAAAGGCAGCAGTAAAGAAGAAGACATAACAAAAACCATGAAGGGCTAAGGACGCAATCACCAGCCAAGCAGGACGACCAATGACAAAAATGATATAACGAAGCGGCCAGGCCAAGATACCAATGAGAAGAGTCGTTCTTATCCCAAAACGGGGTAAGAAATAGGGCAAAAGAAAGGCCATAACAAAAATTTCCGCTATTTGAGCAATGACCATAACGCCAGAAACCGCTGAAGAAGAAACACCAATCATAGCCGACGTCAAATAAGGAGCCGTCATCACATAATAAAACATGAGTTCGGTGGCCACGACAAAGGCGATAATAATGAAAACAGCAAAATTCTTATTTTTGAGAAGGCGGATGGCCTCGAGAAAGGCCCAAGGCTTAGTCGCTTCTTTCTTTGGCGGCGTATGAGGCAACTGAAAAGAGGTTAGCCCCATAATTAAGGAAAAAATGCCAGCCAAAAGCAGTGTGTCGCCAGCCACGGCTTCCAAACCAAAGGATTTGAAAATCAGGCGCCAGCTAGCCAGAAAGAGGCCCGCTACAATCCAACCAATAGTCCCCCAGACGCGAATTTGACCGAATTCCTTCTCCGAGTCGCGAAGATTAATGAAGGCAATGGAATTGGTCAGGGCTAAAGTGGGGGCGTAAATGAGGCAATAGATTAACATCAGAGCCGCCAAGGAAGAAAAATCATTCAATCTCGACCCAAATATAAGCAGTCCGCCGCCGACAAGCTGGAGAATGGCGATTACCCGCTGAGTGGGAAAATAACGGTCAGCCACCTGACCACCGATAAACGGTGAAATTATCGTGGCTAAAGGCAGAAGGCTATAGATGAATCCAACTTGAGGGCCGCTGAAGCCAAGGCGATTGAGGAGATAATCCGAAAGCACTGGGGACCAGGAACCCCAGATAGCATATTGGAGAAACATCATCGCCCCTAAGCGAAATTTGACGCTCATTCCGCCTCCTTCTTGTCTTAATAATTTACCCGGCCTATCTTTTCTCGTAGCTCTGTCTTAGATAATTTTTCTCTCTTCCGGGTTCCATTCGACCCGACGACCACGGAGATAAGATTCGGTTGCCATATGGCAGGTAATAGCCTCCTCAAACCCTCGGTCGATGTTGCAGCTCGGTTGACGCCCGTCGCGGATACAATCGAGCCATTCAAGGACATGGAGATGGGAAATATCGACTCTTTTACCGGCTCGATAAGAATAGAGCAAACCTCGGGTAGCGAAATAGCGTTCACTGGCTGAGGTCACCGCATCAATTCCCTTAGCTCCGGGCCGGAAAGAAAAAAGAGGGAGGGAGGGCTCGATAATCTCCTCTAAGTACATTTCCTTATAACGAGTGCTTTCCGGGTCGGCGGTCACGGTTAGTGTTTCCCCAACTTCCATCCAGGCATCATGACCCATGAAGATTCGGCCGCGGTAGCGGTCGCTGGCCAAGGTGGCGCTGTAAATCAAAGTAAGCTCCCGGTCGGGATATTCGAAGGTCGCATGAAAAACATCGGGTACGTCGCGGCCGTCCTTAAAAAAGTAGATACCACCGGAAGCCACTGCGTACTTAGGAATACCCAGCTCAAGAATCTGGTTAACAGCGTCATACTCGTGGGAAAGGAGGTCGCCGGAAAGACCTGTTCCATAGTCAAACCAGCAACGCCAGCGGAAAAAGCGGTAGACATCAAAGGGCCGCCGCGGGGCTGGCCCTAAAAATTGTTCCCAGTCGATATTCTCCGGACTCGCCTCCTCAGGAATTTCGTATTGCCAGGCACCATCAGGGCTATTGCGGTTAGTAGTAGTTTCAACCAGAGTGATTTTACCCAAAAGCTTGCGCTCGACAATCTGCCGGCCGCGAAGATGGCTCTCTTGCTGTCGCTGTTGATGACCCAACTGAAAAATTATCTGACTGCTTTTTACCGCCTCATAAAGTTTGACCGCTTCTTCCGCGGTCCGCGTCATGCATTTTTCGAGATAAACATGTTTCTTGGCCGCCACGGCGTCCAGGGCCATCGCGGCATGCCAATGGTCTGGGGTGGCGATAATAACCGCATCCACTTCCGACGAATTTAAAAGGTCCTGATAATGCCGAAACCGCTTCGCCCCTTTTTCCTCAACGACCTGCCCATTACGCAAAACATGACGGGAAGCTTCCAAGGCCCGCTCGGCCCGAGGGTCGAAAACGTCACAGACAGCCGTCAAAACACAATTGGTATCCTTCTGGCTGAGAAAAATCTCCAGGTCTCTGTTCAACCGGTTGAGTTTAGCTTCTCTTCTTCTGCTTTCTATCCACCGAGGATGGACAAAGCCAGCACAACGCAGCAGGTGCTCGCCTCGACCGCCCACACCAATAATGCCCAAGCGAATGGTCTGACTCGAGCGTTTCAGCGTCCCTTCAGGAAGAATAGCTGGCGCCTCAGCACTCAACCCTAATTCTTTTAAAAGTGCCTGCCTTTTCCTTTCATCAAACTTCCTTTTTTTCAGCCAAGCGGCCACAAAGCCGCCAAAAACAGGGAGGGTAGAAAAAGCTAAAAGAAGGTCGCGGCGGCGAAGCTTAGGGGGTAGAGGCGCAGCCGCCAATTCTTCCTTTTTCTCTATTTTTTCTGGAGTCATGATTATTCCTCCTTGCTCACCTTAGATTTGAGTGGGCCAAATAATAAACGGTCAAGACCAGCTATGCGTCCCGTAGGAAAAAAGCAAAGGACAACGAGCGCCGCGAGCTCGACCAGATTCTTATTGATAATCAGATAACTTCCTTCGGCGGGCATTGAGGACTTGAAACCGACAATAGCTGGGTTAGCCACATAATAAAGCAAAAGGAGCAATATTCCCGCAATGCAGGCCGGTGTCACTAGAAATCCGGCTATAAGACCCAAACCAATGGCAATTAATCCCCCAATGTTGAGATAGTCGACAATTTTTAAGAGCTGCTGATTGGACACAATGGTCGTGAAAAAGCCAGAGAAAAGCCATTTCGCCTCCAGAAGATAGCTGGCTGAGGACCAATAAGGATTAAACAACTTGGCCATTCCCTCATAGAGAAAATGCCAGCCGATGACCACCCGGAGCAAAACAAGCGCCGCCCACTGCCAGCTCGCTATCCCCTTTGATTTAACCATTTTTGCCCTCACTAAGTTATTAATAAATCTCTTCGCTTTATTAGGGAAAAAATCCAGATTCTTGTCAAGGAAAAAGTGCGCCGGCAAAAGCTTGAGGGGGTGCTTTGACCTTGCCGCTATCAGTCAATCGCCCTTGATTTTGAAAGGTTAAGGTTTCAATGGTTGCTTCCGCCATCCCTGGACTAACCTTCCAACCAGTCCAGACAGAATTCAAGAGGACTTGGATTATTTAGAGAAGGAAGTGATTATTTAGCGGATAGGAATCAAAAAAATGAACATATCTAAATATTAGAGCAAAATAATGGAAAGCATAATAAAGGTGAAGCTTAAATGGCGTAACTCAAACTCGAAGGATAAACGCTTACGTTACTTTTTTCGCCAGCTAAGTCTCAACTCGGCCGGCGATAAATGTGTTCCATCAAGTCCAAGACGGTTTCTGGAGGAGTATCGATGAATTCGAGCCCTAATTCAATTACCTTCTCCTTTTCAGCTTGCTTTACCCACCTTATTTTGCCCATAACTTGAATCCATTTGTCCAGCTTATCGGAAGGAAGGCGCAGTCGAACTAAGGTTTCCGGCCTAAATTCAACTCCCGATTCTAACCGCATCCCCCCGACCGAAATATCAAGACTTCGAGCCGGGAGCTCAGCCTCCTTCATTGCTGCTTCCTGAGGGTCGACGACTTCCAGGATAATTTCCTTTTCCTCTTCGATTCTAGGGTCACGGCGTCGGTCAGAAGGGGCTTTTTTCGCCACTGGCTCTTCTTGCTTCCCTGGGAAAGCTTTCTTAAACAGATTTTTCCAAAACATGTTACTTTATCCCTCTTTCCTTTCCTATCATATTCCCACCCTCTTTTCAACTTTTTTAAATTGGTTCTCTTCCATTTTATCTGGGCTGGTTTGAGGGCTAAGTTCGGGAGGGCAGAAGTGACCATGGAAGGTTTAGCCTTCCCGAATCGCCCTTCGAGGGAACCTCTGGGCGCCGAGGATGTCCGAGCCTGAATAGGACAAACGGAGAGGCCAAAGGGGGGCAAGGGACTTTCGCTTTGTCTCTGAACAGGGAGGCGAGTTCCGCAGGCGCCGAGAAGGGCGAAGAGGGAACGGCGTTAAAAACCTGAGTGGGAACGAGGCCATCCCGAACGTCTCTGGGCCTAATCCATACAAAATAAAAGAGAGTCTTTAAATTTAACTTGATTTTCCTTCGACTTGACATAAAAAAAACAGCCAAATAAGATTAGCCGAGGCTTGACAATGATTACCTCCGTTTGGCTTGTCCTCCTAGTTATGATTATCGCCTATGTAATTGGCCAATGGCGCCGGTTATCAGTTGAACTCAGCCTTTTTCTGGCCGCTTTTTTAGGGGCAA
>CAZVIN010000040.1:0-6543 GCA_964627255.1 uncultured Eubacteriales bacterium
TAAAGGCACCACGATAATTTCCTCCACCATATAAAAACACAGCTTTCACTACTGAGGTATCAGTAACAGCCGCAATTTGCACTTCCGTCATCCAAGTTCCGCCGCCAGTAGCCGGTGCCCAGATGCATTCGGGCAAAATGAGTGTCGAGGTAGCCGAATTGTAATACTGAGCCTTAAGTCGAGGCTGGTCTTTGGACTGAGCCCAGAGGCCATTCATTAAAACTACCACGCCCAAAGCGATTAAGACCACTTTCCCTTTAGTTTTCATAAGTTTTCTCCTCATTTTTAATAATTTATACGTTTCAAAGAACGAGGTCAATGCTTTATAAATTTTGTTCCAGAGTTAAATCATAAAAGGCGATTTTCTCGCTTATTTTCTATTTTAATTTTTACCCCGCTTGGAAAATAAAAAAATTTTCATTACCAAAAAGAGACCCGAGGAGCGAACTCACGGTTATAGGCTCGGTTAAACTCTTCTACCTCGCCTTTAATCTCTGGCAACGGGACATCATGCCGGGCAAAGACCCACAAACGCGGCAGGCCCCGAAAATAAAGAATTATTTTGGGAGAAAATTGGTGGCAGGAGCTGACCAATTCTACCTGGTCAGCCTCAGCAATTACTAACGAAGCCTTCTCGCCATAGCGGAGGAAGGCCTGCCTGGTTTGTTCCAGAGTTAAATCATAAAAGGCGATGGCCTCTCGTTCGAAATAATAACTAACGCAGGGAGGTTCGATGTTGCGGTGGAGGACGAGGATAGGAAAGCCTGAGGCGGGGTATTTATCAGCAGGAAAGTAGCGGCGAAGAATATATCCGGCAGCCTTGGTTCCGGGGTCAGGATAAACCTCGCCCCGGTCGGCCTTAATCATCGTGGGGTTGAAAAATCCGTTGCCGGTAAAAATGCTTACTGCCGTCCCCAAAGCTGTGGGTAGAAGAACGAATACCAGAAGCCAAAGGTAAAACCGTAGTTTTTTCTCAAAGACCTGAACCCACACTGCTAAAGAAAAGAGAAGCAACCAATAAATCCCCATAGTCATGTAGCCCCGAACGACGGTAACCCCAGGCGGCACAGCCAGGAAAAGAGGAGCGAGATAACTAAAACCAAGCAAGAGAAAAACCCACTGGATAGAATGGCGCCATGATTTCCTTAAAAAGAAAAGGAAGAAGGCGGCCAGAATAAAGACAAAGAAGAAAATTCCCACACTTTCTATGAAACTACGCAGAGATGACCAATAGAAGCCGGTCTGGGTCTTCTTCTGCAAGGTATGCCTTAAGGCGCCAAAGGTTAAGGGTAAAAAAAGCAAGGGATAAAGCCATACACGGTAGTGACGAAAAAGAACCAGATTGGCTCTGAATTTCTTAAGTGGATTGAGATGTCTATGCTCCGGAGAGGAAAGAAGAAAAAAAGAGAGGCAGAAAGCAGGGAAAAAAGGCAGGATATAGCCATGACTGATGAGATAAAGGGCAAGCAAGACCGAAGCCCCGCGGCCTGAGCCGGGGGCTGGCTTTTCTAAAAAAAGCAGCCAAGACCACAGAAAAAGGCTAAGAAAGAAAACTCCCAGAACCTCATAACCCCAGAGGTAGCGCGATTGCATTATGTGATTAGGAAAAAAAGTCAGGCAGGCGGCACCGGCCATAGCCAAGAGTTTGGGTTTAGCCAAAAAGTTAACAGCTTTTCTTAGAATAAAATAAGTCACCAAGACTTGAACACTGCCTACGAGGGCTATGGGAAATTTCCACCAAAATTCCGTTAAAGTTATACCCAAAGTAGAAAGGGTGGCGGTGAAAATTTTTACCAGGAAATTTATAAGGAAACCGTAATATTCTCGCGCCATCCAGGCATAGCCACAATAATGAACAACACGGTCAGCAAGGGCGACGTTATCGGCTGACTGAAATGTATTTCCCAGAAAAATCGTCCGAAAAAGGAGAGCCGCAACAAAAAGTCCGAACAGGAGAATATATTCTTTGCGGAGAAAATCTCTTCCTGACGAACCTTCCTCAGAGGTCAATTTTTTTATTTCTTTTATTTTCTTTTAAATTTTTTTTATTTATATATTTTTTTCTTCTTTCTCTTTCTCCTTCTCTCTTTTTCTTTCTTTTTCTCTCTTTCTCTGTTTCTTTCTTTCTCTTTCTCTTTCTTTCTTTCTCTTTCTCTCTCTCTCTCTCAAAGAAATGAAGGGTTCTCTTTACTTCTTTATCTCTTTAAAGATTTTTCCTAATTTAATAGGCATTTACAGGAAAGTGAGCGTAAGTATCGTTAGTAGTATTATTGGCTGAAGATGCAAATACTATCAACCCTCTACTTGGATTCGGGCTCGTCGTAGAAGTAACCCGAATATGAAGGTGTACATTTTGATAACTCGAAGAAGGGGCCGGAAGGCCAGCCTCCACAAAGGGATTAAAAGATTTAAATTCCCAGGGAGCGAAAGTCTTGGTAAAAACGGAGCCAAGCAAATAACCATCGCCACCGACTAAATAAAATTCAGCCGTAAGCGAATAGCCTCCCGAAATAGCATTAAAGCAGCCCACAAAAGTTCTATAGGTACTAGTAAAGCGCATATCAAGAATAAGCTTGCTCTGATAGAGCAAAACACAATTGTCATCAACCCAATTAAGGCCGGGATACGTCTTCCCATAATTACCATTGATCGTTCTGGCTGTTGCTAAAATTCTATCATTCGCCGGGTCTTGGACATATAACCACAGCGTACCAACTTTACCATAATAATTGAATGATGGGTCAACACTCTGGAGATGAGCCAGAATGTTAGGAAAGAATACCTTGGTATCTTCAGGAATGTTGGCAATATTTGTTATATGCCGGGAGCCAGTCCCATAATAAAAATAGCCGTGAACCGTAACGTCGGATTCTGAAGCTAATATTTGCACTTCTGTCACCCAGGTACCGCCTCCGGAAGCTGCGGCCCAGATGACTTCGGGCAAAATTTGATGGTCAGCAGGCCTGGAAGTGAGAGCGAAAAGCGGCGCCGTCGTAACGAAAAGGGCTAAATAAAAAAGAGTGAAAACCCCTTTCTTTAGATTCATTTTATCCTCCTTAATAATCTTGATAACCTTGCCTCTGATTTTAAAACAATAAATACCAAGGTTTCAATATTGAATTAGAACGGAGGCCAGGTTGGTGCCTGCGGCGCCGCCGACCTTTGCGCGCCTTTCAACGGAAAGCCCAAGGAATTGGCGCGGGGGTAACGGCGAAGTTAAGTCAAGTCGCTCGGGCTGCGGCTCTCCATCGTCTTCCTTCGTTCCCACCTTTGGAAAAAGTTTATCTCTTGTGATATTAAACTAATCGTCCGGCCGAAGAAAAATGAGGCTTATAAAAGGAGCCTGGGCATCGAAAGTTTTTATTTTTGGTGTTTTAATTCTTTGTTGCTGGTTGAATCTCAGTCACGGCCGGGCAAAAAGCGCCAGCCTCTCCTGGACAGTTAGGGACCTCAATCCTGAGCTCCAGGCCTTGAGTCAGGAAATAAGATTCTTGAAGCCAGCCCCAGAAGGGGAGGGAGGCTTGCTTCAGGCCGCTAATACCTCAGTTACTTTATTTGCGGAATTGCCGCCTCTTTTTTATCTTCAGGCCGAGCAGAAAGCGAAGCGAAAAACAAAGGCTCTGGTTAAAATTATCAGCCCTCAGGGAAAGGAGTTAAAACATTTTCGTCTGAAAAGCAGGGTAGCGCTACTACCGGTGAAGCTGGAACAAGGGGGAATTTATAGCCTTACTTTCCTCACCCAGGGCCCCGCGGATGGGTACGTCCTCTGGAAAAATCTTTATCTTTTGGTTCCTGAAAAAGAGCTTCCGCCGGCTGAGCGGCCGGCCTCCCACCTTTCTCCTCCGTCGGAAGATAAAATCTTCTTCCCGTCTTCAAAAAGTTCGGAAGTTTATCGCCCTGATATCTTCCTCTACGTTATCGATGCTCTGCGTCCAGACCATCTTGGTTGTTATGGCTATGAGCGGAAAACTTCCCCTCAAATTGACCGCTTTGCTCAAGAGGCGGCTCTTTACTTGAGGGCCTATGCCAATTCGAGCTGGACCCGAGCCAGCGCTGCCTCCATTCTTTCCGGTTTAAGGCCAAAAAATCATCGCACTATTGGCCGCAACGATGTCTTCTCCTCTGATATTATCACTTTACCGGAGATTCTCCAAAAAATTGGCTATGAAACTATTGCCGTCGTGGCTAACGGTAACATCCATCCCGTCTATGGATTCGCTCAAGGCTTTGACGATTTTAAATATCTCGGCCTGGTTAAATCCTCGCGGGTGCAAGAGGAAATAGCCAAAATCCTCAGTCGCCGAGCAAAGATGCCCCAGCGCCAGCCTCTCTTTCTTTTTATCTGGACTATAGACCCTCACGACCCCTATGAGCCGGAGTCGAAAGATTCTAAGCTCTTTTCGGCGGAAGAATTCGAAGCCTTGCCTTCAGTAGAAGGGAATCTTCTGATTACAATTAGAGATGGGGGAATAAAACTTACGCCTTCCCAGAAACTCCGGCTGGAAGCTCTCTATGACCAGGAAATCTACGGTAATGACCGCTCTTTTGGCCGGTTAATTGACCTGCTTAAAGCCAATAAGCTTTACGATCGTTCAATCATTATTTTGACCGCTGACCATGGAGAGCAGCTCTTCGACCATGGCAGTGTTGGTCATGGGTTTAATTTATACGAGGAACAAATAAGGGTTCCTCTGATTATTAAGGCTCCTTTCATCTCCCCGGGAAAGTATAAGACAAGGGTCCAGCACATCGACCTTTTTCCCACCATTCTTTCCTCCCTCGGCTTGGAAAGATTAGATTATCTTCCTGGAATTTCCCTCCTCGACCTGAAAGAGGAAGGCCGGCCCCTTTATTTTGAGTTAAACCTGGATGGCCATGATTTGACCGCTTTACTGGAAGGTCAGAAAAAAATTATCTATGCTCACCGTAAAACAGGAGACCAAGCTTCCAAACCTTATTGGGAGCTCTTCGACGAGGCCGACCGGGCAGAGCTTCTCCCCCTCGCACCCGAATCCATGGAAGAGAAATACCTCCAACAAAAAGTGCTCATTTATCGCCATCTCATCACTTCTTCATCGCCGGAAGCTGCGCAGCAAAGGCAGATCCCAGAACGCTTAAGAGAACATCTTCGCACCCTGGGATATATTAAATAATATAGCGCTAAAATGGTGACGTCTCACATATTTACTCGTTTTCTATTTGCTAATTTTCTCAGCTTCCTGATAAGGCAAAAAATGGTGCCACTTTACTCATCCACCTATTTTCTATTTACCAATTTGCTACAGTTAATAATAAAGGACTATGTTCTTTTAAAGATAGCGCTGGATGCTTCCGTGTTAAGGCCCTAAGGCTTTTATAAATAAGCTTCTCAGGGCTTTCTGCGGCAGAGACCAGCCTGTATTTTTTGAAGCCTTAATCTCCGCGTCAGAAAACAGGCGGAGTGTTTTTTGAGGGCAAAAATAAAAAACCCTGGCAACGACCTACTCTCCCACGCGGCTCCCCGCGCAGTACCATCGGCACTGGAGGGCTTAACTTCCGTGTTCGGAATGGGAACGGGTGTTTCCCCTCCGTTATGGTTGCCAGGATTTTTTTCCTAAATCAAAAACACTCAATCTTAGATTTTTTTCTTACTTTTAACCTTTTTAATTTTTAGATTGTAAAAAGTGAATTGGCAATTTATAAACAAACTGGGGACACTGATTATTGTGTGCTTATTTTTCCATTTTCTTCCATTATCACAAAAGATCGAAAATGTTCATATCCCCATCTTAAGAAAAATGTTTGTGTCCCCATTTTGGCTCTTTTGTCTTGGTAAACTTTATGGTCAAGTCTCACGGGCGATTAGTACTGGTTAGCTCAACGCCTCACGGCGCTTACACACCCAGCCTATCAACCTCGTCGTCTACGAGGGCCCTTCAGCCCCTTGCGGGGTGGGAGACCTCATCTTGGGGCGCGCTTCCCGCTTAGATGCTTTCAGCGGTTATCGCTTCCGAACGTGGCTACCCAGCGCTGCGCCTGGCGGCACAACTGGTACACCAGAGGTTCGTCCGTCCCGGTCCTTTCGTACTAGGGACAGCCCCCCTCAAGTCTCCTGCGCCTGCCGTGGATAGGGACCGAACTGTCTCGCGACGTTCTAAACCCAGCTCACGTACCGCTTTAACCGGCGAACAGCCGGACCCTTGGGACCTGCTTCAGCCCCAGGATGCGATGAGCCGACATCGAGGTGCCAAACCGGGCCGTCGATGTGAGCTCTCGGGCCCGATAAGCCTGTTATCCCCGGCGTACCTTTTATCCGATGAGCGATGGCCCTTCCATTCGGGACCACCGGATCACTAAGCCCTGGTTTCCCACCTGCTCGACCCGTCGGTCTCACAGTCAAGCTCCCTTATGCCTTTGCACTCAACGGCTGATTTCCAAACAGCCTGAGGGAACCTTAGGGCGCCTCCGTTACCTTTTAGGAGGCGACCGCCCCAGTCAAACTACCCACCTAACACTGTCCCCCACCTCGATAAGAGGTGCAGGTTAGAACCCCAGAACATGAAG
>CAZVIN010000041.1:0-25541 GCA_964627255.1 uncultured Eubacteriales bacterium
CCAAAATATCGTATAATTCATCGTTAACCAACCGCCACTTAGAAGTCATTACTACAAAATGTTTCCATTTTATGGGAAAATCTACCCGCTGATTATGAATAATCAAAGTCCTCTCGGGCCAACTTGTCTCCCCGCCCTTTAATATAGGAGCCAAGCTTCTTCCATCAAAGCTTATTCGGGCGGGAGCCTGCAAGTTACACAACTCAATTAGTGTTGGCAAAAGATCAATGTGCGCCGTGAGATGTTGAATATCTTTCCCCCCTGAAATACCGCCGGCCGGCCAGCGGATGAAACAAGGAACTCGATGCCCGCCCTCATAAACCGACCCTTTCTTACCTCTCATTCCGGCATTAAAGCCATCTTTAACAAAACCTTTTTCATCAAGATCAGCTCCGAAAGATGTTCCATTATCGGTAAGAAAAATGAGAATTGTATTTTCTTCCAGTCTGTTTTCTTTCAAGAAAATCAATAACCTGCCTACATTCTCATCAAGATTACTAATCATTCCATAAAAAGTTGCTCTATTGTCTGGCACTTTGCCACGGTATGGATAGACATATTTTTCATCTATATTGTGAGGCCAATGAGGCACATTAGTTGGGAGATAGACAAAAAAGGGCTCTTTTACACTCTTTATAAATTCTATGGCCTCATTAAAAAATACATCAGTACAATATCCTTTATACTTTTCCCATTTCCCGTTATGCCTGTAGGTATCATCGAAATAGTCATTACCCCAATAATCCGGAGCATTACCAATCGCCCCGCCGCCAATAATAACGCTTTCCTCAAACCCTCTATCCCAAGGATGATAATAGCAGTTATCTCCAAGATGCCATTTGCCAAAAATTGCCGTCCGGTAACCGCTATTAGAAAAAACCTCAGCCATAGTTACTTCATCCCGCCGCAAAAGACTTCTACCCATAATAGTGTGCCAGACCCCGACTCGACTTGAATAGCGAGCCGTAAGAAGCGAGGCTCGTGTCGGAGAACAAGTAGGGTCAACATGAAAATTAGTTAACCGAATTGACTCGGCATAAAGTTTATCAAGATTAGGTGTCCTTAGAATAGGATTCCCATGGCAAGATAGATCCCCATAACCCTGATCATCAGTAATCAACAAAATGACATTGGGCTTAGATTTCCCCTGTACTCTTGTTCGTCTATTTTGTCCAGATAGGGCGCCTGGAATCATTAAAGAAGCAAACCCACCGGCTACTGTGCTTATAAAATTCCTACGCGTGAAATTCACCCTCTTCTTCATCAAACTCCTCCTTTGCTTTTGCGTAGTGATAGATTATTAAAATTCCTCTAAATCTATTATATTGTGTACCTTACAGAAAACTTAAAGGTTATTACTCCTCCGGTTATGCTATTGAAGCCGACCTTCCCAGGTGTAAATGTCCCTGAAGTTGAATTCTCAGCCGTGGGCCTCCAGAAGCCCCCAGGGTTGACATTGGCACTGAAGGAATGAAAACCAAGGGCATTGAAGATGTCAACGAACGTACTAATTTTACCGAATCGCCCAAGACTGAATTTCTTTTCGATTCTTAAATCAAAGCTCTGGCTTGATTGATTCCTTCTCGTTCCTGGCGGTTCCACTAGGATAGTGGTTTGCGTATACGATGGATCAATATTGTTAGCAACCCTCCAGTCTTGCGGTGCGACAATAGTAACAGTTCTTCCCCAGCCATTTCCGTCTATATATTGGTAAAAAAATGATAGCCATAAATCATAAGGCAAAATCGCTGTGCCAAAGATTTTTATCATTATGGGAATACTGAAGGCTAAGTCTCCATACCTGTTGATTGAGTAATTGGGATCCCGGAATGCACCCTGGATAGATCCGGCCGAGTATTCAAGGTTTCCCTTTAAATGGGTGTATACGACAGATCCACCTAATGACCATCCGTGAGACATACGCTTGGTGAATGATAGCTCGAAGGCACCATATCTATGCTTAAGCTTATCATTAGGTAAGTTGGTACTCCGCAAAAATAATTCAGGGCAGGTGGCCTTTCTAAAATAAACAGTCACCTCTTTGCTTGGGAATATTCCATAGGCGGGAACCGTGGTCTTAAACGGAACGAAGTAGCCCTCGTTAAAACTCCAATACTCGCCGGTGGAACGATCGTAGTAAATACTTACAAGCTCGTTCTTGCGAATTTTAATGGTATAGTTCAGGCTGATACCAAAATCATGAAAAAGCTCGTGGTCTAATCCGATTAAAACCTGATGCTCATAAGGGATTTTTATATTTGGATCGATGGAATCTTTATATGCTTCTCCTACCATGTAGCTGGGGGACGTAGCACCTAAAACAAACTTGTAATTATCTATGCCAGGTAAATCGGGTTGGCCGTTTCCGTTGGTATCCCACCAGCGAAATTGAAAATTCGCGGGGGCAATCGAAGGTTGAGGAATATGCCAAGTCGGTAATCCTTCAGCATAACGACCATAAGATAGTTTCAAGGCCGACTTCCCAGCTCCAGATATATCATACGAAAGGCCTATGAAGGGCGTTAAAAATTTATATGGAAATGCATTATCGAACTTTGTCCAGATGAATCCGCTACCAAAAGGATTAACTCCATAAACTGGCTTTATATACACTTCCCCTAAGGCCCGTCCTAAGGAATCGACAGCCTCTGTTTTTTTAATCTCAGGAACCCAAGCTTTAATTGTATCTAACCTCAACCCTAAAGTTAAACTAAATTTGTTCTTAAAATTTATTAAATCCTGGATAAATACTCCTATCCTTCTTTTTGCGGCATACGAAGAATTCGTTGTCTTGGTTGTCCCTTCACGCGAGGAGGCATTAGAGAAGAAGAGCAATCCATCCCCGAATTCAGGGTGGGCATGGTCTAATCCATACAAACCACGATAGTAATACCGGTTTTCATTATAAAAATCCCATTCCATACCATTTTCAAGTGGCTGGAAGCTTCGCATGGAGCCAATTTGCAGTTCAATTCCTCCTTTTATTTGATGGTCAGCGCCTAGAAAATCATCTTTAAAGTGGGTGAATTTGGCTTTGCCTTCATAATTTCTTTTAAACCCATAAAAAGATTGAGTATTGTTACCCCTTCCCCATTCGTATCCAGTATATTTATCCACAAAATATGGACCTTTAGAATTGGCATATGTAGTATCCATATTTTGGCCGTTATTCCACCAATTTCCTCCTATAAATTCAATTAGCGTATTAGGATTTAATGTCCAAACAGCGTTAAAGGAAGTTGTGCGCTGGTCAAGAATCTGTCGCCTGTTAGCCTCAACTGTTCTTCTGGCCACATCATCGAAAATAGGTGTGTTCCTCCTCGGAATAATCGCCATAGCAGACACTCGGAAGTTTTTCCATGGCAATGCTGATACTTTCATAAAGAAATATCTATATGATTGTTCTAGATTATATGGATCATACCTTTTTCCCAGAATAGTAGTAGGTATAAAACTGGAAGCTCGTTTATTATATTGGTATCTGAAGTTTGCGAGAAACGAGATTTTGTCTTTAATAAAAGGACCTCCAAGCGTGAAAGAGTAATCATAATCAACATCGGGCGCGGGCGGTAAACTAGAGCCCACAGCTGCCAATTTATCTGGGGGAACCACGGAATGCGATAAATGTTTATTCGTATAATAAATTTGCGCCTCTCCGCTAAATCTGTTTCCCCCAGATTTAGTAACTATATTTAGCGCTCCTCCAATTCCTTGGAATGTTTCAACCCCTGCTTGACCCGTGACGATTTCAACTTCTTCCACGGTATCCCAGCTAATATAGACCTCTCCGTAGTTCTGATTGGGCGCGTTGTCATTGACTCCATCCACATTGAAAGCATGGTTGTTTCGTGCTCCCCCTTTTATGCTCAAGTTATAGGTGCCAGGCGCAAGATTTAAAAGATTGTTAATGTCCCGGGCTATGGGAATATTTGCGATTGATTCCTTTGGTAATACTACTGTTGATTTAGTTGTCACTACATCAACAGTTGGAGAGGGAGCAACCACTGTGATTTCGTGTTCAAGGGATTCCTCTGGCATTTCTAAATTGATGGTGACAGTCATACCCACACGAACTACGACCCCCTCTCGCTTAACCGTCTGAAATCCCTGCAGGCTGGCAACGATTGAATATACTCCAGGGGGGAGATAAAGGAATCTATAATCTCCAGATTCTTTTGTTACTGCTGACATAGACCCCAATAATGAAGGGCTCGTTAAAATGACGTTGACTCCGGGAAGCGGACCTCCTTGTTTATCCGTAATTACTCCTCTAATGGCCCCAGTCTGCGTTACCTGAGCATTAAGCGATGCACCCATAAGCAAAAAAAGAAACAAGATAAAAACGACATTTTTGCTTTCCATTCAATACCTCCTTTCTTTCTTAAGTTAATAATATAAATTAAAAATGTCAAGAAAATTTTTTCCCCTACTGTTCGGGAATAATCAAAAGTAGACGCAATGTAAAAAACATGAGCAGATTAAAGATAGATAAAAAGGGCATATTCCCAGGGAATCCGGCCGGGTATTCCGACCAAAGCCGGCCACTCAGATTCAAAGAACATGCCAAGCATCTCTATGCTCCGACAGATGGCTGCTTTCATTCGGATTCGGGGGGCCGGAATCATTGGAATACGCATCTGAGTTCCATCTTAAGCTTTTCCCCTGAAGTCTACTTTTGATTTTTGCGGAACACAGAATTAAAAAAAGGCTCTTGACATTTCTAATTTTTTGATTAATTTTTATATTGCTTAATTTAAGAAATGAATAATTAGGGCAATTTTGTTTTTAAGGTCTTGACCTCAAGATTTTTCTATAAGGAGGGAAAAATTATGATTAAAGCAAAAGTTCTTTTTGTCATCGCGGCCTGCTTAATTCTCACGTCTATTGTGAGCGCTCAGGAATTGCAGTCGGGGGCGATCAGGGGCCGCGTCGTTGATGACACCGGACAACCTCTTCCGGGCGTCTCCATTACGATTTCCGGACCAGCCCTCATCGGTAAGGTCACTGCTATGACTAACGCTGAGGGATTTTTCCGGGCCCCCAACCTGCCGCCGGGAGCGGGTTACGAAATCAAGGCTGAGGTCGAAGGTTTTGAAACCACTATCCAGCGGGGAATCATCGTCAACGTCGGCATGACTATCTCGATCGAGATCAGGATGAAGGTATCGACGCTCCAACAGGAAGTTATGGTAACGGCGCCATCGCCCACGGTCGACGTCGTAAAATCAACAATGTCGACAACGATTACGAACGATGCCATAACAACGCTTCCCCTCTCGCGCAACATGGCGGGAATCCGTCAGTTTGCACCAGGTGGCGTCGGCGCCAGTTTCTATGGAGGGGGCACGACGGAAAGCGGCGGTGTCATTGACGGCATCAACGTAACTGAGACCGACAATGGAGGGCTTAACCTGGGCGGTGGGACCGGGATCGCCTGGGACATGATAGAAGAAATCCAGATTGTCGGTGCCGGCGCTTCCGCCGAGTTCTATAACTCTGCGAATGGGACGATCAACATCGTCATGAAATCGGGCGGCAATAAGTTTTCTGGCAAGGTATCCGCCTACTACACTAATAAATCCTTTTGCCAAACCCATCTTCCAGAAACGGACGTCAACGTTCTCAATCTCGCCATGCCTAACTTTCCGGTCTACTCGGTCGATACGGCATTTTCCTTGGGCGGGCCGATCCTCCAAGATAAGCTCTGGTTCATGGGCGAATTTCGCCATATCAAGACCAAGAACTCCGGCGATTTCCGACCTACCGTCATTAACGGAAAGCAATATAGCAATTATGACCGCATCTTCCCTGCGTATGTGGGTTTCTTGAAGTTGTCGGCCCAGCTCACCACGAACATCCGGGCTTCAGCCATGGGTCATGTCGCCTTGGCAGACAATCCCTACTTCTATACCGGATGGAATGTCACCAACGAGGCCAACTTGCACACCAGGCCATTCCGCAGCTATTGGGCCGGATCGGTCTTGTGGACTGTCAACAGTACCACGATCATCGACCTCAGGGCGGGCGGACTATATTTCAAATGGAAAGGGGATACCACCGAAGCCGGCGACCCCAACTCTCCGACCTTCACCGATTCCTACACCGGATATAGCTGGGGCAACACGTCACAGGGAGCGGCTTCCCATGTGTATACGTTCAAGCCCTCGATTCATATCTCGCTGACAGCCACTAAATACGTGGATAGTTTTATCGGGGGCAGCCACGAGTTCAAGGCCGGAGTGGATTGGGAAAGGCTCCGCGGCGATTGGGGATTCTATTCGACGAAGCCATTGACGTGGACCTACTACAACGGCAGTCCCTATTACTATCGGGCCTTGAATAAAGGCGTGACAGATCCGATTTACGGCGACGGGAGGCTAACATACGCTGCGATTGGGACTACTAAGGGGTCAAGCGCCCAAATCGGCATTACCTCACGGATTGGAGGATTCGTCCAGGACTCATTCACTATCAGGCGTTTGACTATCAACCTGGGCCTCCGGGCAGACCATATGAAGGCCTGGAGCCCGGGCCGGACGAAAGGTGCGACATCAGACCCTGTAGCTCTGGCTCTCGGTGCAACTTACTTCGAACCCATATACGGCTTCAACCCTTATGACGCGATTTCTTATGAAACTTGGGATAACGCCTTTCCTTACGGCGTGTTCTTATCCCCGCGCGTCGGCCTGACTTACGATCTTTTTGGCAACGGGAGAACTGCTCTGAAGGCCTCGTTCTCTCGCCAGCAAGAAGGCATTTTCACGAACCATTTTGCCAGCATGTATCCGCTGACCTTGAGGTCGTTCACCTGGTGCTGGTGGGATGACAACAATAACGGAGTGCCCGACCCGCCGCCGATTGATCGTTATAAGGAGGCCCTTGGGGCCACTCCCTTACCCATGGTCTCCAAGGCTTATCTGGATAGCATCGACCCCAATGCCAGAATCCCCTACATTGATGAGATCACCGCAGCCATCGAACATGAGCTCTTCAAAAATGTCAATGTGGCCGTCCGCTATATTCATAAGGACCGCAAGAACATCTTAGCCAGAGTCCTATGGGATAAGTCCACTGGCCGCTATTGGTATACCTATGACCGGGCCCCCGAGTGGTGGGTTCCCTTCAAGACGACCATCCCGGCTTACGGTGTTTTCCCCGCTCAGGATGTGACCATGTACTTCCTGTCTCCGAATGCACCCGCCCAGTTCTTTCGCCTGACCAACATCCCCGAAGCCGCTTATAAATACCACTCCGTCGAGGTCAGCTTTAATAAGAGAATGGCCGACGGCTGGCAACTCGGGGGCTCCGTCAACTTCTCAAAGCTCACCGGGAACTATCCAATAACCGTGTCCGATTTCAGTTCCTACGACATCTTCTCCTCACCAAATTCTTTCGTAAACGCCTATGGCGAAATGCCTTACAGCCGACCCGTCCTGATCAAACTTTATGGCACGTTCAAGCTGCCCTATCAGTTCATGTTCTCGTTCTTCTATATGCACACCGACGGCTCGCCTTGGGGACGGACGGTCACAGTCTTCCCGCCGGCGGCATGGGTGACCGCCAAGCGAGTCACGTCAACGTCTTACAGGATCAACGTCGAACCACCCGGCAGGTGGCGGAACGAAGCCTCCGACAACATTGACGTGAGAATCGAAAAGGAATTCAAGCTCGGTCCCGGTAGGCTCGGGGCTTACATGGACATCTTCAACCTTCTCGGCTCTTATAATCTAACCATTAGCAAGAACCCGGCCGGCACCTGGCGTCCAACGGACGAGAACACAACGAGCGGGACTTATACTCCTGGGTCCCTCGGATTGCGCGGCTTTACAGGCAGCCGGCAGTTCTGGTTCTCCGTGCGATACAGTTTCTAGAGCGGCATGATGAGAGACCCCGAGACTCTTCCCCATGGATCGACACGGCCACGGATAGCACGTATCACTACCTTTCCCGTTCCAAGGCTCTTGCTGCTTTTTATGTGGAATGGAGGGCTCTCCGAATCCCACGGAAAGGCATCGGAAAAGGTCGAAAATTCTGCCGCACCCAACGTCCGGGCCCAGCGGCTTCGTTCCTGGTTCGGAGGTCCACTTTTTCATGAGGGATTTTCCTAAGACCCGTGGGGCTTGATTCAATCTCCCCGGCCTACGGCGGGGTGTGGAGAAGATAGAACAAACGAGGAGAAAAATGACAAACAAACATAAGCTAGATCGAAGGACATTTCTGAAAACTTTCGGACCTGCGGCTGCTGCCGCCGGACCCCTTTGGCTTTTGGGCGGCCTGCCGCTTTCCTGCTTCCGCGGCGAAAGAAGCCGAAAACCAAATATCGTCTTTATTTTAGCCGATGACCTCGGCTATAAGGACTTAGGTTATTGCGGAGGATGGACCCAAACGCCCAACATCGACAAACTCGCGGCGGCGGGGACCCATCTCGATCAGTTCTACGTACAGCCGCTCTGCTCGCCGACCCGGTCGAGCCTGATGACGGGGCGATATCCCATGCGCTACGGCCTGCAAGCCGGCGTCATACGCCCCTGGGCTCAATACGGATTACCGCTCGAGGAGCGCACGCTGGGTGAAGCGCTCAAAGCGGCGGGATACACAACTGCCATCTGCGGCAAGTGGCACCTGGGACATCTGGACCACAGGTATCTGCCTACCGCTCGCGGATTCGACCATCAGTACGGGCTTTACAATGGTGCTATCGATTATTTCACCCATATTCGAGACGGCGCTCTGGACTGGAACCGCGACGACAAACCGCTATATGAAGAGGGCTATGCAACCGACTTGATCGCCGCGGAATCAGTTCGGCTGATCGAGCAGCACGATTTCTCGCGTCCCCTGTTTCTATATGTTGCTTTCAACGCCCCACATTCACCGTTTCAAGCGCCTCCGTCGTATCTCGATATGTACAACGACATCGAAGATCCTCGCAAGCGCGCCTATGCGGCGATGGTGACCTGCATGGACAAGGCGATCGGACAGATTCTCTCGGCGATCGACAAACGCGGCGTCAGGCGCAATACGCTGATCTTTTTCTGCTCAGATAACGGCGGGATGAATATTGTCTCCGACAACAGACCTCTGCGAGGCCAGAAAGGCCTGCTTTATGAAGGCGGGATTCGCGTTCGGGCGTTTGCCGTCTGGCCCGGCGTCCTCGAACCTGGCGCGGTCGTCCGAGAGCCGCTCCATATGGTCGATATGTTCCCGACGTTGCTTAAGCTCGCCGGCGGCAGTCTTGAATCTAAAAACGGCCGGCCACTCGATGGCAAGGACGCCTGGGCGACGATTTCGAAGGGACAACCTTCGCCGCACCATGAAATTCTGCTTAACGTAACGCCCTTCAATGGAGCCATCCGATGCGGCGACTGGAAGCTAATTCAAAACGGTGATCTCGAAGGCAACTACAACGGCCCGATGCCCATCGAGCATAAGTTTGAGCTTTTTAACCTGGCGGAGGACCCCTATGAAAAGAACGACCTGAGCCGGAAGAATCCGCAGAAACTCGAAGAGCTCAAAATCCGGCTAAAATTCTACGCCGACCAGGCCGCTGAAGCCCATATCTTGCCGAGCAAAATGCCTAAGGACTTTCGAATCCCCAAGGCCTGGGGGCACCCGGACTACTGACCTTGGGGAGTCGATCAGTGTTCTTGAGACGGTGGGTGACGAGGAGTCTCAGTCTTAGGGAAAGTTGTTAATTAACCCTTTGCTTGTGAGAAAAGCGCTTTCATCCAGGCTTTTTAGCACGTGTCCCGCCGCAGCTTCTGATGCCAATTGAAAAATGAACCGGTTGAGACAAACATTAGGACCAAGAAGGCGGCCCGAACAGGGACCAATGCCAGATAAAAAATCTTGAGTCACTGGGGGAGATGTAAGCATAAATTTTATTGTTTTAAAAATTGAATGGTTATTGATTTTAATCTAAATTAAATCCATAGGGAGGTGAGCTTTGACTAAAAAGACAATATTAACCCTTTTTATTTTAATTTTTTCCTGCCTGTATCTATGCGCCCAAGAGCCTAAAATCCACTGGAATTTTGAAAAAATAGAGGGGATAAAAACCAAACAGACCTTGAAAGAAAATTTTAATCCTGAGATGAGCCCGCCTGTGGCCTATGTGGTCAAGGGAAAGACTCTGGAAGTGATAAATAGGAAATGGGATTCACTGGAAGGCAACTTTGCCGTTGCCATTGGCATTAAAGGGCTGGGTTTAAGGCTGGATGGCTTCACCACTTGCCTCCGAGCCACAGAAACTTCCCCGCCTAATATAAAAGATGAAGTAACGGTGGAAGCCTGGGTGGCCCTGGGCGAATATCCCTTGAACTGGTGCCCTGTTCTCACCACTGAAAGCCCCAGAGCTGATGGCTACCGCTTGATGATTGGCCCCTATGGCCAGGTCTCAATGGAGGTGGCTATTGATGGTCAGTGGCGCTCCGCCACCACCGAAAGAGAAACCATCCCCCTGAGAAAATGGATGCATATTGTTGGCACTTATAAAGCTAATTCTGAGCTCAAAGTCTATGTTAATGGCGAATTGCGGGCCAGCTCGCCAATCATCGGTCAGATGAAAAATCCCCAAGGAAATTTCTTATTGGGAATGGTAGCCTCCCCAGCTAAGCCATCTGATATTGTCAGTGAATATGGAACGCTACCCGACTATTTTGGTCTGGAAGGAATTTTAGATGAAGTAAAAATTTATGATGGGGAATTATCCGCCGCTAAAATTAAATCCGATTATCAACAAACCAAAATAGTTCCTCTCGAATTACAGCCTAAGAGGCTCCCCCGTCTTGAAAATAATCCCGAGAAGTTTGGGGCCTTTTATACTACTCTGAAATACTATCCAGCCTGGGACAATCTCTGGCCTGTGGGTGAGCATGCGGATGTAGTTGTGACCTTCGACAAATCCCCGGTTAAGCTCGTTTTCTGGCGAGGTACCCGTTACAGCCCGGCCTGGGTCTCAGAAAATGAGCTCTGGATGGCTGACCAGAGTGTGGAAGCCTGGAATGATGAGGAAGGATGTTTTGAACACATGCAGGACAGACACTGCCGCTTATCAAGCGTCAGAATAATTGAGAATAATGATGCCCGAATAGTTGTTCACTGGAGATATGCGCCAGTCAGCGCCTATGAACATACCTGGAGAAGGGACCCAAAAACTGGCTGGGAAGTCTGGGTGGATGAATACTATTATATTTATCCAGACCAGACCGCTATCAGAAAAGTTTCCTGGAAAAAGGACACCTTGGGGGTCCCCAGGCAATTCCAGGAGTCTTTGGTTCTGCTCCAGCCTGAGCAGCGAAATTGTGACGTGGTGGAAAAGGATTTTGCGGTGGTTGCTAATTATAATGGTAATTTGAGAAAAGTATCTTTTGTTGAAGACCCAAATAAACCGCCCTACGGCCCTTTTAATTGGGATAAGTCTTTTAACTTCACCATTCAGCAAATCAATTTCAAGGCACAAAACAAGCCCTTTATCTGTTTTGAACCAGGCAATAAAATGTGGCTGCGCTATAGAAGCCTGAATGATTATTTTCTTCATACTACCTATAACCACTGGCCAGTGGGCCAGGCCAGATGCGACGGGAGAAGGTCGGTAATGGCTGATAGGCCTTCCCATACAATCGCTTTCCCTGTTTCCGACCCGGTAATTCATGAAACAGGAGGTCGAGAATTCTGGTCGGGATTATACGGAATGAATGAGATGGACATCAACGATTTAGTAAAATTCGGCCGGTCCTGGGCCTATCCGGCCGAACTGGTAATCCGGAGCGATGGCTTTAAATCAGAAGGCTATGATAAAAGTGAAAGATGCTATAAGATTTATAACACCAGCCAGAAGCCCAAAGACTTAATCATCAGTCTTAAAGGTTCAAAAAATTCACCGCTATTCAACCCGGCCATTTGCGTAAAAAACTGGAATTTACCGGGAGCTAAGATATTGGTGAATAATAAACAGATAGAAGGCTGCCTGGTGGGGATAAATAAGACCTTAGAAGGAATAGACCTTGTTCTGTTTGTGCCCATAAATTCTGAATCTGAAATCCAGATGAAAATTGAACCCGTTAAGTGATTAAGGTTGATTAAACAGTGCGTCCTGTCGAAGGCAAAAGAAATCTTGGCTGGTTAAAAAATAACTTAAGGCCCTCATTTTTGAGGCGCTTCCTGATGGACCACTATTGGCACATAGCCAACTTCTAATCCTGGTGGCGGTGTAACTATTAAAGCCGGGTCCAATCTTACTAATTTGCCAAACCCTGGTGGAGCCATGTAATCCTGGTCAATCGGCCAAGTAGCATGAATCATCTTTATTAGTGCCTGTAATTTAGCCTTTTTTTCAGCAGACCAGGCAGAACGGTCACCAGGTCTGGTATATTGCCAGAAAGCTGGTTGATCAATAAACCTATACCAATAATAAGTCACCACCGAACCATCAGCCAGCCTGACCTTAAATGGCCCGGCCTTCGGTCTGGGCCGAACATCCGTATTAGGATAATCCACCACCGAGCCCTCAGCTGGCTCCTTAACCGGCTTGGCCTTGGAGGAACGATCTTCTGGCCTGGGATTGGCATCGACTGAAGGATTGATATTGACCCAATTTGAAGTATAAGGACGCCCAGGTTCCGCCAGTCGGAATTTTTGCTGGGTCAAACCGGTTTCAGCCGGCACTTCCGCTTCCCTAATAGCCACATATTTATCTTCCTCATATTTGTAATATTGCGGGAAAACAGCCATGCTGTTTTTTACACCTGATTTCCATTGCAGTCCCCATATGTTGCCCGCAAAGACTTCAGTCTCAAAAGATCCTCCATCACCCTCTACTCCAACTATTTCTATTCCCCCCATATCGTACCGAGTTAGCCGCGGGGTAAGCTGGGGCTTTATGGCTCCTTCTTTATCAAATTGACCGGAGCAAAAAATCCCTTGATCGCGCCAAGCTTTAAACGAATTGTATAGGGCTGCTTGGGAGTAATAAGTCACTTCTTGCACCAGAATGGACCGGCCCTCTTCATCTACTGGAAATTGCAATTTGGGCAATTTGGCATATATCCGGCCACTTAAATCCGCAGCTTCAAACCTGGGCACAGTATTAATTTCAATGGCTCCGCCGCCGGCAATTCCCGGCCGGGTGTCAAGACCGCGTCCATAGAGAAAAGGATAATTAAATAATTTGGCAATTTTGCTCCAGGTTTCGGGAATAAAAAAACCAATGGGTCCCTTAAAGTTGGCGGCGCTCAAGAAACAGGTCCAGCTTTGTTCACCCGTTGGCTGATCGCCTCTTTCAGGGTCCGTAAAAGGCAAAGCCATCCAGGTATAGCCGAGAAATTCTCCTTTTGGATTTCCATCAAAAGTAATTCCGTCTGGAGGAATCAGTAAACGGTTGCTGAGCTGAGCTATTCCCAGTCGGTCATCAGGCAGGGCCTCATCACTATAAAAAAACGACCAGCCCGGTGAACCTATTTCATAATCATAACACTGGGGTGTGCCGTTCATGCTGAATTTGGGAGGACCATAGCGAAAATGATTCCTGGCCCAATAACCCACTCCACCTTCGATAGTTTGAAAGACAGAACTCCAGGTAGGACCGCGCGGTTTCCATTTTCTGGCGAGAGTACCCTCAGGGCAGAGAGGCTTATCTTTGTTATCAGAATTATCAGGAATAATCCAGGTGCTCGGTAATCCAATCTGAAAATTCGCCAAGGGCTCATCAAGCAAGGGCCACACAGCTACATAAAAGCCCACTCCGGCTCCATATTCCTGAGGAATATTGTCATGACGAAAACTTATATAACCGTGAAGGCCGGTCTTCTCCTGTGTTAGTATTATAGACTTTCTCTTTTCTTCGCTTTTCATAATAAAGGAGGCAAGAATTATCAAAAAAATTATGATAACCACTAAAAAGTATATTCTCTTTATTTTCGTGATCTTTCCCTTTAACATCAAATTTAAGTTTGACTTTTAAATAATAAAATCCTTACTCTTTTTTTTAGCCTTTTTGAACTTTTGTGCTTGTAATCATATCTTTGGTCATAATTATATCTTCTCTACTTTTCTCGACTGCACAGAACTATATTAGAAACTAAACCGGCAAGACAATCGGAAACTCCGAACACCACTTATGCCTGTTAATCTGAGTTGTCCTGGAGTGTAAGTCCCCTGGTCGGTATTTTCTGCCACCGGCTTCCAAGTTCCACCAGGGTTAACAGTGACGCTCGGATAAATTGCGCCCAAAAGATTAAAGATATCCGCAAATACGCCTATCCTGCCTAGCTTCCAAATCTTAAATTCTTTCTCGATTCGGAAATCCATGTTGTCGGTCGCCGTACCTCTTCGGATATCAGGTTTTTCCACGTTGACACTCACGGTTCCGGGTCTGACGTTTTTACTTTGGATCCAAGTAGTTGGTGCAGATATAGTAACGGTGCGGCCCCAGTAGCCACCCTCTGTATGGACATAAATAAATGACATGACAAATCCGTAAGGTAGATAAAAAGTTCCATATAATTTTGCCCACCAAGGGACCCCAGTCCGACCTGCTCCGTTTACTTGACCATTTGGTGTACCAAATGCTCCATTAGACCATTGATAGCTATAATTAAAGTTCCCACCCAGATGCCAGCCTTTACTCATTCTTTTTTCAAAAGTAAGTTCGATGCCATGATATCTCACTTTTTGCTGAGGGACATTAGTTAATACTGTAAATGACAGAGGGGCGTTGTTGCTCTGATAGTAAACCGTCACTGTTCTGGCGGGGAAATCACCGTATGCTGGAACAGTTGTGGTAAAAGGAATCCACCACTCGGGCGCGGATTCAAGAGTGTTCCAATATTTCTTTGTATCTCTATCATATGACAAATATGCGGTTAGATTCTTTTTGTCACGGTAAATATACAAAATCCCTAACTTAAAATTTGGAAAGAGCTCGTGCTCTATCCGGCCGATGAGTTCCCTCACGTAGGTGTTTTTCAGGTTGGGATCGATTCGCTGCTTAAACTCTGTACTTAACATAGTACCAGGATTAGCACCCGCTGGCAATTGATATTTATCTATAGGTGGAAGATCAGGCTGACCGTTTTGATTTAAATCCCACCAGTAGAAGCTAAAAGAGGTAGGGCCGCTCGGATGCAAAGCTGACCAGTCGCCCGTAGCCGCAGCTTGGTAATAATGTCCATAATTCAATTTAAGGGCCGTTTTCCCATTGCCGAATAGGTCATAACTTAGGCCAATGATAGGAGCTGGGGCTTTATAAGGATAACAATGCTCCCACCCTTCAAAGCTCATTTCAAGATAAGGGTTGAATCCAAAGTAGGGTAAGATGTAATAGTCCCCAATCGCCGGTGCCAACGTTCCTCCAGCCTTTCCTTTTTTTTGAGAAGGAATTGAGGTAACTATATAGTCATATCTGAAACCTCCACTTATTGTTAGCCTATTTTTGATTGTCATCCGATCCTGAATGAAAAATCCATATCGGTCGCCGGTCCCGACTCTTTGAGATTGGCCCCTTTTGGTCCCTATTGTAGAGAAAGATAATGAGCCATCACCGTAAAGAGAATGCGGCCCATTCAAACCATATAAACCTCTATAATAATATTTGTTTCCATTGTAGTATGTCCAGTTCATAGGGTTTTGTCTCCAGTAACCCCAGTCCCCGCGTGTCCTTGCATATTCAATTCCAGCCTGAAATTCATGGTCGCCACCAAGAAAATCATCTTGATAACGAATAAATTTTAAATTTATATTAAGAACCCATTTATAAGTATATTCTTCCATTCCCCTGTGTCCCCATGTATACCCTGTGTAAGCATCATTAAAGGCCGGTCCTGATGGGTCAGCTTCTTTAGTATATCTGCCCGTCCAGTCGAATTTGTAGAAGCCGACTCTTAGGTCGGCGATACTATCAGGGTCAAGTATCCAGGTGATCACGTTGCTCGAGTTCATCGTTATAGGATTATTAATAGCACTGGCTGAAGCAGTTCTGTTCCACGCAGTATAGTAATATGGAATTTTATCGTTCGTATAGTTAATTGTAGAGAAAAATTTTAAATCTTTTGTGATTTGAAACGTCAATTTACCCATATAATATGGCATTTTTTCAACCCGCTCATAAGGGCCATGATATTTTCCCTCTATGGTTATAGGAACAAAAGCAACATGCTGCTTTTCCGAAAAATATTTATAACTGCTGAAAAACCAGATTTTATCTTTTATTATTGGCCCACCCAGTGTAGCCGATGCATCCCAGCTATAAATGGCAAAGGTTGGCTGGCTCAGGCCTAAAGCTGCAAACTGTTCTTTTGTAAGAAGAACTTGTTGTAATTTCTCGCTCGTGTAATAAAATTGAGCTCCGCCATGAAATTCATTCCCTCCAGATTTGGTGATTACGTTCATATAACCAGAATTAACACCATAAATATCAGCTCCCACTGCTCCTGTTACAAACTCAACCTCTTCCACTGTTTCCATATCAATACGAGCTTCAGGCCAGTTTTGGTCCGGAGCGTTCGACTGAATACCGTCAATTTGAAAAGCATAAGCATTATTGCCCTCTCCGTGAATAGCCCCTCGGCTACCCCTAGAGCCGGCCGCTATTGTCGCTGCAAAAGTCCATACATCTCTATTAGGGTAAGGAAGCGTTTTTATAATCTCAGTCGTAACTCCCTGTCTAATCTTTGATGATACAACATCTACTAAGGGGGACGGAGCCGTTACAGTTATTTCTTCACTCAATGGGCTCTGTGTGAGTTGAAAATTTAACTCTATGATTACCCCCGCATTAACTATAACTCCAGTCCGAACTATTTTAGTGAAGCCTTGCAGCTCTACCGTGACTGTGTATGTTCCAGGGGGTAGGATCGGTGGAAACTTGTATGTCCCATCTTCTGCTGTTATTACTGACCTTGTTCCCATCATAGAAGGACTACTAGCAGTAACTGTCACTCCAGGAAGTAGGTTCCCTTCAGAATCTCTGATGACACCACGGATCGAACCACTTTGCCCGACTTGAGCTTTAGCAAATGTAAAGACAAATGTACCCATTAATAACAACAAGATAACCTTTTTTTTCATTTTTTCCCTCCTTTTTTATTTGCTCGTTTAATTCGATTTTAAATTTAAGAAACTAATTTGTCAAGAGTTTTTGGTTCCTGTTGCGTAAAAATCAAAAGTAGACTTCAGAGGAAAAGTTAAAGGTGAACTCAGCCCCTTTGCGTTGATTTTTCAGGACATAAAGCTTTTCTCCTGGCATAACCGCCCTGGTGATATTTTCTCCTGCCAGGCGTATTAGCTTACAACTCCTTCCCTAAAAGCCAAAAGTCCCATCTTTTTTCACCTTTTGTGGGCATATGTCTACTTTTAATTATTGCCGAGCAGGAAAATCCCTCTTTAACATTAAACAGAAAGGATCGCTCGGACAGATGCAAGATAAGAGAAAAAGATTTCTTGACTTTCAATTATTGATAATAATAACTTACTAACTGATAGAAATAAATAAAAATTGATTTTTCAATGTATTTTATAAGGAGGATTCTGATTCCTTTTCCTTTGCTTACGAAGAAGGCTTTTTTCTACATTGTCTCCAATTTCCAATAAAAAATTTACCCTGCTGAAGAATATTGATAAAGCTAATATATAGTAAGCAAAGATGAATATTGGACTATTAAGATAAGGAGGAAAGCAAAATGAAGCTAAGAGATTGGGCAATATTTATCTTCATTTTATGTACCTTTTTTGTTTCCATTTCAATGACCAAGGTTCTGATGGCCGACTTAGTCCCTAAGACTTATAGAACTTCTGATTTCGCTGCGCCTGCTTCAGGAAAGTATAAGGTGCCGGAGAGGGGTTTTATCAGTTCGGAGCAGGCTGAAACCTGGGAGCAGGGTCTTATCACGGGGAACGGCACTATCGGGGCAAATATTTTGAGCCGACCTTTGAATGAAACGATAATTTTTACTCATGAGCGTTTGTTTCTTCCGATGGGGCCTCCTTATATGCCCCCTCCTAACACCGGTATTCGTTTGTTTGAAATTCGCAGGTTGATCGAACGGGGACTATATCGGCAAGCACAGCAGCTGGCTTTTGATCTTTCGGGACAATCTGGCTTTATGTATCCGGACCCATTTGTTCCGGCTTTTGATCTTAATATACAAATGGAAGCCGCTGGGGAGATCACAAACTATATGCGCTCGGTAGATTTTCAAACTGGGGAGACTTCCGTCTATTGGACCGATAACACAGGAGATTTTCAGCGTCGGCTTTTTGTATCCAGGGCGGATGGTCTGGCCGTTTTATTAATAACTGGCCCGCGTAAGGGCGCAATTAGCTGTAAGCTGAAACTCAAGCCACGGGAACCCAGTAAGAAACTTGACCCTCGCCAATTAGAAGCTTCGGCTAAAAGATTTGAAAGTCATGTCGCTGATATTAAAGTTACCGCTGATAAAAATACTCTGACCTGGGAAAACAGCTTTACCAAAGCTTATCCCGGCAGTATTCACCGACTAGAAGGGGTGACTTATGTAATACCGGAAAACGGAAGGACTAACGCCGAGGGTGATACTCTGGTTGTTACTGGAGCTGATCAGGTCCTGGTTTTCATTGATCTTGATGCAATCTATGATCCCCAGCAATCGAAAATTAACGATATGAAAAACCACCTAGCTGGACTACCGGCGGATTATAAGACTCTGCTAAAACGTCATGCGAAGATTCATGGAGAACTTTTTAACCGGGTGCGACTGGATTTAGGTGGAGGCCAGGATCACAATTTGACTACAGAAGAACTGCTGGCCAGGTCCACCAATGAGAATCTAAATAAGGCGCTGATTGAGAAAGAATTTGATGCGGGAAGGTATAATATCATTTGCAGCATTGGCGAGTTACCCCCAACTTTACAGGGCAAATGGGCAGGAACCTACAATCCCCCCTGGGCCAGCGATTTCACCCACAATGGTAATGTGCCTTCGGCTATTGCCAGCCTTTTAATGGGTAATACTCCAGAGCTCATGTTGGCTTATACTTCATATATGGAATCGATTGTTCCCTATATGGAAATAAACGCTAAACACATGTTTGGAGCAAGGGGGATTGTGTTGCCTTCACGTTCAACAACTCACGGATTCAATAATGCCCTGAATGCTAATTTTGCCGGCGGCTTCTGGGTGGCCGGAGCTGCTTGGGCAGCTCATTTTTTCTATGATTATTATTTATATACAGGCGATCGAAGCTTTCTAGCCAATCACGCTCTTCCATTTATGGAGAAAGTCGCCATATTCTTTGAAGACTATTTATATGAGGGACCTGATGGAAAGTACATTTTCTCCCCTACCCAATCTCCGGAAAACTTCCCTGCCAATACCAAAGTTCAAGCTTCCTTCAATGCCACTATGGATGTGGCTGCGGCCAAGGAACTTTTTACCAACATTATCGCGGCCTCACAGGAATTGGGAGTTAATCAAGACAAGATTCCTGTTTGGCAGCGGATGCTTGAAAAGATGCCGGACTATATAATTGATGAGAAATTAGGCGTGGTTAAAGAATGGTTGACCCCGAAATTGGAAGAAGAGCTTAATCACAGGCATTCTTCTCAACTTTATGCCCTGTACGACGGATTACCGGAAGAAATTGCCCAAAATCCAAAGCTTCGGAATGCTTTCAAACGAATTATTGAGATCAAGCTTGAACAGCACTGGAAGAAAGGCAGTGGCTTCATGTCCTTTGGCGTGGTTCAACTGGGGCTGGCTGCGGCCTCACTTGGCGAGGCCGAGCTGGCTTACCAGTGTTTAACTCATCTCGTTAACCGATATTGGCTTAATAATCTTGCTTCCATGCATAATCACAAGTCTCTTTTCAATATGGACATAAGCGGAGGAATGCCGGCGGTAATTATCAAGATGTTGGTGGCATCCGAACCAGGAAAGATAAGAATATTGCCGGCACTTCCCGCCGCCTGGCCATCGGGGACAATTGAAGGGGTATTATGCCGAGGGCAGATAGAAATCAAACGTCTTGATTGGAACAAAGACCGAATTCTTGTAAACCTTGTTTCAGCCAAGAATCAGTCAATTACATTAGAAACACCCACTGAAATAAAGAGCTTCTCAGTGAAAAAAGGAAAGGTTTCCATCCAAAGATCCGATCTAGACAATAGTCGACTGATCTCGCTTCCAGCTCAACAAGAGATAATATTAGAAATAAAGACAAGTTAGCGGTATTTTTAATAATCTTAGGGGCTTTACTATGCTCTCAAGGTAAGATGCCGTACATAATTTTTGCATTGCCTTGCTTGTCTGCCAGTTTAGTTCTTGTGTATCCAGCTTGTAACCCAAAATCTGAATTGACCATTTCCAGGCTTTATCCCTCAAACGGATTTTTCGATTCACAGCTGTCGTCAAGCGGGAAAATACGACTAAATATATAATTTAGGGTATAGCTTTCTCCCCAACTCTTTTTCCTTATCAGCCTCCTTTTATACAACTTAGCTGATAAAATAATTAAATTACTTGATAATAATACTTGACTTTATATGTTATTTTCTTAAATCAAGCAATGCAGAACTGAATTAAAAAAATTATAGAACAATATGGAACTCAAGTTTGTCCTGTTTGTCGACAGATGACGCATAACCAATTTTTCAATTTAATACCTGTTCAATGCCTAACAAAGTTTATCTTGTAACAAAAGCTGGTATCGCCATGTAATCCTGGTCAATCGGCCAAGTAGCATGAATCATCTCTATTAGTGCCTGTAACTTAGCCTTTTTTCAGCCGACCAGGCATATCAGTTATCAGATCTAATATAGGTCATTCTTTCTGCCAGCTTTATTTATCATCGGCCGGCTAAAGCCCTGTTGTTTATATTTGTCCAACAAGGCTGAAAGCGCCGCCACGATTGGGAGATTATCGGCTGCAACATCCCGCTTTTCTCCTGGGTCTGCCTCTAAATCATAGAGCTGACCCCCCTCCTCCTCTTGCTTGGCGGCGATTAATTTCCAGCGTCCCTGGCGGATCGCCAGGTCGCCGTTGCGGGCCTGGAAGACGAGAGCCTCATGAAGGGGCTTGGCCGATGACTTTCCCAGGAGCGCTGGGAGGACGCTCCAGCTGTCCTCGGCAGCATTGTCCGGAAGTGGCATAGCGACTAGTTCAGCAAAGGTCGCAAACATGTCGACCAGACTGATGAGTTCGCCAGAAACTGCTTTCGCCTTGACCTTCCCCGGCCAGCGGACGATAAACGGCACCCGATGACCTCCCTCCCAAATATCGCCCTTATATCCGCGGAAATCCATCTCGGATTTATGCCCGTTCGCCCCTTTTTGAGCCCCGTTGTCGCTCGTAACGATGAGCAGCGTATTATCGGATATCCCGCGTTTCTTCAAATGGGCATCCACCTCGCCGACTACCCAATCGAACAAGGCAACCAGATCCCCGCGGGGGCCTTCTTTGCTCTTGCCTTTCATAAATTCCGGCACAAGCCAGGGGATATGGGGGGAATTGCTTGAAACGATGAGGAAGAAAGGCGCGTTCGGTCTTTGCCGAAGATGTCGGTCAATGGCCGCCTTAGCCTTGTCCGCAAAGATGATATCGATGTTCTCTTCCGACCAATCATCGGCCATTGGACCCGGCACGAATCCCGGAAGTCCGCGCCATTCCTCCTTGCTCATTTTGGTCGGTACCGTAACCAGTCGATCGTTCTCAATGAAAACGTACGGCGGATCGTTGCTGGGGCAGCCAGCGGTGCCATAAAAATAATCGAACCCAAGGCAAGTGGGCCCGCCGCCCACCGGCTGGCTGAAATCGATGTTCCATTGAAGCTTCTCATCCGCTTGGAAAACATTCTCCTGGCTATAGTAATTTTCGGGGTTGCTTCCGTCTTTTGTCTTCCATTTAAGCCCGAGATGCCATTTTCCGATGTAGACCGTCTCGTAGCCGCGACTCCGGAGGAGAGAGGCAAGTGTCATGCGCGAAGGTTCGATCAGGGGAGGCCAGTACGGCATCAAAACCCCCTTTTTAAGCCAGGTCCTCCATGAATAGCGTCCTGTGAGAAGGCTGTAGCGCGTCGGCGTGCACATCGCTGCGGGCGCGTGGGCATCTGTGAACCTCGCGCCTTCAGCCGCAATCCTATCCATATTGGGCGTTGGGATGAGAGATTCAGGGTTATAGCATCCAGGGTCACCGAGCCCCATATCGTCGGCCATGATGATGACAATATTTGGCAGCTTTTCCGGCGCTACCAGACTTCCCTTCATGTTTCTTATAAGAGGAAAAACTAGACCGGACGCACCCACCCCCAGAGATTTCAAAAAATTGCGTCGATCCATGCATTCCTCCTTACAAGAGCGGGGGCCCAAATCCTGGGATGCATATCCTCAGTCGGGCGAACCACCGGCCTGTCCGGAGCTGGTTCCAACAATTTCCTCGTTCTCCGGGAAAATAGCGAGGTTGAGGTTTTTGCCAGGCTCAACTTGATTATCATAAAGCTCCATGACGGTCAAGCCGCCAGCCAGCTTTTTATCTTCCACAGGCTGTCTTTCGACATATTGGAGACATCATTAGTAACAACTGCCATTTTACTCCCCAAGACTTCTGATGAACTGGAAATTTTTACAGGTCAAGACGTTTAACATAAACATAATACGCTCCATTAACGTATCCATTTTTTCTTCCATCAACGAGCCAAGCCTGCAACCGGCTCAATTCCTTCTTTAGCGGAATTTGGAAAACTGCAGCTTTATCTCCGTCATATATAGGCTTTGTCATATCAAACTCAGCTATCTTTAATCTGGCATGAGTGGGCTTAAAGACCACCCCTTTTCGGGAGCTTCATTAATTGGAATATCTGCTTCTTCTGGCCAACGACGAACGCTTATTTCATATAACCCATCTTTATAAACATCAACGACCCAGAACTCAGCACAGCGCGAATTTTTAAGGCTCTTCCGACTTTCTTGTGGGCAAAAATAAGATAACAGGATGACGTGATGCACCTCATAATGAATTCACCTCAGGCGGGTTTGTTGTCCATGAGGCTAATTAGATGAATAATTAGATGAATAAAAATAAAATGCGATAGCGACCCGAGAGCGTTTCTTCTAGAACTCCGCCTCAAAAGGCTGCCTACAGGTCTTCTGGCGTCTCCAATTCTCCAGGTTTACCCGCGCAAAATCCGGAAGTTCCTTCTGAATTTAAAGCTATCCCGAATTGTTTGGCCCCCATGATAACCTTTTACCCGCACTTCCTGAAAGCTATGATAGGCCATTTTGCCCCTATTTCCACTCGTCAGTTTTTGAGGATGTTCTGTTCCTCATTAATCCTATGGCTTTTGCCTCTTCAGGTATTGGACAAGAACTTTCACCCCTTGTTGCCCTGCCCAGTTTTTGGAGAGATCTTTCAATTTATAACCCAAAATACAAAGAAAAGAAGTTATTTGAAGTTAAATTAATTCGTCAATAAAATAAAATAAAGATTTTTGGAGGTATCTGGAATGATAAACTTACAGGAAATATCTGAGGCCTTGATTGCAGGAATGGCCAAAAAAGTGAGGGACCTTGTAGACCAGGCGCTAAAGGAAGGAGTCGAGCCCAAAGAGATTTTAAATAAAGCTCTTATTCCAGGCATGGATGTTGTTGGCGAGAAGTTCAAGAAATGTGAATATTTTATTCCAGAGGTTTTAGTAGCTGCCCGAGCCATGAATGCAGGAATGGACCTTATAAAGCCTTTACTCACTCAAACCGGAGCCGCATTTGCAGGCAAGGTCGGCATAGGGACGGTAAGGGGAGATATTCACGATATCGGGAAAAATCTAGTAGCTACAATGTTAGAAGGCGCTGGTTTTCAGGTAATAGACTTAGGCGTAAATGTCATTCCAGAAAAGTTTGTAGAGGTAGCGAAGAATGAAGCTGTTGATATTGTGGCTATGTCCGCACTTCTTACTACCACGATGATCGCTATGCGGGATGTAATACATGCCTTAAAGGAGGCTGGTATAAGAGAAAGGGTCAAAGTGATGATTGGAGGAGCCCCAGTCACACCAAGATATGCAGATGAAATTGGGGCAGATGGTTATGCTCCAGATGCAGCCAGCGCAGTAGAGAAGGCAAAAGAATTAATAGGTCGGAATTAATAAATCATATGAGTTTTAAATTACCTGAAGATAGAACCCTTATTATTCCACTTTTAGGTGCACCTGGCATCAAACTTTCCCATACCACATTAAGAGAGAATCTAACGGACTGGTCTATTCAGCTTAAGACTATTAGACTTCTGATGGAAATGTTTCAGCCCGACGGCATATTTCCTTTTATGGACCTCACGGTAGAGGCAGAGACCTTAGGCTTAGAGATAAATTTTCCTGAATATGGAAATCCTTATGTAACAGGCGACTCCATAGAAACAGAGGAAGATTTAGAAGCTATTAAGAACAGATATAAAGGTCTTTCTGGGAGAATGCCACTCTTCATAAAGGTTGCAGAAAAGTTAGCTAAGGACTATTCAGATTTTTCTATAATCAAAGGGGCATATGCCATAGGACCGTTTACGCTGGCGGGGCAAATGATGGGGATTAGTAAGCTATGTATGAATGTTATATTAAATTCAGGGTTAGTCCATAAATTAATTGAGTTTACTACTTATGTAATAAAAGATTATGTCAAAGCCCTTCTGGATGCCGGGGCAGAGACAGCAGCGATTCTAGAACCAAGTGCGGTTATGCTTTCGCCTGATCAATTTGAAAAGTTCTGAGGAAGATATATATCTTATCTTGTCGAAGAGTTAAAGGCTCCGCTGATATTACATATATGTGGTAACAGCACTCACCTGCTAAAAAAGATGTCCAATACGGGAGCAATAGGTTTTAGTTTAGACAGCCCAGTAAACTTAAGAGAAACTTCTAAGATTGTGCCTGGTAATATAGTTCTGATTGGAAATCTGGCTCCGGTAAAAATATTTTTACAGTCTACTCCAGAAGAGATAACTAAAGGCTGGTGTACAAAAAAGTTCGCAATTTGATCTAGAGGGATGAGCCATCGTAAACTCTCCTTTTAAAGAACAAAAGCTTAAGAAAGGAGGTTATTACTTACGATGGCTCAAAGAGATTATAAGGCATTTTTGGAAAAATGGCTAACAAGATTTTTACTGGAGGATGACCCGATAAAGGCGATGTTAGAGTGGCTGTTGGCAGAGCTGATGAAGGTGGAGGCGGAGGCGAAGGTAGGGGCCCCTAAGGGCAAGCACAGCCGGGAGAGGAAGACCTATTTTTCAGGCTACAGGGTCAGAAAGCTTCATAGTCGGTTAGGGACCTTATATTTGGTCATACCGAAGATGCGCAAGGGAGGTTATGTACCGTTTTTTCTTGTGACGAGGAAACGTTCTGAGGCCGCCTTGATAAGCCTGGTTCAGGAAGCTTTCATCAATGGCGTCTCGACGAGGAAGATGGAGAGATTAGCCCGGAGCTTAGGGATAGAGGGTCTTTCGGCCTCTCAGGTATCAGAGATAACGAGGGAGCTGGACGAGCGGGTGAAGGAGTTCAGGACCAGACCTTTGAAGGCAGAGTATGTT
>CAZVIN010000042.1:0-66973 GCA_964627255.1 uncultured Eubacteriales bacterium
AGAGATGGTGATGCCTGGGGACAATGTCGAGATAGAGGTGGAGTTGATAACGGAGGTGGCGATGGAGCGGGCGATGCGGTTTGCGATTCGGGAAGGCGGCCGCACGGTTGGCGCTGGCACTATCACCGAAATCTTGGAGTAGGAGTCTGGTTGAAGCTGGAGAAAGCGCTCCAAGCCGAGGCCAAAAGGGCCTGAATGTATGAGGTGAATCGAGGGTAAGCGATGGAAAAGATCAGAATTAAATTGAAGTCGTTTGACCACCGCCTGTTAGACCAGTCGGTGAGGGATATTGTGATTAAGGCTAAAAGAACTGGGGCTAAGGTCTCAGGCCCGGTTCCCCTTCCTACTTCTATTCATCGCTTTTGTGTCCTCCGTTCACCTCATGTGGATAAGCGCTCGCGAGAACATTTTGAGATGAGAATCCACAAACGATTGATAGATATAAGCGAGTATAACAACGAGACCATCGAGGAGCTGCAAAAGCTTGACTTGCCCGCAGGAATAGATGTCGAGATCCAGGCCTTTGGTGGAGGAGAATAATCATGGTTGAGGGGCTTATCGGCCGAAAAATCGGCATGACTCAAGTTTACGACAGCCAGGGCAACGTCGTCCCGGTCACGGTAATCAAAGCTGGGCCTTGCACAGTCATCCAAAAAAAGACCAAGGAAAAGGATGGCTACGAGGCAGTGCAACTTGGGTTTATCGAGGATAGACCCCAGCGACGACCCAACCGGCCAACTCAGGGTCATTTTCAAAAGGCAGGCGTGGCTCCCTGTCGAATAGTCCGCGAATTTCGCTTCCTGGCGCAAGCGGAACTTAAGGAAGGCGACCAGTTTTTCGTGGATGTTTTCAAAGAAGGGGAAAAAGTTCATGTTACTGGCACGACCAAAGGCAAAGGTTTCCAGGGAGTGGTAACCCGATGGGGATTCCGGGGCGGCCCGGCTTCGCATGGCTCGATGTTCCACCGTCGGCCAGGCTCGATTGGCGCTTCTTCCTTTCCGTCCCATGTTTGGAAGGGAACGCGTATGGGTGGCCATATGGGCCAGGATAGATTGACGGTTCGAAAGTTGTTAGTGCTCAAAGTTGATAAAGAGAACAACCTGCTCTTAGTCAAGGGAGCTGTTCCTGGCCCCAAAAAAGGGTATGTCCTGATTCGTAAAAATGGGTTCATAAAGTCGAACCCTTGAAGGGAAGATTAGGTCGATGTTGAAACTACCGGTGATGACTCAAGAAGGCAAAGTGAGCGGCGAAGTCGCGGTGCCAGAGGCCGTGTTTTCCTACCCGGTAAAAAGACATATCCTTTATGAAACTGTGGTTAATTATTTGGCGAATCAAAGAACAGGAACCACTTCGACTAAGACCAGGGGTGAGGTCAGCGGTAGTAATCGCAAACCCTGGAGGCAAAAAGGCACAGGTAGGGCGAGAGTCGGCAGCATCCGTTCTCCACTCTGGAGAAAAGGGGGAACGGTTTTCGGTCCAAAGCCCCGGGACTATGGATACGAACTGCCGTCCCAAGTAAAAAGGAATGCGTTGAAATCAGCTTTAGCTCTTAAATATGGTGAAAAGCGGCTCTTGCTCGTTGAGAATCTTAATCTGACTCAACCCAAGACCAAACAGGCGGCTCAAATTTTGCGTCAATTGCAGGTTGATTCTGCTCTGGTAGTTGACCTGGCTGATAATAAGAACCTATTCTTAGCGCTACGAAACGTGCCCAGAGCTAAAGCGGTCGATGCCCGTAAACTCAATGCTTACGACGTTCTCAGGTTTAATTGGCTAATTATCAGCCAGCGGGCTTTTGATTCTCTGATGGCGAGGTTTGAGTCATGAGAGACCCCTACCAGATTATTTTGAGGCCTTTGATAACTGAAAAGAGCACTAAGTTAAAAGAAAAGGGACGGGAAGTCTGTTTTGAAGTTGCTCCCGGCGCCAATAGGTCTGAGATTAAAAAGGCAGTGGAGAAGCTCTTCAAGGTCAAAGTGGAAGAAGTCCGCATTATTAACTTGAAAGGCAAGACGCGTCGAGTAGGAAGAAATGTCGGTCAGACTAAAGCCTGGAAAAAGGCTTATGTTAAGCTCCGCGAAGGAGAAAAGATGATCGAATTTTTTGAGGCAGTATGAGCATGAGTATTAAAATTTATAAACCAGTGACATCCGGCCTGCGGCATCGGACAGGTTTAGTTTATGAAGAATTGACCAGCCAGGAGCCATATAAGCCGCTCGTTGTTCCTTTGGCCAAATCGGGGGGAAGAACCAACCGCGGCCGGATTGCGGTGCGTTTTAGAGGCGGTGGGCATAAGAGGATGTACCGGATTATTGATTTCAAGAGGGATAAGATTGATATTCCGGGAGAAGTGGAAACAATTGAATATGACCCGAACCGGTCGGCCTTTATTGCCCTCGTTAAATACGCCGACGGCGAGCGTCGTTATATTCTGGCGCCAGTGGGACTGAAGGTTGGCCAGAAAATTATTTCCACTAACGGTCCGGCGGACATAGTTCCCGGCAATTCGTTGCCATTGCGCTATATGCCTCTGGGGACAATTATTCATAACATAGAAATCTTGGCGGGCAAAGGCGGTCAAGTGGCCCGCTCAGCAGGTGCCGGGGCCCAGGTGCTTGCCAAGGAAGGCGATTATGCCCATGTGAGGATGCCTTCCTCCGAGATAAGGCTAATTCATCTTAATTGTCGGGCGACCATCGGCCAGGTCGGCAACCTTGACCATCAGAATATTGCTATTGGCAAGGCGGGTAGAACCCGTTGGTCAGGACGCCGACCGCATGTCCGGGGTACAGCGATGAATCCGATCGACCATCCTCATGGAGGCGGGGAGGGCCGCTCTAAGGGTGGTCGGCACCCAGTTAGCCCGGAGGGGCTGCCAACTAAGGGTTATAAGACCAGGAAAAATAAAAGGACTCAGGTCTTTATTGTTCGACGAAGGAGTAAATGACGATGGGCAGGTCTTTGAAAAAAGGTCCTTATGTCGACCCGAAGCTCAAGGAAAAAATCATCGCCGCTTTAGCCCATAGGGAAAAAAAGGTTATTAAGACCTGGTCCCGGAGGTCGATGATAACTCCGGAGATGGTGGGATTAACGATTGCGGTTCATAACGGGAGAAAATTTATTCCTGTTTTCGTTACGGAAAATATGGTGGGCCATAAACTTGGTGAGTTTTCTCCAACGCGGACTTTCAAAGGTCACACTTCTAAGACAGCTAAAACCATCAGGATAGGGAAGTAAGATGAGTGAGCCAATTGCTCAAGCCATCGGGAAATACATTAGAATTTCGCCGCAGAAATGTCGTTTAGTGGCTGACCTGATTCGAAATCGCTACGTAGGCGAAGCCCTGACTATTCTGCGGTTTTCAGAGAAGAAGAAAGCCTCGGCTATAGTGGAAAAGGTTCTGAGGTCAGCGGTAGCCAACGCTCAGCAGAAGTCGCCTGAAGTCGATGTGGATAACCTTTTCATTGCTGGTGTCCTGGTTAACGCCGGGCCGTCATGGAAAAGAATCCGGCCGGCCCCGATGGGTCGAGCCTATCGAATTTTGAAAAGAACCAGTCATATTCAAATTTACTTAGAAGAAAGAAAAGGGAGATAAAAAGTGGGCCAGAAAACGCATCCCATTGGCTTTCGCTTAGGATTTAATAAAGATTGGACTTCACGTTGGTTTGCTCGACGCCGGGAGTATTCTCGTTTGATCCATGAAGACCTGGAGATAAAAAAAGAAATTAAAAAACGATACTATCATGCAGGTATTTCGCGGGTCTTAGTAGAAAGAGTTGGGCCCAAAATCAGAATAATAATTTTTACTGCTCGACCGGGTATTATCATCGGTCGAGGGGGCAAAGAGATTGAGGGACTGAAGACCTTCTTAGAGCAATTGACCCAAAGAGAAGTTTATATCGATATCAGGGAAATCGACAAGCCAGAGCTTGATGCTACTTTAGCCGCCGAAGGGATAGCCGTTCAACTGGAAAAACGCATTGCCTATCGTCGGGCGATGCGCAAAGCTGTCGAGGCGGCTTTGAAGATGGGCGCAAAAGGCATTAAAGTAATGTGTTCCGGTAGGTTGGGAGGAGTGGAGATTGCCCGCTCCGAATGGTACCTAAGGGGCCGACTTCCCTTGCAGACTCTCAGGGCGGATATTGATTTTGCCTTTACTCAGGCTTTTACGACTTACGGACAAATCGGCATAAAAGTTTGGATCTATAGAGGAGATATAGATAAACCTAAGGTGACGTGGCAGACAGCTGAAGTTGAGGAGATTTAGCCATGTTAATGCCCAAGAAGGTTAAATATCGCAAGCAACAAAGAGGCCGGATGAAAGGCCAGGCCACCAGAGGGAACTCGTTGGCCTTTGGGGAGTACGGTCTTCAGGCTTTAGAGCCTTGCTGGTTAACAGCCAGACAAATCGAAGCTGGCCGTATTTCTATCACCCATTTTCTTAAGCGCCGGGGCAAACTCTGGGTCAGAGTTTTTCCCTGGAAACCGGTTACCAAGAAACCAACAGAATCGAGGATGGGCAAGGGAAAAGGCGACCCTGATTTCTGGGTAGATGTCATTCGGCCGGGCAAAATTATCTATGAACTGGAAGGACTGACAGAAGAAATAGCCCGTCAGGCTTTAAGGCTGGCGGCTTTTAAGCTGCCTATCAAGACGAGATTCATTTCTCGGGAAGAAAGAGGACTACAATGAAAGCCCGGGAGTTAAGAGAATTATCTGAGGACGAATTACTCCGTCGCGAAGAAGAGTTGAAAGACCAACTTTTTAAGGTCCGGGCCCAACAAGCTATCGGTCAGCTCGAAAATACGATGAAACTCTGCAACCTTCGGCGAGATATTGCCCGGATAAAGACAATTCTCAGGGAGCGACAGCTCGGGAAGGAACAGCCATGACGGAAAGAAGCCAGGCTTCAAAATCAACGGGAAAAAAAGCCACGAAAATAGGCGTAGTTATTGCTAAAAAAATGGCCAAGACAGTTACTGTTTCGGTCGAGCGCCAATTGCGGCATCCTTTGTATAAAAAAATAGTTAAAAAGAGGAAGAAATTTCTGGCTCATGACGAGCACGAAAAATGCCAAGTGGGCGACGTGGTAAGAATTATAGAAACTCGCCCCATCAGTGCTCGGAAGAGATGGCGGGTGGTGGAAATCGTCGGCGTGGCGCCGAAGGAAGTGGGTGTCTTGGCTGAAAACGAGCTTGAGGAAGGACAGCCATGATCCAGATGCGAACCATGCTCAAAGTGGCCGATAATTCCGGCGCGCGGAGGATTATGTGCATTACGCCGCAGGGCGGGGGGGTCGGCCGCCAAGCAACCATTGGTGATATTATTTCTGCCACAGTTAAGGAAGCCGAGCCAGAAAGCAAGATTCCCAAGGGCAAAGTGGTTCGCGCTGTCATAGTTAGAACCAGAAAAGAAGTGCGACGGAAGGATGGCTCCTACATCCGCTTTGATGATAATGCCGCGGTAATCATCGACAAAGCAGGCGAACCAGTTGGCACGCGGGTATTTGGTCCGGTGGGCCGCGAGCTTCGAGAAAGAAGGTTTATGAAAATTGTCTCCTTGGCCCCGGAGGTGTTGTGATGGCAAAGAGGCTGATCAAAAAGGGTGATACAGTCATCGTCATTCGGGGGAAAGACCGGGGAAAGACGGGTAAGGTTCTTCGGGTCTTGCCAGAAAAACAGCGGGCCATCGTGGAAAGAGTAAATTTTATCAAGGAGTTTATTCGTCAGGATAGGAGCCGCAATATTCAGGGGGGGATCATGGAGAAAGAGGCCCCTGTTCATCTCTCCAACCTGATGCTCTTCTGCAGCGAGTGCAACCGAGGAGCGAGAGTTAAGAATAAAATCTTAGAGGATGGAACAAAATTAAGAGTTTGCCATCGTTGCGAAACCAGCCTTGACCGGCAATGAAAAAAGGATAAGCCATGAGCCGTTTATATGAGAAGTATGTTAAAGAAATAATACCCGAGCTCCAAAATGAGCTGGGGATTAAAAATAAGATGGCCGTACCCAAGCTGGAAAAGATTATCATCAATGTTGGCGTCGGTGAAGCGACTCAAAACATCAAACTGCTGGATGTGGCCAAAACAGAGTTGAGCTTGATTACCGGCCAATGGCCAGCAGTAGCCAGAGCTAAAAAATCAATTTCTGCCTTTCGGGTCAGAAAGGGCCAGCCGATAGCTTGTTTTGTTACTTTGCGGGGGCGAAGGATGTATGAATTCTTTGACCGGTTGGTGAATATTGTCCTTCCCCGCGTTAGGGATTTTAAAGGTGTGGCCCCAACTTCTTTTGACAGGAGAGGCAACTACACTTTGGGAATGCGGGATCAACTCGTTTTTCCGGAGATTGATTATACCAAGGTGGAAAAACCTCGCGGCCTGAATATAACTATTGTGACGACGGCGAAAACAGATAAGGAAGCTTATGCTTTATTAAAAAAATTGGGGATGCCATTCCGCGAGGCATAAGGAGGAAAAGAACCGTGGCCACAATTGCTAAAATAGTTAAAGAAAAGAAAAAGAATAAATACCCGATTCGCCAGCGAAGGCGCTGTCGAATCTGTGGCCGGCCCAGGGGCACTTACCGGAAGTTTGAGCTCTGCCGTCTTTGCTTACGGGAATTAGCCCTCAAAGGCGAGGTGCCAGGGCTGATTAAAGCTGCCTGGTGAATTTAGAAGGAAGGATGTAAAGATGAGCCTATCAGACCCAATTGCCGATATGCTGACTTGTTTGCGCAACGCGGTCTTGGCCAAGAAAAAAGAGGTTGTTGTCCCAGCTTCGAGGATGAAAGTCGAAATAGCTAAAATTCTAAAAGAGGAGGGATATATTAAGAATTTCAAAGTGGTTGACGACAATAAACAGGGAAGGCTGCAGCTCTGGTTAAAATACACAGAAGACAACCGGAATGTTATCTCAGGTGTAGAAAGAGTTAGCCGGCCGGGGTGTCGGGTTTATTGTACTAAAGACACTATTCCTCATGTCTTAAGTGGCTTAGGCTTGGCGATTATTTCCACTTCTAAGGGAATTTTAACAGACAAGAAATGTGCCGAACTTAAAGTAGGTGGCGAGGTCATTTGTAAGATATGGTAATAAACTTGAAAAAAGATAGGGGTTAAGATATGTCGCGGGTAGGAAAAAAGCCAGTACCGGTCCCAGAGGGAGTTAAGGTTACTATTTTCTCCGACAGGGTCGAATTTGAGGCGGCCAAAGGTAAAGTTAGTTCGCCTCTTTATCCGGGAATTAAAGCTCGGCTTGAGGGCTCCGAGCTAATCCTGGAGAGGACTGATGAATCCAGGCAGACCAGAAGCTTTCACGGTCTTTGTCGGACCTTGGCTCAGAATGCCATCTTAGGCTTAGTCCAGGGGTACACTAAGCAGCTAGAGATTTCCGGCGTCGGCTATAGGGCTAAGGTTGATAAGAACATCTTGGAACTTAGCCTCGGTTACGCCCGGCCGATTCAGTACCGGATTCCGGAGGGGGTCGAAATCGTCGTCGAAAAACAGACTTTAATCACAGTGCGAGGTTGGGATAAACAAAAGGTTGGCCAGGTAGCCGAAGAGGTCAAACGTTTTCGTCTTCCCGACCCCTACACCTTAAAGGGCATTCGATATGTCGGCGAGCGCTTGATTAAAAAAGAACGTCGCGCGGGGGTGAGCGGTGCTTAAGGATAAAGCAGTTATAAAAAACGAACGAAAACAGAAAATTCGCCTGCGGATTAGAAAAAAAATTACCGGCACTGCGGAGCGGCCGCGGGTCTATGTTTTTAAGAGCAATCGTTATCTTTATGTCCAGGCGATTAACGACCTGGAGGGAAAAGTAGTGGCCGCTGCTTCCACCTTAGAAAAAGAATTGCGAGAAGCGGGCAAAAACTTAAAGAATAAAGAAGCCTGTCAACTTCTGGGTGAGCGACTGGCGCAACGTCTTAAGGAGAAGAACATTGGCCAGATTGTTTTTGACCGAGGCATCTATCCCTACCATGGTCGAGTGAAAATTCTGGCCGAAGCGCTGCGCCAGAGCGGTTTAGCTTTTTAAGATTTTGAGGAGGACAAAGGCGTGGACGATGAAATCTTGAGAGACGGTGAGAGTAGTCCCACGGAGCTGGAGTTTAAGGACCAGGTAATCTCCATTCGCCGGGTAACAAAAGTCGTCAAAGGTGGCAAGAACCTGAGCTTTTCAGTTCTGGCGGCAGTCGGCAACGGGCAAGGGCTGGTGGGAGTAGGAAAGGGGAAAGCAAGGGAAGTGCCCCAGGCTATTGCTAAGGCGGTGGAAAACGCCAAAAAAAACCTTGTTCGCATTCCGATCGTGGGGACGACCATTCCTCACCCGGTAAGAGGAGAAGACGGGGCAGGAACCGTTGTTCTTCGACCCGCTTCCTTAGGTACGGGAGTTATCGCCGGCGGAGCAGTGAGAGTAATTATGGAGCTGGCTGGAGTTAAAGATATTCTGACCAAATCTATCAGAAGCAATAATCCCTTTAGTGTGGCTAACGCCACCATTAAAGCGATTAAGCAATTAAAAAGCCCCCCTGAAGTTGCCAAGGAGAGAGGCAAATCCTTAGAGGAAGCTAAGCCGTGAGAAAAAAACCTCCTTCCCGAAAAGCAAAAAAGCTTCGTCTTAAACTTGTCCGCAGCCCGATAGGTTATCCTCAGAAACAAAGAGCTACCGTCCTGGGGCTGGGGTTGCGTCGTTTAAACTCAGAGGTTATAAGACCAGACAGCCCAGAAATCAGAGGCATGATTGCCAAGGTTTCGCACCTGCTTCGAGTGGAGAGCTTGGAGGAATAACGATGCTTAATGAATTACGCCCAGCAAAAGGCGCCCGAAAAGACCGCAAAAGGGTTGGTCGTGGTCCTGGCTCCGGTCATGGGAAGACTGCTGGTCGCGGGCATAAAGGACAAAAAAGCATCGCGGGGTTTTCGCAAATGAAAGGTTTTGAAGGTGGCCAGATGCCTTTGGTCCGCCGTCTTCCCAAAAGAGGTTTTACTAACAAGTTTCGTCGAGAATACATCGTAATTAATATCGACCAGTTAGCCGCCTTGGAACCACCGGAGATAACTCTTAAGACGTTGGTCGAGAAAGGTTTAATCAAGAGCGAGGTAGAATTAGTGAAGATTTTAGGGCGAGGGGAAATAAAAACGCCCAAGGTTATCCATGGCCACAAGTTTTCTCAATCAGCCAAAAAAAAGATTGAATCTTCCGGTGGCCAGATAGTTTTGATCGGAAGCTAATCATGATTGAGAGTATCCGCAATATTTTCAGTATTCCTGACCTAAGAAAGAGGGTGCTTTTCACGCTGATGCTTTTGGCTGTTTACCGGATTGGCGGGCAAATCCCTAATCCGGGCATCAGCTCCTCAGCATTAGCGGAATTCTGGCAAACGCAACGGGGGACTATTTTTGGCTTTATCGACCTTTTCTCTGGTCGGTTCATGAGCCGGATGACTATTTTTGCTCTGGGAATAATGCCCTACATTAGCGCCTCCATTATCCTTCAGTTACTGACTGTGGTTTGGCCATATCTCGAGAGGTTATCCAAAGAGGGAGAGTTGGGCCGGCGTAAAATCACTCAGTACACGCGATACGGAACTATTTTTATTTGCCTCATCCAGAGCTGGGCGATTGCTCTTTTTCTCCAAGGTTTAAGGAGCCCAGGAGGAGCGCCTATCGTGCCGCATCCCGGGCTGGGCTTTCAATTATTGACTGTCTTAACCCTTACCACGGGAACTGTTTTTCTCATGTGGTTAGGGGAACAAATCTCGGAAAGAGGTATAGGTAATGGTATTTCCTTAATCATCTTTGCGGGGATTGTGGTCAATTTCCCGCGCGGTTTAAATAGCGTTGTTACCGGGTTGCGCACGGGTAACATCGACCCCCTGCGGATGATCTTCCTTCTGGCTCTAATGCTGGCAGTGATCGCCATTATCATTTTTGTGGAAAGAGGCCAGCGCCGCATCCCTGTGTCTTATGCTAAGCGAGTAGTAGGCCGGAAAATTTATGGGGGTCAAAGTACCCATCTGCCGTTGCGCGTTAATACGGGCGGGGTTATCCCGATTATTTTCGCCGCTTCCGTGGTTACTCTCCCGGCCACTATTGCTTCTTTAGTTCATACGCCCTTTTTCCAAAGCATGGCTCGCCAGTTTAACATGGGGATGCCGCTTTATAATCTGCTTTATATCGCTTCTATTATCTTTTTTACATATTTTTATGTTTCCATTATTTTTAATCCCGAGGATGTGGCCGATAACTTGCGCAAATATGGGGGTTTTATTCCTGGAATCAGACCGGGGAAAAATACGGCCGATTTTCTTGACCTCACGTTATCTCGGGTCACGCTGATCGGCGCCCTTTATTTGGCGGCAATTGCCATCTTGCCCGAGTTTCTGATAACCGGGTTTAAGGTTCAGGCTTTGCCTTTTGTTGGCAATTTCTTAGACGCCAATTTACCGAAATGGTTTACCCAGGGACTTAACATTGATTTTTATTTCGGCGGGACATCGGTGTTGATTGTTGTCGGTGTGGCCATGGACACTTTACAGCAGATTGAAGCCCAGCTGGTCATGAGGCATTACGACGGCTTTATGCGCCGGACCAGAATTCGGGGGAGACGAGGATGAGAATCATTCTTCTCGGCCCGCCCGGAAGCGGAAAGGGAACTCAAGGGGAAATGATTGAAAAAGGTTTCGGTTTTCCGCGCATTTCCACGGGCGATATTCTGCGGCAAGCAGTCAAAGAGAGGACGCCGCTTGGCTTGGCCGCGGAAGCGGAAATGAAGGCAGGGCACTTAGTTAGCGACCAGGTGGTTGCTTCCCTTGTGGCCGAGAGGATTAAAAAGCCGGATTGTCTCGGGGGTTATGTTCTTGATGGTTTCCCTCGGAATATAGTTCAGGCCAAACTCCTGGAAGCCCTGGACAGTAACCGGCCGGAGCTAATCCTGGAGTTTATCCTGCCAGCGAAGACGGTGATTCAGCGCTTATCGAATCGGCGCCTTTGCCCGAACTGCGGGGCGGTTTATAACCTCCTAAGCTCGCCACCCCGAGAAAGCGGCCTTTGTGACTTTTGCGGCTACAAGCTTATTATAAGGGACGATGACCAGCCGGAGATTATTGAAGAAAGGCTTAAGGTATATGAGGCAGCAATTAAAGAATTGCGGGAATATTATCTTCAGAAGGGCATCGTTTATCAGATAGACAGCTCAAGTCCACCGGAAGAAGTTTTTGAGCAGATAGAGGCAATTTTGAGAGCCAAGCTCAACCAGCCAGTGAGATTAAAGGAAGGGTTGCTTTCAAAATGATTGTTTACCGGACAGCGGAGGAAATTGCCCTGATTAGGCAGAGCAGTCAAATGGTGGCGCTGATTCTTTCTGAGCTCAAAGCTTTGATTAAGCCGGGGACAATGACCAAAGAATTAGACGAATACGCCGAAGAAAGGATCAGGGCTCTTGGCGGCCGGCCAGCTTTCAAAGGTTATCGGGGATTTCCTGCCTCCCTTTGCACCTCGGTCAATGAAGAAATCGTTCACGGCATTCCATCTTCTCGCCGTCTCCAGGAAGGCGATATTATTAGCCTCGACTTTGGAGTCATTTACCGCGGTTATTATGGAGATGGAGCCGTTACCTATCCGGTTGGCAACATTTCCCCCTTAGCCCAGAGATTAATTGATACCGCTGAGAAAGCTCTTTACCAGGGGTTGGAGAAGGTAAGGTCAGGGAACCGCATTTCGGACATTTCCCACGCTATCCAGACTTATGTGGAATCAAAGGGTTTTTCGATTATCCGGTCTTTTGTCGGTCATGGAATCGGCCAGGCGCTGCATGAAGAGCCACAGGTACCTAATTTTGGGCCGCCCGGCCGGGGCGCTTTAATTCGGCCAGGTCTAACCTTGGCCATTGAACCGATGATTTCGGCGGGTGATTGGCGGGAAGAAATCCTAAATGACGGTTGGACAGCCGTGACTCGAGACAGGAGTCTGGCCGCCCATTTCGAGCACACAGTTGTCACTACTCCTGAAGGCGTTGAGATATTAACTCTGATTCCGGAGAAGAAAAACCTAGGTCTTTGGACTATGGAGGCCCGGCGTGCCCAAAGCTGACGTTATTGAGGTCGAAGGCGTGGTGGTTGAAGCCTTGCCTAATGCTATGTTTCGGGTTGAATTAGCCAATAAGCATCGTATTCTGGCTCAGGTTTCAGGCCGGATGAGGAAACATTTTATCCGGATTTTACCCGGAGACAGAGTTTTAGTGGAACTTTCCCGTTATGATTTGACGAAGGGAAGAATCACTTATCGGTTCAAATAGGGAGCTGGCTATGAAGGTTCGAGCATCGGTAAAAAAGATTTGTCGGAATTGCAAGATCATCCGACGCAAGGGTACCCTGAGGGTTATTTGTACCAACCCCAGGCATAAACAAAGACAAGGATGAAGCGAGGCGACCATGGCAAGAATAGCAGGAGTAACTTTACCTCCGAACAAGCGGGTTGAGGTTGGCTTAACTTATATTTTCGGCATCGGTAGGTCTAAAGCGCATAAAATCCTAAGCGAAGCGCGCGTCGATAAGAATAAAAAAGTTAAGGATTTAAGCGAGGAAGAGATTAACCGGATTCGTCAAATCATCGAGACGCGGGAAAAGGTGGAAGGTGACCTGAGGAAGGAAGTCACCCAAGACATCAAGCGGCTTATCGATATCGGCTGCTATCGTGGTTTAAGACACAAGCGCAACCTGCCGGTTCGAGGACAAAGGACAAGAACTAACGCCCGGACGCGAAAAGGACCAAGAGGGCATCTAATAAAAAAGATGAAGACAAAATAAGGGTGAGAAGGGAGGCTTAGAATCATGGCTCAACCAAAGCCGAAGTCGAAGCGAAAAAAGATAAGAAAAGAGGTGGGTTTTGCTGTCGCCCATATCCAGTCAACATTCAATAATACTATCGTGACGATCAGTGACCACGAAGGGAACACCTTATGTTGGGCAAGTTCAGGGACTTGTGGGTTTAAAGGAGCGCGTAAAGGGACTCCCTTTGCTGCTCAATTAGCGGCCAAAGAGGCCGCCTCCAAGGCCCGGGAACTTGGTGTGAAATACGTTGATGTTAGGATTAAGGGCCCCGGCGCTGGTCGCGAGTCAGCTATCCGGGCGCTGCAAGGAGCTGGTTTGGAAATAAAATCAATTCGAGATGTGACTCCCATCCCCCATAACGGCTGCCGGGTGCCGAGACGTCGGCGAGTTTAAGGAATGAATCAAAACAAGAGGTGCTAAGATGGCCAGACATGGTGAGCCGACTTGTCGCTTATGTCGGACCGAGAAAACAAAGCTTTTTTTAAAAGGTCAAAGATGTTTCACGGAGAGATGCCCAGTGGAGCGACGGCCTTTTGCTCCTGGTCAGCATGGAAGAATGCGGCGCCGGGTTTTAGGTTATGGTCTTCAATTAAGAGAAAAGCAGAAGCTTAAGAGATATTATGGGATGACCGAGAGGCAATTTCGTCTTTTCTTCCATCGGGCTGAACGGATGAAGGGTATTACCGGCGAGAACCTTCTTATTATGCTGGAAAGGCGTCTGGATAACGTGATTTATTTGGCTGGTTTCGCTCTATCGCGCTCTAATGCTCGGCAGCTGGTTAGCCATGGACATTTTCTGATTAATGGGCAAAAAGTTGATGTCCCTTCGTATCTGGTTAAAGTTGGCGAAACTATTGAATTCAAACCCCGCTCAGCCAAGAATGAAAACTTGCGGGCGATAATAGCTGAAAGCCGGAATAAAACCTTGCCCAGCTGGCTCGAAGTAGATTGGGATGAGGCAAGAATCAAAATCCTGGCTTTGCCCACACGACAGGATGTGACCCTGCCCGTGGAGGAGCATCTTGTTGTCGAGCTTTATTCCAAGTAATTTTTTAAGAAGAAAGGCCGGCCAAAGGAGGTAGGAAAATGGAATTTGGGTTTCAGAGGCCACGTTTCATCGAGGTTGATTATGAAACTTTAACCGAGACTTTCGGCCGCTTCTCCGCCCAACCCTTCGAACGCGGTTACGGAATAACTGTAGGTAACGCTTTGCGCCGAGTTTTGCTTTCTTCGATTGTCGGCGCGGCAATAACTGCAGTCCGGATTGAAGGTGTTCTTCATGAATTCTCCACTGTTCCCGGAGTAGTGGAGGATGTCACTGATGTTATTCTTAACCTCAAGAGTATTCCCATAAAGCTGAAGGGAAATCAACCCAAGACTATGACCCTTAAATTTGCCGGACCAGGCGAAGCGAAGTCTTCTGATATTGTCCATGACGGCGACATCGAGATCCTGGATGGCGATATCCATATAGCTTCCTTGGATGAGGATGGAAAACTGAACATCGAGATGGTCGTGCGGAATAATCGAGGTTATATCTCGGCTGACCAGAATTACGATGACACTCTGCCTGTAGATTTTATTCCGCTTGATTCCTCTCATTCACCGATAAAAAAAGTTAATTATCGAGTTGAACCGGCGCGAGTCGGCAAGCGAATTGATTATGAAAGCTTGACCCTGGAAATCTGGACGACGGGAGCCATCCGGCCTCAGGACGCCCTCTCTCAGGCAGCTAAAATTCTCCGCGACCATTTGGCCATTTTCATGAACATCGTCGATGAACCTTTAGAAAGAGAAAGTATTACTGTTAAGAAGGAAATCCCCTATTTCAATCAGCTCGACCTCTTGGTAAAACCGATTGACCACCTAGAACTATCTGTCCGTTCCAGCAACTGTCTCCGGGCCGCCGGGATTGACCGGATTTATCAGTTGGTCCAGAAAACAGAAGAAGAACTGCTTAAGACCAAGAATTTTGGCCGTAAATCCTTGGCCGAAATAAGGGAAACCTTGGCCAACCTCAATCTGGGACTAAACCTGGAGCTCCATCCTAAACTATTGGAACGAATTCAAGCGGAAATTCAAGAAGAAAAGAAGCGAAAGGAGTTAGAGGGATGAGGCATCTTGTTAAAGGACGGAAGCTTCGTCGACCTACAGAGCATCGGTTGGCATTATTGAGGAATCTGGTCACTTCTTTTTTAGAAAAAGAAAGGGTAAAAACTACCTTAGCTAAAGCCAAGGAGACTCGTCCTTTGGCTGAGAAAATGATTACTCTTGCGAAGCGGAACACTCTCCATGCCCGTCGCCGGGCTCTGGCTTTTTTGCGGAAAGAAGAGGTGGTGACTAAGTTGTTCGACCAGCTTGGCCCGCGGTTTGCAGAACGGCCAGGTGGCTATTCGCGGCTGGTCAAATTAGGCCCGCGCAAAGGGGATGGAGCCCCGATGGCCATGTTGGAACTTATTGGTTCTGAATTCAAGAAAAAAGAAAAGAAGAAGAAAGAAAAAAAGAAACCCGCTTAGTTTCTGACCGGCCTCTCTCCAAAAAGTTCGCAAGAAATTATTCGAGGCTGGGCTTCAGTTTCTCGCCTTTCTTAAGGATTTCCTAAAAAGGGACTTTGGAATGCTATCCTATCCGGTGATGCGAATCCGTTGCCCGGGCCGGATTAATTTTGGGTTTTTGAGGTTATTTAATCTAACCAGATGGTCAACAGTCGTCCGGTAACGACGGGCAATAGAGGAAAGAGTATCTCCTGGTTTGACGATATGAACCGTTGGTTCAGGCGGTATCCAGGTGGGGAGATTCTGGATAGTTAAGAGAGCGGCCTCCGCCGTGCCGACAGGGATCTTGAGCTCATAATCATAATTGGGAGTTCCATCTTGACGAAGTTCGGAATTGAGGAAAATCAGCTCCGCTTGGTCAAGGTTCAGCGCTTTGGCTAAAGCCGATAGCTTTACCGGCCGGTTAATCTTTATTGTTTCCCACTTAAGAGGAGGGAAAGGCTCGGGCAAATTAAACCCGTATTTTTCCGGGTACTTGATAATCAGGAGAGCGGCGATGAACCGGGGCACAAACCGGGCTGTCTCATGAGGTAAACGGCGGTAAAGGTCCCAAAAGTTATCCAAATAGTTAACCCGCTGGGTCCTAATGACATTCTGGACTTTGATTTCTCCACAATTATAGGCGGCCAGAGCAGTTGTCCAATCGCCGAAGAGGTTATGGAGTTCGGAGAGATAGCGAATAGCTGCCCGAGTGGATTTAACCGGGTCCATTCTTTCATCCACCCAGCGGTCTCGTTTGAGCCCGAAGCGATACCCGGTAGAAGCAATAAATTGCCAGAGGCCAAGAGCCTGCGAACGGGAAAGGGCTTTGACCTTATAAAAGCTTTCGATAAGCGGTAGCCAGACGAGTTCTTCGGGCAAGCCAGCTTGTCTAAGCTCCTCAAGGATTATTTCCCGATAAAAACCCGACCTTTGGTAGGCTTCTTCAAAAGCCTTTCTTTCTTTGGTTCGGAAGGATTCGATTTCAGCTAAAACTTCTTTATTTTCTTCGAGCGGGATGGTTCGATGGTTGTCGCCGACGACGACCAACCGCGAGGCGTGGATTTGCTGAATCTTTTGAGCTATTAGCAAGCGCAACGCATTCTTCTCCTGGTTAAGAGAAGAATCTGCAGCAAGTTTGGCTTTGAGTAAGAGGCTATAAGCTTTATCTAAAACTTCTATGGCTTCATCTAATTGGCCAGCTTGCCAGGAATTCTCTGCTTGCTGGCAGAGGCTGAGGGCTTCTTCGAAAAGGGCCGTGGCTTCCTCGTTTTCACTCCCTGGAGTCTTTTCTTCCTGAAGAACTTCTTGGGCTTCAGCCTGTTTGACTTGCTCCGAAATATTTGTCAGCCGCGGCGGGTTCTTAGTTTCGGCGGCCTCAACGTTGGCCTTGGGAGAATCAGTTACGGCTTCTTGAGGCTGATTGCTCTTCGCAGGGGGGCTGGCGGGTGGAAGTTTTTCTGGCTTTGGGGCTCGAGAACAAGAAAATAGGATTAAAAAGATAAAGAATAAATTTAACCCTTTGGCCAGTTTCATTCTCTTACCCTTTGAAGGAAATATTTTTATACCATCCTCGGGAAGCTCCGTCAACCCGAAAATAGCTCCTTGATCAAATAGGGCTAATTTTTTAACTAGCCGCCAAAAGGCCTGTTAAAACCGGTTTTTTCGGCGGGTTCACCGGCGGACTTTTTGGCTGTACCAAGCCCAGGCGGTTTTAATAATAGTTTTTATATCGGAATACTCTGGAATCCAGCCGAGCTTTTGCGTGGCCTTTTCTCTTGAGGCTAAAAGAACCGGGACATCGCCGCGACGGCGGGGCCGGAGGCGAATTTCGACCTTGAGGCCGCTCACCGCTTCCACCTGTTTGATTATTTCTTTTACCGAATAGCCTTGGCCAGTCCCCAAATTAAAAGCCTCTTGAGTAGGACGCTCGAGCATCAGCTTCAGGGCCAAAACATGGGCTTGGGCCAAGTCTGAAACATGAATATAATCACGGACCGCCGTACCGTCGGGGGTGGGGAAATCATCGCCATAAAGTTCGAAGAAAGGTTTTTGGCCTAAAAGATGAAGCATAATATTAGGAATGAGATGGGTTTCTGGCTGATGGAGTTCACCGAGCTCGCCTTCCGGGTCAGCCCCGGCAGCATTAAAATACCGCAAGGAAACATAACTTAAGTCATGGGCCCGACCCAAGTCTTCCAGTATCTTTTCGCTGAAAAATTTGGTCTGGCCGTAGGGATTGGCCGGCTGGAGAGGGTGGCTTTCATCTATCGGGATAGCCTGAGGTACTCCATAGACGGCTGCGCTCGAAGAAAAAACGAATTTTTTTACTCCCGAGGCTAACATTGCATCCAAAAGGTTCAAGGTGGTTATCAAATTATGGGTATAATAGAGACGGGGGTTGTCATAACTTTCACCCACTTGGATAAGCGCCGCAAAATGGATAACCGCTTCCACTTTATAATCATGGATTACTTCCGCTATTTTCTCCTTGTCTTGTAAATCAGCCTGGATGAAGCTACCCCCCAGGATTAATTCTCGATGACCTTGAGATAAATTATCAAAAATGACGGGGTCAAAACCTTGCCGCAGCAAGAGCTTAACTGTATGCGACCCGATATAACCCGCCCCACCTGTAACTAACACTCTCATTCGCTCTTTCCTTTAATGAGCTCCTCAGCAAAGCGAAGCCCCTGTTCCTTGGTCTCAAAGGCTGCCTCCAGCTGAAGTTCATAGAGCTTTTTTAATAATTTCCCTAAGCGAGGGCCGGGTTCAACGCCGAGCGGTATGAGGTCTCGGCCCATAATCATCGGCCGGATCGTTTCTTGAGTGATGTTCAATTCTGTTAGCTTTTTCCTGAGCCAGACGGCTTGGCGGTCGAATTTTTCGATTAACCTAACTTTCCTTCCGGCTCGGTCTGCCTGGTCTAAATAGACCAGCAATTCAATCTCGCCCTTGGCTTCAGCCATAAGGCGGTTAAAAGCTTTTTTGGTGACAAAGCGACGGTTTTGCCAAAGTTCAGCCAGCCGGTGGTGGAGGCGGACCAGCAAAGGCACTAATTCCCTCAGGTTGCAGTCTTCCCAGGAATAAATTTTGTGGCGGGCCAAGAACTCCCGAGTCATTTTTTCGCTGATTACGTCATGGTAGTTATTGGTTATGACCATTCGGCCCTTTTTAAACTCCCAATCAACGGTTTTCGGTTTTCCAACATCATGAAGGAGACAGGCTAAAAGGAGGGCTAATCTTTTGCCTGGGAGCAACGCGACCAAGTCGGCAACTCTTTGTCCTTGGTCAACGGTCAACTTGGTATGATGCCAGACCGTATGATTGCCATACTCGTCCTTTTCTGGGTGGAAAACCGGGTCCTGGAGGCAAAAGGTAAGGGCATAGAGTTCAGGAAAAAGTTTTTTTAGAGCTGACAGACGCCACAATTCTTCCAGGCCGCGGGAGGGACGCCGGGATTGAAGGAGCATTTTGAAAAGCTCCTCATTTATTCTTTCGATGCTCAGTCCCTTTAGTTCGATTGTTTTACAGGTTTCATAAATAGAAGGGTCAACAGAAAAGTTGAGCACTGCCGCAAAACGGGCGACGCGCAAAACACGCAACGGGTCCTCAGGAAAGGCGGGGGGGTTCGTAAGGCGGATGACTTTTTCCCGGATATCTTGAGCGCCGCCAAAGGGGTCAATCAACAAGCCATCTTTTAACCTTAAGGCTAGGCTGTTGCAACGAAAATCTCTTCTTTCCAAGTCTTTTTCCAAAGGAAGATAGGGGTTGGCGTGGATAAAAAAATCCTTATGGCTGGTGATTTCAGTTAGCCGAGGAATCTCTTGGCGCGGCAAGGCGACATCGTAAGTTTTTTTATCAACAGTAAATTTAATGATTCCAAAACTTTTTCCGACCAGGTCTACTTTTCCGTAGGGCTTGAGTTTTTTGATTATTATTTCGAGGGGATGCTCGATGACGAGAATATCCACATCCTCAGAAGGAACCCCCCGGATAAGGTCGCGGACATAGCCGCCCACCGCATAGACTTTACTGCCAAAAAGCTGGACGAAAAGCCGGCGATGTCTGAAATCCACCTTAAGTTTTTCTCTCATTAGCCTTTAAGTGCGTTTTTCTATTATAAGTAACGAGGAGGAATTAAAGCAACCGGCTTCTGTTTAATCTTGGCTTGACCTCCTTATAAATAGCTAAGGGGGGCATTTAACTCTACCTTGTTATACAATTGCCGCCCGTTTTCAAATCACCTTGCGATAGGCGGTCATCTTTTAATTCTTAAGGTTTGATTCCTCTATTTAATTTAGAATCAGCCAAAAAGTGATTTTTAAGTGAATAATATTCTCAGGCAACTAATTTTAGCAGCCAAACCCATGCTCATTTTTAAGGGGAACTCCGCACTAAACTGATAAGCGCCATTAATTCTAATTACCGCTATCTTTTAGCCAGATAATTAGGGCCAAAAAACAATAATTGAGAAAGGAACCAATAAGCTTGGATTGCGAGCCGCTGTTTTCTACCTGCTCCCCTTGTGCTTAGCAACGCTATCAGGTATTATCAAGGAGGTTAATTAGAAAGGATGTCGCGTGAGGCTTTCAATTTATCTTGACTCGACTTGGAGGCTGAAATTTTTGGTCGGGCTCTTTTCTTTTTATCTTCTCTTTATTTTAGTTTTACTTTCTCCTGCGGCCGCGGCCAAGAAAGACATTGAAATAGTCCTTGAGGAGAAGCGGCTTGAAGGCTTGAGTTCTTCTGGCCTGACCATTAATTTTATTTTACGGGTGATTAACAACTCTGCGGTCGAATATCAACTGGCGCGCACGGCCAACAGGGTGCTCGTTAATCAGGAGGAATTCTTCCGGATTGACACCCCGGTTGAACCGGCCATTCCTATCCCCGCGGCTTCAAGCACCTTGATTACTGTCCCCGTTAAGATTACCTATGATTACCTTTTTCAGACTATTCCTATGCTTAAGGGCGAAGAAAGGTTCAATTGCACTTTAAGCGGGCTTTTTTCCTTTTTTGACCCCCGGCGCCGTGAACTGAAGATTCCGCTGGCGGTGGCTGCCGACTTTCCGCTCTTCCATGATTGGAAAATAGACCTCCTTCCGGTTCAGGTTAAAAGCCTTAGCTTGGGCGGAGCAGAGGTGGAATTTGGCGTTTGTTTCATTAACTCCAATGCTTCCAATTGGATTTTGCGCCACTTAACCTATCGCCTCGAGTTTTCGGATAAGCCCATCCAGAGCGGACAGCAAACCTTTCAAGATTCACTCGGGCCGGGAGAGGGGAAGAAGTTGACGCTACCCCTGCTGCTTGATTTTTTTGAGCTGGGACCAGAGCTGGCACCAGCAATGGAAGGCGAGGCTATCGACGTTAACTTTTCTGGAGAAATAGAGATTGAAAGCGAGTGGGGCAGGTTTAGATGGCCTTTTGTCAGCAAACAAAAACTGGCCGTGGTCAGGCAATCCGGAGAAATTAGGGCTGGTAAGGAAACTGATTTCGATTAATTAACTTGGTTCTCACGATTCCGGCGGCGTCATTATTTCACGCTCCACCAAAGGTAGGGGAGCCGTTTATATGATATAGGATTAATTAATTATAGATCATCGGCCCCTTTCTGCGGGCCTGAGGGTGAGATAAAATTATAGATAATTGGCGGTAAAAGAATTCAGTCTTGGAAATGAAAGCTGTATCAAGTCTTAATTTAAACTCAAATTTTACGGCTCTTAGGTTTTATAATCGAAGAATGAGGGTTTTGTTTTGTCGTCGGCAGTGAGGAGACCGGATGATTTCGGTGATTATTCCTACCTATAACCGAGGCCAGTTTATAACTGAAGCCATGCAATCAGTTTTTTCTCAGACTGTTTTTCAGCCTGATTCTGAAAGGTATTCTTTTGAAATTGTCGTCATCGACGACGGGTCGACGGATAAAACTAAAGAGGCAATTAAGAATCTCTCCGGACCAATTCGCTATTATTACCAAGAACATCAGGGAGTCAGCCGGGCGCGGAATCGGGGGCTCGAATTAGCCAGAGGGGAGTTTATTGCCTTTTTAGATTCTGATGACCTCTGGTTGCCGGAAAAGATGAAGCTCCAGATGAACGTCATGGAAACCTTTCCCCAGCTCATGGGTTGCACCGCTGAAGAGGTCTGGATTCGTCGCGGCAAGAGAGTTAATGCAAAAAAAAGACACAAGAAATATTCTGGCTGGATTTTTCCCCACGCCTTACCTCTCTGCATTCTCAGCCTTTCGGCCTCGCTTTTTCGGCGGCAAGTTTTTGAGGTTATAGGCAATTTTGATGAAACTCTGCCGGCTTGTGAAGACTATGATTTTTGCCTGCGCTACTCGCTGCGCTATCCCCTTCATCTTATTGACCGGCCCTTAATCATCAAACGAGGCGGCCATCCCGACCAGCTTACGCGTCGATTTTGGGGGCTGGACCGGTTTCGACTGCAATCTTTATTCAAGCTTCTTAGCTTTAACCTGAGCCCTGAACAACGCCGGCTTGTTTGCCAGGAGATAGTTCGTAAAGCCCAAATTCTTCAAGCGGGCGCCGCCAAGAGAAAACGAACAGAGGAGGCTCAGTATTATCAAAACATTATTGACCGGTTTAAACTGGAGGCCTCTCCATTTTGGCCTTAGCCTGGGCCTTTCAAGATAAGTGATAGTGACCCAGCGGCGAATAAAGCTAAAAAAGTTTACACCTTTTCATTTTTTAGGGCTCAAAATAGGCCAGATAAAATGGAAAGGAACCTTTTTAGCTCATCCTCCCTCCAGAGGAGGCAAAAATCGATGGTCTTAATATCTATCTACCTCAAAAGGAGGAATGTTTTCTCGTCCTTTTTAAAAAGAGGTGAGATTTGACCCTCGGCCGGATTGTCCCTATAATTTAGGTTTCAGCGGAGGCTGGAGATGTTAGATGAGGTAGTAATAAGTCGGGCAATTACGGAAAGCTTCTCTAAAGAATTTCTTTCTTCCCTTGAAGCTGACGTCGTTATCGGCGGCGCGGGGCCTTCTGGTCTCAGCGCGGCCTATTTTTTAGCCCGTGAAGGCCATAAAGTAGTCGTCTTTGAGCGAGGGCTGCGCCCGGGTGGCGGGATGGCGGGCGGCGGCATGCTTTTTAACAAAATTGTGGTTCAGGAAGAAGCCAAAGCTCTGCTGGATAACTGGGGAGTGAGGACTGAGGCCTATGCCGAAAAATATTACGTTGCCTCCTCTCTGGAGATGATGGCTGCCCTTCTTCTGAGTACGCTGCGAGCCGGAGCGCACATTTTCAATAGTATCTCGATTGAAGATGTGGTGATTCGCAACAGCAAGGTTCAGGGAGCTGTCATCAACTGGTCGGCAGTGGAGATGGCGCAGCTGCATGTCGACCCCTTGGCAGTCAGGAGCCATTTTGTAGTTGACGCCACTGGTCATGCGGCAGAGATTGCTCAGGTGGTGGCCCGCAAAACGGAGGGAAAGCTCCTAACGGCCACAGGAGGCGTCATGGGCGAAAGACCCATGTGGGCCGAAGAAGGAGAAAGGTTCCTTTTAGTTAATACCCGCGAGGTTTACCCTAATCTTTATGTCTGCGGCATGGCGGCCAACGCTGTTTTTGGCGGCCCGAGGATGGGGCCGATATTTGGCGGCATGCTCCTCTCTGGCCAGCGGGTTGCCCAGCTTCTTAAGGAGCGTCTTAAGGCGCTAAAAAATAATTCGAATCAGAAATAAGGTCAGAATCGATAATTAACCCCGACGGCCAGATGATAACCACCCAAATCAAAGGGTTCAAAACCTTCGAAACCCTCTTTAAGCGTTCCCTTTAAGGTCGAATACCTTAATTCAACTTCAATCGCCATTCTCTGGGCCACTCGGTACATCAAGCCAACAAAGGCATGATAGCCGAGGGAAAAGTTGTTGTCGTCTCGGACGTTGGTGGGATAAATGGGGTAAATATCGACATCACCTAAGTCAGGGTCTTCGTATACCCAGGGGTCGCTAAAATCGATCATATCTCCTTGGAGGCGCACACTCCAGATATACAAGCCGAGTCCTCCCCCTAAATAAGGCGAAAAGCTGGCCCGGTGGCCAAGGGGGACAAGTTTTAGCCCTAGCTGTATAGGGGTGATAGAAACACCAAACACATGACTCAGGCCAAAGGCCCCTCGATAATACTTGGCCGGAAAGGCAAAGTCACCCTCATCAAAAGAATAACCGACATACTCTTTGTAAAATCCCGCCCTGTTTTTGCTATAACCGTCCAAACCTACTACTACGCTCAACTGCGAAGAGAGATATTTTTCATAAACAAAACCCAAGGTAGAGTTCTGATAATTAGAATGGGTAAAGTCCATGTTTTCAAACTCAATATCCCAGAGGTCGCTCTTAGCCCGGGGAATGAAGTAGCCAAGACGGATGGAAATAGCATCAGCCCAGACTATTGTCGGCAGCAAAAGCAAAATAACTGTCACGAAAAGCAAACCTTTTTTCATCTTCACTCTCCTCAAAAACTAATCTAAGCAAATTATATGCCAATTCTCCAAGTGATTCCGCTTAGATAAAGCCTGATTGAACACTCCTGCTGGCTGTTACTTGTTGAGGTCATCTGTCCTATCCTCATCCACAAAAGATGGGAGTGAACCCTTTTATTTGACTTTAGCCCCAGCCGGGACATCGCGGTCAAAGAAAGGAATAATCGCTCTCCCTTCCACTTCTGCCGCCAAGAGCATTGCTTGCGATTCGATTCCCCGGATGACAGCCGGCTTGAGGTTGACAATGACCACGATTTTTTTGCCGATCAGGTCTTCAGGCGCATAAGTGTCAGCTACCCCAGCGACCATTGTCCTGGTTTCTTGGCCGATATTGACCTCAAGACGCAAGAGTTTGTCAGTATTCGGGACTCTCTCGGCTTTAATTACCTCGGCCACGCGCAAGTCCATCCTTTTAAACTCCTCGAAAGAAATCCATTCACTCTTGGCTTCCATTTTTACCTCCTTGGCGACTTCCAGGCCTAAAAAATCTTTCAAGGCTACCCGAGGAAAAAGAGGCTCGGGTTTCTTGACCGGTTCTCCGGAAGAGAATAGGTCAAACTCCAGCGCTTCATAGTTAATGGAGTTGATGGGTCGTTTCTCTCCGAGTAGCTGCCAGGTCCTCTCGGCCGAACCAGGCATTACCGGGTAGAGAAGATAAGCTAAGCCCCAGATGGCGCGGGCGGCCTGCAAGAGGATTCTTCCCAGCCGGCTTCTTTTAGCCGGGTCAGCGGCCATCTTCCACGGCTCGTTGTCGGCCAAGTATTTGTTGACGCTGTTGATATATACCCAGATTTCTTCGAGCGCTCGATTGATCGCATAATCATTAAAAAGCTCCCGCACCTTTTCCTTCAACCGCTCAAAATTTCTTTTTATGACCCCGTCCTCTTCTGTTTCGGGTCCCACCGAATCTATTTTCCCCTGGAAATAATTCCCGATCATGGTCAGGATTCGTTGAATTAGATTGCCCAGGTCATTGGCCAAGTCAGAATTGACTCGGTGGAGAAAGCCTTCATGGGAAAAATTGCCGTCCTGACCGATAGGAATCTCCCTCAGCAGGAAATAGCGAAGCGGGTCGGGGCCAAAAGCCTGAAGGATAACCTGTGGGTCAAGCACATTACCCCGCGACTTAGACATTTTAGTTTCGTCCTTGAGCCACCAGCCGTGGCCCAAAACGGTGCGCGGCAGCGGTAGCCCCGCGGCCATCAGAAAAGCCGGCCAAAAAATAGCGTGAAAACGGAGGATGTCCTTGCCGATTAGATGGAGGTCGGCGGGCCAGAAGCGGGAGAAAAGCTCCTCTTTCCAGTCATAACCGATTCCAGTGACATAGTTGTGGAGCGCATCGAACCAGACATAAATCGTATGTTGCGGGTCGTTAGGGACGGGAATGCCCCATCTAACCGTGGTTCGGGTTATACTCAAGTCTTTGAGCCCTTGTTTAACAAACGAGACGACCTCGTTCATCCGGCTGGGAGGCCGGACAAAATCCGGATTTTGGGCATAGAAGGCCAACAGACGACCCTGGTAGGCAGATAGACGGAAAAAGTAGCATTCCTCAGAAATTAGGAGGGCTTTTTTGCCGCAGTCAGGGCAACTTTTTTCGCCAGAAGGTTCCAACGGTACATCTTCGGCCAAAAAATTTTCGTCAGAGACACAATACCAGCCCTGATAAGTTCCCTTGTAGATATCTCCTTTTTCTTTAAGCTGTTGAAAAATTTTTTGCACTCCGGCTTCGTGGAACGGCTCCGTCGTCCGAATAAAATAATCATAGGAAATGTTCAAAGCCCGCCACAAATCCTTAAACCTGACTACCACCTGGTCGGCGAGCTCTTTCGGCGTTAAACCTCGTTCGGTGGCGGCCCGCTCTATTTTCTGCCCATGCTCGTCGGTTCCTGTGAGAAAGAAGACTTGTTTGCCACAAAGACGCTGGAAGCGAGCCACGGCGTCAGCAATGATGGTAGTGTAGGCATGACCGATATGCGGGACGTCGTTAACATAATAAATTGGCGTTGTAACATAAAATTTCTGATTATCGCTCTTGACCACTACCTAAATCTCCTTTGATCAGAGTCAGAGCCTCGGCTCTGGTGGCTGGGTTGTTCCGAAAAGAGCCCCGCACGGCCGAAGTCACCGTTATCGAGCGCGGTTTCTTAACGCCTCGCATCGACATGCACATATGCTCGGCTTCAATCACTACCATCACTCCTAAGGGTTTGAGCTGTTCGTTAATCAGGTCGGCGATTTGTTTGGTCAGCCGTTCTTGAACCTGAAGGCGCCGCGACAAAACGTCCACGACGCGGGCGATCTTGCTTAGGCCGACAATTCTTCCTTCCTTGGGGATGTAAGCAATGTGAGCTTGGCCCGCAAACGGCAGGAGGTGATGCTCACACATCGAATAAAGTGGAATATTCTTGATCAAGACCATCTCGTCATGACGCTCTTCCTGGATGACTTCTAAATGTTCCTTAGGGTCCTGAGTTAATCCTCCAAGGATTTCGGCAAACATTCGAGCCACTCGCTGCGGCGTTTGTTTGAGTCCAGGACGCGATGGGTCCTCGCCCACACCTTTTAGAATAAGTTTTACTCCTTCTTCTATTTTCTTCAGGTTCATGGCCAGTTCGTCCTCATTTCTGGTTTTAACCCGCCAGGATTAGGTTAAGATTCCGGATGCCTTTTCTTCCAGGACTCGAGAGCTTGGCTCTGAAGGAGGCGCAGAGGAAAGTGCTTTTTCTTGGCAATCCTTTGGCAAGCTTCAAATTCAGGTTGAGCCTGGATTATCTTCCCTTCGAAATAAGAAATTTTAATCGGTATCTCTTCGCCCGCTACTTGAACTTTTTCGATTTTTCGCTCCAAGACGCGTCTTTCAACCGGCTGATAACGAACACCAATCGTGCTTGTCTCCCGGAACAAAACCTCGATAATTTTATCTATTTTATCAGCTGGCGCTAAGGCGGTCAATTGAACCGCCAGTCGACCCTTCTTCATCACGACCGGAGTCTGAAAAATGTCCAGCGCGCCGGAGTTAAGCACCTGTTCACAGGCATAGGCAAGAACCTGAGGCGCAGCGTCATCGATATTGGCGCGAATTTCATAAACCGGGACCGAACTCTTAGCGACAGTTTCTTCGCCCCAAAAGACTCGCAGGACGTTGGGAAACCCTGGGAAATCACGGCCCCCAGCTCCATAACCCACCATGTTAACCTTGACTTCGGGGAAGCTAAGGAAAGAATCAGCTACCTGGGCGATGATGGCTGCTCCCGTGGGGGTGGTTAACTCCGCCTCCACCCCGGCCGAGTAAACAGGAATATTTTTTAACAGCTCAGCGACAGCGGGCGGGGGAACAGGTAGCAAGCCATGGGATGTTTTCACCCAGCCCGAGCCGAGGTTAATGGGCGAGCAGGTGATTCGGGAAACCCCCATTTTCTCCAGCAACCAGCAGGAGCCGATGATATCTACCAGAGCGTCATTAGCTCCGGCTTCGTGGAGATGAACTTTGTCCATGGGCTGACCGTGGACTTTTGCTTCGGCCGCAAACAGGGTCTGAAAAATCTTGAGGGATTTTTCCTTCACCCAGGGTGAAAAAGGGCAACTTTTAATTATAACTTCTATCTCGCGCCATTTTCTTGACTTTATTTTTTCTTCCTTGGGCAGGACAACCTCCACCCTTTTTGCCCGGAGTGAGGCCCGGTGGACATCGTTGACCTTGACTTTAACTCCTAAGTTTAAACTCTGGACGGCGTTTCTGAATTCGGCAGGGTTAAGGCCGAGGTCTAAAAGAGAGGCTAAGATCATATCGCCACTCAACCCCGCAGTCGGCTGAAAATGGATGATGCTCATTGCTTCCCTCTTAAATTTATCTATTCTCTCTGCGGGGCGGATGCTCTTATTAACTCATCCAGCCGCGGCATTATTTCTCCAGCTTTACCCGACAAAGAGAAATCGGCATAAGGGGTCAGAGGGGTTGGCTCAAGGTTTATCTCGACCAGGGTCGCTCCCCGTTCGGAAGCGACCAATGGCAGCGAGGCCGCGGGCTGAACCACCGCCGAGGTGCCGATAAACAACATGACTTCCGAGTGACGGCTAACTTCAAAGGCGGCTTCCACGACCTCGGCAGGCAGAGCTTCGCCAAACCAGACCACGTGGGGGCGGAGAAGGGAACCACATTCAGGACAGACCGGGGGAATTTTAGACAAGGGAACCTCTCTGTTTTCCATAATAGTGCCTTCTTTTAAGCATCTCACCTTCCAGATATTGCCATGGAGCTCAAGGAGCTTGGTGGAGCCGGCCAATTCGTGGAGTCCGTCGACATTTTGGGTAATCAGGGTAAAGGAAGGAAATTCCTTTTCCCATTTTGCTAAAATATAGTGGGCCGGGTTAGGCCTAACAGCCTGAATTTTTTGGCGCCGCCAGTCATACCATTCCCAGACAAGCTGAGGGTTACGAGCAAAAGCCTCGGGTGTGGCCAGTTCTTCGGCTCGGAATTGGCGCCAGAGCCCGTCAGCGCCCCGAAATGTGGGCACGCCGGATTCAGCCGAAATTCCCGCTCCTGTAAGGATGGCCAGAGAAGGCCGGCTCTGAAGCAGTTGGGCCACTTCTTTTAATTTGGCTTCGTCCATAATCTGAGCCACCAGTTAAGGTTTATTTTTTCTTGCCCTTTAGAATACCTTTTTAGCCCCTAAAAATCAAAGGATTAGCCAATCCCGAGCTACTTTTTGGGGTCAGGTTCTGGCAAGCCCTTGACACCCTTGCCGTTAAAATAATATACAATCATTTCATCTTATTAGCCCGAGGAGGAGAAAATGGCCTGGCCGGCGAAACCACTTTTCCGAGCCGAAATCGGCATACTCGGCGGAACCGGACTTTACGCCATGGAGGGAATAAGTGAATTAGAAACCATAAAGCTCGAGACTCCTTTCGGCGACCCCTCTGATATCTTTATGATTGGCACCTTAGAGGGAAAAAGGGTCGCCTTTTTGAGCCGTCATGGCCAGGGGCACCGTTATCTTCCTTCTAATATAAATTACCGGGCTAATATTTATGGGTTTAAATTACTCGGAGTTTCACGTCTTATTGCGGTTAATAGCTGCGGTTCCTTGAAAGAGGAAATTAAGCCTCGCGACCTGGTTCTTTCTGACCAGTTTTTTGACCGGACACGCCGTCAGTCAACTTTTTTTGGCGAGGGCTTAGCAGCCCACATAAGCTTTGCCCAGCCCGTCTGCCCAGAGTTGCTGGAAGCTCTTTTTAAGGCCGGCCAGGCTCTATCTTTGCCTGTGCACCAGGGAGGTGCCTATCTTTGCATCGAAGGCCCGGCTTTTTCCACCAAAGCTGAATCGCGGGTTTATCGCCAGTGGGGATGCGACGTAATTGGGATGACAGCGGCTACGGAAGCCAAGCTGGCTCGGGAAGCCGAAATCTGCTATGCCACCATCAACTTAGTCACGGATTATGACGTCTGGCATGAAGAAGAAGAGTCGGTTTCGGTTGAGCTCATCCTGGAGAACCTGCGCCTTAATATTGCGAATGCTAAGTCTTTAATCCGGAAAACCTTAATTCTTCTTCCTCCGGAGAGAAGCGGCCAGTGTCCCTGTGCTCACGCTCTGGCTAACACCATCGTTACCCAACCTGAACTCGTTCCCCGGGAATGGAAAGAAAAATTAAGCTTGATTATCGGGAAATACATTCCCTTAGATGAAAAATCATAGCCGTACCGAAAAAATTTTATGAGCTTACTTATTGTTGGTTCCATTGCTTTTGATACGGTCGAAACTCCCTATGAGCGCCGGGAAAGGATTGTTGGTGGTTCCGGGACCTATTGTGCTCTGGCTGCGAGCTTTTTCACCCGTCCCATGCTCAGTGGCGTTGTCGGGGAGGATTTTCCGAGGGAGATTATTGCCTTTTTCCAGAACCGGGGCATCAAAACAGAAGGCATCTTAATCCGGCCTGGGAAGACCTTTTTTTGGGAAGGTAAGTATGGTTATGACCCTAACCAGCGAGAAACATTACGCACTGAACTCAACGTGATGGCTGGATTCATTCCCTTGCTTCCTGAGAGTTATCAACAAGCAGCTATTGTTTATCTGGCCACTATCGACCCTGATTGGCATGAGGCCATCCTGAGTCAGGTGAAGAGACCGAAAATAGTGGCCATGGACACCATTCAATTCTGGATCACCCATAAGATAGAATCCTTGTGGCACTCTTTAAAGAGAGTAAATATTTTCTTTGCCAACGACGAAGAAATTCGGTTGCTAACCAGGGAAGTTAACCTCGTTAGAGCGGGGAAAAAAGTCCTCGAGGCTGGACCGTCCTTAGTAATCGTTAAAAAAGGTGAACACGGCGCGCTTGTCTTCAGCCGTGATTTTATCTTTGGGACCTTAGCCCATCCCTGTGAGGAAGTGGTTGACCCCACCGGCGCTGGCGACAGCTTTGCCGGCGGCTTCTTGGGGTATCTTGACCGAGCCAAAAAGATTAGCCCGCGCACGATAAAAAAGGCCATCGTGGCTGGTTCGGCTGTGGCTTCCTTTGTGATCGAAGATTTTGGAATTGACCGACTGAGGCGGTTAAAGCCCGAAGAAATTCAGCAGCGGATGGGGTTTTTCCGTCATCTGGTTTCCTTTTAACTAAATTATATGGGAAAATGAATTTTCCGGATTCAGAGACTATAAGCCTCTGGTTTTGTTTCGATTTATCCCTCGGTTGTTTCAAAAAAAGGAGGGAATTAAATGCCTAGCAAAGGCTTTTTCAGAGTGGAATGAATGCTCCCATCGAGGCGATAGACGGGGAAAAGTCAAAGAGACAAATGACCAACGCCGACGAGGTTGAAACTTAAGGGAAGGGTGGCGTTAATGACAAGTAGCTGTTTAGGAGATTGAAGGCCAAAGAGTTGGAATCAGGTCAAAAGAAAGGAGGAAATAATGAAAGCGAAAGGTTCACCTTTCGAACCCTACCGAATAAAAATGGTGGAACCCATCGGGAAAACTACTAAGCGCGAAAGACAGGAAATTTTAAAACAAGCGGGATATAACATTTTTGCCATCCCCGCAGAAAAGGTAGCGATTGATTTATTAACAGATTCAGGAACCGGCGCCATGAGCGATGCTCAATGGGCGGCCATCATGCGGGGTGATGAATCCTATGCGGGAGCCCGAAGCTTTTATCGTTTGGAAGGGGCAGTGAGGCGAATCTTCGGGTTCCGTCATGTCATTCCTACCCACCAGGGAAGAGCGGCAGAAAGGATTCTTTTTGAGGCCTTGGTAAAGAAGGGCGATTATGTGCCCAATAACATTCATTTCGATACTACCATGGCCAATATTCTGGTCCGTGGGGCTCATCCGGTGAATTTAGTTGTTGACGAAGCTTATGACCCTAGGGCGGAAATAACCTTCAAAGGAAATATGGCGCCGCAAAAATTAGAGGCATTCTTGCAACGCCACAGGAGAAGAGTGCCGTTGGTTATGCTCACTGTTACCAATAATTCGGGAGGTGGTCAACCTGTTTCCTTGGCCAATATCGGGTCGATAAGTTCAATTTGCCGTCGCTTTCAGGTGCCGCTATTTTTTGATGCCTGCCGCTTTGCTGAGAATGCCTTTTTCATCAAAGAGAGAGAAACGGGCTATCAGAGAAAATCGATTCTCCAAATAGCCAAGGAAATGTTTTCTCTGGCGAACGGTGCTCTGGTCAGTGCCAAGAAAGACGGCTTAGCTAACATCGGCGGTTTTATCACCCTTAATGACGATGGCCTAGCGGCCCGCCTCAAGCACATCTTAATCATCGGCGAGGGCTTTCCCACTTATGGGGGCTTGGCTGGTCGAGACCTTGAGGCCATTGCCCGGGGGCTGGAAGAGGTTCTTGATGAGTCTTATCTTCGTCATCGGATCGAGCAAGTCCGTTACTTAGGAAGTCTTCTGGAGGCGGCTGGGATTCCTATTTTTAAGCCGATAGGCGGACATGCAGTTTATCTGCTGGCTGATGAATTTTTACCTCACCTCCCGAGAGAGCAATATCCCGCTTGGGCTTTAACGGTGGCGCTTTACGAGGCGGCCGGGATTCGCGCGGTCGAGGTGGGGGGAGTGATGTTTGCTCGCAAGAAAGGCCGGGAAGAAAAAGAAGTTTTTCCGCGGTTAGAAATGGTTCGGCTGGCCATTCCGCGGCGAGTTTATACTGCTTCTCACTTAGAGTATGTGGCTGAAGCTATTATTAATTTATATAAAAAAAGAGAGTGTATTCGCGGTTTAAAAATAATGGAGGCTCAGGAACCACTGCGCCATTTTACAGCGCGTTTTGAACTCCTCTAAAATTAGGTGAGCCGATTTCAGCCCTGAAAAAAGCCTAAGCACTGCGGTAAGCTGGACCACCCTAAATTGGTCTTAATTGGGGGATGTGAATATATAAATCGCCTATTTGAGATATTTATTAAACCAAGCCAGGACGCGCTTCAGGCGGTCAACCTGGTAATCGAGCCGGCTTAAGCTGTGCGATTCTTGAGGGTAAATGATTAATTCGGTTTCAATCCCCAATCTTTTTAAACTTAAGTACATTTGTTCCGATTGAGGCAACGGGCAGCGATAATCAAATTGGCCACAGAGGAAAAGAGTGGGAGTTTTAACGTTTTTAATATCTTTGATGGGTGATAAGCGGCGGTAGAGGTCAAAGTTATCCCAGGGAAGACCGAGCTCTTCCTCCCACCAGAGATGGAGGTCGTCATTACCATAACAGCTAAAATAATCGCTGTCGCTGGCACCAGAGACTGCGACCCGAAAGCGGTTAGTGCGGGTTATGGCGTAATTGGTGAGAATGCCGCCATAGCTCCAGCCATAGATACCGACCCTAATCGGGTCGATATAACCTTGCTTTAGCACATACTCAACTCCGGCGAGAATATCCTTCAAATCTTTATTTCCCCAATCGGCCCAGATAGCCCGGCCAAAGGGCTCACCGTAGCCGGAACTACCGCGAGGATTGGTGTAAAGAACCGTATAGCCTTCAGAAGCCAAGAGCTGAAATTCATAATTAAAAGAAGTGGAGTACTGGGAGTTAGGCCCGCCGTGGACTCTAACAATCAGGGGATATTTTTTGCCCGGCTCAAAATCAACTGGCTTCATTACCCAGCCTTCGATAACCTGTCCGTCGAAGCTGCGATAATGAATGTTTTCCGGAACGCTGAGCTTGAGCTGAGCCAGAAGGCCGTCGTTATGGGAAGTTAGTCTTTTTAAATTCTGACCATCTTCCTGGCAGAGGAATAGTTCTTCTGGAGTAAGGTTATCGGTCAAAGTAAAAGCGAGACGAGTCCCGTCAGGCGAAAGGCATAAGCTATCCACGACTTTTTCCCCGGAAACGATTCTTTTCATATCTCCTGAGGCCAGGTCAAAGCGAACTAAATGTTGCGTGCCGCTATCTTCAAGGCAAAAGTAGATATGCTGGTTGTCGGGAGACCAAAGGATATCAGGGAGAACATTCCGGTCCAAGCTGGCGGTTAATTTGGATGGTGACCCACCATTGGCTGGAATAGACCAAAGAAAGGAAGTTCCATAGACGGGACTTGAGGTTTGAAGGAAAGCGATAAAGCGACCGCTGGCGGAAACAGCCGGGTTAACATCGGGATTAGGGTCAGTAGTCAACTGTCTGAGTTTGCCTGTAGCTATTTCCACGGCCCAGAGATCGCTATTTCTGTTAGCGTCGGGATTAACGGTTCGGTTGGAGCTGAAGATGATTTCTTGGCCATTGGGAGTGAAGCAGATGTCTTCTTCGTCATAGGCTCCAGTCGTCAGCTTCTGAGGTGTTCCTCCTGACAGAGGGACCAGCCAGATGTGCTGTCGACGATTATCAAGATAGCCCTCGCCATCTCTTTTATGCTGAAGGCGGTTAACTACGATTACCTCTTCGTCTTTATCTTTATCTTTATCTTTATCTTTAGGGTCTTTAGCAATAAAAGCTAACTTAGCGCTATCAGGTGACCAGATGAAGCTTTCGATATCGCTGTTGATGGCTGTCAAGGGATAAGGCTCTCCACCCTTAGTATTAAACAGCCAGATTTGACTTTTTCCATCCCGGTTGGAAAGGAAGGCTAAATAACGGCCATCGGGCGACCAGCGCGGTTGGGTGTCGGACTTTTCGTGGAAGGTTAACCTGATAGGCTCACCTTCCTCAGTCGACACCATCCAGAGGTCGGAATTACGGCTATTTTTTTCTTTGTCTTTAACCGTCACCACATAGGCAATCCAGCGACCATCAGGAGAGAAAGAAGGTTGGCTGACCTCTTTAAAGCAATAAAAATCATCGATAGTTACCTTTCTCTTTTCAGCTGGCTGGCTTTCGGCTATCGAGAATGGCGAGAGAGTAATCAGAATAAACAGAAAAAAAGCAGTCTTCTTGAGCAATTTTCCCTCCTTTAATTTTTTGTTGGCTGGCCAAACTTTTTGCTGGCCCATCTAAATTAGCCTTTCAGTTAAGGCTGGGAGCGATTTTCTCACAGATTTTTGACTAAGGCAATCATCGGGGATTGTTTTGCTCAGCCGACTTTTCGCTGAATCATTATCTTGGAGTCACTAAATTCGATTTCCTTGTATCTTGTGTGGGTTCGGCAATGTTGTCACCTGTTTTCAATTACAGGGCCTTCGCGTAGGCTGAAAGTTCTCTGGTCGCTTCCGCCATCCTGGCCCTGAGCTGCAAACCATTCCCGATAAAATGGACGAGAAGCGAAAAATCTTGATTTAAGGCCGACTGTCGGAGCGTGAAGAGATAATGGCTTATTAAATGTTGGTTCTTTGCCTCAATTTAAGTGCATTTAGGTAAGAGAAAATAAATTGAAAAAAGGGAAGAGTGGTTAAACAGAACGAATTAAGGGTCTTAGCATAAGGGATAAGCAAATAAAGCAGCTGCGCAGAAAAAGAAAATAGGGTAAATAGATGAGGCGGTACGAATTAGCAAAAGGCCCTAATTGCGAAAAATATGGTAAATAAGCAAAGAAGAACCTATTGCCGAATTAATAGATAAGATGATACAAATAAAAAAAGACGATACGAATAAGAAATTGCGTAAAGAAGTGAAACAGAAATAATTAGCGAATTCGGTAAAACCACATCAGCGGCAGCCACAGCTGGTGACCATAAGGAATCCGTTTATGATTAACCAAGACCTCAGTATCCTCCCATTCATGAACCAAATTGAAAAGCTCAAAAAGGTCCTCGACCTCATCGGGAGTAAAGGTAACAGAATGTTTGGCCCATTCGCCGCTTCCCTCCACCTTATAAGTGGGGTTTCGCTGCGCCAGGTCGACGGCCTTTTCATAATCAGGGGAGGGCTTAGCGCCAAAAACAAGGGTGATGCGAAAAGATTTAGCTTTAGTACTTGGATAAAGGATGTCAGCTAATTTTTCGTCTTGGGCTTTGTCCTCGCTCATTTTAACCAGCCTGAGACCAAACCATCATTTGATTAGCTTTTTCATTTTACGGCAAGCTATAATTAGAAGCAAGTCGTTCGAATTAAATAAGCGGAATTAAACTGAATGAGGGTCTAAGGGCAAAAAATGGCTTAAAGGATGAGCATGCAGTCGCCGTAGCTGAAAAAGCGGTATTTTTCTTTTACGGCGACTTCATAAGCTTCTAAGGTCAGTTCACGTCCGGCAAAGGCACAGACCAACATCAGAAGAGTAGAACGGGGCAGGTGAAAGTTAGTAAGTAGACGGTCAACTACCTTGAACTCATAACCCGGATAAATGAAAAGATTGGTTGTCCCTGGGCCAGGCTTAATTCTGGCCAATTTTGCTGCCTTCTTGACTGCACTTTCCAAAGTGCGGACGACAGTGGTTCCAGCTGCTAGGACTGGCCGGCTTTCCTTTTTAGCCTGGTTAATCTTAGCGGCGGCTTGGGGGCTAATGGCATAAGTCTCATCTAACATCTTATGCTCCTCAACCTCTTCCACCCTTACCGGCTGAAATGTAGCCAGGCCAACATGGAGGGTTACTTTAGTAAGGAGAATTTCTTTTTCTTTTAATTTCTGGAGAAGACGGCGCGTGAAGTGAAGGCCTGCTGTCGGCGCGGCAATTGAACCCGGTTGACGAGCAAAAACGGTCTGATAGCGAGTGATGTCCAGTTGCCTCAAGATTTCATCATTTTTGGGTCGTTTAATATACGGTGGAAGCGGCGGATAGCCCACTTGACGAAGCCAGCTCAGCACGTTATCAGTCGGAAATTCAAGTTCGCGGCGGCCCTCCCAACCACGGCTTACGGCTATTGCTTCTAGACCACCAGGGAAGATTACGGTGGACCCCGGGACTATTTTCCGAGCTGGTCGGCAAAGGACCTCCCAGCGCCGCGGGGATACTTCGCGGATAAAAAGGAAATCGAGCGCCCGGCCGCCAACCTTTCCCCAAACTCTGGCGGGGATAACTCGAGAATCATTCAGGACGACCACATCGCCCGCGTCCAAAAATTCAGGGAGGTCGAGAAACCGAGCATGAATAATCTCCTTGGTTTGACGCCGGATGACCATCATCCGGCTGGCGTCGCGACGGGCGAGGGGCCTTTGGGCAATTAGTTCTGGAGGTAAATGATAATCGAAAGCTGAAACCAACATAATTTTAATAAACTATGCCCTGTATTTGATTAAATTCGCCTTTTTTCTTTATCGCTTTCCGTGGTTTCTTTCTGTTTTGTTCGGGGGCTGAAGAAGAAGACCGAGAAGGCGGAGAAGACCATTGAAGTTTTGGCTTTCCCGAATCGTCCCTTAAAGAAATCCTTGGACGCATCAAAGCCTGACCTGCCCAAGACGGGGAAAAACCATTTTCATTTAATTAATCGCTTGCCTATTCGATTAAATTAACTAACGATTCTACTATCCAGTATCTCAGCCCACGATTCAGCAGTGCCTTATTTTCGTCTGCTTAGTATTTACTCGTGGAACAGCTTTTTCTGTTGGGAACCTGCTTTGGGAGCGTTATAGCCCAGGTGTTCTAAGGCCCGAGGAGTGACCCGGCGACCGCGCAGGGTTCTTTCCAAAAACCCGACCCGCATCAAGAAGGGTTCATAGATCGATTCGATGGTATCCTTTTCTTCATCGATAGCTGCGGCCAAAGTGGCAATTCCCACTGGACCTCCCCCAAAATTTTCGATAATTGTCTGCAGAATCTTGCGGTCAACTTCGTCGAGGCCGACGGAATCCACCTCCATCAATTCCAGGGCTTCGTGGGCTTCTTTGCGCGTGATAACTCCGTCGGCTTTAACGTCAGCATAATCGCGAACGCGACGCAGCAGGCGGTTAGCCACCCGGGGAGTTCCACGAGAGCGAAGGGCGATTTCGCCGGCAGCATCGTCGTCGATTCGGACGTTTAGCAGGCTGGCTGACCGTTTAATTATTTTTTCAATTTCCTCATCCTTATAATAGTCGAGGCGGTGAATTATTCCGAATCGACCGCGAAGCGGCGCAGTAATCCGGCCAGCTCTGGTGGTGGCTCCGATTAGAGTAAATTTCTTGAGCTGGAGCTTATGACTGCGGGCAGCTGGCCCTTGACCGATGATGATGTCGAGGGTGTAATCTTCCATGGCTGAATATAAGAGCTCTTCAACCGAGGGATGAAGCCGGTGAATTTCGTCGATGAACAAGATTTCTTTGCGCTGGAGATTAGTGAGGATAGCCGACAGGTCTCCCGGCCGTTCGATTACCGGACCAGAAGTCGGTTTAATAGAAACCCCCATCTCCTTGGCGATGAGCCAGGCCAGCGAGGTTTTTCCCAGTCCCGGAGGTCCATAAAGGAGCACATGGTCGAGGGAATCGTCGCGGCGGCGGGCAGCTTCGATAAAAATATGCAGGTTTTCTTTGACAGTTTCTTGGCCGATAAATTCGTCAAAGGTGCGCGGCCTGAGGCTTTCTTCGAAGAGAACATCTTCTTTGCTTCTTATCGGCGAAAGAAGCGTGGTCTTTTTTTGGTTCAAACTTTGGCCATTCGACGTAGACATTCTCTTAGCAGTTTCTCAAACCCTGCCTCTGGAGTCAAGCGCCGCAAAGCCTCCTCCACTGTCCCTTCTACCTCCCGGCGACGAAAACCAAGATTGAGCAGGGCTGAGATTAGGTCTTCTCGCTCCTGAGCACCACGGCCAGATAATAGCTTTTCCTTCTTTTCTAATTTCTCCTGCATTTCCATGGCTATCCGGAGAGCTGTCTTTTTGCCTATCCCCGGAATGCGAGCGATGCGGGCCACGTTGCTTTCTTGAACGGCTTCTTTTAGTTCGGCTGGCTCCATCCCAGAAAGGACGTTTAAGGCGAGCTTGGGTCCAATCCCGGAAATGGAGATGAGCTTCAGAAAGAGTTCTCTTTCTTCCTCAGTGGAAAATCCATAAAGGGCTAAGGCGCTATCGCTAAGATGGGTATAAACATAAAGCTCGACAGGTTCATTTTCTTCACCCAATTTAAAAAAAGTTGAAAGCGGGATGAAGGCACAATAGCCGACACCGTTGACGTCGATTACGATTTGATTCGGTGCTTTCTGAATCAAACGGCCTTTAAGATAGGCGATCATCGACTTGTTTTTGCCTCAGACAAGTTAACATGGGTTTGGCGGTGGTTAAGATGACAAAAGGCAGTCGCTAAGGCATCGGAAGCGTCTGGCTCCAGGTTAATATCCTGAAGATGGAGAAGAGCCTTAACCATTGTCATAACTTGGTTTTTTTCAGCCTGACCGTAGCCAGTGACGGCTTTTTTTATTTCCCGGGGTGAATATTCATAGAGACGGCAGCCATGGGCGGCGACGGCTACTAAAACCGCCCCTCTTACCTGTCCCAGGGTGATGGCTGTTCGGATGTTGCGTGCGTAAAAAGGGTTTTCAATTGCTGCTTCCTCGGGACAATAGCGGCTCAAAAGAAGGTCGATTTGGCCGCGAATTTCGTTCAATTTCTCGGGCAAGCTGAGATAGGGTTTAGGCCGGATGACTCCAAACCCCAGAACGGCATAGCCTCCTTCTTTGTCTTCAAGGACGCCAAAGCCGGTAGCCTGGCTGCTGGGGTCAATCCCAAGAACCCTCATCGAGTTCGTGCTCAGTTAGAAAAACTGGCGATTTCTTCTTCCGAAATATCAAAATTGGCCCAGACGTGCTGCACGTCATCATGGTCCTCAAGCTCCTCCATCAGCCTCAAAAGCTGCTGGGCTTGCTTGCCTTCAACTTTAACATAGTTCTGAGGGATATAGCCAACGTTGGAGGTCGCCACTTCAATATTATGTTGCTTGAGGGCTTCCAGGACAGAGTCATAATTCTCGGGCGGGGTAATTATTTCCCAGTTAGAGCCGTCGTCGCGGATATCTTCCGCTCCGGTGCCAAGAGCTATATCCAGAAGTTGCTCTTCAGAGGCGCGGGCCTTTTCGACCACGATGTAACCTTTCCTTTTAAACATCCAGGCCACGCAGCCCGATTCGCCGATGCGGCCACCATTTTTGGAAAAGATATGCCGGAGTTCAGAAACCGTTCGGTTTTTGTTGTCTGACATGGCCTCGACAAAAATAGCTACTCCCCCTGGCCCATAACCTTCGTAGTTAATTTCTTCGAAGGAAGAGCCTTCTAACTGGCCTGTGCCCTTCATAATGGCCCGCTTGATGTTGTCAGAAGGCATATTGACTGCTTTAGCCTCAGAAATAGCCTTGCGCAACCGCGGGTTTTTCTCCGGGTCAGGTCCACCCAGCCGAGCGGCAATACTAATTTCGCGGATAATTTTAGTAAAGATTTTTCCTCTTTTGGCGTCCTGAGCCGCCTTTTTATGTTTAATAGAATGCCATTTTGAATGTCCGGACATCTTATCTCCTTCTGGAGGGAATTACGTTATAAATAATAACATAACCGTTTTCAGCTTGTAAATATCCCCTGAGGAGGAGGGCGTGGGTTGCACTTAGCGTCCTATTTTTTCCCTGGGTTTTCAGGTATTCCCTGAGGAGGACCGCCTTGGTCTTTTCTCTATCCTTAGCCGTAAAAAAGAGAGTAACATTCTGGCGGGAGGCCTTAGCTAACAAGTCGTGGACTAAAGCTAATTTTTAATTTATTATTTTTGCTCTAAGATAAAGGAATAAATAAAAGGGAACTTAATTAGAGAACGGGAAAATAAAGAATCGATGTTAGGAGAAATTAAAGACTGTCCGCCCGAAGAGCCCGTGGCGGTTAAGGAAATGCCCTTTATTGTCAAAGGAGCGGGGCTCTTTCTTTTCGGGACTCTAATTAGCTCAGGGTTAAAATATCTTTTCGAGTTTATCGTGGCGCGGCGTTTGGGGCCGTCGGCTTTCGGGGTGTTTTTCTTGGGGTTAACTGTTTTTAAGCTGATGGAAAAAGTTGGCCCGTTGGAGCTAAATCAGGGTTTGCTTCGCTTCATTCCGGTCCGAAAAGATGAGGAGGAAACCGCGAGCGTGAGCGCCGTAATTTTAGCGGCCCTGAGAATCAGCATTTTTTTTAGCGCTATTTTAGCGTTTCTCGTTTTTCTTTTTGCCTCTCCTATCGGGAAGGGATTTTTTCATGTTTCTTCAGTGGCTTTAGTCCTCAGAGTTCTTTCCTTAGGCTTGATATTTTCGGTGGCGGCCGAACTCTTGGCTTTCAGTCTCCAGGCTTTAGGTGCTATTAGATACCGCGTTTATTTTAGGTTGGTTTTAGAGCCGGCACTCAGCATTATTATAGTTTTATTTTTGTTCCAATTTGGTCCCAGTTTATGGGCCCCACCGATTGCTTTAATCGCGCCTTTTTTTTTGAGTTTTTTTCTTGGTTTCTGGTTTTTAAGAAAGTTTCTGCGGGGCCAGTTTAAAGGAAGAACAGTTGAACCTGACGACTTCAAAGAATTATTGGCTTTTTCTTTGCCCCTTTTCTTAGCCAGTTTGCTTTCTTTTCTCCTTTATCAGGTGACTCCCCTCATGTTTGGCTACTTTCGGTCCGCCCAAGAAGTGGGGCTTTATGCGGCCGCGCTGCGCACCTCTTTTCTTTTATTATTAACTCTGGAGGCCTTTAATGCCGTTTTTGCACCGCTCATTTCTGACCTGACTAACCGCGGGGATTTGAGAACGTTAGAGGCGCTTTTTAAAGTAATCACTAAATGGGTTTTTTCTCTTTCTTTGCCTTTATTCTTGATTTTGAGTCTTTTTGGTCGTGAAGTGCTGGGTTTATGGGGGAAGCGATACCAACAGGCCTTTCTTTGCCTCCTCATTTTGGCTGCTGGCCAGTTGATTAACTGCGCCACGGGGCCGGTTGGTTATATGATTTCCATGAGCGGGCGGCCCAAGCTAAGTTTAGCTAATACTTCGGCGACGCTTATCCTGAATATTTTTCTCAATTTGTTTCTGATTCCTCGTTACGGGATTATCGGCGGTGCTATCTCCTTCGCTTTAAGTCTGAGCTTAGTTAACTTGGCCAGGTTAATCGAGGTCTGGCTGATTCTTAAGATTCATCCCTACCGGCTTGACTTTTATAAACCTCTTCTGGCTGGCTTCATTTCTTTTCTAATTACCTTAGGGTTAAGGAGTCATTTTTTTTCGGCAGGAGATTTGATTCGGCTGGTCCTTGGAACCTTAGCTTTTGGGCTTATTTATAGTCTGCTCTTGGTTGGCCTGGGCATCGCTGAAGAGGAAAAAATTATTCTGGTTAAAATAAAGGAGAAGCTCAGCCTGCGATAAGGTGAATTACGCTTTATTCAATGTTTCCCCTGATAATTGCCTCCGGTCAACACTCAAGATATAGATTGCCTCGTATCTTATTCTGTTCTCAGCCTGGTTATAAATATTAGGCTGGCTAAACGCTGCCTCAATGAGAAAACTTATGACCTGGGAAGAGAAAAAGAAAAAATGATGGCCGAATCGAAGCTGGGCTCTGAAAGAAATGGGAAAGATTAATTAGGCTGTTAATTGCTTCTTAATTTCAGGTTAATTATAATAAAAAAACGGCCAAGAAAGTAGTCAATGAAGGTAAAATATAAGGAAAGCGAAATCAATCTTCCCGATTTTTTAATCGTTGGCGCTGCCCGTTCCGGAACAACTTTTCTTGTATATTTATTACACCAACATCCACGAATATTTTTCCCGGCAGTCAAGGAGCCGATGTTTTTTGCTCTTTACGAGCAAGAGAAAGTTATTATCGATATCAGAACGGGTCGAAGAGTTGATTACCCAGTAGAAAGTCTGAATAATTATCTTAAACTATTCAGGGGGGCTAAGAAAGGTCAGTTGATGGGTGAGGCGTCGACTTGGTACCTTTATTTTTATGGGGCTACTCTGGCCAATATCGCTAAGGTCTATGGCCAGGCAATGAACCAGCTTAAAATTATAATTCTTTTACGTAACCCCGTGGAGAGAGCCTGGTCGCATTATTGGTTCAAGAGACGCAATGGTGAAGAGCTTTTAGGCTTTGACCAGGCCATTAGCGCCAGCGTCGTTGCTGAACGCAAAGAAAAGAATTATACGCCCGGGTTTGATTATCTTGATTATGGAAAATATTTTTTAAGGGTAAAAGCCTATCTGGATTCGGAGGCTAAAACTAAGATAATTATTTATGAAGATTTATTGAAAGATAAAGAAAAAGTCATGAAAGAACTCTTTTTCTTCTTGGGAGTGGAGCCTTTCGGTCTTACCAAGTATCAACAAGTTCGGGTTAACGTAGCCGGCCGGCCAAAAAATAGACTGAGCGCGCTTCTGGGACGGTTTGTGTATCAACCTCATGCTTTTAAATCATCGATGAAATCCCTAATTCCTTATCATTGGCGCGTTCGCTGGAAAAATAGATTGGCTTCCTATCTTTATGCTAAGGAATCAATGCCCGACGAGTGGCGGAAGAGGTTGGCGGAATTTTACCGGGATGATGTGCACCAATTGGGCGCTCTCTTAAATCGTGATTTAACTTTCTGGCTGGAAGAAAGATAAGTGCGGATCAGTCTTGTTTGTTCAGCCGGAGGCCATTTTTATGAGCTTTATTGTCTTGAGCCTCTCTGGAAGAAATATGAAAAATTCTGGGTCACTTTTAAAAAAGAGGATACCGAGTTCTTGCTGACAGGAGAGAAGGTTTATTGGGCCTACGCGCCGACGACGCGACATTGTAAGAATTTCTGGCGAAACCTAATTCTGGCGATAAAAATATTACGACGGGAAAAGCCGCAAGTCATTGTCACCACTGGGGCCGGCGTTGGCGTCCCTTTTTTGCTTGTTGGCAGGTTTCTGGGCATGAAGACTGTTTTCATCGAGTCCATGGCCAGGGTCGAGAAGCTGTCTTTAAGTGGGCGCTTGGTCTATTGGCTGGCGGACCGATTTCTGGTTCAATGGCCAGAGTTGGCTCAAAGGTACCGCCGGGCTTTTTTTCGCGGCCAAGTAATATGAATATCTTTGTGACCGTCGGGTTTGAAAGCTTTCCCTTTGACCGCCTTATCAGGTTTATTGACGAGACGGTTGCCCGAGAATTCTCGGAGGCAGAGTTCATGGTCCAAACGGGGAATTCCAAGTACATCCCGCGGTTTTGTCCGAGTCAACAGTTCCTCAGGTTTGACGAGGTGGTTAATTATATTAAATTAGCCGATATCGTCGTCTCTCATGCGGGAGTGGGGACAACGCTTCTGGCCCTAAAGGCAGGGAAAATTCCGATTCTTTTTCCTCGGCGGGCTGAATATGGGGAGCACATCGATAACCACCAGGTTGATTTTGCCCGGAAGATGGAATTGTTAAAGAAGGTTCTGGTGGCTTATGAACCGAGTGAGCTGCTGATAAAAATAAGAAAATATAGTGGCTTGGTTAAGGAAATCTTGTCTGAACAGGGCGGCCAAGCTTCGAGTGGTCTAAAAGAGTACCTGGAGCAATATTTGGGAGAAATAGCCAGGCGACATAAAAAGTTTTAAAGATTTATAGCCAGGGAAAACAAAAAAATGATAAGGAAATAAAGAAAAAAAAGAAATAAAGAGAGAAAGGAAGAAAGAAGATAATGTGGGCGATGGCTGTTAAGAAAGAGGAATACGGACAGTGGCCAAAAGAAAGGGAGATATGATTAACTTAGAATTTATATTAAGAACCATTTTTTCACTTATCTTAAGGCGAGAGATACAATTTCAGTTTGACCGAATTCCCCTCGTGGCTCAGAAGATTTCGCGCCAGAAAATGTGGAACCTATTTCGAATCGCTCTCAACCGTTTATTACCTCTGGCTCCTGCCTTTGGTTATCCCTATATGGCCCATGTCTCGCCGGCAGGAGTCTGCAATCTCCGTTGTCCTATTTGCCCAGCGCATGACCCCCAAACAAAAGGCAAAACATTGTTGCCTTTTTCAACCTTCAAAAAATTAATCGACGAAATCGGTGATTATTTAATTTACGTCATTCTGTGGAGCTGGGGCGAGCCTTTTTTAAACCCAGAAATTTATCGGATGATTAGCTATGCCCGGGATAAAAATATTCTGACCGTAACCAGTTCCAACCTTGACCGGTTTACTCAGGAAGACGCTGCTCAAGTGATTGCCTCCGGGTTAGACGCTCTCATTATTGCCCTTGACGGGGTTAGCGAAGAGACTTATAGCAAATACCGCAGCGGCGGTTCCCCGCAAAGAGTCATTGACAACACTAAGCTCTTGGTAGAAGAGCGAAAAAAAAGGGGGAGCAAGAAACCCTATTTGAATTTAAGGATGGTCGTCTCCAAGTATAATGAAAAAGAGGTCGAGGCTTTCCGCGTTCTGGGGAGGGAGCTGGGGGTGGATATGGTTAGCTTTAAGGCCTTTTCGACCCGTCAGCCCGGGTTTGCCTCGCCGGAAATTGACCGCCAGTTTGCTCCCGAATCTAAATTTTTCCGTTGGTATGATTATTTGCCTGACTATACTGTCTCCCGTAAACTCAAAAAATATAACTGCCGATTTCCCTGGACTAAACCCACCCTTTTCGCCGACGGTGAGATTCTCACCTGTGAATTTGATTTTCGTTATGAATATTCCCTCGGCAACCTGAATCAAAAGAGTTTTCGGGAGATTTGGTTTGGTTCGAAAGCCAGAGAATTCAGACGTCGTTTTAACCAAAACAGAGATGAAATTGCGTTCTGCCGGGATTGCGTCTTTGATTATAAACTTATTCCCGGATGTGTCGTGGCATGGGAATTTCTGAACAAGTAGGTTTGGTGTCAATTTCGGTCATCGTCATTACTTATAACGAAGCTCTTAACATTCGTGGCTGTCTCGACTCACTTCTGGCCCAGGATTATCCAGTTGAAAAGTATGAAATTATCGTCGTCGATTCTTCCGATGATGAAACTCCGCAAGTTGTCCAACAGTACCCAAGGGTCAGGCTGATTAAATCAGAAAAAGGTTTCAGTCAGCAAAAAAATATGGGCCTGCAAGCCGCTAAACACGAGATTGTGGCTTTTACTGATGCTGACTGCTTAGCTCCGCCTGATTGGTTGAGAATCATTGGCCGCGCTTTTAAGGATAAAACTTTCGCCGGAATTGGAGGGAATGCCTATCCTCCGCCCGGGACAAACCGCTTTGGCTTCTGGTCAGCCTGCGTTGGTCATCCTGGAGGCGGCGCTGTGGGCTTTGACGCCAATATAAAGATGACTGATAAGGGAGTTTATTTTGTTGCCGGCTGTAATTCGGCTTTTCGTCACAACGCTTTATTGGAAGTGGGTGGCTTCGACCCGCGCTTTAATGACGGCGGCGAAGATGTGGATATCTCCCGGCGCCTTCGAGCCAAAGGCTACTATCTGGCTTACGTTCCTGAGTGTACGGTTTACCATAAACCGCGGCCCACATTAAGGAGCTATTGCCGCTGGAATGTTCAGGTCGGGGTAACGAAACATAACTTATATCAACCTTCGCTATTTAAATTAATAACCCAACCAAGTTTTTTCCTTTGGTCAATCCTGAGCTTATCAGGCTGGCTTTGTCTCCTTTTGCTTCGGCCTTTTTTGGCTATTTTTATCGCTTTCTTTCTCTGGGGGGCCTTTCTTCTGCTTCTTTATTTCGGCGCCAGGCCCTTTCCTTTTCTTATCAAAAGAAGACGGCAAATAGGAGTGAATCTGTTAATTGTCTTAACAGTTGTTCCGTTCCTGACCTGGCTACGACAGGTCTGTATTAACCTTGGGCAGCTTAAGAAATGGCGGTTCGAGATGAAAACGAAAAGAAGGCCCGCCTAAGATCCCTCGGCAAAACTCTCTTCCTCGGAAATTGCCTCATTTTTGGCCCTTAATTCGTTGTGTTCTCGGTCCGGCAAAGTTGAGAGGGAAAGGCGGAACCTTCTAACGACGCCGCGATCAATTCAAAATGCCTCCGGGCCAGGTGCTGTTGTTTTCTCCTGACCTGGCCTAACTTTTCCTTCAGGCTATCTTTTTCCCTCCAGAGTAGCTCCCACCTCTCTTTAAGCAGATCTAGGCTTATTTTTTCCACGGGAATAACGAAATTTTCGAGGTCGTTTTCAGTCATAAAGCTAAATATTTTTCGGGCATAAGAGAGAGCCAGAAAGGGCACCTTAGCTTGGACCGCCAACAGGACAGAATGAAATCTGGTGGCTAAAAAGCAATCACAGTTAGCAAATTTAGCTTTTAATTCCCCTAAGTCTTTCCAAGTGGCGATTTCGGTTGAGACATTATTTTCCTGCAGTCGACTGCTTATCTTTTCAGCCAGGCGAAGGTCAGAAAGAGCACTGGCCTGATAAAAGGGGAAAAACACGAGTCTTGCTTTATACTTTTAGCTAAGCCAGCTGAAAAATGAAATTAAAGAATCTTCAAATCTTTCTTGGTGGTAAGTGCCGAAACTTCCCTTGGGCAGAAAACGCGCTGTCCAACCGACCAGAAGAACTGATTCCCTGTCTCTGCCGGTGGACTCAACAACCGATTCTTCGGAAAAGCTAAGGTCAGCCAGGGCAAAAATCTTCTGTGGGCTGATGGCCAGCTTGATTAATTCGCGAGCTGATGCCAAGTCTCTTGTAGTGAAGAAAAGGCTGCGTTTCCCTAAGGCTCGGAGTAATTTTCTCGATAGCCAGCCTTTTACTTCCCAATATCCGATGCCCAAAAAGGCATAATTGGTCCCACAAAGCAAAGCCAGGAGGCTCCGTGAGAGGAAGAAAAAAAGCCTTGCCCGTCGGGTAACATTCTGAAGTTGATTGCCGGGGCCGGTTAGGAACAAGTCGCTTTTCTTCAGCCAAAAAATGTTAGCTGGAATCCAGGTGAGGGATTTAAAAAAGGGAAGGCCGGGTTCGCGCCATCCATTTCGTCCCGTATAGACCAGTCTGATATTTTTTAGGGAAAAATTTTCTTGGGATAAAAGTTGGCGAGTAAGCTGGGGTTGGCCGGTAAAAATAATGATAAAACAGTCAGGCCATTTAGCCCTTAATCCGTTAATAGCTGAGACTAAAAGAAGGTCGTCGCCCACATTGGCTTCGCCGAATGTTCCCATTAAAGATATAACCATGGCTTAATTTGCCGATAAGATTATGCTCTCTTTTTGAATAATGTAAACAGAAAAATTCAAAATTAGGCAAATTTTAATAAAAAGACTCTTTGGTAGACAATCTACCACTCCCGGCGCGGGCAGAAAGGGTTTTCTACTGGTTAGCGAATCTGTTGCGGTGTGGAACCGATGGACCAGCCAATGGTCTTGGTAATTTTGGCTTTCTGACTCAGCTTTTTATTGCCGGCTTCTAAGACGACGACATATTCACCTGGTGAGACCCATTGAGAGAGGATATCTCGAGGTCGTCCCAGAGCTGCCAGGCCTTCCTGCCCTAGCATTCGGCGCCGCATATCCCAAATAACAGAATTAAACCCGGGATTATTCGGCCCCTCGATTCTGGCTAATTCCTGACCATAAGGGTCAGTGACAATGATATTTATTTTGCCTTCAATTTTGTTCTTCAAATAATAATTTATAACCACACCGTTTGCTTCATTCGGAGTGAGGAGATGGCGGTCGCCAAAGAGATAATCGTTAGCGCCGAAGCTGCGCGTAACCCACTGCACCTTTGGCTCGACCGCAAATAGGTAGACGGTTTCATTTAAAACTTGTTGCGTCAATTCCTGAAGAGGACTGATATCTGTAATGTAGAGCCCGCGGCCAAAGGTGGCTACTATCAAGTCATTTTCGCGGGGATGGATGATTAGGTCCTTAACGGGGACAAAGGGGATATTCGGTATTCTAACCCACTTTTTCCCGCCATCGATGGAGACATAAACGCCGACATCGTTGCCCAGGAAAAGAAGATTCGGATTTTTTCTATCTTCGACAACAACATTGACAGGCGATTGGGGGAGGTTAGAAGCGAGAGAAACCCAATTAGCTCCGTAATCTTCAGTTTTAAACACGACCGGCCTGAAGTCATCTTGCCAATAACCAGTTTTAGTGATATAGGCGGTTCCAGCTTTAAAAGCTGAAGGAAAGACACGGCTGACATAAAAATCCTTCGGTGCGCCCGCAGCCGCCAACTTAGCAGTCAAATCAGTCCAAGTTACCCCGCTATTATTTGTTACCCAAACTTTTCCGTCGCTCGTGCCTACCCAAATAACGCCAGACAAGACCGGCGATTCAGCCATGCTACTAATAGCAAACCAAGAAAGACCGCCTTCGGAGCGGGGGAGCATTTTGGCCGTGTCGTTTGTGGTTAGGTCCGGACTAATTTCCTGCCAGTGTTCCCCGCGGTCAAGAGAGCGGAGAAGGACCTGAGCGCCAGCATAAATAATCTCGCTGTTGTGAGGAGAGATGTGAAGCGGCGGGCACCAGAGAAAGCGATAGGGAGGCTGACCCGCTTCCCTCTGCGGCGTAATGGGCGTTTGATAACCCAGTTTTTGGTCTACCCGGAAGAGCCCACCGTATTGCTGGCTGGTATAAAGCCAGCGGCTGCTACTCGGGTCAACCTGAGTATACATGCCATCGCCGCCCCCAACTGCTATCCAATCAAGGAAAGTTATTCCTTGGCGGTCAGGGCTGAAACTGGGTGCTTTCCAATGTTCGTGGTCTTGGAGACCGCCGTAAATATTATAAGGTTCATCCATATCCACCCCGATGGCGTAAAACTGGCTGATGGGTAGGTTATAATAATAATCACAGGTTAACCCGCCGTCGTAAGAAATGTAAATCCCGCCGTCAGAACCCATGATTATTCTGTCCGAATCCTTGGGGTCCACCCAGAGAGTGCGAACGTCGCCAAACATTTTAGTGAACAGCCGGCGAGGCGGCCAGTTGAGGTCGTGCCAAGTTCGGCCGCCATCAGTCGAATTAGCCAGAGAGACTCCAGTGACAAAAATCTTTTTGTCATCATTCGGGTCTACTCTTATTTGACTAAAATAAAAAGGCCCCTTAGAGCTGACGTTATCCTCGATGGAATTCATCTTAACCCAGGTTTCGCCGCCGTTTTCCGTCCGGTAGACCTCCCCGCCGATTTCTCTTTCTTGAGGCTTCAACCCCCTTTTTTCATCCAGCTCGGCCTCTCTTTTGGTTGGTAGTCTTTTATTGGCATTCTCGATCACGGCATAGACGATATCCGGGTTCTTAGGGTAAATATCAAGGCCGATACGACCGATTTTGCCCGCAGGAAGGCCGGCCGCCAGCTTTCTCCAATGCTCGCCGCCATCAGTTGTCTTATAAATTCCGCTTTCGGGGCCGGCGTTGACCAGAGCCCAAGGCCAGCGCTGCTTATCGTAGGTGGCGGCATAAAGAATATCGGGATTGACTGGATTTATAACTAAATCCACGACTCCTACCTTCTCGTTGATATAAAGAACTTTCTTCCAAGTCAGGCCGCCGTCAGTGGTTTTGAAGACGCCTCTTTCTTCGTTAAACGAAAAAAGATGTCCCAAGGCGGCCACATAAACAACATTGGGGTTCTTGGGATGGATTACAATCCGGGCAATATGCTGAGAGTCGCTAAGGCCCATGTTTTGCCAGGATTTCCCGCCATCAGTTGATTTATAAACGCCGTCACCGGCATGCGACCGAACAGAGCAGAAGGCATCGCCTGTGCCTACCCAGATAATTTCGGGATTGGACGGAGACAGGGCGACATCACCGATGGAGCCGTCAAAAATAGGTTCAAAGGTCGTGCCGTTATTAGTCGTTTTCCAGAGACCGCCACTCCAGGTGGCGACATAGAAGGTGTAAAGATGAGCGCGGGTCGGAGTTTCAGGAACATCAATATCAGCAATCGCCGCGGCGACGCGATAAGGCCCCATATTTCTAAAGGAAAAAGCCTTTAACAAATTTTCATTAAAAACTTCTTCCGCCTCGGCGTTCGCTGGGGGGAGGCAAAGTGCGGTTAATAATGCCCAGCTGATGAAAAAGAAAAAAAACCGGTGCCTTGGAGAGCCCCTTTTTTTATTTTTCATCGCCACCTCCAGTCTGGTTTATTTTTCTTTTATTTTTTTTCCTCAATTTAATTAGTTGCTTTCCAGCTCAGTTGTCGGCCGGGGAAAAATCCAGATGAGTAAATAGATAATAGACACAAGTTGACCCCAAGATATAGAGCGGCGTTGTAAATAAGAGAGCGATGAAGGGGTTTATTCTGGAGCCCAATCAATCTTAGTTGAGGCGAAAAAAAGAACTTATTTTTTGCTCTTTCGAGTTGTTTAATTGGAGTGACTAACCTGGTGAAGAATGGTCTCGATATTTTTAAGAGTTCAACTGGGGTAGGTTCTGAGTTGGGAATGAGTTTTAATCGACCTTGAGTCGACTTAAGGAGGGTAGAATTAAACGCCGCAAGGGGAGAAATAAATTTTGAAGAAAGAGAAGTTAGAGGAGTCAACAGAATGGCCTGATATGCCATTGCAATTTCCTTTGAATAATAATATATGGTGTATGATATATTTTCAATAAAATAATTATTTCGGTTTTTTTTGAACGAAGAAAGCCAATAAGGATTTCAAATTAGGGATAAAAAAGATAAAGGTAAGGATAAGGAGGACCGAATGAAACCAAGTCAAGGCAAATGCTTTGGGCTTATTGTTGGCACTTTTTTTGTCATTATTTTCATTTCATGGTTTCCGCCAGCGAGAGCGGCGGTTCAGCCAATTACTCCCGAGGTTTATTCTCAGCTCAGGTGGCGTTTTGTTGGGCCTCAAGGGAATCGAGTGAGCGCAGTTGTTTGCGACTCGAACGACCCAAACATTTATTATGCCGGAGCTTGTGCTGGCGGCGTTTGGAAATCAGTTGACGGCGGGACAAACTGGTTTCCGATTTTTGACGACCAGCCGGCTCAATCTATCGGCGCTTTAGCCATAGCCCCTTCTGATTCCAACGTGGTTTGGGTTGGAACGGGCGAAAGTTTTATCCGGAGCAATGTCCTGATTGGCAACGGCGTTTATAAATCAACTGACGGCGGTAGGACGTGGTCCCACATGGGTCTCGAAAATACGGGAAGGATAAGTCGCATCGTTATCCATCCCCGCGACCCGAACATCGTCTTCGTGGGTGCTGTCGGCCACTGTTATGGCCCGCAAAAGGAACGCGGAGTTTTTAGGACCAGAGATGGTGGCAAGACTTGGGAACATGTGCTGTTTGTTGATGAAAACACCGGTTGTTCCGATATTTCTATGGACCCCAACAATCCGCAAATTATGTTCGCTGGAATGTGGCAGATAGTTATTCATACTTGGGGAAAATTTAGCGGCGGCCCTGGAAGTGGGGTTTTTGTTTCCCGGGATGGTGGGACTTCCTGGCAGAGAATCCGAGGTCATGGCCTGCCCACTTTTGATGTCGGCAAAGTGGCCGTAGCCGTTGCCCCCAGCAATTCCGACCGCGTTTATGCCTTGATCGAAACCGGCGATAAGGGTTCGCTCTGGCGGTCTGATGATGGCGGCTATAACTGGCGCGTGGTGAGCCACGAGCGGCGGTTGGTGGAAAGGGCTTGTTATTATACCCGATTGTGCATTGCTCCTGACGACCATAACACTGTTTATATCCCTTGTAATAGCATGTATGTTTCCTATGATGGCGGTGAATCAATCGAAAATTTCAGCGGCGGCGGCGATAACCATGATATATGGGCCGACCCTAAGAACCCCAAACGAATTATGATTGGCAATGACGGCGGAGTGAGTATTACCACCACTCGGGGCCGGCAATGGCGTTTTGTCAAACTACCCATCGGCCAGATGTACCATGTGGCCGTAGATAACCGGATTCCTTACTGGGTTTATAGCAATATGCAAGATTCGACCTCTAAGCGCGGGCCTAGCCTTACCTTTGCTGGCCCCGAGCTTCCTGTCTGGCACTCCATGGGTGGCTGTGAATCAGGTTTCTCTTATCCTGACCCTGTAGACAATAATATTGTCTGGGGAACGTGTTATTCGGGTACAGTTGAAGTCCATAATCTTAAGACTGGCCTGACACGTAATGTTAATCCGTGGCCGGAAAAATCGCTCGACTCGCCCGCCGGTGTTCTAAAATATCGTTGGAACTGGACCCACCCTATTGCCATTTCGCCTCATGAACATAATGTTGTTTACGTCGGCAGCCAGTATGTGCATATGACAAATAATGGCGGCCAAAGCTGGACCATTATCAGCCCCGACCTAACCACTAACGACCGGGGCAAAATGGGGAGTTCAGGGGGGCTCACAGCAGACAATTTAGGTGTCGAATACGGCTGCACTCTTTTTGCTATCGCCGAGTCGCCGCTGGAAAAGGGGGTTATTTGGGCCGGGAGTAATGATGGTTTAGTTCATATCACCCGTGACGGCGGGCGAACCTGGCAAAATGTCACGCCGAAAGAAATGCCTCCTTGGGGAACAGTAAGCATGATCGACCCTTCCCGCTTTGAACCCGGACGCTGTTACCTCGCCGTTGACGGACATCAGGAAAATATTCGAGACCCCTATCTTTTTAAAACCACCGATTATGGACGGACTTGGAAATTGATTAGCTCCAATATTCCTAAAAGCGTTTTTAGTTATACCAGTGCCATCAAAGAAGACCCGAAGAGAAAAGGATTACTTTATGCAGGCACGGCCAATGCAATTTATGTTTCCTTTGACGACGGTGAAAGCTGGTTGCCTCTCCAGTCGAATTTACCGCATGCCTGCATTACCTGGATTGCTCTTCAGGAGCACTTTAATGACCTGGTAGTCTCAACCAACGGCCGGGGCATCTGGATTATGGATGATATCACGCCGCTCCAGCAGTTAACGCCAGAAGTCTTAAAATCGGAGGTTCATCTTTTTACCCCCCGAATTGCCTACCGCTTTAAAGAAAGGGCGAGAGAAGACCAGGCTCCCAATGACCAGTCTCGGGGTCAGAACCCGCCTTATGGGGCTTTTATCAATTATTATCTTAAATCCGCCGCTAAGGGGGACGTAATCATTGAAATATTCGATGAAAATGGCGAAAAGGTAAGAACGCTTAGCGGCCCAGCTCAACCCGGCATTAACAGGGTAGTTTGGAACCTTAGACATGAACCTCTGAAGCAGATTGAACTCCGGACCACCCCTGATTTTCATCCCCATGTCTGGGAAGAGAGAAGATTCCGTGGCCGTGATACCAGACCGGTCCTCCATTGGGGAATTCAGCCTCCCCAGGCGGGAGTTTTGGCAGTTCCCGGCGTTTATACAATCAAACTTAGCGTTGCTGGCAAAGTGCTTACCCAGAAGCTTGAAGTTCTCAAGGACCCTCATTCTGCCGGTACAGTCGAGGATATTAAAGAAACCGTCAACCTGTGGAAGGAAGTGGTCGAGGAAATAAATACGGTGGTCGATATGATTAATCGTCTTGAATGGGTGAGAAAGCAAATCGAAGATATGACCAAGGTGCTTAAAAGGGATGAGAAAGCTGGCCCGGTTTTGGATGCCCTGAGCAAGCTTGATAAAAAAACCATGGCCGTTGAGGACGAGCTTTTACAGCGCCAGCTTCACGCTTCTGACCCCAAGTCTTACCGGGCTGAAATGAAACTCTATTCCAAGCTGGTTTGGTTTTCAGGCGAGATAGGTACAGGGGCTGGCGATGTCCGCAACTCCGACGATTATCCGCCCACAACCCAACAATATGAAGTCCATAAATTGCTCCAGGAGAGGCTGGAAAAAGTTAAAGCCGACTATGAAGAGTTATTCAATAAAGAGATACCGGCCTTCAATAAATTCGCTGGCGAAAGGAACTACGCCGGCTTGATAGCCACGATGCGCTAAACTTTAATGTTGGTACCTATTTCGTCTGGACTTTATGCGCTGAGGCAAAGATTCTAGCCGCTCGATTTAACCAGCTATCTCTAAATAGTTTCTTTAGCCGGCTTATTGGGCTGGTAAATTTATATCTATTTAGGGCCAATTTAACAGGCTTTATTAGCGTTCCCTTCTTAGCGCTTGAAAAAATATAACGAAGCACTAAGCTTTTCTATTTTTTATGAAGAAACTCGATTAAGTCCCAATAAGGCCTAAAAAAATATGAAAAGCATTATTTATGAAGAGGAAAGATTTTAAAAGCTGGAGGGAGGTTTTCTCCTTTGCTGACCTTTCGGGCGGCCTGAACAAAATAAATGCCAGGAGTCCGTCGGTTAGAGCAAACTTAATTTAAGTCCCAAGCTGAGGGATAAAAGCGAAGGCCGGAAAACAACTTGGCGGAGAGACAAATAGGGTATCATTTTTGCCACAGGCTCAATTCCCGGTGGCTGATAATTCTCGTCATAACCGATAGCCTCCAGTCTAAGCGGGATTTCAGCGCTTCGGAAATAGCGCCCATTAAAAAATAAAGAGAGGCCACTTAGCAGTCGACCTGAAAAACTCAGGCCGGCGTTCCATCCCCTTATGTGGTTGGGGATGAAGCGAGCTAGCAATTTATATTCCTCGCTAAATAAGACGGAATGACCCCCAAGCCAGAAACGGGTGAAGGCCAGCGGGCCCAAGTCCCCTTTAAGGAAAAAAGAAGATAATCCGGCAGAAAGACCCACTTCCCAGCGATGGTTCAAGTTTAAGCGGATAGCGGGATTGAGATTAAAAATTTTAAGGTCTAAATAACCGTGAGGGGGAGGCCAGGCACTTTTCCAATTTACCGTGACTTCGACGGGTTCGTACCAAGGGGGCGGCCGGGAAATATATTGGAGGAACACCTCATAATTGGAGCTTTCTCCCTCCAAAGGGGAGGAGAGATGGAAATAACTAATTTCTATTCCCAACCTTTCTGTCGGAAATATGCCTAACAAAATTGATTTTCCTTTAGCCCTAACTGTTTGGAATTCGAGTCTATGCAAAGCGGAGCTAACGGCTTGGCCGGGTTCAAAGGGAGGTGAATATTGATGCTGGTAATCAGAGACAAAATTATGGCTCCTAATATCCCAAGCAAAACTCAACTCAATAATTCTTCCCATCTCCTCAGCCCAACCGCTCCCTGTCGGGGCTAAAAACCAGATAGAAAAGATAAAAAATATTGTGGCTTTGAGGAAAGCCGATAAAATGCCTACTTGTTTATACTTATTTATTAACATTTAGTTTAACTTAGGCTTTATATATGAGTCTTGTCAAGCTAATTTGGGCCCCCTCGTCCATAAAAATCAAAAGGGGCAAGGGTGTCAGCGGGGAAACTCGGCGGACCTTCGCGCATCTTTCATCACGAACTTTGTGCCGTTCAAAAAGATAAGGAACGCTTTGCGGATAGACTTTCTACCCCCTTAGCCGCCCTTGGCTTGGCATCTTCTGGAGTCGTTATTTATCCTTCCTCACGACCGTTGCAGGGGAAATTATGCCCAAAGATGCTCACTTGCCCCCCCTAGCCGAAAAGCTAAATTCCACAAATTGGCTGGATACAACCACATTGTCAAGAACAGGGACTGAGTTCCGCTGGGAATCCGGCGCGTGATCAAGAGGGCTTTTTCTAAGGAGGGAATGAATGGCGGATGAACAACTATTCGACGACCATGGCGAAAAAGAGATTAATGTTAAAATTAGGCGACGCCTTACATATTTACCTATATTTATTTTGATTTTTTCGTTCTTCCCCTTTTTGGGCGAGGTTAAACGATAAGTCGGCGACAGTGGAAGCTATCATGAAATTTTTCTGCTCCTAGCCTTCCTTGATGGTTCTTCGAGGGAGCGTTGGGGAGCCGAGCATGTCTAAGCCTGAGCTGAACGAAGCGAGAGGCTTAATGGGGAAAAGGGACTGCTGGGCTTGGCTTATTACCAGACAGGCGGCTTGCGCCGGCTTTGAGAACGGCGAGGCGGGGACCACAGGGATAACCTGAGCAGAAGCGAGGCCATTCCTGCCTCCTCGTTGTCTAACCCCCACGAGTCGTTAGAGAACTATTTAGATTATCTTGAGAGCGGAGGCGGTTTTTTAAACCAAACGTGAGCCGAACTTAACTGGCCAATCTGGGAAAGGGAAAGAAAATCTGTTATTTTAAGAAGCGGTAGAATTTCGATGGGGTAATTTCAACGTGAGCCGGAAGAAAGTCGTGGTGGCGATGAGTGGGGGGGTGGACTCCTCAGTGGCGGCCGCCCTTTTAAAAAGCCAGGGATATGAGGTTATAGGCGTGACAATGAAATTATTTTCCTTGCCTCCCGAGGTCTGTCAGGATGAGTCGCTTCGTAGCTGTTGCGGTTGGAAAGCCGTTGAAGACGCCCACCGCGTTTGCCTTGAGCTTGGAATTGTCCATTATGAGGTTGATTTGCGCCGCGAGTTTGAGAAAGCCGTGATCCAGGATTTTTGCCAGGAGTATACGCGGGGACGCACCCCTAACCCCTGTATTCGTTGCAATGAAGACATAAAGTTTAAAGCTTTCTGGGAAAGAACAAGAAACCTTGAAGCCGATTTTCTGGCCACCGGCCACCATGCCCGGATTGAGGCCGACGAGGCTACAGGTCGTTTTCTTCTAAAAAAAGGCCGGGATAGAGATAAGGACCAGTCCTATTTTCTTTATCCTCTAACTCAAGAACAAATGGCTCGCACCTTATTTCCCGTGGGCCAATACACCAAAGGGCAAGTCCGCCGCTTAGCCCGAAAATTTGGCCTTCACGTGGCTGACCGCGCTGAGAGCCAGGAAATCTGCTTTGTGATCGACAATGATTATGTCAATTTTATTAAGACCCGAAGGCCAGAAGCCTTCCAGCCTGGCCCCATTTTGACTGCTTCCGGCCAGCAGCTCGGAGAGCATCAGGGAATCGCCAATTTTACAATTGGTCAACGCCGAGGCATGGGTATTGCCTGGAAAAGACCACTTTATGTTATTAACATTGATTTCGAGCGAAACGCCGTCATCGTCGGCGAGGAGAAAGAGTTGCTGAAAAGGAAATTGCTGGCGACAATGGCGAATCTTATTGCTGTTGAAAAATTAACTTTCCCTCTCGCTGTCAAGGCTAAGATTCGTTATAAACATGAAGAGGCCAAAGCCATAATTTCACCGGTAGACGAAGGAACCGTCATGGTAGAGTTTAAAGTGCCCCAGAGGGCTGTCACCCCAGGTCAATCTGTGGTCTTTTATCAGAAAGACATCGTGGTTGGAGGCGGTATTATCGACCAGGTCCTTGATTAGGGAAGGAGGTTAAGAAAAACTGGCGCCTCCTTCGAACCCCGCAAGCGGCTAGATTCTTAATTAGGGTCTCTTGATATTTAATCGGCGTTGTCGTTCAGGCTAAAAAATCAGAGAGGCCCGTTTTGGCTCAAATTGCTGCCTTCTCTCATCTAACAAAACGATGGAAAGCTTTACTTGGAGGCATCAGTTGAATTGATATTACCATAATTATATTCTTTTCCCCACTTGTCTCCAGCACTTCCTTCTTAAGAATCTTTTCGCGGTTAAATCCACACTCTTGGCGGGCTTTCAGCCGTGTTCTTAGGACAGTTTTGATTTTAGCCGAAGAAGACCTTAGCGATTTCGTAAAGTTCCATATCCACTGTTTTGAGCTGGGCTACCGCTTTTTCGAGCGGCACAGGAACAACCTTATTTCCCTGGAGACTGACCATCAAACCAAATTGACCTTCCCTCACTAGGTCAATGGCTGCAATGCCAAATCTTGTGGCCAGAATTCGGTCATAGGCTGTTGGCGAGCCGCCTCGTTGCGTATGACCCAAAACAGTAACCCTTGTTTCTAAGCCCGTCCTCTTCTCGACCTCGCGGCCAAGGTAATGGCCAATTCCGCCAAGCCGGATGTGGCCAAAAGCGTCTTTTTCTTCCGATTGAGCAATCAACCCGTTTTCCTTGGGCTGGGCTCCCTCAGCTACCACAATAATACTAAAATCCTTACCTCTTTCGCGGCGTTTTTTAACCTCGCGGCAAACCTCCTCCAGGTCAAAGGGAACTTCAGGAATCAGGATGAGGTCAGCCCCTCCGGCCAGGCCACCCAGCACGGCAATCCAGCCAGCATGCCGACCCATAACTTCGACAACCATAACTCGATGATGGGCTTCAGCCGTGGTATGCAAACGGTCCAAAGCCTCACAGACAATAGAAACGGCTGTATCAAAGCCGAAGGTGTAATCAGTACAAGAAAGGTCATTATCGATAGTTTTAGGCACGCCGACAACCTTCAAGCCTTTTTGGGATAATTTCAAGGCCACGCCGAGAGTGTCTTCCCCGCCGATAGCAATAAGAGCATCGATTTCGAACTTGGCGATATTCGCAAAGATTTTTTCGACATCGCCTTCTTTTTTAAAAGGATTAGTCCGGGAGGTACCGAGGATAGTCCCCCCGCGAGGCAAAATGCCAGAAATGGAATTAAGGTCCAGGGGGATTATTTTGCCCTCGATCAAGCCGAGCCAGCCGTTTCTTATGCCGTAGCATTCATAGCCATAATTCATAATGCCTTTACGGACGATGGCTCTGATGACAGCATTCAACCCGGGACAATCGCCGCCTCCCGTGAGCATTGCCACTCTCATTTTGACCTCCGGATTAGTTAGCAGAATTATTAATTAGAGGAAATAATGCCTTCAATTTTATTAATAACGTCTGATAAGGCTAAAAATTTCGCGACTTATCCTTACAGCCTCGTCATATTTTCGCTGCCAGATATTGCGGCCGAAGATAAAGCCATCAACTCCTGCTTCGAGGCAGACTTCGACCTTTTCCAACAGCTCCTCGTCGCTCAGTTTGGAGCCACCCGAAACCAGAACGCCGGTTCGACCAGCCGAGCGGATAACCATCCTCAGGGCCTCGACCTCTGAAATATCCTTATATTCATTGTAAGCTTTAAAGGGGCTGGATGGCTCATAGCTGCCGCCTTTGGGCGGCACGGGCAGGTTAATTTTAGCGAGATGAGCGCCTAACTCGTTAGCCACTCGAGCTGCATAATCTACCATGGCTAAGGAGTCTCGGCCAGCGCCCCTGCTTTCCGCATAGCGGCCACGAGGATAAGCCCACATGATTACTGGTAGACCGTATCTTTTGGCTTCTTGCCTTATTAGAGTAAATTGGGCGATGTCTTCAGCCTCCCGTGGTGAGCCCACATAGAGTGTATAGCCGACCGCGTCCGCGCCCAGGCGCAGGGCATCCTCAACGCTGGCATCGAGCGGCGAAAAGGCTTCCTCGTCAGGAGGAATCGAAGTGCGACCATTAATTTTGAGCACAAGCGGCACTTTGCCGGCATATTTTTTGAGATGCTTTTCAGCCAGCCCGATATGGCAGGCAACGCCGGAATAATTGGCCTCGAGCGCCAGCTCGAGCTGAAACTCAAAATCAATGCTGGCCGGATTAGGGAAGAAATCGCGTGGTCCATGTTCCAGGCCCTGGTCGATAGGAAGGAGCATTATTTTTCCATTACCAGGACCATGAGCATACATCAACTCGTAGAGATGTCTCTTTTCTCCAGGACCGAGGTGGTCCAAGTCAAGATGAAATTTTTCCAGTCGCTCCCTTTGAGCCATTTTAATTTCTATTTGGCGGACTGCCTCGCTCATTAGGCTTCCTCCTTTGAGATAATTTCGGAGATTATTGGAGCCAAAGAAGCTAAGCCACGATTATCGGCTCATTTCTAGGCTGGCCGAACTTCTCTTCACCGAAATTACCTTATATTTTAGCTTTTTCTCCCGTTTATTTCAACCGCAAGGCGCGAAAAGACAGGTTAAAGCCAAAGAGTTCATTTTCCTGAATAGCAATGTAATAGGCAAATGGCATTTCAGAGGTAAGGAGCGAGTGGCGCAAGCGCCGAGAAGACTGAAGACGAAACAGGGTGAGGAACCTTAATGGAAACGAGACCATCGTGGCCGCCACCTTGCCCAACTCGCCCCAGATAGAAGAGAATCAAACTAATTAGATATCTCTTCCGTAATAGAGACAAATGCAAGCCGAGGAAAAAGCGCCTTTACATATTATTGGGGCGAACCTCAATATTTCTGATAACGCCGCCTCAAATTCTATCTTTCTGTTTGGTTCCTCTAATCGAAAAAAGAGGAGATGAAAAGAAGAAAGAGAAGCGATAAAATAAATGATATAGAGAAGAAGGAGGTAGTTATCGCGGGGAGGGATAAGATGAGAAAATGGGGAATATTGATAGCGTTTTTCCTTTGCGGTTGCCTCCTGGAGGCAGCGGCTGATAATTTTAATAAGGAGTCAGGGATTATGAAAACCGAAGAAATAAGGAATCTATTTGCCTATGTCCTGGAAGAAAATGAAGTGGCCTTTCAGTTCCTTGGTTATTCGGGCGTTATCATCAGAACAACCGAGGGAGCAGTGATTATCGACCCCGCTGATAGATTGCGAGGCGAAGGCCTAAAGGCGTTGGCTTCGGCCGCGGTCAACCTCGTCCTTTTTACCCATGACCATTATGACCATTTTAATCACGTCAGCGCCGTCGCCTTATTTAAAGCTACAGCTGCGCCGATTCTGGCCGAACGCTCAGTCATGAATCATCTAAGGAATGATATCCCCGCCCAAAAACTCTTAGCCGCCCCCATAGACCAGCCTTTTCAATCTGGAAATATTAAAGTTCAAGCCGTTCGGGGGACCCACGTTGGACCAATTCTCCTTTACCACATAGCCATCGGCAAGATAAGTATTTTCCATGGAGGCGATTCTGGCTATGTGCCGCTTGCCGGACTTAAAGCCGATATCGCTTTCCTGCCCACGGGAGAGCCGTCGCCGACCGCTTCGCCCGAGCAAGCCTTCCGTCTGGCTTTGGAGCTGAAGCCTAAGGTAATTATTGCCATCCACGGTTCAGGCCGTCAAAGTAAAGAGCTCGAGAGGCTGATTCAGGAGAAATTGCCGGACGCTAAAGTGATAGTTCCAACGCCCTATGCGATTAACAGAGTTAAGCTGGATTAGGACTTAAGATGATAAGTAAAATTAACCCTTTGCTTTGCGCCAGCCAAGTATAATCATAAACAAAAAAATAATCATCCATCGAAATAAAACAATAGAAGGATTAGCAGGCATTAACAAAATTAGAGGAAAACGGAGAAAAAACAATGAGGGGGAAAAGTAATTATAGGGTTTCAGCAATTCTTTTCTTGGCTGGCCTTTTCTCTTGCCTCTTGCTGGTTAGGGCCGAGCCCACTTCTCTAGCAGAAATTTATCGCGGCGGTAAAATCATCCTGCGGCCAGAGATGATTATTGATGGTTCCTCCTTACCCCCGGGCGTTTTGTTTGTCGGGGTCGCGTCCATTTCCTTTGATGCTTTGGGAGACATATATCTTCTTGATTTTAGCGACAATAACATTAAGAAATTCGATTCCGGGGGAAAATTTCTCAAGGTCATAGGCCGCAAAGGCCAGGGCCCAGGAGATTTTAGTTCTCCGGTAAGTTTTGACGTGGTAAAGGATAGAATTTTTGTCTGGGACATGGGCAACCGGAGGTTAAGCGCTTTGACCTTGGAGGGAGCAGCGGTTATCAGCCGAGATATTTCTGGGCTTTCCGGCCGACCGCAAAGGCTGCGCGCTTTGCCCGATGGCGACTTGGTGGTAGAAACGGAGAAAATTCATTTTGACGACCCCAAGAAACCGCAGGATGTTTTCTTAGAAGTACTTTCGCCTGATTTGCAGGTTAAAGGGGTCATCTCCTCGCAGCCAGTTTGGAGAAATAAACACATCCGGACTGAACAATTCGGCCTGACTAACATTCCTCAGCCCTTCTCTCCTGATATTCATTGGGATATTTCTCCTGATGGCCGGATAATTATCGGTTTTGCGGCCGAGTATAAATTTGGCGTTTATAACAGCCAGGGAAAATTGCTCCTTTCAGTTAAGCATCCATTCAAGCCAGTCAAAGTAACGGAGAAAGACAAAAAGAATCATTTGGAAGGTATTACTTTCTTTGACGGAAAGTCGATTAAGAGAGGGGCGCCAGATTTCATCGTTAAAAACACGGAATTTCCTAAGTATAAACCTGCCTACAGTTCTCTTCTGGTTGATGGTGAAGGAAATATTCTGGTGCATCCTTTTATCGAGGAAGAGGCTAAACAACCATTTGTTTTTGACGTTTTCAGTCCGGAAGGAAAATTTATTAGCCGCGTGGAGATAATTGAGCCGAAAGTTGACCTCTTTGACCGGGAAACGAGATGGCAGGGAAAGCATGTCTGGATGAGAAAGATTGACCCGGATGGGACAGCAAGATTCATTAAGTATCGAATTGAACCCTCTTCAGCAGGGAAAAAATAGCCCGCCAAGAGAAAAGGTATTCTCTAAGTCTTCTTGTGTTGGCCTTACCTTAGTCCTCTTTTATCGGTACCGCCTTATGCATTTACCTAATTTTTTGGTCTTGGCCAATCGGTGCCGTCAGAAAGGCAATTTCGAGAAATTAAAAAGCTTGTTTAGCGGGAAGAGCTAATTGAAAAATTTTATAAACTTAAAGGCGAAAAGGCTTTAATGAGAGGGGTTTAAATGGGTTCTCTTTCCTTTTGTTTGGACTGGTTTGAAGGCTTAGTCCCTGATGGCAGAAGCGGCCAGGGAAGTCTTAGACGTTCCGAATTGGCCTTTGAGGGAACCTCTGGCTGGCGAGGAAGTCTCAATCTAAGATGGGCAGAGAGAAGGGCTAATTGAACGCTCTTAATTTTTCCTAGAGACCTAAATTGGCGTCATTGATGGCCAAGATAATAAGGGAAAAAGGCAAGATTGATGAATCTTGGCGGCCATAATTTCGAAATTGGGGCTAAATTCAGGGCTAAAAGCCATAAGCCAACGCCTTTTGGCCAAATGTCTCCATCATCTTGCCTCTTGTTTCTTGAGGCCAGGGCGTGGTGCAAAGTGACCTAATTATCTTTGCCTTTTGCCTCCAGACAGAATAATGAGAGGAGAAAATTCAACCGAGGGTGGTCAGCGGGGTTTCCCCTGCGAAATATAAATTGGGAAATGGTGATTGCTGATAAAGATTAGAAGCTGATGACCCCAGCTTCTGCCAGAAGTTTTAAGTAGGCCTCGACCCAGCTTAGGGGTATAGGCTTAAATTCAGCGCTCACCGCGTTGCGAATCTCGAGGAGGCTATTTTGACCATCTACAAAATTGAGGATTTCGTAGGTAATCCGGCCATCCTCTCGAAATATAGGCAAATTAAAGGCCTCTGGCTTATTTTTAATTTTTTCCCGCAGAAAGGAAATATTAACCGGACCTTTTAGGTCAGGATTGCGCTTAGGGACAATTTTCATAGCGGCCATTTCCTCAGCCGTGAGGCTGACTTTTTCGACCTTAACCCCGCGGGCCTGGCAGCTTAGCCGATAAAAGCTGTCTAATTCCTGAAGCCAGCCGGCTTTATCTTTTTTTAACTTATCAGCAATAAGCTCGAGATAGCTGTCGACCTCCCGGTCGCTGGCGGAATAGCGTTTAAGGGATTCAGTGACAGCCATTTCTCTTTTAATAGCTTGGTTCACCAGATTAACGGCTTCTTTATAATTTGCCGCCAAGTCTTTTGTTTCGCCCCAATTCAGCAGGTTATATCCTTTTTGTAGTTCCTCAAATACCCTGATACGGCTGCGGTTGGTTATCTCTCCCGCTAAGCGTCGCGCCTTATGGGGACAATCATCAGTTAGGAAAACAGTTGCGGCCGCGGCCAGAAGAGCTGAGCGCTTGAGCTGAGTCGGGTCGCAGCGCTCGGGTTGGTCACCGCTCGTGTGGTAGTAGCGGTCAGGCCAGACTAAGAAGAAGGCGAAAGGAACGCCAACCAAGCTGTCATTAAAAATAACCTGGTCGCTTCCACTGGCATAAGGCATAAGTCGATACCGAAAAGCGTCGCGACTTCCAGAGAGAGAATAAACCGGGAAGATAGAAGGGGTGCCAAAGGCGTTGACATTATTGGCGGCGATAAATTCAAGCAAATTGGCCAGTAAATCATTGATAAAATGAGGCTTAGAATGCGGCGTGCGATGAAGGAAAAAGGTGGAATTATTTTGGTTTAAATATTGGCCGACCATATCCAGGTTAATTCCAGCCACTGCCTTGGCGACCATCTCAGGATGCGTGGCTACCCAAGCCAAGCTGCCGCTCATCTCTGGTACCCAGAGGAAGCGAATCGTTCTTTTTGGCGGGTCGATTTTCTTTTCCTCGATTAAACGACGCAGCGTCCGGCCAATTTCTAACAGGCAGGCTGAGCCGGAGGCATTGTCGTTAGCTCCGGGCTTATAATGACAGAGATGGGCAGTCAAGAGAATTTCCTCATCCTTTAATTCAGTCCCGGGAATAGTGGCGATAACATTCTCATAATAATAAGGCTTGATTTCGGCCTTCACCACGGCCCGGACAACAATTTTTTCGCCTCGGAGCAGCCTTGCCTTCAGAGCTTCACCGCGGCGATGAGAAAGGCCAAATCCCAAAGCCGGCTTTGTCGTTCTCAGGCGTAGGGTGCTAACATTGTCCGGTTCATCGTCAGCAAACCGCATATTGATGGTGACAACTCCCAGAGCGCCGAAGCGGTCGACAGCCAGGTTAGCCACGGCATCAATCGGTCCGGAAGCCAAAACGATTTTATTTTTTACCTCGACTTTTTCATAATCCTGAGAGGAAGTGCCCTCGCCGACAAAAACCAACTCTGCCTCGAAAGCGCCACTGCGGCTATTGATAGCCACTGAAACCGGGATTTCAGCATAAGTAGTGAGTTTTTCTTCTTCTGGCTTAACCATCCAGAGCTCCGCCATCTCCACCTCCCAGGCAGGACTGGAGGGAGACATAAAATAATATGTTTTTCCGTCAGCGGGATATTTTTCAATCTGGACATCGGAGAGGCCAAAGCTTTTGGCCTTTTCCGCAACCCATAGGGCGGCCTGACTATAGCCTGAACTGGGCTGAAGTCGGTGAAAACGAGCGATCTCCCGGATGTAATCTTGCGCCAGCTCGCCTGAGATTTCGTTGTTAAGCGTGCGCAGAAGCTGAAGAGGCAAAACGGGGTCATCTTTTTGAGCCTCGGCTGGCGGGAGAGATACAAAAAAGAAGAAAAGAAGAGACGATAAAGGAAGGACCAAAGACCGATGAGGAACAAAAAAAGCCAACAATCTTTTGGCGTTCATCAATTCCTCCTTATAATATTTTTTTAATCCTTTTGCTTTTTCCTTAGTCAAGGGGGCTAATTGTGAGCTCATAGTCATTTAAACCAGTTTATCCACAGAAAATTAATTTCTCAACCCCTAAGCAGGGGAAACCTTTCTTTAACCTATGAAGTTTAAATTGAATAAAGCAGAAATTAAAATATCAGGATGAAAAGACATTAGAGCGCCAGAAGAGAGGGTGAGATAGCTTGAGACGAGGAGGAAAAATGGGGATGAAAAAAAGAATTATAACTCTCATTATTTTTTCGCTGATAATTTTAGGGATTAAGCATATCTCTGTTTTTGCCTCCCAAGATTATTCCCAACAAGAAATCCGATTTCCTCAAACTCCAGCTGGTCAAAGAGCCGCAGACTTTTTCGATGCCTTTGTCTCTATGGATGAGGTCAGGCTGGTAAAATTTTTGGAAACCTGTCTTCCGGAACAAAAGTTAAAACAACTTTCCTCCCAGGAAAGAGCGAGAAAACTCTTGGCGCTAAAAGAGGAATTAGGGGAGGTCAGGGCAATCAAAACCCAAACCCCTTCGCCCGGAGAAATAGTTTTGTTTTTTTCCGCCAAAAAAAAGCTCTGGCAAATCAGCCTTAGTTTTGAAACCGTTGGCCAAGAGGTTTATTTAAAAGCCCTGACCATAGATGAGGCTGGCCCTGAGGCTCTTTTGCCTCCACCGTCGCCGCTAACTCAAGAGCAAGCCTTAGAACAAATAGAGCGAGAGGTCGGCCTGGCTGTGGCGGAGGATAAATTTTCTGGTGTTGTCCTTATCGCCAAGGATTTCCAGGCCGTTTTCTTTAAGGCGTGGGGGTTGGCCAGTCGAGATTTTGCCGTCCCCAATCGTCCCGAGACCAAATTCAACCTGGGTTCAATTAACAAAATCTTTACCAAAATTGCTATCGGTCAGCTCATCGAAAAGAAGCTTGTTTCTTTCGACGATAAAATTGGCCAGTTGCTTCTTGATTATCCCAATCCTGAGGCCAAAGAAAAAGTAAAGGTTCGCCACTTAGTTGAGATGACCTCGGGTATCGGCGATTTCTTCGGACCTGAATTCCAGAATACACCTAAAGACTTTATCCGACATAATCAGGATTATCTAAAACTTTTTGCCACAAAACCTCTGGCCTTTGAGCCAGGGAAAAAGCAGCTGTATTCCAACGGGAGTTATGTCGTTCTCGGCGAAATAATCGCTAAGGTCTCGGGTATGGATTATTATAATTATGTTAGAAAAAATATTTTTGAGGTCGCAGGGATGAAAGATTCGGCTTGGTATCAGGCCGATGAATTAGTCCCTAACTTAGCGGAGGGATATACGCGCGAAATATCAGGAGGGGGCGAGAGCAGGGCGGCGAAAGAAGGGAGGTCGAACCAAGAAAGGTCAGAAAAGAATAAAGAAGCAAAGGAAGAAAGGGAGAGCTGGGCTAAGGAAGAGGTTGCCGAAAGAGCCCAGAGACAGCGACCTATTAATAGTTCCGTTGACGAGATGAATGAGGCTGAGAAAGAGGAATGGAAAAAGCAGGAATGGCGAAGAAATATATATACTCGACCAGCCCGGGGAAGCGCGGCCGGCGGCGGCTATTCGACGGCCGAAGATTTGTTGCGTTTTATTCAGGCCCTTCATGAAGAGAAATTACTTTCACCCGAATTTACAGACTGGGTTTTTGGCGGCCCTGAGCCCCAAAAAGAGACTAATCAAGTATCATTAAAAGATAGAAGGAAAAATAGGAATATCGCTCTTGCTGGCGGGGCTCCAGGAATTAACGCGGTGCTGGAATTTGACGGCCGCGTTGGC
>CAZVIN010000043.1:0-46907 GCA_964627255.1 uncultured Eubacteriales bacterium
AGCCGCATATCAAACAATTGGTTAAAAAGCTCCACGCCTCCCAAATATCGGCGTAATTTATCCTCTTTGTTTAAACCTTCTTTAGCCTTCAATGGGCTTTATGCCGGCTTAGGTTGCTATGGATGAAAAGGATATCGTTCAGGATAGCATAGCCGGTTTCTTTCTTGCCGGCACCCGGTCCCTGAATCATTACTTTTCCTAAGGGGTCTAAGTCGAAGGCAAGGGCATTCTGGACGCCTTTAACCCGGGAAAGGGGGTCAGAAAAGGGCAGGCTTTCTAAACCAACTTTTGCCTTAACCTGGTCAGATTCCAGCCAGGCTTGCCCAATTAATTTGATTCGCTGATTCTGGGCTAAAGCCTTTTCTATCGTTTCGAAACTTATTCCTGATATTCCCTGCCGGTCTACTTCTTCGGGTCGGAGTTGATGGCCAAAAATGATGTTAGCAAGAATAAGTACCTTAGCCAAAACATCATAACCCTCGACATCAGCTGTTGGGTCGGTCTCGGCATAGCCAAGCTGTTGCGCCTCGGCTAAGGCTTGGTCATAAGATATTTTTTCTTCTTCCATGCGGCTGAGAATGTAATTGGTCGTGCCATTCAGAATGCCTCTCATTGCTAAGACAGTGTTGCCAGAGAGGCCGGCCTCGAAAAGGCTAAAAACCGGTGTTCCACTCATCACCGTTCCTTCAACTCTAAAGAAAAGATGATTCTGACGGGCCAATTTAATTAGCTCATGGTAATGGAGGGCAGCTGGCCCCTTGTTGGAGGTAACAACATGTTTTCCAGTACGCAGCGCCTTCCGGATATAAGTGGTAGCGGGCTCTCCGGTCTTGATATCAGTAGGCGTTAATTCGCAGATGATATCTACCTCGACGTTTTCAATCATATCCAGCGGGTCAAGAAGGTTATCTTTTTGGGCCGGGTCATAATCGTCGATTCTCTGACGGCGCCCCAGAAGCAGCAGCATCTGGTTGAGGTCTATTCCCTCAGGGATTATCAAGCTTCCCTTTAGCTTATCGCAAATGGCCACGACCCGGGCTTCAAAATCATGATGCCTCTTCAGCCAGTCAGCCTTGTCCCGAAGAATTTGCAGGAAACCTTCACCGACTGTACCACAACCGATTAAGCCTATTCTGTATTCCATTTTTTGGCCTCCATCATCAAGGTATTATATATTTAACATAATCAAAGGAAAAAGTCACCAGCCAAGAAAATTTTTGGGCTTAATTTCAAAAGAAGCCGAAAACATATGCCGCTTTAGCCGCTTATTCCTCACAATAAAAAAGGGTAAACATATAAGGCGTTACCTATTTTGAAGCTGAAAGCTCTCATGATAGTTACTGACATCGCCGGCTTATCCCTCAATTTCGCTCAAAAATAGAAAAGAAAAAATCGAAATAAAGAATAGAGAAAAAGGTAAATGTATGAGGAGGTCACCAATTTTAAGGATGGCCAATCGACAATCAATGTTCATTTCTGCTATCGTGGACCTAGCCTTTGACCCGGCCAAAAAAGATGAAGAGAAAAAAACATCAAAATAAAAAATAGATGAGTATGTTAGATGTCAGTCTTTAGTGCCGCAAAAAATTTTGCGCAGATAGCTCTTAACCGCTGAGGCTGAAAAAATTCTTTCTTTCGGGCTATTAATTTGGCTCAAGATAAAACGGGGCGACTCTTAAGGAGTCGCCCCGTTCTCTTTTCTAAGGTTATTTACTTGCCGACGCTTTTGACGCCTCAATCTGCTTTTCTACCCAGTCAGTGGGCACGCTCTTCGGTCTTTCGATCGGTAATCCAAGCGCCCGGCTCCAGGTCAGTTGAGACAGAACGCCGATGGCTCGGGAAACGCCGAAGAAGACGGTGTAAAAGTCATATTCGGTTACGCCGTAATGATAAAGGAGACAGCCAGAATGGGCATCAACGTTAGGCCAGGGGTTCTTGGCCTTGCCGTGCTTCATCAAGATATCAGGCGCTACTTCATAGACCAAGCTAACGACGCGGAAAATCGGGTCATCGGGCAGGTGCTTAAGGGCGAATTCTCTTTGAGCGGTGTAACGGGGGTCTGTCTTACGGAGGACAGCATGGCCATAACCGGGCACGACTTTACCCGCGTTAAGAGTATCCCAAATGTACTTTTCCATCTGTTCTTTGGTTGGAATCCCGCCCAGCTCTTGCATCAGGTCCATGATCCACCGCAAGACTTCCTGATTGGCCAGACCATGAAGCGGCCCTGCTAGGCCGTTCATTGCCGCACTCAGGCAATAATAGGCATCAGAAAGGGCTGAGCCGACTAAATGGCAAGTATGGGCGCTGACGTTACCCCCTTCGTGGTCGCTATGAATGACCAAGTAAAGACGCATTAGGTCTTTAAACGCCGGGTCCTCGACTCCAATCATGTGGGCAAAATTGCCGCCCCAATCTAAATTCGGGTCAGGTGGGATGTGGACATCATCTTTATAGCTACGGCGATAAATATAAGCAGCGATCAGCGGGAGCTTGGCTAACAGGTTCATCACGTCTTCAAACATCGGGTCCCAGTATTCAAGCTTGTGGAGCCCAGCGCGATACTTTTGAGCAAAGATTGATTCTTTCTGCAGAGCCAGAATGGCCAAGGAGAATTGCGTCATCGGATGAGTATCCTTGGGGACAGCCTTCATGATGTCGATAAGATAGCCTGGCAAGGCGCTGCGTTTTTGCCATTCTGAGCTGATCATCCGGACGTCATCCTCAGTTGGTAATTCGCCGGTCAGCAGAAGATAAAAAATACCCTCAGGAAGAGGTTCTTCTCCGCCTGGGGCCTTAGGCAATTTTTCCCTGAGTTCAGGAATGGTAAAACCGCGGAAACGGATTCCCTCAAAGGGGTCCAGCTCCGAGGTTTCCCAAACCATGCATTTCACCCCGCGCATGCCGCCATAAGCTTGAGCCACGGTTACCTCTGAAATCTTGAGGTCGCCATGCTCTTTAAGAATCCTCTGGACGCGCTCGCGCATCGGGGGAATCTGGGCAGCGAATTTTTCCTTTAATGTAGCCATTATAAGAGGCCTCCTTTGCTTAAAAATATTTTTTGATGCATTAATATATCATTACTTAGAAATGAGTGTCAACAAATTATTTGACTTGATTTTTTCCTGTTTCCCCTTTATGGTAAAGTCAAGCGAAGCGTAAAAGGCAAACCAGGTCTTTTGACCAAGAAAAGGAGAGAAGAATGGGAATTTTGGCCGTTATTCTTGTCCTGGGTATCGTTCTGATTTTATTCGGGATAGCCATCTATAACAGTTTGGTAAGGCTGAGGAATCGCTGTGAAAACGCCTGGGCCCAGGTTGATGTCCAGCTAAGGCGCCGTTATGATTTAATTCCTAACCTGGTGGAGACTGTTAAGGGCTATGCTCAGCATGAAAGAGAGGTGTTTGAGCGGGTCACTGAGGCCAGGACACGGGCGATTAATGCTTCCTCCGTGCCCGAACAGGGCCAAGCTGAAAATTTACTTTCTGGCGCGCTTAAATCGCTCTTCGCGGTGGTTGAAAATTACCCCGAGCTTAAAGCTAATCAGAATTTTCTGTTGCTTCAAGAAGAATTAGCCGGCACGGAAAGTAAGATAGCTTTTGCTCGCCAGTTTTATAATGACTCCGTGATGAAGTATAACATCCGGCTCCAGGTTTTCCCGGCTAAACTGATTGCTCGTGGGTTCAGTTTTCAGCCCAAAGAATATTTTGAAATTGAAGAAGCCGAGGCGCGAGGACCAGTCCAAGTGAGCTTTAAAAGATAATATTATTTGCCGTCTTGACCAGATAAATCTCGAAGAGAATCAAGCCATAAAGATATCACCGATGGCGGCTATTCTCAAGAAAGGCTTATCTTGATTGCTCGTAAGTAGGTCAGCCCTGAGGAAATGATTAATGTATGAAAATATCGCCCGGAACAAATGGAAATCGTTCCTTCTTATCCTTTTTTTCGCCAGCTTTGTTTTTCTTTTAGCCTGGGTTCTGGAAACTTTGATGGGCTGGGGCAAGGAAGGCTTAATATTGGCCGCACTTATAACTATCGCCATGACGTGGGGAGGCTATTATTGGAGCGACCGGATTGTCTTGGCCATAAGCCGGGCGCGACCTTTGGATAGAAAAGAATATCCCTTTCTTTATCACACCGTAGAAGGTTTAGCTATAGCAGCGGGCCTACCCACTCCGCAATGCTATATAATTGATGATAGCTCTCCCAACGCCTTCGCTACCGGTCGCTCACCCCGTCACGCCGTGATAGCTGTCACCCGGGGGCTTTTAGAGAAGCTCAGTCGGTTAGAACTCGAGGGAGTTATAGGTCATGAAATGGCTCACATCAAGAATTACGATATGCTGGTTCAGACTTTAACGGCAGTGATGGCGGGAACGGTTGTTTTACTTAGTGATTGGTTGAGGCGGTCTTTTTTCTGGGGCAAGCCGCACCGCTCCGACCGTCGCCGCTCAGGAGACAATCGGGGGGCAAGCGTTATTTTTATCCTGGGTTTGTTTTTAGCGATTCTTTCCCCCCTCATCGCCCAGCTGATCCGGCTGGCAATTTCCCGTCGCCGAGAATTTTTGGCCGATGCCGAAGGCGTCCGGTTGACGCGTTATCCGCCAGGGTTAGCGGCGGCTTTACGCAAGATAGCGGCAGACCAGGAACCCCTGGAGGTGGCCAACAAGGCAACGGCTCACCTTTATATCGTTAATCCCCTTAAAGACTGGCGAGGAAGGCTTAGTCGTCTTTTTATGACTCACCCTCCTGTAGAGGAGAGGATAGCTGCCCTGGAAAAAATGGCGGCGGGGACTTGAAAAAAGAAGGCTCTTATTCCTATAATTATTTAGACTCCGGAGGGCGGGGTCGTAGTTCAGTTGGTTAGAACGCTGGCCTGTCACGCCAGAGGTCGCGAGTTCAAGTCTCGTCGACCCCGCCAATTATCCTGGGGCTAAAGGGACTAAAAGATTTTTTCCTTTTACACTCTTTTGTTTATTGCCAATTATTTAAATTCTCTTCGACCCAAATACCATCGAAGAAAAATCGGCCTTCGAGGGAGAGAAAAAATTGGTTGATTTAACTGGACTGGAGGGATTTCTCAATAGCCTTCGGTTAACAATTAAGAGGATGGCCCTTTATCCTGAAGGTCATCCAGCGTTGCCACCCTTTCTCCTTGACCTTAACCAAAAGGCCGAAAATTTAATAGCTACTTCGGGTCGGGTTTGGATAGGAGTGGGACCTCATAGCCTGAGGCTTGAAGACGGCACCTGGCTGAAAGAAAAGATTCATGAGGAGATAGCCCGCCTGCTTCACGGCCGCAGAATCCAAAGCTTGGAGATTCAAAAGGGTACGACCCCGGAAGAACTGGGCTTGTTCAGCCGCCTCTTGGCTTCTTCACCGCGAGACTTGGATAAGCAGAAAAGTCTTAAGAAGCTTTTGGAAGAGAAAGGGGTAACTCATGTCAAGGTGCAGTTGCTGGATTACTCGCCTCTCCTCAGCGCCGAAGGGGAAGTAGTCAAAGACGCTTGGACTTATCTTCTCGAGGAGGCATTACGCCGGCGGGAACCAAAAGCGGTGGATGAAGCCGCCCAGAGCATGGTCAAAGCCTTGGATTATTTTTCCTGGAAAGAATTGTCTTCCGACGAAAAGCAATGGCCGCAATGGTCCGCCTTTTTTCCCCTTCTTAAGGAGAAGGACAGACGAGCCTTTGGCGCTGTGCTCAGAGCCACGGTCAAAAATATCTTCCAGCAGCCAGAACAATTAGACTCGCCCGCCCAAGAAGAAAAATTAGCCAGCCTCTTAGCCGAGGTCGACGAGGAGACCTTAGCTGTCGCTCTGGTTGAGGGATTAAAAGAAGACCCTTCCTTTGATGCGTCCAAGCTTTTTCTCTGGTCGCGGCTGACCAGGACAAAGAAACATGGTCTGATGGCGACCTTCTTAGAGAGGTCTCTGGAAGTAAAGATAGCCCAATGGCCTTCGACCTGGCTGCGGGATAAATTAGCAGCCTTAGTCCAGGGCTATTCTGTAAGTCCTTATCCTATCCCCTATTATCAATCTTTTTTGAGCTTATTGAATAAAATACCAAAGGAAGCGAAGCTCCAGTTAAGGCGGGATAATCTCTGGAGGCATGAAGTTTCGCTGGAGCTTTTGTTTTTGGAGCAAGAGACTCAACCCGAGCTTCTTTTAAATCATTTTGAAACCTTAGCTCGCAACCTGAGCCGATTGTTAGAATCGCGAGATTTCTTGTTGCTTAAGGAAATGCATCGCCTTTTAATCACGGAGCACTCCCGACTCATGGCGCATGAAGATTATGCCTCGACTCTTCGCCGTCTTACCCGCTTTATCGAAGAGCTCATTTTGGACGAGGAAGCCTTTCCGGAACAAGATTATTTCCTGGAGAACTTGGAAGCCAGCGCCGTTGGTGTCAATTACTATTTAGAAAAGATATTCGGTGAGGGGCATATATCCCCAGCCATCCTGAGGCTTTTCTTTCGTTTCTTTTTAAAACATATGTTCTACTTTGACCTCAACCTTGACGAGAAATCTAAAGATAAAGATTTCCTCGAGAAGATGGTAGAATCCCTCGCGGCCGTGGATGCTCCAGCTTCTTTTGTCGCCCTTAAGAATATTTTCCTTTTGGCTGATTATAGGCTTCGTCGCCGCGTTCTCTTGGCCCTGTCCAAGCTTTCGACGTTTGACCCTAATTTCCTCTGGCCACATTTTTTGGCCAGGCCACTTTCTTGGCAAAGAGAAGCCCTACTTTGGCTGAGGAGGAAACCCGAGGAGCTGGAGAAGGCTCTGAAAATGCTTTTGTGTCTGCCTTCCCCTTTAGGGCTTAGAAATAAGCTTTTGCTCGAAGCAGCCAAAATAATAGAGGAAATAGGTTTGACGGAAGCGGTGCCCTATCTTCAGTCCTTGGCCAAACGTCGTTTTATCTGGAATCGCCGGTTGCGGCAAGGTGTCAAGCGGGTTCTGGAGTCCCTCCATGAGCGCTGAATCCCGGGAAGCTCTTCGACTGCTTTTTTCGGCCTGGCAAGCTGGTCGGCTTTATTCCGCCGAACATCCTCAATTCAAAGCTTTAGTCGAGAAAGCTTATGAACAGTTAACCACCCTCCTCAGTACAAAGAGCGAGTGGACAATAGCCTTGATTGGAGACGATATTGTCTGCGATGAAGAAACTTTATATGACCTTCAAGAAAAGATGCGCCTTTTTTCCCAGGGCCTAAAGGAGAGGTCCTCAGAAAGAATTAGCTTTTGCGCCGGGTTGAAAAAGGAAGAACTCTTACGTTTCTTAGCTTTTGTCGCCCTACCTCAGAAAAGGTCAGAGCAGGATTTAGCGGAGTTTTTTCATTTAGAAGGGGTCAGACATATCAAGGCGGGAAGATTGACTGCAGCTCGAGCGCAAGAAGAATCAGTGGCGGCGCCCGTTCTGTCTTTATCCTATCAAGATTCTCTCAGAGCCGTGGCTTCTTTTATCGCCGCCCTAAATAGGGGAGAAGAGGTGTCGTCTCTTGACTTACATTATATGGTTTTATCTATCCAAGAGAATTTTTCTGGCCGATACTGGCAGCTGTTGGAAGTATGGCCCAGTCTGGCCCCAGAAGAAAAACTCTTTAGCCACCTCGTTAATACGGCGCTCTTAGTGATGACTGCCGCCACCAGGTTAGGGTTTCCTCGAGATGATGTCCTTGACCTTGGCTTAGCCGGTCTCTGCCATGATATTGGTAAGCTTAGTCCGCTTGGCTTAGGGACATTTTTCGGAGAGAGCCATATGTTGGCTGGGGCTAAGATGCTGCTTAGGTTCAAGAATTTAATCTCTCCTCTCCCAGCAATTGTGGCCTTAGAACACCACCTTCGATTTGACCTTAAGGGCCAACCCAAATTAAAGGGCATCGACCAACCCCACGAGGCCAGCTTGCTTGTCTCGGTCAGTAATGTCTACGATAACTTGTTAAGAAAATGGGCTTTTGACCCGCGGTTTGACCCTCTCTTTATCTATCATTTAATGATGGCTGAAAAAGGAAAAGTTTTTGCTCCTGATTGGTTAGAAAGTTTCTTCGGGGTAATGGGGGTCTGGCCAGAGGGCTCAACCGTGCTATTATCTGATGAAAGAAAGGGCCTGGTATGCCGGAATAACGAAAACCTGCCTCTCCAGCCCCAAGTAGAGGTCATCGGACCAGAGGGAGCTCATGAGGTCATTGACCTTTCTAAGGAAAAAGGAAAGATAGCTATTCTAAAAGCAATCAATCCTTTTTCCGCCTGAAAATGTTGTCTCACGAAGTCGCCCAATTTTGGGCGAGGCCTCCCTTCCCATTCTCGTTTTATCCATCAGGAAGCTGACTTCCGGCCTGAACCTCTGAGGGAGAGAGAGGACTTCTTATGATTTTAACTGAGAGGAATCCAAAGGATTATTTTCCAATGTCGAAGCCTCAGCTCGGCTTGAACCTGCCCAATCTGGCCCCTTTAGTATTTTGGGTTTGATACATTCATGGCCGCTCAGAATTGTCAAAGCAAGGCTGAGCATTAGTTTCTTTTCTGCCAAGAGAGTCATCAATTTTCTTCCTCTAAAAAAAGTAAACAAATTATGTCTGAGGCCACAGACATCAACCATAAGGACCCTGTACAATTGAACGGCTTAGGGGAAACCCCAGTTGGAGGAAGGTATGTCTCACTCCGTTGGCATCAGCGCGGTGCGTTGACTTAGGTGGGGATAATCGCTTATAATAAAATTTGCCGTGGGGGCGAAAGGATTCGACGGAGGTCGTGAGGCGCGAGTGGCATGCCGAGATTCCATCAACCTCGAAAAACGGTGGACCAAATAAGTGCAGAAGCACTCCCTCTCGCTGCCTAAGAATTAGGCCAGCCGTCTCTCAAGCTCTCGCCTGCGGGGCTTGAAGAGGCGTCGAGGAGCAGGCTAACTTCCCCAGGTTGCCTTGGGCTGGGGGAGTGAAACCAGAACTGAGGCTGGCTGAGCGTGGCCTGGCCTCTTCAGACCGTGTTCAGCGAGATTAAAGAAGAGGCTGAGCATGGAGACACGGCGCGCTGAAGGTCTTCGGACGCGGGTTCGATTCCCGCCGCCTCCACCATGAAGCGGACGGAGGCTGCCGATAAGAAACAGGCGGAGGAAGCTTAAATTCAATCCTAATCGTTTTCCCTATCGTTGGCTAATTGCTCTTTGCAGCGGCGGGATTTTTCTTTTTTCTCTGAGCCAGCTTTTCTTATCCAGCCAGACGATTATTCTGGTTTCAGCCAAGATTCAGGACGAGGCGGATTTAGTCCGGGTAATAGTGACGGCTGATAAGCCGATAGAAGCAAGCCTCAATAAGTTTGGAAGCACCCTCGAGGCAAGGCTGGTCACAAAGGAGTTGGTTCGTTTCCGGAATGAACCAGTTCATAGTCGGTTGGTTCGTTCCTTGGGCTGGGCGAGCACCAAGCAGGGTTATGTATTAGCCGTAGATTGTTTGACGGCCGATTTTCAGTATGAAACCCTCAGCCCAGCTCCAGCGCGGCGACTGGAAATTGTTCTGAGGCCTGCAGCTCAAGAAGCGAAATTAACCAAACAAGAAATCCCTTCCGGCGCGGCGGCTGTGAGCTCAGAAACAAAATCTACTATTCATACAGAAACGATAAATAAAATAGGAGGAAGAGAGGAAAGAGAGCAGATTAGTCCCTCCCGACGGGTAAAGACAATTGTTATCGACCCTGGTCACGGCGGCGTAGAAGCAGGCGCCAAAGGCCCGGCTGGGACCTTGGAAAAAGATATTACCCTTGCCATTGCTTTAAAACTTAAAGAAATCATCGAGCGCCATTTAGCTTTACGCGTTGTTTTGACCCGGGACAAGGACGTTGACGTTTCCTTGGAAAATCGGGCAGCGGTGGCTAACAATAACCGCGCTGACCTTTTTTTGAGCATTCACGCTAACGGTGCCTTTCGAGCTAAGGCTAATGGTTCGGAAACCTACTTTCTTAGCCTTAAAGCCTCGGATGAAGAAGCGCGACGCTTAGCTTATCTTGAGAACAATTCTCCTGAGTTTGAGCAAAAAATCGAGGAAGAAAGCCAAGACCAGATAAAGATGATTCTCTGGGACATGGCTCAGGCGGCCTTTCTCCAGCAGAGTAGTCAATTGGCCGAATTTATCCAAAAAGAGCTCAACCTCCTTCTTGGCACGGCCAATCGAGGGATAAAACAGGCTCCCTTTAAAGTGCTCACTGGCGTGGCTTGCCCGGCGGTTTTAGTCGAGGTAGCCTTTATTTCTAACCCGGACGAGGAAGCCAAATTGGGGGACGAAACTTTTCAAGTTAGTGTCGCTTTGGCTATTTATCATGGCTTACTAAATTATCTGAGGCAGCTCTGATGGGGCAAAAACGAGGGAAACGGCTCAAAATTTTTTTCCTTCTTTTCTTGGCCTCAGCAGCCTTGGTGCTGGCGGTTCTCTTCTTTTTTTCCGGGCCAAAGGAAAAAATGAAAGCCTCTTCTCCGCCCAAGGGAGTATCTCCACCCCAGTCATCAGAGCCGCTCCTGCCTCGCCAGGTAATGCTTTATTTCCCCTCTGGGAGCGATGACCTCCTTCATCCTGAAGCGAGAGAAATAATGGCGTCGACTCCAGAGAAGGAGGCTCAGGAAATTATTGACGAGCTCATCGCCGGCTCCCGGCTGGGTTATCTTTCTCCCTTTCCGCCTGAGGTCAAATTGAGGCAGGTTTTTCTGAGTGGGGACGGTACAGCTTATATTGATTTTTCGCGCGACTTGGTCGAACGACATCCTTCCGGCTCAGCGGCCGAGATGACTACTATTTATTCGGTGGTTAATTCTCTAACCTCGAATGTCAAGGCAATTAAAAGGGTTTTCTTCTTGGTGGAGGGAACAGAAAGAGAGACTCTGAGTGGCCACATTAACCTCAACCAACCTTTTTCATTTTTTCCCTCCATCATAGCCCGTTAGACGGGTAACGGTCAGCTATTCTTAAACAGAGAAAATGGTTAAATTACCGCAGGTTGTTATCCTCGGGTTTCCTAACGTAGGTAAATCTACCCTTTTTAACCGCCTGCTGCGGCAAAAGGTGGCCATCGTCCATCATCTTCCCGGAATGACCCGGGACAGCCTTTTGGCTCTCGGGCGGGTGGAGGGAAAAGATTTCTTACTGGTTGATACGGGCGGTTTTATTGATTCTGCCCAAGAGCCGCTCACCGAAAAAATCAAAGAAAAGGCCTGGAAAGCGGCGCTCTCGGCTCATCTTATTCTTTATGTCCTCGACGGCCGTCGCCAGCTGCTCCCCGCTGAAGAGGAGCTTTATGTCTCGCTGAAAAAACTTGGCCGGCCACTCTTTATCGTGGTCAATAAAATTGATACGCCAGCAATGGAGACGAAGGCAGCTGAATATTTCCGGCTGACCGGCGATGAGGCCTTTTTTATTTCCGCCGAACAGCTCCGCAACCTCGACCAGCTAGAGGAGGCAATTGCTGCCCGATTGCCTGAAGCCGCTCAGCAAGAAGCTGAGGTTAAACCTCTGCGTTTGGCGGTCATCGGTCGGATTAACGTAGGAAAATCTTCGTTAATTAACCGCCTTTGTGGCGAAGAAAGATTAATTGTCAGCGATAAACCAGGGACAACCAGGGATGTCGTTGAAACTTATCTTTTCCGTTCCGGCCGCCTGTTCAGCTTGGTGGATACGGCCGGGCTAAGGCGTTTGAGCCGGGTCAAAGATGAACGAGAAAAAGCGGCGATTGTTGTTACTCAGAAGCGCATCCGGCTGGCCGAGGTAATTTGCCTAATTATGGATGTCACCGAATTTCCAACGAGGCAGGACCTGGCCATTGCTCAGCTGGCCGCGGCTTCTTATAAACCTTTAATCATTGCTTTGAATAAATGGGACCTGATTCCGGTAGATAAAAGAGATAAGGCGGCGGCCTGGTGTCGGGAGAAAGTTCAGCAAAGCCTGGAATTCGTAGGTTATGCGCCAGTTTTTTTGGTTTCGGCCAAAACAGGGAAAGGCGTTTTTAATCTCCTCGACGAGGCGGTTAGAGTCTATGAGCAGGCCGGAAGGCGTGTTGAAACCCATGCACTTAACGAATTCTTGGAAAAGGTCAAACTCAGCCATCCCCCGCTTTTTGAAAGCCGGTACGGCGTCAAAGCCAAATACTTAACTCAGGTAGGCGTCCATCCACCGACCTTCGTCCTTTTTGTCAGCCGCCAGGAGAAGCTGTTGCCGGCATATGAAAAATTTTTCCTCGGCCAGCTCCGCCAAGCCTTCGGCTTTTGGGGAACGCCATTACGGTTAAAGGTAAGAGAAAAATAAAGCTAAGGGAAAATTTAGGAGGTCATTTAATTTATTTTGAGAAAGGGCCGAAGCTTGAAGACTACTTTGACCGGAGCCAGATTCGGCCGTCCACGCTGCGCAGCGAGATGAGCGGTCCACCCTCGTTGATTCGGCCGCTTATCTGCTTTCCCTTGAGAGATTCCGTAAAAGCGAGCGGAAGGTCGCAGCGGATAGAGCCCTCATTGGTTTCCACCTTAAGGTCAGCCGAAATGTTCTTAGGCAGAGAAATTTCGATATGGCCGTCAACGGTGCTCAAGCGCCAAGCCTGAGAAATAGTTGTGTCCGGGTCGAGCTCGACCTCGATATCGCCGTCAGTCGTCGTTACCTCCACCGGCTCAAACCCTCCTTGAATGACGATATGGCCATCAACACTATTAGCCTGGACCTCGCCCTTACCTTGTTTAACGGCGATTCGGCCATCCACGGTTCTCAAACGCAATTTCCCTTCCACGTTTTCTAACCAGAGGGAGCCATCAACCGCCGTCAAATTGATTTCTCTAAATTTTCCCTCAATTTTGGCCTGGCCATCGACCAGACGGGCCTTGAGGTTGGCTCTGGCGGGAAGAGAAACTTCAGTGCTTACTTTTATCCGGTGATAATCTCTCCATGGAAAAAATATCGCCCGCAAGCGAGGATAGATTATTTCCATCTCGATATCATTTCCTTGCTGGTCTACCCGAACCTTAGTGGCTGTAAGCAGTCGCTCGGCCAGTTTAGCATCTTTTGTCAGGGCTTGGAGGTGAGTCTTGATGGTGACTGTAGGTTGCTCGCTGGTTATAACCTTAAGGTCACCGTCAATATCGTGAAAGGCAAAGTTCAAAGGCTTGGAGGGGTCGATAGTTAAAGTTTTTTCCCAATAACTGTCTGAGGATTGGGCTAAAACCAGGCCAAAACCGGTCGAAAGGCTTAGCCCCCAAAAGATGATAATTGTTCTTAGTCTTTTTCTCATAATTTTTCTCCTTCGGGCGGCTTCTGGTCTCAAAATTCGCTCCCCGACGCCTTCAATAATAATCTGAAGCCAATTGATTAACCGTTCCCTTTTCCTCGTTTCCTTTGCCTCTTAAGGCCTCAGGATTATTCCAGGTCAGAAACACCCTTTCCCTCCGCTGATAAGCAACTTTTTACCCCTCTCGCCTCCTCTCGTCCTTTCCTTGGCCAAAGTAAAATCCTTTTCAATATTTTTTAGTTAATTACTTGCCTCTCAAGCTTTGTATCTCCTTTATTCTAACGAAATCAACGAGTTTTTTGTTCCGTTAACTAAACTGACCGGAAAAGCCCATCCGAAAATTAATCTCTTTCCCATATAGAGAATTTTCAATTATCCTTCCGCTGACAACTTAAATCTTACGCCCCAGGCCTCAACAAAAGGGTCATTGACGTTAAAAAAAACCCCGGGAAAAAGGGTTGATGTGCCTTAATCCTCTCCTTTGGCTTGACTTTCCAGTCCAGGGTGGATTATAAATAATCCTTAGCCCGTGTGGCCCATAATGGAATAAGGAGGTCATAATGGTCAAAAAAAGTGCCGGAGTGGCAGTTGTCTTAATGTTCGTTTTGGCCGGAATCTTCTTTTTGACAAGCTGCCAGAAATTAAAAGTCAATTATATCAAAGGTAATCACCACTTTAATCGGGCAAACGCCCTGTTTACCGACGGCAAATACAGGGACGCCATAACCGAGTATGAACTGGCCAAAAAGTACTATGAGGAAGGTAAAGACAAGAACCCTAATTTGATTAACGTCTATCGTTTTTTGGGCGAAAGTTATAAGAGCCTCTTTCGTCCGGGCGATGACCGACCTGAGAACTTGGAAAGAGCCGAAAAAGCCTTGGATTTCCTCCAAAAAGCCTATGAATTTGACCCGACTCAGAAAGAAATTATTTATTCTCTCGGCGATATGTACGACAAATTAAAGCGCTTCGAACAGGCAGAGCAATTCTACCTCAAGATTTTAGACCTCGAGCCCGGCAATATGAATAATTATTATGTAGTGGCTGAATTTTATAAACGCTATGCGGCCGAAAAGGAGGCCTTAAGGGCTAAAGCCGAATCGATGTATTATCGTCGAATCGAGGCTGACCCGGAGAATCCGCAGGGATACGCTTATTTAGCCAATTATTTTGAGAATATTCAGCCTATCCCCGAGTTCGATAAAGCTAATGACTGCTGGGATAAGAGAATTGCTCTTGAGCCCAACAGCGCCGAAGCCTGGCTGGCCAAGGGAGTAAACCGTTGGTCCAAAGCTTATCGGTTAGCTAATTTGCCGGCCAGCGAAAGGTTAGTCTACGCACGGGAAAGCTTGCGGGCGTTGGAAAGAGCCGTAGAGCTCGACCCCAACTATCCCGAACCATATAGCTGGTTGAGCGTTCTTTATAAGAGCGTTCTGGCTAAGCTGGAGCCGGAGAAGGAAAGCCGCTATAACGCTGAGGGCGACCGGAATCTCGAAAAATTTCAGGACCTGCGCAAGCGTCAATTGGAAAGAAAGAAGCTGGAAGAAGAGCTGAAAAAAATTAAATAAATTAAGCTCGGACGGAGAAGATAAGCGTTTCCTCTTTTGATGGTCACCTTTCGAGTCAAGTCCTAAGTTTAAATCAAAGATATAGCGGTGGGGCTATTTTTATGGCGGTTGAGCTTGTTTTTTCACTAAAAATTCGGGCTCGTTGCCGCGGTTTTGGCGATAAAGGGTGAGGAAAGCGGGCAGCTTGGTAATCGAGGCCGTGGAAACACAAGAATGGGAAATAGCGGAAAAAGGAAAAAAGAAAGAACCTAAGGTAACTTTAGCATTTAAAAAGCAAGGGCTGGAATTATGAGGGTAAGAAGCAATGTTTATCCCCCTCCGTGATGAGAACCCCACTCGCCGGATTCCTTTTGTTACTGTTATCCTCATCGCCGCGAACATAACAATTTTTTTAATGCAATTCTTCTCTCCTGGCGGGCTTGAACCTCATATCCTCCGGCTGGCGACAATTCCCTACGAAATTACGCATTTCCATTCCTTAGCTCCGGAGGTGCGAATCCCCCCTCTACTAACGCTGCTTACCGCAATGTTTCTTCACGGCAGCCTCTTTCATCTTCTGGGGAATATGCTTTACCTCTGGGTCTTCGGTAATAACGTCGAGGATGTTTTGGGTCCGCTTCGTTTCCTTCTTTTTTATTTTATTTGTGGCCTGGCCGCCAGCCTGACCCATATTGCCTTTCATCCTCTGTCTCGAGTGCCGATGATTGGAGCGAGCGGCGCAATAGCGGGAGTCCTGGGGGCCTATTTCATCCTTTTCCCCGGAGCGAGGGTCCTGACCCTGGTTTTCCTTTTCTTTTTCATCCGGATAATACCTATTCCTGCGGGCTTGGTCCTTGGCCTCTGGTTTATTATGCAAGTACTAAATGTCGGCTTAGGAGGCGGGGTGGCCTGGTTTGCCCATATCGGCGGGTTTTTAGTGGGCGCTCTTCTCATCAGGACCCAGGGGCGGCGCCGTCGACGTTACTACGGCTGGTCTTGACCAATTCCATTAAAAGGGTAGGGGGTTAAGTTGACAAAAAGCCTTAGATTTAGTATTTTAATCAATCACGCCAAGCTAAAAGCTTGAACCTGAGGATAGAAATCTATGGGCAAAACTTATATTCCCAAGGCCGATAAGGTCGAAAAAAAATGGTGGCTAATAGACGCCGAAGGCCAGGTCCTGGGTCGCTTGGCAACCGAAGTAGCCAAGTTGCTCCGGGGCAAAAATAAGCCGGAGTTTACCCCCTTTATGGATACTGGAGACTTTGTTATCGTCGTCAACGCGGCCAAGGTTAAGGTGACAGGAAGGAAGCTGGACGAAAAAATCTATTATTCCCATTCTGGCTATCCCGGCGGCTTGAAGGCCAAGACTCTGCGGCAGCTTTTGGCTCAGAAGCCAGAGGAAGTCGTCCGCCACGCTGTCTGGGGAATGGTCGCCAAGAATCGTCTGGGGCATAAATTAATCAAAAAACTCAAGGTGTATCGCGGGCCAACTCATCCGCATGAGGCCCAAAAGCCTTTAGTCTATCCCTTGGAGGGGAGGCAAGTTTGAGTCTGATTCAATATTATGGAACAGGGAAAAGGAAAACTTCCGTCGCCCGGGTCTTTCTGCGCTCGGGTAAAGGAGATATAACGCTTTATGTGAACAAGCAACCCCGGCCTTTCCATGAATATTTTCGTCTCGAATCGCTCCGCCATCTTATCCGTAAGCCGTTGTTGCTTACCGATACTGAGTCTAAGTTTGACCTTTTTATTCGCGTTGACGGTGGGGGGATAAGAGGGCAGGCGGAAGCGATTCAGTTGGGCATTTCTCGAGCCTTGGTGGAGTTTAACCGGGAGTTGCGAGAAACCTTAAAAGCCGCCGGGTTCCTTACCCGGGATGCGCGGATAAAAGAAAGAAAGAAATACGGGTTGCGGGGAGCGCGCAAGGCACCTCAGTATCATAAGAGATAAAGGGAGGTAGGACTTTGGTCTCGGTAACGATGAAAGAGCTGCTCGAAGCCGGCGTTCATTTTGGCCATCAGACGCGGCGGTGGAATCCGAAGATGAAGGATTTCATCTTCGGACAGCGCAACGGTATCTACATCATTGACCTGCAGAAAACGATCAAACTTTTCAAAGAGGCCCTCCAATTTCTAAAATCAGTAGCCGAAGAGGGTAAAATGACCCTCTTTGTCGGGACTAAAAAACAGGCCCAGGAAATCGTTAAAGAATGGGCGAGCAAGTGTGAGAGTTGCTATGTCAACCAGAGGTGGTTAGGCGGCTTATTAACTAATTTTCGCATCGTCCGGAGCGGGATTGACCGGCTCGTGGAGCTGGAGGAAATGCGTGAGGATGGTCGTTGGGAGCTACTTTCTAAAAAGGAACAATCTAAGCTGGATAAAGTCTATAAAAAACTAGCGAAAAACCTGGGTGGCCTGAAAAATTTAACCGAGCTTCCGTCTGCCCTTTTCATCATCGATGCCTCGAAAGAGGCGATTGCCATTGCAGAAGCTAAAAAGCTCAGGATCCCGATTGTGGCCGTCGTCGACACCAACGGCGACCCCGAGGGGATCGATTATCCTATCCCGGGGAATGACGATGCTGTCCGAGCGATTGAACTTTTTACCTCCAAAGCAGCTGAAGCCATAATCGAGGGCAAAAAGGCCCGCCTGGACAAAGAAATCCAGAAAGAACCTGGAGCCTCAGAAATAGCTGCTTCGGGTCAATCGAGGAGCGAAACTGAAGCCGCCAAAGATTCAGGTGAGGCTGGCTATAAATAAGGAGAAGAGAAATGGAAATATCGGCTGAACAGCTCAAAGAGCTGCGCGACCGCACCGGAATCAGCATTATGGAATGCAAAAAAGCTCTGGAAGAGAGCGGTGGAGATATCGAAAAGGCCATCGAAATTTTGCGGAAAAAGGGTTATGCCCGGGCCAAGGATAAAATGGACCGAGAGACAGGGGAAGGGCTGGTTTATGCTTATATCCACCTTGACGGCAAAATCGGGGTTTTGGTGGAAGTAAACTGCGAAACCGATTTTGTGGCTCGCAACGAAGAATTCCGCGAGCTGGCTAAAAACATCGCGATGCAGATTGCTGCTGCTAACCCCAAATATATTTCGGCCGAGGATATCCCAGCCGAGGAAATTGAAAAAGAAAAGGACATAATTCGGGAGCAGCTCAAGGATAGTAAAAAGCCGGCCGAGATTATCGAAAAAATCGTTCAGGGAAAGCTTAATAAATATTATGAAGAAGTCTGCCTGTTGGAGCAACCATTTATCCGGGATGATAAAATAAAGGTCCAGCAGTTTATCGCTTCGCACATCGCCAAATTTGGTGAAAACATCCGGGTCCGGCGCTTCGCTCGGTTTGAACTGGGCAAAGCCTGAGACGGGGCCATGGGGCCGGAAGGGCCTGTATATAAAAGAGTCCTGCTTAAACTTTCAGGGGAAGCTCTGTTAGGTTCAGAGCCCTACGGGGTTGATTTCAACCAAGCCTGCCATCTGGCGCGAGAAATTCATCGAGTTCATGACTTGGGAGTTCAAGTGGCGATTATGATTGGCGGCGGCAACATTTTCCGTGGCTCCTCAGGAGAAAAAGCTGGTCTGGAGCGAGCCGCGGCTGACCAGATGGGGCTACTGGCCACGGTGATTAACGGCATCGCTCTTCAGGAAGCCATCGAAAGAGAAGGAGTCGCCACGCGCCATGTTTCGGCTCTGGATATTAAAGCCGTCGCCGAGCCCTTTATCCGCCGCCGCGCCATCCGTCATTTAGAAAAGGGCCGAGTGGTAATTTTTAGCGCAGGGCTGGGAAGCCCCTTTTTTACCACCGATACGGCCGCTTCGCTGAGGGCTTTGGAGATAGGCGCGGAGGTCATCCTGAAAGCGACCAAAGTGGACGGCGTTTATTCGGCCGACCCGATGGTCGACCCCAAGGCCCGTCATTTTGAAAGGATTACGTATCAGGATGTACTTAACTGGCGCTTAAAGGTTATGGATGCCACCGCGATTTCTCTCTGCCGAGACTTTCGGTTGCCAATCATTATTTTTAACATGAACGTTGAAGGCAACATCTGTCGGGCGGTCTTAGGCGAAAAGGTGGGAACGACCATCGTTGAATCCCTTTAAATAAAATTCAAGGCGAAAGGGATAACCAATGGTGAAAGAAGTTTTAAAAGAATTTGAAAAAAAAATGAAGCTGGCGCAGGAGCATTTTCGCAAGGAATTGAGCAAGCTGCGCACGGGTCGGGCTAACATCCATATCTTTGAAGAAGTTAAAGTTAATTATTATGGCCAGCTTCTGCCGATTAACCAAGTGGCCACACTTTCTGTGCCCGACCCTTCGTTGGTTACTGTCCAGCCTTGGGACCCAGCGATCCTAGAGGCAGTAGAGAAAGCCATTCGGTCTTCTGACTTAGGATTGAACCCGATTAATGACGGCCGGCTTCTTAAAGTGCCGATTCCTCCCTTGGATGAAGAAAGACGCCGCGAGATGGCGAAAAAAATCCGGAAGATGTTAGAAGAAGAGAAGACGGTGTTGCGTAACCTGCGACGCGAAAGTAAAGAAGAGATTGAAGAGATGGAAGAGGAAAAGCTAATTACCGAGGATGAAAAATTTGACGGCCTGGAAAAACTCCAGGAAATCCTGGACGAATATGTTAGTAAACTGGAAGAGATGGCCAAGGTCAAAGAAAAGGAAATCCTTGAAGGCTAATGCTAATTAAAAATTAGGTGACTAAAAATTGGTGACAGCTCACATATTTACGTAATTTTTTAGCTAATTTTTATTTTGCTTTCAGCCCTTTCCCTAATTAATTTGCTTTTTGCCCTGCGCTCAGGGCTTTTTGACGGCCAGAGGTCGATTCCGCCAGAAGATCCAGAAAAAACAACCCAGCCCTACTAAGAAAAGGAGGGAGAAGAATAATTCAAGAGGAAAAAGAGGAAAATTTTGTCCCGGGCCAGCCTGGGGAAAAGATGAGGGAAAGACAAGCGCTTGCAGGCTGGTGGAGAGAGTTAGAATGATTTTAGCCCCCAAAAAAATAAGCGAGCGAGCTAAGCCGACGGTGACCAATTTGATAAATGGCAGCCGAGATGCAGCCAAGCCCGGCTGGAAAGAAAGAATCAGCCAGCCAAGGCTGGAGAGAAGGAGAACGGAGCTGGTGAGGAAAACAAGCAGCCAAATTAAGGTGGGAGGTGTTAACCGAGAAAGCTTAGCCATTACCGATTGGGCCCAGTTCGGGGGCAGGGATAAATCGGGTAAAGAGTGGCAAGCCTCAAGCAAGCGCCGTCGGTCTTCGACGGCTTGTCGGCAGCGGGAGCACGATTGTAGATGGGCTTCGATTGTCTGGACTTTCTCCGGCGCCAGTTCTTTTTCTAAGTAATCATAAATGGAAGCGAGAGAGAGGCAAGTCATGGTTTTTCCTCCAGAGAGGCACGGATTCTTTCTTTGGCTTGGAAGACCCGATTTTTCACCGTGCCCACAGGCAAACCAGAGATTTCCGCTATCTCGGCATAGCTCAAGCCGTTAACATGACGCCAGAGGAAAAGCTCTCTTAAATGAACGGGAATTTTCTGGAGAGCCTTCTCCACCTGACGAATAAGTTCCTCCATCTCAAAGCGGGCTGTTACCGAGAGCGCTCTTGTATCAACCGGGTCGAAGCAAGACGCATCTTCCTCATCCCAAGATTGTTCCAAGGAAGTTTGGGGAATTTTTTTCTTGCGCCACTGGTCAATGAGCAGATGGGAGGCGATGCGGAATAGCCAGGTCCTAAAATTATAATTGGGGTTATAAGTGTGGAGAGCGGCAAAGGCTTTCAGAAAAACTTCTTGGGTCAAATCGAGGGCGGTTTCGCGTTCGCCGACCATGCGGCCGAGGTAGTTGAAGAGAGGTTGCTGGTATTTCAAGATAATAGCTTCAAAAGCCTGGGTATGGCCAGCTAAAACCTGGCGGACCAATTCCTGGTCTTCAGCCATAGAAAAAACCTCTCTCTTTAGATACGTAAATTACGGCCAAAAGTTACCCTCATATAGTCAAAAAGGCCCTGCCCTCCTTCTTTTTTGTCTGCCGGGTTTCATCGATTATTTCCCAGTCTGGCGGTACGGGGATGGTAAAGGTCGAATTCGGCAGAGGCTTATTCAGCTGGAAACGGGAGAAATAAAATTCCTGGCGACTACCTGTCGATTCTAAGAAAGAAAGCTTCTGGATAAGCCACCGTCGCTGGTCTATTTCTAACAGGACCTGCTCAATCTCGCCTTTCTGGCGCGGCTCGAGTCGAAGGACAAGGGTGGCGCCGTCAGAAAGGATAGAAAGGACCTGGGCCGAATAAAGCTCGAGGAGGTTGGTTTTGCCTGATAGAAGCCCCAAAATGCTTCCTTTAATCTCCTCTTCCGCCAGCGGCTGGCGAACAACTTGTTTATCCTCAAAGAAATAAGATAAGAAAAGCTCTCCTTTCAGCAGGAAGCTTTTTCTTTCAGGCGAGATATAATCCCAGCGCATTAAGTCGGGCTTTTTAAGATAAAGATGTCCCTTTTCTTCCAGGCCCCGACTCTCAGCGGCTGGGATATAGATTTGAAGGAAATCGGCTTCAAGCGAATCGATACTCTTAAGCTTGTTTTCTAAATTGGCGATTATGGTCGCCGAGGATGATTGAGAGGCGAGAGCCCGAAAAAATCCAGAGGGGATAAAAGTAACCGATAAGGCCGAAATTAAAAATGCCCGAATAAAAGGCCTCTTTTTCATCCCGCCAATTATAGCATAGAGATTTTTTTTTGCCCTCCGCGATAGACGTTGGGTTAAAAGATGCTTAAAATTGAGACTGACCGCCTTCATTGGAAGACATAAGCCCTTCTAAAAGCCTTTTTATAAGAATTGCCTTAGAACGAAGGCTTTGCTATAAACTCAGCTAATGACTTGGAGATATTTTCTTCTTTGGGTTGGGTATCTTTGTTTGCTCGTAGGCGTCGGCCTTGTCTTTAGACGGAGGGTAAAGACTCTGGAAGATTTTTTCCTCGCCTCCCGCTCTGTCCCGGCCGGCTTGCTAACATTTACCCTAACCGCTTCTTGGGTCGGCGCAACATCAGTTTTTATCACCACTGACGAGGCTTATTACCACGGTTTCAGTTCACTCTGGTTAGTGGGAATTCCGGCCTGGCTCACCGTGGTTATTATGGCGATTGCCCTAACGGGGCCGATAAGGAACTGGGCCGGGTGGCCCCTGTTAGACCTTTTAGAGAGTCGCTATGGTCGGGTAGTGCGCGAAATATCTAACCTTCTAATCCTCTGGTACATGATTCTGCTTGCTGCTTCTCAATTAGTGGCCCTGGGTAATTTTCTCCAGGTTTTCATCCCGCAAAATTATATCTTAGGCCTGACTTTAGGGTTGGTGGCGGTTTTAATCTACACTTCCCTTGGCGGTCTCTTTTCGGTGGTGATTACTGACTTACTCCAGAGCCTTTTCCTTTTTTCAGGGCTCTTAGCTCTTTTTTTCTTCTTATTAACCAAAGAAAATCAACTGGCGAATTTTCCCCAATTCGGGCAGCCCAATTTTGCCACCTCCAGCCTTTTTATCAACTTTTCTCATAACGGCTTAGCCGCTCTTTCTTTTACCTTAGCTTGGTTAGTTTCGCCTATAGCTTGGCAAAGAGTGCAGGCAGCACGCAGTAACCGCGAGGCAAAAAAAGGACTCTGGCTAACAGCCGGTGCTTTTACCTTAATTTACCCCCTGATTGCTCTTATCGGCGTCCTAAGCCGTGCTAAGTTGGCAGTCTCTTTAGATAATTTACCATTATTGGCTAAAATTGTGTCTTTGAGCTCGCTCTCTTCTTGGCTAAGGAGTCTCCTGTTTCTCGCCATCGTCGCCGCTATTCTCTCCACTCTGGATACCGCTATTAATGCGGCCGCGCTTTTTTTTAGCCGGGAAATAAGCCGCCAGAGCCTGGGCGAGGCTTCAAGCCAGCAGCTGCGGGTGAGCCGGCTGGCCACGGTTATTATTGGCCTCGCGGCATTTATCATCGCCACTCGGTTCCGAAGCATCCTCCAAACTATCGGCCTGGCCTCAGAAATAATGGCCGAAGGCCTATTTATCCCAGCAGTTGCGATGCTGTTTCTTCGACAGAGAGCGAAGCTGGCTGGTTTGTTAAGTCTGAGTGCCGGCGCGCTTTTTTCTTTGGGCAGTTTCCTCACCGCCGCGAAGATTTTTTCCTGGCCTTTCCCTCCCTGGCCCGCTGGTCTTCCTTATGGGATTGGTTTCAGTGCTCTGGGCTGGATTGGCGGCTGGTTAGTTGTCAAAATCGGGCGAGGGCGGTTAAGATAGTCAAGGATGAGAATTAGGTCTGACTTAGGCTGGCGTCTGGTTGGTTTCTTGGGCCGAGTTCTGCTCAGTTTCATTGCCGTAACTTCCAGGGTCCAAATTATCGGAAGAGAAACCATCCAAGAGTTGAGAAAAAAGAAAAAGCCAATGATTCATCTTGTCTGGCATGGCCGAATTTTTCTGGCCCCTTATTTTTTCCGGCGCCAGGAAATTATGCCTCTCATTAGTCCGAGTGAGGATGGGGAGATTGTGGCCCGGATTGTTGAAGGCTGGGGGTATAAGATATTGAGAGGCTCGAGCTCTCACAGCATGGTTACAGCCTGGAAGGAGATGGTCCAAGAGCTAAGGCGAGGGGGAGAAATAATAATCGTCCCCGATGGTCCGCGTGGCCCTAACCGGGTCTTAAAAATTGGCGCCTTAAAGCTGGCCAAAGAAACCGGCGCTGTCCTGGTTCCGTTTAGTTTTTCCTCTTCTCGGCGTCGTTTTCTGAGAAGCTGGGATCATTTTCTTCTGACCTGGCCTTTTTCCCGAATTGTGGCCATTCACGGTGAGCCCATTCCAGTTTTTCCGGACCTGAGCGAAGAAGAGCTGGAAGAAAAACGTCAGGAAGTGGAAAAAATACTCTGCGGTCTGGATGCTACCGCCGACCAGCTTGTTGCCGAAAAAGCTTGACTTTTAGTTTATCCGGATGTTAAAAGGGAAAACGAATTGGGATGAGGAGGGAGATAATGATTCAAGCTAAGAGATATTGGTTTTTAGGTGTGCTTCTTCTTTTGGCCAGCTTACCCGCCTGGCCGCAGACAGTTGAAGAACAGATTGCTGCGGGTGACCAGTATTATGCTCAATTTGACGACGCCAAAGCTCTGGAGGCTTATTTGCGAGCCCTCGAACTGGAGGCCAATAATTATGAGGCGCTGTGGAAAGTAGCCCGGGCAATGATTGATGTGGCTGACGCCTTGCCAGCCAAGGACCCCACCACGCCAGCGAAGCAGAAAAAGATGTATCAAGAGGCCGAAAATTATGCCCGCCGCGCGGTTAAGGCTAATCCTGATGATACGTGGGGTCACTTTTTCCTTTCAGCGGCCTTGGGTAAAAGAGCTCTCCTCCTCGGCAAAAAAGAACAGATTGAAATGTCGCGGCAAGTTAAAGCCGAGATTGAAAAAGCGATCGCCCTCGACCCGAATAACGACTTAGCTTACCATGCCCTCGGACGTTGGCATCGCCGGATGGCGGAGATTGGCGGAGTTAAACGAGCCCTGGGAGGGTTGCTCTACGGCGATATTCCCCGCGGCACTTTTGAGGAATCAGAGAAGAATTTAAGAAGAGCGATTGACCTCAAGCCAGATTACACTAACCATTACTTAGAATTGGGCCGAACTTATTTAGCTATGGGCAAGAAGAATCTGGCAGCCGAATGTTTTCAGAAATGTCTCGATTCCCCCGTCACAACTTCCAAGTGCGAACTTTATAAACAAGAAGCGACCGAAGAGCTGGCTAAGCTGCAAGGGAAAAAATAAAAAATAGGCCGAGGCGAAAGAAACAATAAAATTGACCGGGACAAGCTCTGGTCAATCAGCCGATGACTCAGCCAACCTCTTGTTCGCTGAAGACTTCGGCTTCAAAGACTTCAATTTTAGCCCCTTTTTTCCAGGCATCGGGTTCCAAACCCGCCTTTAAACAGCCATGGCTTAAATAGGTTTTCAGGTCCCAGTTATTTTCCAGAGGCACTTGGGGTAAAAGTAACCCCCGGGCCGCGCCGCGAGAGACAATGATTCCGTGGCGGCCGACCTCGATTTCTTTAACCTCCTGGATAGGCCGGGGAAGGCTCAGCACAGAAATTTCGATGGTCGTTTGGTCGAGCTCTTCTAAGCCGATGGGGTGGAAACGAAAATCCTGGGTGGCGGCGGCTACAGCCATTTCAATTATCGTCTCCATCAGTGGTTTGTAGGGCAGAGGATAACCGATACAACCACGTAGTTGGCCTTTTACTTTGAGGGTGACAAAGGCGCCTTTTTTTTCGTTGAGCCACGCCTCTTTCCCTTTAGTTTTTAAGTATTCGCCGGTAGTTAAATAGTTTTCAATGGCCTGCCGAGCGAGGCGGAGCAAATATCTTTTTTGTTCCAAGCTTAGTTGGTTCATTTTTGCCTCTTAGTCTCGATTTGCAGAGGGCAGGGCGAAAGAAAAAAAGAGCCGTTAAAATCGATAAGAAAGCATTTTAGGGCCAGGGATGATTTCTTTTGGGGGAATATTTCTAACAGGATGTGACCACAGCCTAACGGTTGAAGAATTGGCCTCAACCGCTGCCGAGAAGGCTGATAAGAGAAAAAGCCAATCACCCTTCCCTCGAAAGCTTGGACTAATTGCCAATATTTTTCCGGCCCGGCAAAAAAACCTTGGAGCGTGGGCCAGGTGCGCTCGAGGAAGTAGCGCGGGCCGCAGCGATGGCCCAAAAGCAGGCCATCCTGCGGTTTTTGGCCTAAGGTCAATCGCAGAACCTGGATTTCTCGATAGGCTTCCTTACTAAGGAAAGCATCCACGTTTTCATTATAATGAGGCTCGAAGGAAAAAAGCAAACCGACGACCCTCAGCAACAAAAAGCCGGTTCGGATTATGAACTTATAGCCGGGCGCTGGGAGCGATTACCGGGGAAGAACGGCCTGTTTACTGTCACCCAGCTTTTTGGCCCAAACAATCACCAGGTAGCCAGGGCTGAACCAGATGAGCTTATCTAACTGCGATATCATCCAAAAAATTGGATAAATTAAGGAGTAGAGACTGAGGAAAAAGCGCTTAGCCTGGAATTCTTGACGACTCATTGGCCGGATATGGCCGTCTCTTAGCTCGGTTTTTCGCCGGCCGGAGAATAGCCTGACATAGATTAGGTTTATAAGAAGCTCCAGGCCTTCGGAAAAAAAACGGGAAATTATCTCATGGCGCTCGGGCTCAAGATTAACTTTTCTCAGCCGCTCTTCAAGCTCCCGCCGGTTATACCCGTCGCGCTTGTGACCATAAACTTCGGGCCTGAGACCCACCAGCCGACGCAGACGATAAAGGAATAGCCCAGGACCGGTATGGGGAGTAACAATAATTACCTCTCCACCTGGCTTAAGGGTTCTGGCTATTTCTTGTAAGCAAAGTTCATCCTCTTCCACGTGTTCCAGATAATCGGGGCAAACGATAAGGTCAAAAGCTTCGTCGCGGAAAGGCAGCCTGGTCCCCGCCACCTGGATAATATTTGACCCCAGGAGTGATTTTGCTTCCCGCAGGTTAGGGAGGTCTTCATCGGCGTTTACCCAAAAACCCTTTTTCTGGCGGAAAAAATAACCGAGTAACCCCTGACTGGTGCCGAGTTCTAAGGCCGACCGCTCTGGAGCTTCGGCCAAAGAATCAAGAATTAGCCGCAGCTTCTGCTTTTTCTTAATCGATTTTCTAAGAAGGGATAATTGCCAGGAAAACTGGTTCATCTCCTGCATTATATCAATTAGTTCTGTCCGGGGACAATGCTTGGTGGTTACAAGAAATCAACCGAGATTGTCCATAAAGCCGCAGGATGGGTGGAATGACAGCAACGGAGTTGAGTGGTCACAAGAAACCATCTGAGATTACTCTAAAGTTAAGAGTGTGGGGGTAAAATTTTAAAATTCTACCAGGGCCAAGAGGCTCTCTTAAAAGTCCGGCTACTTTTCTGCACCCAGACTTGCAGAACAAACCCGCGTTTCGGCCGTACCCGTCCAGAAGCTTCGCCTTTCCTTTCTTGCCGCCTCCAAAGCAAGGCTTCCCAAGGGGTATTCAAATACTCCTCAAGTTTTCAGGTCCATCCTAAGTATACTACCCTATTTTTTTATGACATTGGGGAAACATTCATCTGATACTAGGCCGTCTTTCGGCCCTATTTTACATGATGTAGTGCATAATCGGCTCTTTCGCCAAAAGGGTGGTAATTTATTGGGCTTATATCGGCTAGTTTTTTTCAAAACAATAAGATATAACATTTTCAAGAGGCTATAAGTGTCTTTTAAAATTGAAAAAGAGTTTTTCCCCTCCTGAATTTTAAAAGCCGATCAAGGTAAGGCCCGGTCAAAACCTTCTATTTTCCTCGAGAGAAGCTCTCTTTCAGGCGAAAAAAGCGCTAAATACTCATGATGAAAAGCGCTGAAAACCCCCGCCTTTAAAAAGATCAACCAGCGTAATCTTGACTCAAAGCTTGGCTCGATTTATCATTTAGCCAAAAGAAATGCTGAATTACGAACTGGTTGTGGTCGGAGCGCTGGAAACCAATTGTTATCTTGTTTACTGCTCACGAACGCGGGAATCGGTCGTCATCGACCCCGGAGCTCAACCAGAAAAAATTTTCCTGCTAATCAGCGAGCTTGAGCTTAAGCCTCGAGCCATCCTGAATACTCATGGTCATATTGACCACATCGGCGCCAACCGCGACTTAAAAGAAAAATTTGGTCTGCCCATCTACCTTCATCCCGCCGACCTGCCTCTCCTCAAAAGCAACCAACAGTATGAACTGAGTTTGCTTCTGGAGGCGAGAGAATCGCCCCCCCCTGATGAGGTCTTGGTCGACGGCGGCCTGATTCACTTTGGCGAGGTATCCCTAAGGGTGATTCATACTCCTGGCCACTCGCCGGGAAGCGTGAGTTTCCTGAGTGATAATTGGCTCTTTTCCGGCGATACGCTTTTCTTAGGCGGCGTCGGCCGAACCGACTTTCCTGGCGGGTCCTGGCGAGACTTGGAAAGGTCGATTCGGGAAAAAATTTTAACCTTACCCGAGGAGACAGTTATCCTCCCCGGCCACGGCCCAGCAACAACCGTGAGCGAAGAAAAACGCTCTAACCCCTTCCTGATATGAAACCGGGGCCAGCCTCTAACGAACTGGTTCGCCTCTTCCTTGATTATCTTCTGGTGGAAAAAGGCTTGGCTGAGAATACCCGTCTGGCCTACGCTCGAGACCTGAATAAATTTCTGGATTTTTTGAGCCAGAAAAAAAAGAATTGTCAGCAGGTCAGACCCGATGATTTAAGCCTTTTTCTCCAGGAGCAAAGTCGAGCCGGGCTATCGCCTCGCTCCTTGGGTCGGCTTGTTTCGGCCCTCCGGAGTTTTTTCCGTTTTCTGCTTTTAGACGGCTACGTCGCTCATAACCCTACAACCGCTTTAACCACTCCCCGTGCCTGGCTAAATTTGCCTCATTTTCTCACCGTGGCTGAAGTCGAAAAGCTGATAAGCCAGCCTGATGATTCTAAACCTCAGGGAAAGAGAGACCGGGCAATACTGGAGCTGCTCTACGCTACAGGTCTGCGGGTTTCGGAGCTGGCCTATTTAAGGATGGACCAAGTCAACCTCGATGCGAGCTTTTTACTGTGTCGAGGAAAGGGTGGTAAGGAAAGGGCGGTGCCGTTTGGCGGTTCAGCTTCTTCAGCCCTGGAGCGTTATCTCGGAGAGGTAAGACCGCTTTTCTTAAAGGGAGAAACTGCGGAGGTCTTTCTTACCAGGAATGGCCGGCCGTTTACGAGGCAGGGAATCTGGAAACTACTGCGCCAGTACGCTGAGATGGCTGGCCTCGAAAATAAAGTAAGCCCTCATGTTCTACGCCATTCCTTTGCGACGCATCTTTTGGAACGGGGGGCTGACTTGCGCTCAGTTCAGATTATGCTCGGCCATAGTCAGATTACCACCACGCAAATCTATACTCATCTCAGCCGCCAGTGGCTCCGGGAAGTCTACGACCGCTTCCATCCCCGCGCTTAAGCTATTAAAGCCTAAGCCTTGTTTTAGACAATGAGCCTTGTTTTCGCCCCCGTTCTCAGGGTTCTTCACTCGATATAATTTATTGGCTTCTTCCATTTCAGAGGTTAATTTTTAAAATGCGGTTTGATTCGAAGGATGAGCTTAACCTGATGTTCAGACGTCAATTCCGAAGACTCGGGCAAAACTGAACCAGGGGGAAAGGTCCAGGACCAAGAAAAGTTCTTTTCGTAATCCTGGCTATAAATTTCCTTAGCCGGAACCACCACCCAGTTGGAACCATGGCTAACGTACTCATTATAATGCATCCGCTCCCACTGCAAATCCTGGGAAGCGGAAGCTGGCAAAAGGAGGCGATGATGCGGTGTAGTCACTCCCACAGGGATGGCTAAGGGCTCGAGAAAAAAGTCAAGATAAAAGGCATCCGCCTGACGGAGGAGGCAATCGACTTTAAGCCGAGGGGGTGAAGAAGACGAAACCAGGACGGCTCTTTCCTTCCCCGCTACCAGGTCCTTTTCTCTAAGCTCCCATTTGAGGACTTCAGTTTCCAGATGGAAGAGGATGACATCAGGCTCGTCTGGTTCCATTACCCCTTGCCAGCGCCAGGCGCCGCTAAACGCTCCCTGAAAAGTGTGATTCTCCTGACGCGAGCAATAAGTTCCTTCGAGTTGCAGCTCAAGGGTTATCTGCCAAAATCGGGGAGCTTGCTCGGGTGAAGATGGAATTTCGGAAGGGGTTCGCGAAGCAAACCCCAACGCTAATATTGTGGTGAGCCAGAAGATGTGATTTAAGCAAAATTTTGAGTTCAGTTTGGCCAAGGGCGATTCCTTAGCGTGGCTCCTTTAACCCCATGGTTCTTAGCCGACTCTATCCAAGTCTCAATTTTTTTTCCGCTCATTTATTCTACTAACAACCAACGGCTATTGACAAGCTGTACCCTCTCCGCTATATTGATAATTTCTAAACTTTTTAGTTTATAAATTAAACTCATTGGTTTAATTTGCTTAAGCAGATATTTTAGAGATGGATGGATTAAGAAAGACAGAGGTTTAAATGAATCGTTTGTCTTCCCGCCAGGCTAAAAGTAGGCGCCAGGAGCGTGAAGCTCGGCGCCGTCAGGAATTGCGGCAAGCCATCATCCAGGCGGCCGAAGCGGTTATGACCCGTCAGGGTTATACGGCTCTAACGATGGACGATGTGGCTCGGGAAGCCGAGCTCTCCAAAGCGACGGTTTACCATTATTTCCGCAGCAAGGGAAGCATTGTCCTTGAGCTATTCTTAGATTATTTCGATAAATTCTATAAGGAAATTATAAAAATAAAGTCTAAACCAAAATCGACCACTGAGAAGCTGCGGGCGATTATCAACTATTTTCTCCTTTTTCACGAAGCCAAGGAAAGTCTTTCCCGTATTTTGCTCATTGACAAGGCTTTCCTCCAAAAGATGAGGCTTTTTGTCGGACGCCATACCCCTCGCGCTTCGAGTCGCCAGCCCGACTTAATGGCCGAGATTATGTATCGGCGAGAGAAGATTTTAGAAGAAGTGGCCGCCTTGTTGGCGGAGGGCGTGGAGAAAGGCGAGTTGCGGCCCTTCGACCCCAAGCTAGCAACCAGGCTTATCGAAGCCTTGCTTCAGGGTTTCATTCACACTCGCTTCTGGAGTCCAGTTCGCCTTCCCCTGGCCAAGCAGACTGACCTTCTGCTCAATTTTATTCTCTGGGGAGTTGGTTTGAAGCGTGAATCAGCCAAAGGAGCCTGACCATGAAAAAAAAGATAATCTTAAGCTCAGCCGTCTTTTTCTTTTTATTTTTGATATTTTTTCTTTGTCCGCCAGCGCCCGGCCAACCTCAAGAGAAGCTTGTCTTGACGCTTGAAGAGAGCATCCGCTTAGCCCTGGAGCACAACCCGTTTTTCCTGGCTAACCAAGAAAAGATAGCCGAGGCTTCTGCTTCTCTCCGGGAGGCAGCGGCCAGGTTTTTCCCCACCCTCAACGCCCAGGGCACTCACACTCTTGACGAGAAGCTTTTTACGCTTGAATTCCCCTCCTTCATCCCCGGTCAACCCGCTCAGCGTGTCCGGGTTGATTTCACTCGCGATTATCAGATGGGGTTTTCTTTTTCCGTGCCGCTTTTTACCGGAGGCAAACTTGTCTCCGGTTTCAAACAAGCGCAGTACAACTTAAGAGCCACAGAAGAATCAGTCCGTCAAGCCAAGCTGGAAACTATCTACAATGTTAAAAGAGCTTTTTATGGCTATTTGTTAGCCCAAAAGTTTGTTGAAGTGGCCAGGGAAGCCGTCGACTTAGCCGCCAAGCACTTAGAGAATGTTCGGCATCTTTATGAAGTTGGTCTCGCCTCCCGTTTTGACCTCCTTCGCTCGGAGGTTCAGCTGGCTAACCTCAAACCGCAGTTACTCCGAGCCCAAAATCAGGTGGAGCTGGCGGCCATCAATTTAAAAACTCTTTTAGGGATTGATTTAGCCCAGGAAATAGAACTCCAAGGCCACCTAACCTTTAAGCCTTTTGAGGTCGAGGAAAAAGAGCTCTTAGAGCAAGCTTTGGCTTGGCGTCCTGAGCTTAGCGGGCTTCGCTACCAACGGCAAATGGCGGGAGAATTGGTTAAGTTAGCCCGTTCCGCCGACCTGCCAACAATAGCTATCGGAGGTTCTTATAATTTCTGGGCGAATTATCTTAATTTTAAAAAAGGCAACTGGCAAAGCTATTATTCCTTTAATTTAGTCTTGAGCCTTCCGATATTTAACGGTTTTTCCAGTTCCGCCCAAGTAGCTAAGGCTAAAGCTATGGAGCGAAGCTTAGAGTTGACGGAGAAGGGAATGGTCGACCTTATCCGGGCTGAAATCAAGCAAGCCTGGCTTAACCTGAAGCAAGCCCAGGAGACTTTACTTTCCCAAGAGAAAAACCTGGAGCAAGCCCAGGAAAGCGTGCGCTTGGCCGAACTTAATTATAATGAAGGTTTAGCCACGTTTCTTGATGTTTCTTCAGCCCAGGTGGCCTTGACTCAGGCCCGGACCAATTATTCTCAGGCTCTCTTTGATTACGCGATGGCTGTGGCCCAACTGGAGAAGGCTATCGGGAAGGATAAAAATGAATAAATGGCTTTATGATTTGAACAGGAGGCCCGCGATGAACGTCAAGAACGTTCTTTTGATTTTATTGACCGGAATATTTTCTCTTGTCTTGTTTAGCTGTCGACCCGGCGAAAAGAATGTTGTCCCTCCAAAGGAGGAAGGAACTGGGGGTACCCCTGTGCGGGTCGTGAAGGTTGAACGCCGCACCCTCAGTGAGAAACTTCTTTTTACTGGAACGATTGAGCCTTGGCAGAAAATGAACATCGTGCCTGATATTGGCGGCAAGGTAGCCCGAATCTATGCAAAAGAGGGAGACAGGGTAAGAGAAGGCCAGCTTTTAGCGGAGCTTGATACCCAAAGCCTTAATCTCCAGCTTAAACAGGCGGAAGCCGCGGTGGCTGCGGCCAAAGCTAATTTTGAAGACGCCAAAAAGAACAAAGAGCGAATGGACCGACTTTTCCAAGAAAAAGCAGTTTCCGAGCAGCAGTATGAAAAGATTAGCTTAGCCTATGAGGCGGCTCAAGCTCAGCTTGAGCAAGCTCAAGCAGCTTTAAATCTTTTGCGCCACAATTTAGAAATCGCCCAAATGAAGGCGCCTTTTTCGGGTGTCGTCGCCTCTAAGAACGCTAATGAAGGAGACGTAATAAACCCGATGATGGGTAGTTTTTCGCCGACCAGCGGCGTGCTAACGCTTATGGATTTTTCGCGGATTAAGATAAATATCGAGGTCTCGGCTACTGATATTGCCAAGATCCAGAGAGGACAAAGAGCCGAGGTTCGTGTGCCCAATCTTCCCGACAAGGCCTTTGAAGGGGAGGTCTACTTGGTCACGCTTACCGCTGATGCAGCCACCAAAAAGTTTAAAGCGGAAATTAAAGTGGATAACCCAGACCTGCTTCTCCGACCCGGCACTTTTGGCGAAGTAAGGATTGAAGTTGTTAGCCGACCTCAGACCTTAGTCATCCCGCAAAGGGCAATCATTGATAACCAGTTCGTTTTTACGATTGCTGACGGCAAAGCGGTGAGAAAAGCCGTAGAGCTCGGTTTTCAGACTGCCGAGGAAGCCGAGGTTTTGTCCGGTCTCAGCGAAGGCGATTTAGTCATCGTGGAAGGCAATTTTGGTCTTCTGGACGGCTCGCCCGTTACTCTTATTGGTGAGGTATCAAAATGAAACTCCCGGAATTTTCGGTTAAACGTCGGGTGACGACGTCCATGATCGCCATGATTTTGGTCGTCGTGGGGTTTATCGCCTTGAGCCGCCTCGGCCTGGATTTTTTCCCCGACCTCGAGTTTCCCACGGTGTCGGTTATCACTATTTATCGCGGGGCTTCGCCTGAGGATATCGAAAAGACCATCACCAAACCGCTGGAACAAATTGTCAGCTCGATTGTTCGGGTGAAAAAGGTTTCTTCGGTTAGTGCGGAAGGAGCCTCAGTGATCATGGTGGAGTTTGAATGGGGAACTAATCTTGATTTTGCTGCCCAGGATATTCGCGACCAGATTGGCCTCTATCGCAATCAACTACCGGAGGCCGCTACTGACCCGCTAGTGGTGAAGTTCAACCTCGGTCAGATGCCCGTTATTTTCTATGGCATTACTGCCGAAAGGCCCACGGCGGAATTAAAGAAATTAATCGAAGATGAAGTGGCGCCTCGGTTAGAAAGGCTCGATGGTGTGGCTTCGGCCCGAGTTTTTTCAACTGATATCCGGGAGATTCAGGTTAGCGTGGATAAAGCCGCCTTAGAGAGCCGTAACCTTTCGCTTGACCGCATTATAGCTGCCTTGCGCCTGGAAAATCTCAACCTGCCGGCAGGCTATGTTTTAGAACGCCACGCTGATTTTTTGGTCCGGACCTTGGCGGAGTTCGAAAGTTTAGAAGATATCCGTCAGACCGTGGTCGGTCAAACGCCGCGCGGCGAGCTGATTTATTTGAGCGATGTAGCCGAGGTTAAGGACGGGCTTAAAGAGACACGGTATTTGGGCCGAATCCAGAAAGAAAAAGGGGTCTTCCTGATTGTGAATAAACGCTCCGGAGCCAATACTGCTCAGGTTGGGGACAGAGTTAAGAAGGAACTGGGGAAGATAGAGGCTGGGTTGCCCGCTGATGTTAAATTCTTTGCCGCTATGGACCAGGCGGACATGGTCAAAATGGTCATCAACCGCACTTTTGCTACGGCCTGGCAAGGCGGCCTCTTGGCCATCCTTCTCATATTCCTCTTTTTAAGAAACTGGCGGCCAACTTTAACGATCGGCTTGGCCATCCCGCTATCGGTCATCACTACTTTTATCGCCCTTTATGCCGCTGGTTATACCATTAACCTGTTAACTCTTGGTGGTTTGACCTTGGGTGTGGGAATGTTGGTGGATAACGCTATTGTCGTCATCGAGAATACCTTTCGCCATATTGAATTGGGCAAGGCGGCCAGTGCCGCGGCCATAGTTGGAGCTTCTGAAGTGGGTATGGCTATTACCGCTTCTACCTTAACGACGATTATCGTTTTCTTGCCAGTCGTTTTTTCCTCTGGCATAACCGCTAAGTTAACCCAAGGTTTGGCCCTTTCCGTGGCTTTTGCTTTGGTCGCTTCGCTTTTTGTAGCCTTAACTATAGTCCCGCTCTTTTCCTCCCTTCTCTTTCAACGGTCAAGGGGTAATCCCCAGCCGATAAAAAAACAATTTGAGGGGGCCCGAAGACTCTATCGCCGCGTTCTTACCTGGGTGTTGCTCCATAGAGCCCGGGTTTTAATCGCGGCGGGTGCTTTGTTTCTTATTTCTTTAGCCCTAATCCCGATTCTTGGCACCGAGTTCATGCCTTCCCAGGACAGAAGGATGATTCTGCTCAAGGTGAAATTGCCAGTGGGGACAGCCCTGGAGGAGACCGACCGCGTCGTGGCGATGGTTGAGGACTTGATGATCAAGCAGCCGGAAGTGCAGATGGTTTCTTCCCAGGTGGGTTCAGCTTCGGAGGAAGACCCTTCAGACATGGCCTCGGGCTTTGCTGCCACCGGTCCTCACGAGGCCATTATTTGGGTGGGACTTATTCACCGGGAAAAGAGAAAACGAACCGACGTCCAGATTCTCGAAGATATAAGAAAGCAGTTACCGAAAATGGCCAATGTTAAAATCGAAGCCCTTGACATGAGTCAGATGTTTTTTGGGAGTCAATCGCCGGTGGAGATAAAAATTTTTGGTAAAGAGATTTCCAGCCTCAAGCAGGTCGCCGATAATATTGTTAGCCAAATTCAGGACGTGGAAGGGTTGAGAGACATTGCCCATACTTTTTCCGAAGGAAGACCTGAGTATCAGATTTATGTTGACCGGGAGAGAGCGGGAAGACTGGGCCTCTCAGTCAATCAAGTGGCTAATACGATTCAAACGGCTACTCTGGGCCGGGTAGCAACGCGTTACCGGGAAGCTGGCGAAGAGGTGGATGTTCGGGTCTGGTTTAAAGATAAATACCGCAAGAATCTTCGAGAAGTGCTGACTACCCCGCTTCTTACTCCCTTCAATAAAATAGTCACCCTCGACCAAGTGTCAACCTTAAAGAGGGGCGAGGGCCCGATTCAGATTATCCGAGAGAATCAGGCCAGAAAAGTCAGCGTCACCGCCAATGTAGTTGGCCGTGATGTGGGCAGTGTCACCCGGGAAATTAAATCCCGGCTGGCGTCGCTCGAAAAGGGCTTACCGCCAGGTTATTTCCTTGAATATGGCGGTCAGTATGAACAGATGCAGGATGCCTTTAAAACCCTGGCCCTCGCTTTTGCCCTGGCTGTATTGCTTGTTTACATGGTTATGGCTTCTCAATTTGAATCCTTCCTTCATCCTTTTGTCATCATGTTTACTGTGCCGCTTGGATTGACCGGCGTGGTTCTGGGTTTGCTTATAGCGGGAAAACCAGTTAGCCTGCCAGTGTGGATTGGCTTTATTCTATTAGCCGGCATTGCCGTCAATAACGGAATTGTTATGATCGATTACATCAACCAGCTCTGGCGACGAGGGATGGATAAAAGGGAGGCGATTATCGAGGGGGCAATCACCCGGCTCCGCCCCGTGCTCCTCACCGCTCTCACGACCATTCTTGGTCTTATGCCGATGGCTCTAAGCCGCACTACTGGCTCTGAGATGCGTTCTCCTTTAGCCCTGACAGTCCTCAGTGGTCTAATTGCTACCACCTTCTTGACGCTGTTCGTGGTGCCCGTTATCTACAGCTTGTTCGAAAAAGTTTCCTTTAAAAAAATTAAAGCGGCTGATTAACCATAGAGTAGTTCAGGGCTTTGATAAGGTCATTAAGTTTTGCTTAGATACAAATTTTAGAACCGATTTTTTTGTCATCCTAAGCATTTTAAATTTCATTGTAATAACCTAGTTTCTCAGCCAAGTTTGATTTTCTTAGGCTTGAGGCTTAAAGCAGCGAAGGCAGGTCGTGGCAGGATGTCTTTCGAGCCAAAAAATGGGTGTCATCTTATATGTTTTTTTATAAAAGGGTGCAATGAGAGGGGGCAATCGAGGTAGGCGGCTTCAGGATTATGTCTGTGAACAGGGAGGCGAGTTCTGTCCCAAAATTATTAACAGCTTAGATACCTATTTTTTTCACAAAATTTGGTGCCATCTAACATATCTACCTTTAAAATTGGTTAAAATTGGTGGCAGCTCCCATACTTAAGCATTTTTGAATAAACAGTAAAAGGAATAGGCTAAGAGGAGCTGGAGTGCTTTAAGGGTGCCAAGAGGCGTGTAGTATTACGAGGTAAATCGGCACATACTTTTACGAGCTCAGGGCCTGCGCTAAATATCATCTTCTTTAAGGTCACCTCTATTAAAAGGGAGGCAAGCTCCGCAGGCTCGCCGAAGGGCGAAGGCGAAGCGGGGTCGAAAACATGGATAGAGCGAGGCCATCCCGGGTCGGCGACTACCCCCCAAAAGATGAAAAAAATCAACTAAATTATGCTTTATAGCGGAGCAAGGCACCTATTTTGCCATAATGGTCTAAGCGGGAAGGAGGCGTAATCTGCCGCACCGGATAGGCCTTGACCATGGCGAACCCCAGAGCTTCGTCCACGATATCGCCGGCTTCTGTGGTCGGTTGCTTGCAGGCGGGGCAGGTTTTTTCCTCCAGGTAAAGAAATCGGCAAGCCGGGCAAAAGCGACCAGGCCGGGAAAAATTATGGCTGACTAAAAGCATCTGGATATTATTGGCGTTGATTTGACGGAGGGTTTCTTTTAATCCGGCGACAGCCGCACCGCCCGCCTCCAGCTCCGCCACCAACCTTTCTACAGCCTGTTTTTCTTCTTCCTTTTTTAGTTTTATTTCTAACTCGGTAGCCTCTTGACGAATTTTCTCGGGCGAATCAGTAGCCTTGACCTTGATTCGGGCCTTGAGTCTCTCTTTTAGATAATTATGGAGAAGGGGCTCAAAATCACTGAACAGCTTGTCCTCGCAGCCTAAGAAGAGCCAATCGAAGGGCTTCTGTTTAAAAAGATTAAAGGTTTTTTGGCTTACAATTTTCAGGTGATCATGAACATGAGCCTCGATGTGCCGTTCAATCCGTTTTGACTCGTAGCCCTCCCAGCCACCTTCACGAACTTTGCCGGGGACATCAGAGGTTAGAGTTTCCAGAGCCGAGGCTTCGCCCATGAAGACTTGATACCATTTAGCTTGACGGCGGCTCAGAAGCAGCACACAAATGCGGTGATAGCGTTCCAGGATGGCCATCAGAGGGCGGAGGTAGGGATTGGGGTCAAAGATGACTCGATTGCGGGGAGGGTGAGGCAGGTTAAAGGATTCCAGGAACCCCTTACCCGAGCAGCTGAGGATAGCTATCCCGGGGTGACGAAGCGAATTTAATTGAGAAGGCATTGACTGAGCAACAGTCTCCAAGTCAGCCTCCAAGGAACTGCGAATCTCTTTGCTCACCTGGAGCTGTTCTAAGCGGGTGCGAGCTTCGGCCAGCAAATTCTTGACGTTGAGGCTAATTTGCTTTTTGGAGAAGAGGCTTTTGTCGGTGGCCAAGAAAACTGAAGTCACCCAGTAGGGCTCGGTTTTAAGCCGAGATAGCCTTTGAATGTCCTCGCGGTCGAAATAAGGCATTATCGCTCCTTAAAATAAAAATCAGGGAAAAACCTGACCGTTAAGTCTGTGGTCGGCTTTTCCCATCGGGTGATATTAAACTTAAGGGCTGGAGTTCTTTTTGTCAAGAGGGGGGCTTTACCGCTCGTCGTTTTCTGATTATAATTAAGACCGGACGCGGAAGTGGCGGAACTGGTAGACGCGTAAGCCTCAGGAGTTTATGGCCGAAAGGCCGTGTGGGTTCGAGTCCCACCTTCCGCATGCGGGGGATGAGCGAGACATCGTCCCCCGCCTGCTTTCGTCGCTATCAAGAAGTGAAGCATCTCCTCTTCGTTAACCCCTGGATTTATGATTTTACGGCCTATGATTTCTGGCTTAAGCCCCTGGGGTTGCTGCAGATAGCAGCGATTGTTCGGCAGTGGACGGGCGCCGCAGTTCACTTTATCGATTGCTTAGACCGTTTTCACCCTGGCTTGCCCCATAAATATCTTTCTAAGCCTGATGGCCGAGGTCCGTTTCCCAAGGAGGCGGTGGCGAAGCCCGAGGTGCTGCGGTTTGTTCCCCGCAAGTTTTCTCGTTACGGCCTCCCGATATCTTTATTTAAGGAAGAGCTCGAACGTCTCCCGACTCCAGAAGGAGTGCTTTTGACCTGCAGTCTGACCTATTGGTACCCTGGAGTACAAATGGTCTGCGAGCTGATTCGCCAGCATTATGGCCAAGTGCCCATCATTTTGGGCGGAGTTTATCCTACCTTAATTCCTGAGCATGCGCGAGCCGAAAGCGGTGCGGATTATGTTGTCGTCGGCCCGGGCGAAAACCAAATCCTGCCTTTGCTTCGCGAGATTCTCGGCGACCGCTTTGTCCAGGAGCGGAGATTCGAAACCCTCGACGACCTGCCACTCCCAGCCTATGACTTGCTACGCCCAACAGACACCCTTCCCCTCCTTATATCCCGAGGCTGTCCGTTCCGCTGTACCTATTGTGCCAGCTCGCTTCTCTGGCCTCAGTTTGAGACCCGGTCCGTAGCTACAGTCTTGGCCGATATCGAATTTATGGTCCGGAAATTAAATTGCCGAAACTTAGCTTTTTATGATGACGCCCTTCTAATTAACCAGAAAAATCATTTTCAGCCTTTATTAGAAGGAATTATTTGCCGGCAACTACCCCTTTCGTTTCACACTCCCAACGGACTTCAGGTTCGCGCTATCGAAGCTGACCTGGCTCAGTTGATGAAGCAGGCCAATTTTGTTTCTATTTATCTTTCCCAAGAATCACTGAACCCTAACTGGCTTCAATCCACCTCCCCTAAGGTTTCACCTGACGACCTGGCTCGAGCCTTAAATTATTTAGAAGAAGCGGGTTTCGAACGGCAGCGGCTAAATGTCTATCTTTTGGCCGGGTTTCCTGGGCAGGATTGGTCGCAGGTGGAGAGAGACGTCCTGGAAGTTCTTCGGCTTGGGGCTCAGCCGCGGCTGGCTTTTTTTTCACCTATTCCCGGTACTCAGGAGTGGGAAAGGCTTATAGCCCAGGGAAAATTAAAGCGGGACTCAGACCCCCTCCTTCAGAATAAAATTGCTTTTCTTCATCTTGAAGATGAAACCATCGGCCTCAAGCTAAGGAGAATTGAGCAGCTTATCCGAGGCAGAGAAGAGCCGTAGATAAAAGCCCCAAATGAGAGGGCAAGATAAGGAGGTCGATTTTTTTAGGGGTTCAAGGTGTGTTTAGTCGCAAAACATGTTAGTTCTGAAAATAGCGGCTCGCTTCTTAACCAAAATGTTATTAAGGTGACAATTTAGAATTAACCGGTCTAAGCCTGGAGATTGTAATGGCCATCGGCCTGGCCGCCAGCCTTCCGAGCGACTTCTTAGCCAGAGGTTTATGACAACAAGGTCTGCTGTTAACCGCATTAAAAGACCCCCTGGGAGGCGGAAAGGCTAATTGGCAGCCTCAAATTTGGGTTGAAATAAATTTAAGAATATCGAGGCTAAAAACGAATTTTTAGCGGCTTAAGTTAGATTGCTTTTTAGCCGTTTAAAGGTTATATTAAAAGGAGAGGAGTCGCCGGACGAAGCTAACCTTTTATGAGGTGTGCCGCTTGAAAAAAAGAACCTTCCTTTGGTTGAACCTTTTCCTCCTTCTCTCCCTTCTTTTTTCTTTATTGCCTCTTTACAGCCAGAAAAAAGTTTCTGTCTCGTCACTGCCTGAAAAATACCGTAAGTGGTTAGAAGAAGAGGTAGTTTATATCATTACCCCTTTGGAGAGAGAAGTTTTTCTCCAGCTAACATCTGACCGAGAAAGAGACCTTTACATCGAAGCCTTTTGGAAGCATCGCGACCCCAATCCCTCGACTCCGGAAAATGAATTTAAAACCGAGCACTACCGACGCATCAACTATGCTAATCATTTCTTCCGGGAAAGTCCTAAGCCGGGCTGGAGGACTGACCGGGGTCGGATGTATATCATCCTGGGTGAGCCCAACGACATCCAGCGCTATTCGGGCAAATCCGCCATTTATCCCTGTGAAGTCTGGTTTTACCAAGGAAAAACAGACCTGGGCTTGCCGCCCGCCTTCCATTTAGTTTTCTTCCAGCAAGGTGGCATTGGCGAATATCGGCTTTATAGCCCCTCTAAGGATGGACCGCAAGCTCTGATGACCTCTTACGAAGGCGACCCGATTGACTATCAAGCCGCCTATGAGCAGTTGCGGGAGATAGAGCCTGAATTAGCCAATGTCTCGATTAGCCTGATTCCTGGGGAGGAATCTCCCACCATGGGCCGGCCATCTCTCTCTTCCGATATCCTTGTGCAACGAGTCGAGTCAACGCCGCAGCGGTTAGCTGAAGATAAATATGCCCAGAAGTTTCTCCAATACAAAGATATTGTTGAGGTGGAATACACGGCAAATTATATTGATTGCGATGCCTTAGTAAAAATCATTGAAGGCGACGCCGCGGTGCCTTTTGTTCATTTAGCCGTGGAGCCGGCCCGGCTTTCCGTTGAGCAGTTAGACAGCAACAAATATTTTACTCAGTTGAAGGTGAACGTAAGCGTAACGACCCTGGATGGCCAGATGGTTTATCAATTTGACCGTTCCGTCAGCGTTAACTTAGACCAGAACCAGCTGGCCGCGGCCAGCCGCCAACCTTTTAATCTCCATGAGCTTTTCCCGCTTGTCCCTGGCCGTTATCGTGTTTCCGTTTTGATTAAAAACGATGTTTCCAAGGAATTTACTTCCTTGGAGCGGGAAATAATCGTCCCGGAAGCTTCCGGACCCCATCTGAGCCCGCTTCTTCTCGGTTACCGCTTGGTTAGACAAGAAGGTCCAATAAACAATCTCAAACCTTTCCGTTTAGGTCCCGTGCAGGTTTACGCTCAGCCTGGCCGGGTTTTTAGCCCGGCCGATACTCTCTATCTTGGCTTTAAAGTCTACAGTTTAGAAGCAACTCCTAAGGAAAAAATAAGCTTTCGTTATAACTTGCTCCGAGAAGGCCAGGAGGTTTGGTCTAATGTTAAGCAGGCTACGGAATACCCTGACTGGCCAGTGGTAATTGAAGCTACTCCCTTGGCGAGCCTTTCTCCAGCCCATTATCAGGTTAAGGTTTCTTTACTGGTAGAGGAGAAAGAAATTATCCAGGCCGAGGAAGAGTTTGACCTCAGCCATCAGGCTGCCATTCCTCGACCTTGGGTTCATGCCCGAGTGCTCCCTCCGGCCTCTGACCCAGTTTATGATTTTATTATCGGCTCCCAGTTAGTAAACTTAGGTCGGTTAGAGGCGGCGGAAAGCCATCTTCGCCGAGCCCACCTTAGCCGGCCCGATTCGCCTGATTTCTCGATGAGCTTAGCCCAACTCTATTCCCGGAAAGGTGAATTTGGCCCAGTGATCGACCTGCTGGCTCCATTTATGAACCCGGAAAAGCCACCCCGCTATGAAATGATGTTCCTCCTGGCTACGGCTTATCAGAAAGAAGGGCAGGCTGAAAGAGCCTTACAAGTTATCGACCAGGCGATAACTCATTACGGCGTGAATATCAATATCCTTAATTTAGCTGGGGAATGCCATCTTCAGCTCGGCCAGCGAGTGGAAGCTTTACAGGCCTTTCAGAAATCCTTGGAGCTTGTTCCTGACCAGCCTGAAGTCCGGCGACTCGTGGAATTACTCAAGGAGAAGAAGTGATTCATGAGTCGCCAAGGCATCGTAAACATTGTTCTTGTCGCCGGGCTTTTGGGGCTTTCGTTTTTTGCTTCCTGTCGGCTTTATAACCTGGAAAGGAAGCTGTCACCTGAATACGCTGATTTTTTAAGCCAGGTTCGCTACATTATTACTTCTCAAGAGCGCAAAATTTTCTTAGAGTTGCCGGATTCCGAAAAGCCAGGCTTTATCGAAGAATTCTGGAAGCGTCGCGACCCTGACCCCAATACGGAAGAGAATGAGTTCAAGATTGAGTATTTTAACCGCATCGAGAAGGCTAACGAGATGTTTCTGGGTGAAGGCAGACCTGGCTGGCTCACTGACAGGGGAAGAATCTATGTCCTCTTCGGACCGCCGACTGATAGAATAACTTACCCTATGGGTGGCGGGGGGGAGAGGTGCCAGGAAATCTGGTATTATGGCAACTTCCCGGTTGTCTTTATCGATGACACCTGTACGGGCCATTATGTGCTGGTGACCTTGAGTTTAGAGCATCTTCATGAATTAAATTTAGCCCAGTCTCGGCTCCAAAAAACTTTTGCTCAGGAAAAGGAGTTTCTCGATTTTAAATTCAGCCTGAAGAAAAACATAGTCACCGAAGAACGGGTAGAAGGAATTTTTGCCTTAGAAATCCCCTTTGCTTCCATCTGGTTTGGTTCTGAAGGCGAGCAGCTAAAAACCATTCTGGATGTTTCCTTAGAGATAAGGGAAGTGGCGGGTCGTCTGCTTTGGCAACATAAGCAGAGTTTTCCTTTGGAGCTTAGCGAAGAGGAGCTGAAGGCCCAGCGTAAAAAAGATTATCGGCTGGAAATCCCCTTCGTCCTAACCGAAGGGTTGGAAAACCTCCGCCAGGAAAAGGGCAAGGTTCAGGTTGTGCTCCATAACCAGACAGGAGGAGAGGAGGTTCGCAAAGTTTTTGAGTTTAAACTTTAGGTTTAGGCTAAAAAGCTGAGGGAAGCGGGAGAAAGAAAAGGAGTAGGCCGATGAAAAAATATTTTTATTTAGGCCTGTTTATGAGCCTTATCTTTATTTTCGCCTCCTGTGCTTCTACGGAAAAAAAGGTTTCCCTCGACCCTGTTAGCGAAGAATTCTTGAACAAAGTGAGATATATCATTACGGCTGAAGAGTCGAAAATTTTCTTGGAGTTGCCGCCCGAGTCCAGGGGAAAATTTATCGAAGAATTCTGGCGGCGTCGAGACCCCAGCCCGACCACAGAAAGGAACGAATTTAAAGAACTCTATTTTCGGCGGATTGAAGAGGCTAACCATCTTTTTCGCGGGGCTAAACCTGGCTGGCTTCAAGACAGGGGCCGGATTTATATTCTTTTCGGTCCGCCTAACGAACGCCAGACCAACCCGATGGGTGGCCGACCTATGGATGCTTACGAAGACCCGCGAAACTCGCTTCAATCCCAGCGGCAGGCAACGGGCGAGAAACCAACTGAAATCTGGGTTTATTATAATCTTTTTTCCCATCTGCAGAAGCCCCAAGAAATCAGGTTGGTTTTTGTCGATGTCCACGGCACGGGTGATTATATTTTAACCACCGACCTGGATGAAACTATTCCTGGAAGCCTCCACGCCATGGTCCAACCCAACCTTTTTCAGGTTCATGAATTGAGTAAGGAAGAAGGCGTTCGGCAGCGTCAATTTTTCGAGGGCGGGCTGTTTAATTTTACCTATGAAATACTCCGTACATCTGACCGTGGGACTAATTCCAACCTGACCATCCGAATTCTTCTTCCTTATAAAAAGGTGATTTTCTTGGCGGCGGCCGAGAATCTTGAAGCTGAATTGAGGCTGACGGTAGAGGTGAGAAGCAGTAAGGAAGAAGTAGTCTGGGCCGATGAGCTAAATTTTCCCCTGCGGTTAACGGAGAAATTCCTGGAGCAAAACCGCGATAGCAGCTTCGAAATGATTGTTCCGGTTAAACACTGGTTAGAAAAAGGAGAGTACGCCATCTACCTTAAACTGGTCAACTCATCTGGCGAGCAAGAAATAGAAAAATTATTAAAAGTCAAAATTTAAGAGCGCCTTGGGGTGAAAATCCCAGGTTTTTAGGTCAAAAGAAGGCAAAATATCATAGCTTAATCATAAGGAGGCAAGATGATTAGAAGGATGAAACCAGCCGTCATCAGAAAGAGCGTCTTCCTAAGCATTATTTGTCTTACCGTGGCTTTGGGGTTGAGCAGTCTTGCCGCTCAGGAGAATCTGGGCAAAGGGAGAATAAACGGAACGGTAGTTGATGAAAACGGCAATCCCGTTGAGGGAGCGTTGATTTTGGTGGAAAGCTTGCAGACGACGACCAAGCTGGAGGGAAAATCAGATAAAAAAGGACATTTTGCTGTTGCCGGGATGGGGACAGGGATGTGGCGGATCACGGCTTCTAAATCTGGTTATACCAGTTCTTCCACCGATATGTATGTCAGGCAGCTGACGACTAACCCGCCCATCACTTTTACTCTGAAAAAAGTAACAGGGCTGGCTGCTTTGACTACCGATGAAACTTCGATGAAGCTTTTTGACGAGGGCAATAAATTGATTGAAGCCGGCCAGTATGACGCCGCCCTGAAGGTTTTTGAAGAATTCATGGTTAAATACCCCCAGATTCATCAAGTGCGACTGAATATTGGTACTTGCTATCTTAAGAAAGAAGAACTGGATAAAGCCGAAGCCGAGTTTAAAATGGTTTTAGAAAAGACGATTGAGGTCTATGGGGATTATAAGAAAGACCCGGCCGCGAGTTTGCGGGCGTTTTCCGGCTTAGGAGAAATCTATCTTAAGCGGAACGACCTGGACACCGCCCGCAAATATTTTACCCAAGCCCTGGAAATTTCGCCCGAGGATGAGGTAGCCGCTTATAACGTAGCGGAAATTCTGTTTTCCCATCAAAATATTGATGAGGCCATTCGTTATTATGAAATGGCCATAAAGATTAGAAAAGATTGGTCCAAACCCTATCATAAATTAGGTCTCGCCTATCTCAACAAGGGCGACTATGAGCAAGCTTTGGTGAATTTACGGAAATACTTAGAGATGGACCCCAATAGCCCGGAAGCGCCCCAGGTCAAGAGCATTATTGAAGCCGCAGAAAAAATCAAAAAGTGATTAATTTTTCGGCCTCACCTCCATTTTGCTGAGGCGGGTAGGCCGAGACGGCGAAAGCGCCCCTTGAAATTTTAGTCTTTCGGCCTATGACGTTTATTAGAAAAACTAATACTCAAAAAAAAGGAGGGGCGACCAGCCGTCGCCCCCACTTCATTTCAATCAGAAGCTGTAACGAACACTGAGCTTAATGGATCTAACGCCGGAGACAGAGCTGATTACTTTATAGCTGGAGTAATTAGTTCTGGTACCGGGCTGGTTGGCGCCTTCAGCCGTGGGTTCCCAGTATTGGGTATCGTTAAGGCCAAGACTAACACTGGTTGCCCCAAGGACATTAATGGCGTCGACATAAATGCCCAGGCGACCAAACCGGCCAAAGGAAAATTCTTTTTCGACTCGCATATCAAGCTGATTCCAGGTGGGAAAACGGCGAGGGTTAGTCCTGGATTCAAAGTTGACTCCATAATAATCACGATAGGCATTATTGGCGGTGCACCAGGCCGCTGGTGGACGGACCGAGCCACTGGTTACCCAGGGGCCACCGCTAAAGAACTGATAGTAGGCGCTGAGGTAAATTCTCCAGGGAAGCTGGGCTGTACCCATGAGCTTAATCTGGAGAGGACGGTCAGTATTGATTCTTCCCCATTGATTAACGAAGGTATTAGGATTATCTCCAAATCCGGACCAGCCCCAGGAATCGTCATACCAGCCACCAGCATTCCCATAAGTCTTGCTATAGACCAGCGAACCACTCAGCTGCCAGCCTTCAGACATTCGCTTGTTGAAAAGGAATTCGACGGCCCAGTATTTCCTCTGGAGTTCAGGGACGTTGTGGAAACGATAGAAAAGTGGTGGCGCCGCATTAGACCTGATATATAAGGTTACGGTACGCGCTGGATAATTATCCTGGGCGGGGATAGTGGCGGTGAAAGGAATCCAGTATTTCTTGGCTTCCGCCTGATCAATATGATACCAGTACTGGCCAGAGTCAGCATTATAAAGGGAATCTTCGAGGATGTTCCCTTTACTCTTGTAAATGAGGTTCAGGCCAAGGGAGAAATTGCGGAAAAGCTCATGTTGGATCCCAACAAGAAGTTCGTCATTGTAAGGAGATTTGGCCTCAGGATCGAGGCGCTTTTTGGCGAACTCCGGGTCCATGCCGCGGAAATCAGCTGAATACATGGTGAAGGTATCGCCGATATTGGGATAATTATCGGCATTGGTATCCCACCACATGAAAGCAAAGGAGCGAGGGTAAAAAGGATGGAGCGTGGAGAAGTACTGGAGCATCAAGTACTCAGTATAGCGATTAAAAGAGAATTTGAGGGCGGTTCGGCCATTGCCGAAGAGGTCATAAGTAACGCCAATACGAGGCGAAAAGGCATTCCAGTTAATGATATTGCTCCATTCAGGCGCGGTGGCTTCGCCCCAAGGATTGAGGCCGTTGGGGAAATTCGCAGGATAATTTGTTGCTACCCATTTTCGGACAATATTTTCACCCAACCAGACAGAGAGGGGATTACCCGCAGCTTTTTTGGTAACGGCTGGCTTCCAGCCCCAGCTGCGGTCAAAACGTACCCCGATATTGACAGTGAGTCTCTCGGCAAAAGTTATGGCATCCTGAATATA
>CAZVIN010000044.1:0-10322 GCA_964627255.1 uncultured Eubacteriales bacterium
ATGGAGCATTCTGAAGATGCGGCGATGAATGATTGGGCAAGGACCCTCAGGAGATGGCGAGAATACATCCTCAATTATTTTGACCATCGCACGACCAACGCTTATACCGAAGGTGTGCACACAAAGATGAAATTAATGAAGAGGATGAGCTACGGGTTTAAAAATGTGGATGTTTATATAAAGAAAATGCTCCTTTCTTTTGTCCCTCTTACCCTCATCCCTTTAATCAATTTTTACCACACTTTTTAAGGATGAGCCAGCCAGCTCTTGACAAAATGTCCTGTGGAGGTTATTTTATATATGTAGTTATGTAAATTTATTAAAATGGATAATCTTTTCAAGGCGCTGGCTGATTCAACAAGAAGAAAAATTATCCAGCTTTTGAAAGATAAAGATATGACGCCGTCAGAAATTTTAGAAAAAATAGATATATCTCAACCAACCCTTTCTCACCACCTCGACATCCTGAAAAGGGCCAATTTAATCCAGGGAGAAAGGGAGGGTCAATTTATTAGATACTCCCTGAACATGGGTGTGTTCGAAATGGCGATAGAATATTTAATGAAATTTATTAAAAAGGGGTAAATTGATGAGATGGAGTTGGAAAAGAGAAATTTTCCCTCTTTTGATCATTGCTCTCCTGCTTATTTTAAGCCTTTACTTTTACCCCCAGCTTCCTGAAATTATTCCGTCTCACTTTGACCTCCACGGAAACCCGGATAAATTCGCCCCAAAGATGAATGTTATTATTTTTGTGCCTGCCTTAATTATAGGCCTTTATCTCCTCTTGACTTTCATCCCCTTAATCGACCCCTTCTGGAGAAGGATTCAGAAAAAATATACCCTTTTCCTTCTCTTTCGTGATTTTATTCTCCTCTTCTTTCTTTTCTTTTATCTTCTGGTCTTAATTGCGGCCAAGAGAGGAAGTCTACCTCCCCAAGCTCTCGGCCTTGGCTTAGGATTTCTATTTATCCTCCTTGGAAACTATTTGCCGAAATTGCCCAGAAATTTCTTTTTTGGCCTTCGTTCCCCCTGGACCTTAGCCTCTGAGGTTGTCTGGAGAAAAACCCACATCCTGGGGGGCTGGCTGTTTGTTGCCGGCGGAGTCTTGATGGTCTTACTTTCTTTCTCAAAGTTCGGCTTGCCGATTATCATCTTTACGAACATAGCTGTTATCGTCATTTTTACAAGCGTTGTTTATCCCCTTCTGCTTTATAAAAAATTACAAAGAAGCGAAAAAATTAAAGCGCCCGATTTATGACTGAAAGATGACCTTATGCCCGAAGATGTGAATCCCTTAATAATCGGGGAAAAGAGGCTCGTGGCAGCCAAAGGGTTGGTTATGCTTGCTTAACAATTCTGGTAAACAGCCGAGCAGGAATAATTTAATGCAGTAGCGATAATGATTAAAAAAGAAAGGGGGAGATTTACGAAAAAAGGACCCATTCTTTCTTGTCTTTCACCTTTAATCTCTAATACTCTGAGTAAATTTACAGATTTTCCTTTAAATTTTGTTTTAATTTTAGTAAGCCTTAAAAGACATAAGAAATAAAAGGAGCATAGTAGGAAAAAATGAAAAAAGGAAATGAAAAAGTTTTTGTCGTAATCTTGTTAGCCGCAAGTACCGTTATTCTCTGCAGCCTGGTTTTCCCCTCCCCTTTATGCCTTCAGCAAAAAATCGCAGTGCCGGGTACGTCAGAAATTATTACTCAACGGGCAATGGAATTGGTCGAAAACATGATTAAGGGAGAATTTGAGGCCGCGACTAAATACTTTGACGAAACAATGAAGAAAGCGGCCCCGGCCGAATTTTTGAAGAAAATCTGGGAACAACTCCAAGCCCAAGTTGGCCGGTTTCAAGAAATTAAAGGCTCCAGAGTGGAAACTTCCGCGGTTTACGATTTCGTTCTGGTCGCCTGCCAGTTCGAAAAACAACAGCTTGATTGCAGAGTCGTTTTTAATAAAGCGGGTGAAATTGCCGGGTTAAATTTTGTCCCCCACCTGGAAATTAAGGAAAGCCCTCCCCCACCCTACGCTCGGCCCGAGCTTTTTCGGGAGCAAGAGGTGGAAATAAAAACGGACGAGTGGGTTCTTCCCGGCACATTAACCATACCCGAGGGTCCAGGGCCCTTTCCCGCCGTGGTCCTGGTTCATGGCTCAGGGCCGAATGACCGCGATGAAACCGTCGGCCCTAACAAACCTTTTCGAGATATTGCCTGGGGGCTGGCCTCAAAGGGAATCGCCGTTCTCCGCTATGATAAAAGGAGCAAGGTCTATGGCCCGAAGCTGGCTCAGGATAAAAAGTTGGCTGCTTCATTTACTGTTAATGAAGAAACGGTCGATGATGCTGTTTCGGCCGTGGCTCTGTTACGAACAAGAGAAAAAATCGAGGCAACCAAAATTTTTGTCCTTGGTCATAGCCTTGGCGGGATGATGATTCCCCGGATTACGTCGCGTGATCCTTCCATCGCTGGCTTTATCATCATGGCCGGAGCGACCAGACCATTAGAAGAGGCTATCCTGGAGCAGACAAGATATATTTTAGGTTTATCAGGGACCATGAATGAAGAGGCCAAGAAAAAGCTGGAAGAAATCGAAAATCTGGTAAATAAGATCAAAAACCTCAAGGAAAGCGGAGAAAACCCTGAAGAAGCAATCCTTGGCGCGTATCCCGCCTACTGGCTTGACTTGCGCCATTATAATCCACCTGAAGAAGCTAAAAAGATTGACCGCCCCTTGCTCATTCTGCAGGGAAAACGGGACTATCAGGTAACAGAAAAGGATTGGGCAAATTGGCAAAAAGCCCTTGAGGGCAAAAAGAACGTGGTCTTTAAACTCTTTTCTACTTGCAATCATCTTTTTATCGAGGGGAAAGGCTTGATTACACCCAATGAATATCTTTATACGGTAGGCAACGTCTCTGAAGAAGTCATTAACGATATCGCCGCCTGGGTTAAATCTCTGAAGTAAATCAAAATTTTAAAAAAGCGTGTTCTAATAATAAATCTGTCCTATAGTATAAATTATTGGTAGGAGGAAAATTGAAAAAGATATTTTTTATGATTTTGTTGGTTGTAACCTTAACTTCTTTAGCCCTGCCTCAAGAGGATGCCCGAGGGTGTAAAGACCATCCGCTGTTCAATCGCTTAAGTAATTTTTATATTGTTGACTGTTCAGAAAATTACAATGAGGTCAATCTTCACATTTCTGAGGAAAACACGATTAGCAAAGAAGGCAATGTTTTTAAGATTGATTATGCCTTCAACTATGAATCTGGTGCTAAATGCCCCAGCACATTACAGGTAATAAAAAATTATGAAAATGCTATATTGAAAAAGGGCGGCCAGAAAATTTATAGCAGCCTCGGCCCTGGCCTGGCCACCTTTACGCTAACCGCTAAGGACACAGAATACTGGGTGATGTTGGAACAGACTTCAGGCGACCGCGACCTTTGTGAAGAATTTTATCTTTATGTAGTCGAAATAAAATCAATGAAACAGGAAATTCAGGCCAATGAAATTTTAGAAGCCTTGAATAAAGACGGTTTCGTTGCCCTCTATATCAATTTTGAGACCGGAAAAGCCATCATCAAACCAGAATCACAAAAAATCATCGGTCAAATTGTTCAAATGTTAAAAGAAAATCCAGACTTGAAAATTAGCGTTGAAGGCCACACCGATAATGTGGGAACAGTGGACTTCAACCAGAAGCTTTCAGAAAATAGAGCTATAGCGGTGATGGAGGCGATCTTGGCTCAAAACATTGATAAGAATCGCCTTTCCGCCAAGGGCTGGGGGGCAACAAAACCTATCGCCACTAATGAGACTGAGGAAAGAAGAGCCAAAAATAGACGAGTGGAAATTGTAAAAAAATAAAAAAGAAAAAGATAAATTTCCCTGCCTGGGGGCTTTTTCTTAGTTGGTGGACAAAATAATTCGCATGAATGAAAGCGCTATGTCAATTATCTTCTTTTTATTTTCTTATGCTCGTGGCTCATTTCGTGCCGATTTGTCAAATGCACGGGCCGGTGTTTTTCCCAGAATGAGCATATCCTCCCTTAGGTTTCTCATCCAATTTACCAGACTTGAAGTCTCATGCAAACAAACGCGCTTACTTTTGGGTGGACGAAACTGAAGATTAATGACCTCTCCGCACTAAGATCATTCTCCTTCGTACTACTTCCCTTAGGTCCCGGAGCCGACCAGGCGGTATCCAGAAAGAAAACAATGTGCCATTCCTTAGAATAATAGCCAGACCCCTTGCATCCAACTTATCTGTTTTATTGCCGCCCACCGTCATTGCCTTGGACTTCGCGGCATTAGCCAGAACAGGGTTATGCCCTGCTTTCTCAATCTCATCAACTATCCATTACCAATTTCCAACTGTGGCTAAGGCTATAACTGAAGCCTGAGGCAATGAACTGAGATAATCCCGAAATTCCTCGGGACAATTAAGAACCTTAAAATAAAAACCCTCTTCTCCTCTTTCGTCAATCCAGGTGAAAATTGAATACTTCTTATGAGCGTCGCATCCATAGTATCTTTTCAGGCTGCTTACCTCCTGAGCCATATTTTATCTGGCCGAAGATAAGCAGCCCTTTCATATCATCAATTTGATCTAAGAAGATGAGTCATCTTAAACTCTCCTTTTAAGACATTTATCTTAAAAGTAGAGGTAGTTATTCACTATGGATCAAGGGAATTACGAGAAAGCTTTGTAAGGTAATACTAACGGGATTTTTAAATAGGGAAATGTCGATAAGGTCGATTCTGGAGTAGTTAATAGTGGAGCTGATAATGGTGGATGCGGAGGAGAATGGGCTTTTTCCTTAAATAGCGTCTTTTTTCGGGACGATAACCGCCTATCTCATCGAATACACAGAGGATTGGGCCAATGGATATGCCTATATCAAAGCTGATAAGCTTTAGCCACTGTTAGAGCAAGAATTGGCTTGGGCGGCTAGTTAGGAGCTAGAAATTGAGAGCTTACAATGGCCTTTTGGCGAACAAAATTTGACGCGACCTTAATTTTTGTTAAAATCTTGAAAAAAGGGGCTGAAGAAAATGCGAAGAGGGAGTATTATTTTCCAATCAATCAGGATGCTTGGATTTCTAACGGCCTTTATCGCGGCGTTTTTTTCCTTCGGGCTACTTCAGAGTGGTCAATGGAAGGGAAAGATTGAAACTAAGGAAGGAATAAAATTTATCAGGAATCCATCGAAACCTGCCTATGGAGAATTTATTTTTGAGCTGGAAGAAGACCTAAGCCTGGGAGGCGATCCAGCTCAAGAAAAATACTATTTTCCTCGTGGTGTCTCGCTCAATGTAGATGACGAAGGTAATATCTATGTCTGTGATTTAGGAAATAGAAGGGTCCAGAAGTATGACCAATCAGGAAAATATGTTACCACCATTGGCCGCGTTGGCCAAGGCCCAGGAGAATACACTTTTCCCAGCCGGGTTCATTTTAATAGCGAAGGAGACATTTGCGTCTCTGGCGGCCGAGAGATTGTTTATTTTACTAGGAACGGCGATTTTTTAAGAAAAGTAAGTCTGAAAGCCACCCTTAATTATTTCATTCTTGGACCAAAAGGAACGATTGTTGGCAAGCAACAACCTTGGCCTAACAACCCCGTAGAGACGTTGCTTCAACTCAATGCTGAGGGTGATGTCATCCGGACCATTGCTGAGTTCCCGAGCCTGGGAAGCGTGAAAAAGGGAGTTATTATCATGCACTGGTATAAACCAATTATAGGCCTAGCCCTGGCTCCGCCTGACTCCTTCTGGTATGGCTATTCAGCTGAATACAAACTTTATCTGGCTGACTCTGAAGGTCAAACGAAACTTATAGTAACCAAAGATGAAAAGCCAGCTCTAATTTCTTCCAGAGAAAAAGAAGCAACAAGAGAAAAAGGCATTTTCGCCTGGATAGGCTATATCCCAGGACAAATGCCTATGGAGCTTGTCGCCTTTCCCCGCCACCGGCCTTTTTTTGGATCCTGGTTTTTAACGGATGATGCCGGCCGATTATATGTCCCAAGAATTAAATCAATTTTGGACGAGACTAAGAGAATGGAGTTTGATATTTTTTCTCAAAATGGCATTTATCTTTACAAAACAATTTTTAATTTTACTCCTAATCTGATCAAAAAGGGCTATGTTTATGAAATTCACCGTGACGAATCGACAGAAGAAACAAAAATCCTCCGCCATCGAGTCAAGAACTGGTCTCAGTTTAAAACTGAAATATAAATAAATAGACGCTGCCCTTGAGGCTGTAGTTTTAATTAAAGGATATAATTTTCTTCTTAATGAGTGATTTTTTATATAAATTAAACATTATAGGCATTCCTTTGCAAATTCCTTTGGTCAATTCTGGCTTATTAACGAAATTTTTACAATCGCCTTTAACCGTAACTCCCAGCAAGAGTAAAAAGGGACAATATTTCCCTTCTAAAGCATGGCATAGACAATCAATATCGTTATCGGAAAACAGCCATAGCTCACTTCGCCTTTTTTCGCACATATTGGCGACGAAATAAATACTATACCCAACCTTAGTAAAAGATATTATTTACTCTCCACTGCTTAGCTGTTTACGCACGCTTCTCTACGAAATCTTAAGATAATTATTCGCTATCTCAGGATGAACAGGAGCCGCAAGGGCTTGCCTTCTCTCTCTATAATGACTTCACATTCATTCTCGTTCTTAATTTCACTATATAGATGGAAAAGAGTCGACAGGTCATTCAGCTCTACCCCGTTTATTTTTCTTATCACATCATTCTCTCTGATTCCTATTTCAGACAGAATTCCGGTCTTTGGCAGGCTGATTATCTTAAAACCACGGGTTCGGCCATTTAGGGTGTGGGGAATAAATCTTATTTCTTTCATAATCAGCGGCCATTCCAGTTGAATCTTATTCTTAATATCAGACTTGACCAACTCTATTTTTCTGAAATCAAGGCCTTCATCCATTATCGGATTGTTAATTAAAGAATCATTCGGAGCCCCTTTTTCAGCCGTTTTGATAAGATTCTGAGTTGGACTCTTATTTTCGTTTTGCTTTTCCCCTAACTCGCCTTTAAAATTAAGCCTTTTCCCAATTAAGATTTGATGCCTTATTCCTTCATTCTCAAGGACAACTCCGTTTTCTTCAACCTGGACCAGTTTGAGGCCAAAAACACTCTCCCCTTTTTGAAGTAGAAGAATCTGCCCACTTCCCTCTTCTTTAATAATAGCCAGGGAGGAAGAAGCGTCTTTGGATACAACGACACCGATCAAGCTAAGGGCAAAGGGGTCAGTTTTTTCATCTTGGGGAAATTCAGGCCAAAGAACGGTAAAGCAGCATAATATTAAAAATATATATTTAAACAAAAAGAAATGAACAAAATGTCGCTTTTTGAGCACTGTAATCTAACGCACCTGAATTAAAACATGCACTTCATCAATTCATTATTCTCTCAACTATCCAGACTGTTGGCCTTAAACCCTCGCGGATAACGGCTTTGAGATATTCTTTATTCCGAATAAAATCGGCCACAGGCGGACTCAGCCGATAATAGATATCCACCAAAGCTCGTCCTACCGGATGGGGTAGCAGATATTTATCGCGAAAAGCTGAAAGGATTTTCACTTCTTCGGCCAAGGGCGTCCCGAAGCAAGAGGTGGCAATAGTACAGCCACCACCTTTACCGCCTCCAGTACTTCCACTACTGCTTCCTCCAGTGCCTCCGGTGCTGGCCTGTGTTGTCGCCTGAGCGATGTTGGAGTAATTGGAATCTCCGGAATCATTGTACGCTTTAACCCGATAATAATAGGTTGTACTTGGACTCAGGCCAGTATCATTGTAAGTGCTAACATTGGCCCCAACGGAAGCTATCTGGACGAAGCTTTCTCCTTCACCCTTTTTTCTTTCGATCTTAAAGCCGATTTCATCGTCTGAATTATCCTTCCAGCTCAAATTAATCTGACTGCTCGAAACTGCCGAGGCCGTAAGGTCGCTGGGTGCTTTATCGAGCTTAAAAATTCGGATAGTACTATCCCCATACCCAGCGGCCAAGTGCATCGCATCATCTGAGATGGCAACCGTAATAGCTCCTCTGTGGTTATGGTCGTAAGCATAGGGATAGCTGATTTCGCCTGTATCTCGGCGATCCTGGGACTCATGGCTCCATAATTTGCTTCCGTTTTTATCCATAAGGAAGAGGAATCCGCTTTGGCCAACCTCACCGGCAGTGCCAACGAGAATCCATTTCCCATCTGGAGTCAGGTCAAAGGCGTTGTGTCCCTGAAGATTTCCAGAAAGAGGTCGCTCCCATAGGACATCGCCGTTTTTGTTTATAGCGATAGCGTGGGCCCCTACAGTGCCAAAGGCAATATAGCTTCCATCGTTGGCCATATGAGCTGTGCCGTCAGTAATCGAGTGATTGGCTATCCGCCGCCGCCAACGGAGGTTGCCGCTAGCATCAAAAGAGAAAACTTCCCGATTCTTCCCGCCAGCATAAACATTGTACTCTTGGTCAATTTCAAGAAGCATGGGGAACTCGCCAATATAGGCTGTCCAGAGGACGACACCCGTGTCTGTCAACATCTCCAGCCGGCCGCCAGAAAATCCGGCAACAATCCGCTTACCATCAGGGCTGAAACGGCTGCGGCGAAGCCATGTCTGTCCAGCGTTATGAGCCCAGATAATTCTCCCTGTGGCCGCCTCGATAAGAGCCGAATCATAGCCACTATAAGGACCAGTAAAAAGATATTTTCCGTCGGGGCTAAACCTGACTTCTCTAACCATAACGCCAGCGTTAGTTGTCCAAAGCAGATTGCCAGATGAATTTACCATATACACTATCCCGTTATGGCTTGCGGCCGAGATGAGCCCGCTCTTGTGAAAATCGAACCCCCAACATTCATTGTCCGTGACGAGCCTCCATAGTTCATTTCCAGATAAGTCCGTCATTACGATATGTCCAGGAACATTTAGAAATGGCGGGTGCCTTCCTTGCACCGCCGCCAATTTAGAAAACTCTAAGTTAGGTAGCAGCCAAAAGTAGCCGTAGGGAGTTTCTGTTTTCAGTTCTCCTATTTTCTGGTAGGAACGAGCACTCACTCTTTCAATTGAAAGGTCAACAGTTACTGTTTCTCCCCTAGCAGGTTTAATGTTTCCTTTATACCCAAGAGAATAGCCTTCTTTGTCCACCAGAAGAAAATAACCCAGGGTGTGGTATGGTAAGGGCCTTGAACCAAAAGCAGCTTCTATTTCCTCTATAGCTGGGCAGCTAATGTCATAATTTCCTTGGGAATCAGTGGTCGAATTAAAACTCTCTCTTCCGTCATAAGTATAGAGTTTGACCTCAGTATTGGCCATAGCTTGGTTTGAACCTGTGGTTAGTCGTCCCTTGACCACAGATGATTTTGGCAGGTCGCGAAAAGAAAGGCTTTTCGAGGACTGGACATTGAGGTTGAGTGTTCCTTGCTCGCCCGTCTCTTTTATTTTAAATCGAAAGGGCAGAACGACGTTAGCTTCGCCTTCATTGGTCAAGAGAAACTCCAGAACTCTCTCTTGGCCAGGATTCAAAGTTACTCCATCAGGCTCAACCGGGAAATAGGCGAAGAAGTGAAGCATCCAGTTGCTGTTATTATCTGTTATTTCTTTAAGCGAAGTGAACATCAGTGTTACCCTCTGGCTTCCGTTGTTTCGAGCAGCAAAATAGATGTTCGTCGAGTATTCAATGCCAGGGATTAGCACCGGATTGAAGGTAGCGATGGTCACAGGGCCAACATTAATAGTGGTATTCCCGTTTATTAACGCCGACGGCTGGCTGGGCGATGGCGACCCAAAAAGGTGGTGGGAAGAAAAGAGTATTCCCAAAAAAATAAATAGCCAAAACAAAGAAAAAAGGAATGCTCTAAATTTTTTCACCTGCCACCTCCGTTTAAATTTCACTTCCCTCTTCTTAAATCTTAGGTTTTATTAAAGGATGAGGTGAACCCCCAGTTGAGGTGAATTTTAAGGTGATTTTTTTTCACCTTTGGCGATACGGTTTCAGACGAAAGGGGCAAAGCTTATGCCCTTATAGGGGTTTGACAGCGTCTCGGTATAATGGCTTTTATGGCCTGGATTCTCTCCCGGCGATGACGTTGATAAAATTTGAAAAGAAAGAAGCAACAAGTGGCACCCGAATACCCTTAGGTGTCGCTCGGAATGAGATTACAAAGAGCTAATTTCTTTGGTTCTCTTCCATTTTATATAAGCTGGTTTGCAGGCTAAGTTCGGGAGGGCAGAAGTGACCATGGAAGGTTTAGCCTTCCCGAATCGCCCTT
>CAZVIN010000045.1:0-5352 GCA_964627255.1 uncultured Eubacteriales bacterium
CAGGCAGCTGACCAGCACCAGAAGCGGCTGCCGCCGTCAGGGTCGATTTCTTCTCTTTCGGCTTTGACGGGCCCGCGGCTAAGCCAAGCTTTTCCAGGAAACGGCCGTCGATAATCAACCGACCAAAACCGACCGCAGCAAAAAAGTCATCCAGGTGGCGGAAAGACAAGCCGCTGGCGGCCGCCAAGCGTTCCACCAAGCCGTTGGTCCCGGATGGCCAGTCTGAAGATAACCCCGCCCGGCGAAGGGCTCTTTCCCAGAGGCGTCGTCCCAGCTCAATACTCCTCGCTCTTTCTTTTTGCCTCAGCCAGCGCTTAACCTGATGGCGGGCCGAAGACGTTACCACCCAGCGCAGCCATTGACGCCTGGGTTGTCTTTCAGCCGTGGTCAGAATCTCGACAATATCGCCCGGTTTCAGCAACGTTTTTAAGGGCGCAGGCCGGCTATTGACCAGAGCAGAAGAGGCGTGCAATCCGATCTCGGAATGGATTTTGAAGGCAAAATCAAGGGCCGAAGCGCCGGCTGGCAAGGCAATTACCTTACCCTTAGGGGTAAAAACATAAATTTCTTCAGGAACGAGGTTGGTCTTGAGGACTTTAAGAAATTCCAGCGGGTTCTTCTGCTCTTGGTAGAGCTCCATCATTTCTCGTAACCATTCTAAGCGCTTATCCTCCTGGAGGAGATCCGCCTGAGGCCCTTCTTTGTAGCGCCAATGAGCGGCAATGCCATTTTCGGCCAGGGCATGCATCTCGCGAGTCCGGATCTGGATTTCTACGGTTAGCTTGTCTTCAGTGATCACTGTGGTATGCAGCGATTGGTAAAGATTGGGTTTAGGGACGGCGATAAAATCGCGAAAGCGGTTGGGTATGGGCGGCCAGTGTTGATGGATAATTCCCAAGGCGGCGTAACAGTTGCGGATGCTATCAGTGATGATGCGGAGGGCTAAGAAATCGTAGACTTCGTCAAAGCCAACTCCCCGTCGCTTCATCTTTTCATAAATGCTATACAGTCTTTTTACTCGAGCGTGGATTTCCGCGGGGATATTATTTTCGCTCAAGAGTTTTTCCAACTTCTCTTGGAAGCGCCGCAGGGAAGGGGCGGCTTTCTGTTTCATCGGTTCCGCAATAGCGGCAATACGGAAATACTCCTGGGGAGCGACATAGCGGAAAGCTAAATCTTCGAGCTCCGATTTAATCCGGCCCATACCCAAGCGGTTAGCAATGGGCGCGTAGATTTCCAAGGTTTCCCGAGCCACTTGCCGTTGTTTGGCTTCAGGCAGAAAACGCAGCGTTTGCAAGTTATGGAGGCGGTCAGCGAGCTTGATAAAAATAGTCCGGAGGTCGTCGGTCATGGCCAGGATTATTTTCCGAATAGTTTCGGCTTGCCGGGTCTCGGGAGAACTTTGCTCCACTCGCGTGATTTTGGTCACGCCTTCCACTAAGCGGGCCACCTCAGGGCCAAAATTTTTTTGGAGTTCTTCCCCTGTCACCTCGGTATCTTCCAAGACATCGTGAAGCAAACCCGCAATCAGCGTGGTGGTGTCAAGACCAAGGTCGGCTAAAAGATTGCTTACTTCCAGAGGATGGGACAGGTAAGGTTCGCCTGAACGTCTTACCTGGCCCTTATGAGCCGCGGCGGCAAAGACGTAGGCTTTTTTAAGCTGCAGGATATCCTTTTCGGTCAGAAGACCGCCGGCAGTCAGTTTTTCCAGGATATCATCAAAACGAATCATCAGACCCTGATTATATTATGACATTTAAACGGGCTTTGGCTCAAGCGGTTACTCCTCCAATCGGGTTAAAAAAACTCATTGGTTCTCTTCCATTTTATCTGGGCTGGGTTGAGGGCTAAGTTCGGGAGGGCAGAAGTGACCATGGAAGGTTTAGCCTTCCCGAAGCGGCCTTCGAGGGAACCTCTGGCCGCCGAGGATGTCTGAGCCTGAACAGGACAAACGGAGAGGCCAAAGGGTGGGCAAGGGACTTTCGGGCTTTGTGTGATCAAGGAGGCGAGTTCCGCAGGCGCCGAGAAGAGCGAAGAGGGAACGGCGTTAAAAACCTGAGTGGGAACGAGGCCATGCCGAACATTTCTGGGCCTGATCCATACAAAATGGAAGAGAATCAACTCATTTAATTTACATGGGATGGAAGAGCGACTAAAATGAAGGCATGAAAATTCTCGTCCGGGTGCCCAATTGGCTGGGCGACGCTGTTCTGGCTCTGCCGGCGCTGCGAGCGGTAGCCAAGCATTTTTCCCGAGCCGATTTATGGGTTGCCTCCAGTCAGCGCGCCTCCGAGTTATTCGCCTCGGAACCATCAGTAGCTGGTGTCCTGGAGATTCCAGAGGTGATGGGTTTGAAGGAAATCTGGCGGACAACCCGCCGCTGGCAGGCACTGCATTTTGACTTGGCCTTGCTGTTTACCAATTCCTTCGGCTCGGCCCTCCTCGCTGTTTTGTCCGGTATTCCCGAACGTTGGGGCTATGCCACCGACGGCCGGTCGTTCTTGCTCACTAAAAGAGTTATGGCGAGGTCAGAAGGGAAAGCAGAAAGTGGAAGCAAGGAACAAAAGGAAAGAGCCTCTTTTAGCGAGGCTTATCAAATGCCTTGGGAAAAGCCGGTCGAGCATCAGACGCTCTATTATCTTCGTCTGTTGCAGCGCTTGGGAATCGAGACCCCGGAAAATCCCGAGATTTCACTCTTTCTAACCGAGGCCGAGAAAGAGGCCGTACGGCGGCAGCTCGAAACTGCTGGAATTGACCTGGAATCGCTGGTGGCTGAAGCCAGACCGCTGATTCTTCTTAACCCTGGAGCCTCCTATGGGCCGGCCAAACGTTGGCCAGCCTCTAGGTTTGGTCAAGTAGCGGCCATTCTGGAAAAACAAACCGGGGCTTTGGTCGCGATAATAGGTAGCATCGAAGAGATACCATTGGCTCAAGAAGTAGTGGCTGCGGCCCTGGAACATGGCATCAGACGTCAGCCCGTTATGCTTTCTGGCCAGACGACGCTTCGGGAGTTGACTGGCATTATTAGCTTAGCGGACTTGCTCATCACTAACGATACTGGGCCAATGCATTTAGCCAACGCCCTTCGGGTACCAGTTGTAGCGATTTTTGGTCCGACTGACCCCCAACGGACCCGGCCCTGGCATCAACCCGCGCTCGTCCTCCATAAAAGAGTGGTCTGCTGGCCTTGCTGGTACCGGCAATGTCCTTATGACCACCGTTGTCTCAGGTCCATAGGAGTAGAAGAGGTGACCCAAGCCTCGCTCGCCTTGCTGGCAGAACATAAGAAAGGGAGGATGGCACCCGAATGAAACGGGCTGTTTTTTTGGACCGTGACGGCACGCTGAACGATGACGTTGGTTATCCTCGTCGCTTCGAAGAGATTAAAGTTTTTCCTGAGAGCTTTGAGGCGGTAAGGCTCTTAAATCAAGCGGATTTTTTAGTCATTGTGGTGACGAATCAATCAGGCATCGGTCGAGGTTTATTGACTGAGGCAGAGCTGGTTTCAATCCACCAAAAAATGGCTGCTCTATTCCAAGAACGGGGAGCCAGGATAGATGCCTTTTATTATTGTCCCCATTGGCCGGAATCTTTTGACCCTCGTTACCGTCAAGCCTGTTCCTGTCGGAAGCCTGGGGTCGGGATGGGCGAAAAGGCGGCCCTCGACTTCCAGCTGGACTTAAAAAAATGTTTTATGATAGGTGATAAGCTTGATGATGTTGTTTTTGGCCATCGCTTAGGCCTCCGGTCAGTCTTAGTGCTTACTGGTCAAGGAAGGCAGACTGTGGAGACAATTAGCTGGTTTAAGAATAAAGACCGCAGCCAATCATGGCTGACCCGGTCTCAACCCTTTACCAGGTCTAACGGAGCGAGCCGGCCCTTAAAAGGCGCCAGACGAGGGCCGGCATTATCCGAAAAGGCTTCCCCCGACAAACCCGTTCTGACTGAAGATATCCCGCTAAAAAGGGAGCTCTTCGAGCCGGCTTATGTGGCCTTGAATATTTTGGAAGCGGTGCAATGGGTCTTGGCTAATCTTAATTCCTGAGGCCTTTTGGCCTATTTTTTAACCGCTTTTGAAAGCTCTGCCCCTGTTGCTTAGGAACAGAAAAACCAAATAGGGACTAAAATCTTGGCTGCTTTTACTTTTCTGTCGGACTTGGCTTTAAAATATGACCCCAATATGGAGCTTCGGTAAAAGCTAGGTTTCATTTTTAACCTGATGGCACAAAAGCCGCACCTGAGCGAAAGAGGCGCTTCACTGCCATCTCTTCCATCTCGCGTGAGTGAGGTCAAAAAACGTCCGGGATGGCTTCACTGCAGTTCAGATTTTTTATGCCGTACCCTCCTTCCCCTCGGTACCTGCGAAACTCGCTCATCTGTTTATAGACGTAGCCCGGGAGTCTCTTGCCCTCTATTAGCGCCTCCTTCTGTCCCGTTTAGGCTCAGATCTCCTCGGCGGCAAGATGTTTGCTCGCAGGCAGATTCGGGAAGGCCAAACTTCAATGGTTGCTTCCGGCATCCCAGGTTTAGCCTTCAAACTATCCCAGAGATAATAATAGAAAACTAAAAATACTAAGCCCATTTTTTAAGCGAAAAAATGCAACTCCTTTATGTTCAAATAATCGCCGCCTTATCGGGTTAAAAAATTATAGCAGTTTTCTGCGCAGCCTAATCTTTGAAAAAAATAAATCACCCCCGCGATAAGTTATTGGTGTGATTAATAATGTTTTATCTAGCTAAAGGCCTGACCTTAATCGGAAGAATCAGGCTTAGAAGAGGAGGCCTCCGTGGTAGTTTTGGGGGCCGCTGGCCCGCTCTCGTTCGACCGTGCCTCTCTATCCTTACCATTGCCGCTTGGCGACTGGTCATTTCCTTGGTTGGGGCGGCTATAATCCGTGATATACCAGCCTGTGCCCTTAAAACGGATGGCCGCCGGACTGACCAGCTTTTCCAGTTCTCCGCCGCACTTGGGGCATGTTTTCAGAGGTTGTTCATTAACTCGCTGGAGCATTTCCAACCGCGAGCGACAGCGGCGACAACGATACTCATAAAGAGGCATCTTTTCACCTCCCAAAGAGATGAGCGCGCTTAAAGAGTACATTTTAGCAGAAGGCGAGGTTAAAGCAACGGTTTCCCGCCACCTGTTTTTTTGTTAAAATAAAAACCAGCATGGGTTCTGTTCCGAGAATCGGCCTCCTAACATTTATGTTTATGGGCCTTGTCTTAGCCAATTTACAGGCCCAGACAGATAGAGTAAGAGACGAGATTCGTCAACCGGTTTATGCCGGTCAATTTTATGAGGCCAACGCCGACCGGCTGTCAAGCCGGATGGAAGTTTTTCTGCAGGCGGTA
>CAZVIN010000046.1:0-31585 GCA_964627255.1 uncultured Eubacteriales bacterium
GGCCGGAAGGCAGCCCTTCGGCGCGGCCTTTTAGAAGAAACGCTCTCGGGTTGCTGTCACATTTTATTTTTATTCGTCTAATTATTAATCAAATTAGCCTCATGGACAATAAACCCGCCTGAGGCGAATTCGCTAAAAGGTTTATCTATGTAACTTCTTTACCCACAAGAAAGTCGGAAGACCCATAAAATGAAATCAGCTGACGGGGATTAGCTAACGGGCGCATTGAAATATCTTTTTTTACCCCCAAAGAAGTCGGAAGAAGCGAATTTACCTATCAAGATTGGGGAGGAGATTTCTCTTCTGCCGGAAGCGGCCGGCGAGCTGCCCACAGGCCGCCTGAATATCCAACCCTTTAGACCGGCGGACGGTCACCTTAACGCCTTTTTCCTCCAGCCATTGGCGAAAAGCCGCCACTTCTTCCGGGTAGGGAGTTTTATAAGGGAGGCCGGCGACTGGGCTATAAGGAATAAGATTTATTTTCGCCCGCAGGCGTCGAGCAATTTTAACCAAAGAAGCGGCGTCGGCCGAGGAATCATTAACTCCAGCCAGAAGGACATATTCTAAGGTCATCAGCCGACCAGTCGCCCGGACATACTCCTCACAGGTCCTTAGAACTTCTTCCAGCGGATACTTTCGGGCAATAGGAACCAGGCGTTGCCTTAGTTCATCAGACGCAGCATGAAGAGAAAGGGAAAGGTTAATTTGTAAGCCCAGTGATTGGAGCTTTTTTATGCCAGGGACAAGTCCGCAGGTAGAAATGGTTATCCGCCGAGCCGCGATCCTTAAGGCCTCAGGAGAATTCATTATCTCCATAGCCCGCGCCAGGGCCGGGAAGTTATCAAGCGGCTCCCCCATGCCCATGAAAACAAAATTAGTCAAGGCCAATTCCCAATCATGGCGGAGGAAAAGAATTTGCCCGACAATTTCAGCCGGTGTAAGGTGGCGAATAAACCCGGGAAGGCCGGAAGCGCAAAAAACGCAGCCAAACTTACACCCCACCTGGGTGGAAAGACAAAGGGTGCGGCGGGCACCGGACGGGATGAGAACCGTCTCAATGAAGTGGCCGTCATCGAGCCGGAAAAGATACTTTATGGTCCCGTCACGCGACTCATAACAGGTTTCGAGTTCAAAAGGTCTGAGGAGGAAGCGGTTGGCGAGCTCCTGGCGAAGGGAGGCGGGCAGGTCAGAGGCTTCTGCCCAATTGTTAATTCCCTTTTGATAAACCCACTTCACTACTTGTCGGGCTCGATAGGCTGGCTCACCGAGAGCCTCAATTGCCTGGCGCAGCTCTTCTAAGGATAAATCGCCAACAAACTTCTTTACCATTTCCTTAATTTGTGCCATCTGAGGGAAGAGAATCAATAAATTAATTAATCAAGGACGCTTCTCGCGCTCGGTGATTTTTTTATAAGGAACGGGGATATACTGAACCGAGGGTCGTTGAGGTGTGGCTTGCGGGAAGAGTTCCATCAGAGAATAAATCTCCTCGGGCATTTCGCTGGAAACAGGCAGGCCAAGCTTTTGAGCTTCTTCAAACGTTAAAGGATAATCATGGGTCCAGCGGCCTTCGGTCAATATAGTAGCCAGGTTCTCAGCGCTTTCGCGGTCAGTGCGGCTGGCAATCAACTCCGTGACAAACTCCTTCATCTGACGCAAAGCCTTTGCCGCAACATCAGCTAAAATAAGCGTCCGGTCATCGATTTCGCTGACCGGCTTTTCCTTGACCACCTTTAAGATGGAGGCCGCCGGATATTCGCCAAGCTGTGGGTCTACCGGGCCGAGAACGGCATTCGGGTCCATGACAATTTCATCCGCCGCCAAGCAAATCAACGTACCACCGGACATGGCATAATGAGGAACAAAAACAGTTACTTTCCCCTTATGGCGAACCAAAGCCAGGGCAATTTGCTCGGTGGAAAGAACCAGGCCACCGGGCGTATGGACGATGAGGTCAATAGGCATATCTTCAGGCGTCAAGCGGACCGCGCGCAGCACCTCCTCGGAATCGTTGATGTCAATGTAGCGCATCAAAGGAAAACCAAGAAATTTCATCGTCTCCTGACGGTGAATCAGCGAAATAACCCTAGATTGGCGTTTTATTTCTAGCCGGCGCATCAACGACAACCGCCTGTTTTCCAGCACTCTGCGCTGGATGACAGGAAGCAGGGAAACAATAATAAGAAAAACCCAGAAGAGACTCCAGAGACTACTCATCGCGGAATTCATCTTCCCCTCCTGAAAAAAACCTGAACATTTTTGACTGCGGGTTTTCCCTCAATCTACCATCCCTAAGAAGTCAAATCAGCTCTCCACGCTTTTTATCTCACTAACTATTTTGGTAAGAACTGCGACTTAATATTGGCACAATTTACTCCTCTCTTCAACTTAATGATTTGACCACCAGCTTTCGGCCTCGGCTATTTCAACTTTCATGACGAACACCGACCATTTCTCAATCTTAAAATATATAATCGGGAACGGCTTTTTAAGGTGAGAGTTTCCTCTGTTTGGATTTAACTTTTTCCAGTCACTTTGGAACTAAGCCTCATACTTATATTAGATATTTGACATGGGACGCACATAGTTGGCACCAATTTATGGCACCGATTCATGAAATAATCAGCAAGTTGACTGGCAGCCGAAAGGGAGAATTGGCTGCCTCAAGGCAATGAATAAAAATTGAGCCAGAATATTTTCCGGGGTCAAGACCAGAGGCATTAACCTGAACCATCAGTTTAGAGTTGCCCAGTCCAGAAGGGGGAATGACCGATAACCAGTCATCACTCGCCTCCGTCCACCAGGAAAAAGGATAATCCTCCGGGAAAGAAAGAGAGATTTCCTTGGTTTTTATTTTAGCTCCTCGGGAGCCAGCAAAGACAAGGGAAATTTGAGGTTCGGAGATGCTTAATCGAGTGTGGCGGAGAAAATCGCCCGCTTCAGCCCGGCGAACATTCATTTCTCCCTCATTTTTAGTCACCCTGTCGACCACAATCCCCTTCGCCACATTTTTTAATCCGCCCCGACTATTTATCATGTCGCGGCCAGCCGTGAGCCATTTTTCTATGCCGGGAAAGTCAGGATGATGGCGAGCATTATTATCGATAGGATAAAGAATATACTTGGCGGCCCAGTAATCGAGGGCCACAGGGTCCTGGCTGGCTAAGAGTTGATTGGCCCGGAACGTGGTCGCGGCGGGGTAGCCAGTGAGAGAACCATGGGAGACCCAAATGGCATCAATTATGTTCAGCACAGGAGTGATAACTGAAGCGATCATCTTGCCGCAGGTTTCTCCGAGGCCCGAATAGTGGCGATAACCACTGTAACCATCGGCCATGGATACCAGGCCATAAAAATGCTTTAAACTGGCCGTTATTTCCGAGCCTCCAGTATCATGATGCTTAAGAACAGGGACGTTAATTAATTTAAGATTCTGGGAATAAGTTCCTCCCTGCCACACTCCCTCGCGCAACTCCACCCGATGACCCCCAGCGGTCGTAAAACAAGGGTAGGATACATCTTCGAAGCGCCGGTAGCCGTTAGTCATATGGTCATTCTGGCTGATAAAAACACTCCTGACGGGGTCGAGCAGGAAATAAGAAACCCTCCGGTCATTAAAAATATTATTTACCAAATAGATGAAACTATGTCTTTCATCATTGGCGTTAGCTCGGACACTGGAATCACCATAGGCCGCACTGGTATCGCAGGCCAAGCTGCCCCGACCTTGACCATTTTCCAAGATAACTACCTCGCGAGCGAACCCGTCAGGATGACTAAGAATTCGTTCGACCAAGCCCCGGATAAGGTCGCTATTTGTACAGCCACGATACTTCCATTGCGCGTTAACCTTGATTAGGACGATATCATCTGGTGCAATCAGGCCCTGAGGACCAGCCAAATAGTGGTCTGATTTAGACTGATAAAACTTGAGGCCAGCCTCGGCCATCAAATAAAGGAGTGAATCTAAACCGAGATGCAAATTGGGTTTGGCTGGATTATAGAAGGGGTCGTCCGGAATGTTTTTAACCCAGAAGAGGTCGTTAAGAATGGCCGTGGCTTTAGCCTCAGGGGGTCTTAGCTGAGTCATATATGGAGAAATAAAACCCCCTGCCAGGAAGCGAAGGAAATCGCGCCTTGTCCAGTTACCAGCAATCGCGGGGCGGAAGCTTTGCCTTGTCTTTTGCTTCTTTTTGGCCCCTGTCAAGTCATTTAAAAATCTAACCGTAGAGGTATCATCTTGTCATCTAAAATCTAACCATGGTTGATCCTAACGAAGTCTCCTCCTTTTCTGCCCCGGACATAGACATTGATGCCGAAAATCTGGCATATGGCCTCGAGAGTTTTGCGCTCTGCAGAGGACTGGCGTTTTAACTCATCAGAGACACTTTTCCCATCTTCTGATAGGCTCCTCCGCTGACGAGCGAGTGCCCATATCCGTTCCAGCTTTTGATTGATTCTTTCTGAGAGCTCAAAGGGATTGAGTTGCTCCCTGAGAGCTTTAAGTTCTAGAAGTTTTTCTTGTTCAGCAGAAGAGGCAGACAGAAGTCTGTCCAGCGGGGTTAGAGGTTTATCATACACCCGGGTGCGACGAGATCCTTTACGGATGGTCTTAAGGAGCTTCACCGACGGCTGAAAAAGATTCATGAAGAGCCGCAGTTCATTGGCATAAAGGTCATTCATCGCTTGAAGCGCCTGGGGTGTATCGTAGCGATCCCAGCCGATGAGTTTGCGCACATGGGTCCAGTTCTTCTGCTCGATATGAGCATTATCGTCCTTCTTATAAGGCCGGCTGCGGGTAAACTGAATCCCCTCCGCTTCACAGTGCTTTATAAGATGCCAGTTGAGGAATTCTGAGCCGTTATCCGAGTCGATGGCCAAAACCTTGAAGGGAAGCCCTGCCGCCATCGCCTGAAGCGCCTCCAGCACTCCTGCTTCCCCTTTTCCCATAACCGCCCGCGTCTCTGCCCATCCAGAGTAAATATCTGTCAGATTCAAGGAATAGATAAACTCACCGCTTGAAGATTCTCCACTATGAGAGACAAGGTCAAGCTCCAGATACCCCGCAGAATCTACCTCCCAGTGGTCGGTTCTGATTGGAACCTGATGCCTCAAAAGAGTGCCGGGTTTGGTCCGGCCATAAATGCGCCGCCGCAGCCTCCGCTTCTTCTCCCGCAGCGCTCGGTCCAGGGTGCTCGAACTGACCCGAAGAAGTCTCCTCTCTACCTCCGGGGTAATCCGAAACTGCTTCTTTATCGAGGACAACCACAACCTGAGAATCTCCCGAAGCCTCACCGACCAAGGGTAATTCGCTGCCTCCCAAACCTTCTCAATAACCTCAAGAACCGCCTGGTCGTAAACCCTCTGCCTCACTCTCCGAACCCGAGGCTTCTCACCCTCCCTGAGACGACCAATCTTCCAAATCGCATATTTGCGCTTATACCCACAGACCTTACACAACTCGTCCAGAATCCTTCCTTTAAACTCTTTGGAGGCTTTTAGATAACGTTCGTAGACCGTCTCAAGATATTGCATCCGAAACTCCAGTCTCATAACCTAACCTCCTTGTGCCAGTTAGGTTATAAAACCCTTCTATTTTCTTGTCCATTTCGGTTAGATTTTAAATGACAAGATGATACCTTCCTCGGTTAGATTTTAGATGATTCGATTCGCGGCCATCAAATAATTCCTTTTTTATATTATAATTGCCATTGAATTTAATAAATAAGCTGAAACTGGCATGAAACCTGTTTTATAAGGAGATGTTCTCAACCCCTAAAAAAAAGGCAATGAAGGCCAGAAGGATAGCCTGAAGTTCGAGCTCCCGGGGATGAACCGCTGCCGCCACATCCAGGGAGCAATGATGATAATCAAAGTATTTCTGAGAGTCAGGAATGACGCTTCCCAGAAGGGCGCCTTGCTCAGCCAAGGGTGCTATATCAACCCCTCCCCCACCATTTCTAATCCAGTGCAGGCCAAGCTCGCGGAGAACATTTTCCACTAACCTTAAAGCTTGTAAATCCTTTTCATTACGGCCGAAAGCCAGCCCTAAAGGCAAGAAGCCGCCACGGTCCTGCTCCAGAGCGGCCAAATGCTTTTCTTGTTTTCGTTCCGCCGCCGACGCATAAGCTCTGCCCCCTGTGCCACCAAATTCTTCGTCCATAAAAAGAACCGCTCTGATTGTCCTTTTTGGCCTAAGGCCCGAGGCTTTGATTAGCCTGAGAGCTTCGATTACGGCCGCGCAACCAGCAGCATCGTCATGGGCGCCGTCGCCCAAATCCCAGCTATCAAGGTGCGCTCCGAGCAAAATAATCTCCTCAGGCTTTTCCTTGCCAGTAATCTGACCAATAACATTGGCTGAAATAACGGGCGGCAAGGTCTGGCAGCTTAGCTCAAGCTCCACTTCCAAATCCGGGTCCTTTTGGAGCCAGCGGCTTAGAAGCTCCGCATCCAGAGAACTTATGGCCGCCGCTGGAATTTGCGGATACCGTTCGTCATAAATCATCTGGCCGGTATGAGGCTGTCTATCCAGCCGAAAAGTGAGCGAGCGGGTGAGAGAGGCCACCGCACCAACCCGCGCCGCTTGCGAAGCACCCCTGACTCGAAATTGGGCAGCCCGGCCATAAGCGGCAAAGCTGTCAAGAAGCGTTCGGTCCATGGCGACGTTATAAAAAATAATCCGGCCCCGGGCTTTTTCCTTTAACGCCTCGAGCGCCTCGAAGGACTGAACCTCAAGGACCTTAGCTTTTAACCCACCTTGAGGTGTCGCGATGCTATTACCCAGGGCGCAGATAGCTAAATCTTTTTCTCCTAGCTTAGAACTAATGAGACGGGCCTTCTCCCTTTCGCCTCTAACCCAGCGCTTTACCTCAACCGGTTCCTTTTTAACTTGGTCCAACCCGAGCTCTTTCATCAGGCTAAACGTTAGCTCCACCGCTTTGGCGGCTTGAGGGCTTCCCGTTAACCGCCCGCCGGCTGAAGTTATGATTTTTAAAAACTCGTAAGCGCGCTCTTCCTTTAGACCCAAGTCCTTAATTTTGAGGGCCACATCTCTATATTGGGAGACAATCAACTCTTTCTTGTCTTGAATCCCCAGAGATGAGCCAGAAGGAACAGAAGCGAAAGAAAAAATGGCCAATTTTGAGAAACCGCAGATGAGGAGGAAAACCAGGCTTAATAATGAACGAAAGTGTCTTTGATAATATTTCCGCTGATTAATATGATACTTAATTAGTCTCATTTAATCTGACCTTGACCAACCATTTAAAATACTAAGCTTAAAAATCCTTTATAGCCAGAAGCAGCTCCTAAATCAATCTTTATTGCCTAAAATTGGTGCCAACTCACCTATTTACCTAATTTTTATAAAACGAGGTAAAGGGAAAGGCCGGGAGAAGGTAATTTGTTTTAATATTACCCGGAAAGCCAGGGAGGCCCGTCCCCGGGCAACGATAACGACGAAGACGAAATGGCGAGGCCATAAGGGGACAGGGAACTTCCGGGCTACGTTTAGGAGCAAGGAAGCAAGTTTCGCAGGCTCGGAGTGAAGCGAAGACGAAACGGCGTTAAAAACCTGAGTGGGAGCAACGCCCTCCCGACATCTCCGCACCTAACCCACACGACATGGAAGAGGGTCATTTTATTCTTGGTTCCTCAGGCTTTTTTTCGTATCTCGAAGATTACTATTAACCTTCTCTTAATTATTTTGGTAATATAGGGGAGCTGGGCCTCAGGCCGAGGAGTTGGCCATGGATTACGAAAACTTAACTCCCCCGCTTTATCAAGAAAAGCAAACCTTTTCTTTGCCGTGGCTAAAATATCTTTTGATCCTTCCGGCAGCCATTGTCTGGTATATCTTTTTCCAGCAAATCTTATTAGACAAACCCATAGGCAAAAATCCGGCTCCTGATTGGGTCGTCCTTTTGATCACCCTTTTTATTGGCGTTGGGCTACCGCTTCTTTTTTTTCGAACCCAACTCGAGCTTGCGGTCCGCAGCGACGGCTTCTATTATCGCTTCCTTCCTTTTCAGCGACGTTTTCGCCGCCTCCTTTGGAGCGACATTGACCGTTATGAAAAAATAACCTTCTCGGCGATTAAAGATTTCGGTGGCTATGGTGTACGCTCGCATAAAGGAGAAACCGTCTATATTATTCAGGGTAATCAAGGCCTGAGGTTTTATCTGCGCAACGGAAAAAGGGTCGTCTTTAGCGCCTCTCGCATTGATGAACTTCAGCAAGTCATAAACTCTGTTTCCGGCCAATAAAGGCTATTTCGGCTGCGCCATAAGCAAAAAGACCAAAAGCGCCAATAAACCCGATATCAATAACGAGGATCCTATTTGATGGTAGATTTCTTTTCGAATTCTTTCATCAGCTCAGCTCTTTTTTTTGTCGTATCCAGATAAATATGAAGATTTATAATCTCTTCAGCCATGGCCGCAGCTATTTGTCCAATGCTTTTGCCATCCCACTCTTCTCCCGTTTTTTCGGCGACGAATTCCGCCAGTTCTCTCTTAATCACCAGCCGCAAAATAGACTGAGGGTCAGGAATAATTGAAAGTTTCATGATAGAAAGCACGCGAGCATATCTTTTATAAAAGACAGCATCTATTTTCTTTTCTTGAAAGGCTTTTGTGCTTTCGGCCATCAGCCTCTGAAGAGCCTTGTCCACGGCATCAAAACCGCCACTGCCAGTCATAGCCATGTCGCGAAAAGTGGTGATAATCATGTCAAGAAGGACATAGCCATCTTGGCCGGGATTATCTTCAGCTAAAAGATTAAGCGAAAACAAACCAACAAATCCTAAAAAAAGCATCCGGCGAAGCATCGGAAACCTCCTTTGATTCTTTTAAACAATTTAATAAAAATTTCTCGATTGCCCCCTCCCGAAAAAGCTGGATAATCTTTTTCTCTAACTCAGAGGATTTGACCTTTTTTTTCGAAGGCCATGAAAAGGCCTCCTCCTGTAAAGGGCAAGACTGAGTTAGAGCAAGGTTTAAGGTCGTGGCTATCACTTGGGATAGAGAAGAAATTTTGGGCTCAGATGATGAAGTTGGCTCGGGCAAGGGAGGGGAATTCGATAAGGATAATCTCTGTTCCAGGAAATCTTTTAGTGCCGCCCATTCAGTTTCGACACCCTTGGGTCGGGGAAGGGAAAGCCAGATAATTAGAGCCACAATTATTAGAACCAGGGCGGTCGAGATTAAAAGAGCTCGCTTCTTCTGCCAATAAATAAAAGATGAACTGTAACTTTTTTCTTCTTTTAATCTCGTTCGTAGCTGTGAAGTAAAGTTAGACCTGCGGAAAAAGTCTAAAGCCTCCTTCTTCTCTTCTTCAATAAGCTTTTTTATTTGCGCTAAGGTTTCATCAGAGGTTTTTTCAGCCATTTTTTTTCTCCTGAATAAGTCTTAAAAGGCTTTGCCGCGCTCGATTTAGCCTGGACATAACCGTCCCTTTCTTTATCTGCAGCACGGAAGCAATTTCTTCATAAGAAAGGTCGCCATATTCCCTTAAGATAAGAATTTCTTTTTGTCTCCGCGGCAGCCGGCTGATAGCTCCTTTTAAAATCTGTCTGAGTTCCTTTTTTTCGAGAAGCGTCTCTGGGTTCATCCTTTCCTTAAAATCAGCCTGGCTCTCCAAAGATAGCCGACACCTGGAGCGGCTCTTTTTCTGGTAATCAAGACAGGTGTTACGGGTAATCCTTAAAAGCCATTCCTTAGCCACCGCCGGGTCTTTAAGAGTTTTTATCTTCTTTAAGGCTTTAAGATATACCTCCTGGCTAAGGTCTTCCGCTTCGGCCGGGTCGCGAGCAAAGCCCAGGCAAAGGCGAAAAACCAATTCCTGATAAGATAATAGCATTTCGAAACGGTCTCCTCGCCCTATGGCTTCCTTTTCTTGTGGTTGCACGCCTGACTACCTCAGCGGGTTTAGCGGACGCTATTTTTCTTCAATTATAAGCTAACCTCCTCATAATCCTAAGCCGAGTCTTCTTTCCCTTTATTAAAAGACGACTCTCCCAAGAATTTATTCTGTTTTTTTATCGGCCCGGATAATTTTTCTGGAAGCCGAGCTGCGGGAAATCCCTTTTAAGCCGACATCGGTCGTTTTTAAGGTGGGAATAATGGCTTAAAAATCCTTATTTCTCTCATTTTTGGATGTCAAGAAAAGGGCATCGCTCCATTTAAAATCCCTTCATTATTTCTTAAAATCTTGGCACTGTGGCTTTTCAAAGCTGATATAGACAACGTAATCCCAATAAACCGCTTTATCCTTCGCGATAGAATATAAGGGAGCTTGCTTTCAGGAGAAAATTTGCGGTTAAATAGGTTGAATAAAAAGAGGTGAAGAGAACCTAACAAAAAAAGACCAATGTTTAACTTGCTTATGTTTTAATTTTAAAAAAACTAAGCTTGAGATTCAATTTGCAAAAAAAGGTAGGACCATGAGGAAACAAAAAGACTTTTGGAAAGCCCGGGTAATTGTTACCATCGCAGGACTCATTATCATTTTTCTCTGTTTCGCTTCCTTTGTCCCCGCTTCTTTCAATCAAGCCTCTCCATCTTCGCCCCTCGAAGATATAGAAAAATTTATTGATGCCTGGGACAGAGGTGATTATCTGTTGGCTCTCAAGGGCTTTGAGAACCTCCTTCTCAGTTCTCAAGAGGAAGCTGTCTTCGAAAGAATCGCCCTAATTACTGGTTCTCTTTTCAAGATAAAACAGGTCGCCCCTGATGGCCGCAATCCTCGTTTTTCCTCCGACGGTAAATATCTGGCCATCGATTCGGGGCCGAGGGAAGCACCCCAGGTTTTAATCTTCCGAGCAGGACAAGATTTCGAGAAAATAGCCGAGCTTAAAGCCTTGAGGGCCGTTTTTTCGCCTGCCGGCCCATTCCTGGCTTATCTTCAATTGCCGGAAACAGGAGAAATTGTCAGCTTAAGAAAGGAATTAGCTCAATTGAGCTCTTCTCCGAGCCCTGACCGGGCGAAGATCTTTTCTCTTCAAGCTCGCCTGACTCTTCTTGAAGCCCAAGAGGCAACCCTGGTGTTGAGAGACCTGGAAAGCAGGGCGGAAAGACTCCTTAATACGGGCTCTCTCTTCAAAAGCGAAATAGTTTTCAGTCCTGACGGGCAGCAGATTTATTTTGTGGGAGGAAAAAGCGATGAATTCGACGCCAACCAGGTCTATAAGGTCTCCATTCCGCCTGGTTCGAACGAGCCTAAGCCAGAACCTGTAACCTCAGGCCCTGGTTTTAAGATCAATCCTCTGGTGGTCCCCGGCGGCCGCTTTCTGCTTTACCAAAATTCATCAGCAGACCCTTTCGCCCGCCGAGCCTTAACGCCTCGGGGCGAAGGCCAAACACCAGAGACGCCACGGCCGACATTCTCGGGTCAATTCTCCCGCCAGCCAGCTCGCTCCTTCACTGTTCTTGACCTTAAAAAGGGAGAGGCTAAAACCTTTGAGGGCGGCTCTATCGACCTATCCCCTCCAGGGGATAGCCTCGCTTTTGTCGGACGAGAAGGCAATGAAAATATCCTTAATTTAATAAGGCTTGATGATTCGCTAAATATCATTCCGCTTAAAAAAACCACCGCTTCCCTTGCCTCCCCTTCATATTCTCCCGACGGCCGGCAGTTGGCCTTCGAAATCTCAATTGACGGCAACAATGAAATTTATCTTCTTGACCTTGAAAACAAAAATGAACGCCGCTTAACGCGGGAGCTTCAGCCTGACCGTCAGCCCCGTTTTCTTTCGGCCAAAAAGCTGGTGGCTATAAAAGGCGAACCCCGTCACAGTCGGTCTTACCTTTATGATTTATCCACCGGAAAAGCCTTGCGAATTTTCCATAATGAGAGTATCAGAACGATCGCCCCCGAATATGAATGGGCCTATCACCCCGCCGGAAAAGCCATGGTCATTGTCGCCGACTACGACGGTGATACCATTTCACCCGAAAGAGGCGTTTACTGGGTTGACCTAACAGCCAAAGTCTCTCCAGAAGAGCTCGGGCAAAGAATCAAAAAACAACATGAAGCCGAGGCTTCCCTGAGAGCCAAGGCTCAGGAATTCATTAAGCCGCTGGAAAAACCAATAAGAGAAGTAATAGCTGGCATCTCCCGACGAAGGCTTTATGAATATCAAAAAAACCTGTTTGATTTCGATTCCAAACACGTGACCCAGCCAGGAAATCTCAAAGCCGTTGAATATATTCAAAAAACCTTCGAATCCTTCGGCTATCAAACCGAACTTCAATGGATTCCGGACCGGCCTAATAAGACAGCCAATGTGGTGGCGGTGCTCAAGGGAACAGAAAATCCTGACCTCTATTATGTCCTGAGCAGTCATTTCGACTCCAACGCTCGCGGCCCAGGGGCGGACGATAATTCATCGGCCACGGCTGTGTTGCTCGAAACAGCGCGTCTTCTGGCCAAACGACCCTTGCCTTCCAGTTTAATCTTGGCGGCTTTTACCGGAGAAGAAGCTGGCTTCTGGGGCAGTCGCGAGTTTGTCCGGCTGGCCCAAGAGAGAAAACTTCGTGTTTTGGGTGCGATCAATAATGATATGATTGGCTGGACCGAAGACCATCGCCTCGATAACACCATTCGCTACGCTAATGCTGGCTTACGCGACCTAATGCATGCGGCCTCGATTGGTTTTTCCCGCATGGTTACTTATGATTCGCACTATATTCGAGCCACTGACGCTGTGCCGCTTTATGAAGCCTTCGGCAATGTTGTCGCCGGCCTTGGTTCCTATCCTGTTCTTGGCAATCCTTATTATCATACCGCCTTGGACCGGCTGGAAGTAGTCAATCAGGAGCTGATTGAAGAAGCCACCAAATTCATGATTGCCTCGGTAATGATGATGACCTCCAGCCCCTCGCCTGTCCGGCACGTTGAAGCCACTTTTAACCCCGACGGTACGGTGAAGATAACCTGGTCACCTAACCCCGAAAAAAACATCGCCTCCTATGAGGTTGTCTGTCAGGTGGGAGAAAAAGGCCCGCTGATAAAGAAAAAAGTAAAGGAAACACAGCTTACCCTTAAAATTGACAGCGCTCCGCAGGCCTCGTTTAGCCAGCCTGAACTAACCAGCAAAGGTGCTGCCGTGAAGATCATTGTAAGAGCGGTCAATCGCCTTGGCCTACCCAGTTGGGACCATCAGATAGGGTCATAATAACTTCCTTAGAAGTCACCAGCCGCTTTTTGTTTAACTTGAAGTTTACCCCGAAAATTGGACAGATGTTTAAAGTGCATCTCGCCCTGCTTTCGGGAGAAGGTAGCCGTAATAAAATGCCCGAAATATGATACCTTCATAACGCGATATCTAAAGCCAACCTGCCCCTGGAAATCGTTTAGAAGGAAAAGGGGCTTGCTCAATTATTTACGGAATCCGTGGTTCATCCTGACCAAATTTCTTGTCGAGTCATTAGGAGAAGTTTAGCCTTCTCTAGCAGATAACGACCTCATTTAGCCCTTAGCTATAGGATACCCTAGGAAATATAAGTTTTAACCTTGTCCCAGCGTTAGGCTGAAACGAGGTGGGAACTAAGAATTGTCTGGGGAGCACAATAGCTGTTAGAGAAAGATGCTCGAGGTAGGAAAAATTGTTTTTCTTATTTCGAGAAGCTAAAATCATATCAAAGAGCAATGGTAAACATGCGCCTTAATCCCCTGTTTACAGCCCAACAGGTGGGGGAGCCGGGGCGTTTTGGAGGGAGTACTCTGTGGTCAAAAAAAAGAAACATCCTCAATGGATCTTCTTTTTTTTAATTCTGCTTTTTTATGCCGGCGTATTATCCTATATTATTTATCGCAACGACTTTTATCAATGGGACTTTAAAACTTATTATTATGCTGGCAAAGCTCATGCCCTTGGCCTTAATCCATATGGGATTACTAACCTTTCCAAGTTGGCCAAACAGCAAATTCGCTTTTATTTTCGCTACCCCCCATATACTCTTTGGTTTTTTCGTTTTTTTTCTTTATTTAAATATAAAACAGCCTATTATTTATATCTTTTTGCTAAATTAATTCTTCTGGCGGCTATTTACTATATCTGGGTTCGCATACTCCTTAAATCCAATGTCAACTTATGGTTTTATCCTTTTTCTTTATTGGCTTTTAACAGTTGTATTTTTGTTGACCTCATGTCAGGCAATATCGCTATCTTCGAGTATTTTTTTCTTTGGCTCAGTTTTATTTTCTTTTTAAACCGACGCCCATTCTGGTTTTGTCTTTTGGTGCTTGTGGCTGCAAGCTTTAAATTTACGCCTATTTTCTTTCTTTTACTCCTTTTGTTTGACGATAAGCCGAGGAAATATATTTACCTGGCAAGTTCCTTCTCCGTCTTCGCCACTGGACAACTAATATATTATTTTACAGACCCTCTATATGAAGATTTCCTGCTACGAAATCGTAATTTAGAAAAGGGTTGGGCAAACCCATCGCTACTATCAATGACTAAGAGTTTCATTGAAGGCTTATTCAGTCTATTTAAGCATCAACCTCCGTTTTTTGTCTCCATTTCTATCTTTGCTCTTATCATCGCAGCGATTCTTTATCTGAGCTGGAAGGCATGCGCTGTTCTCAAATCGACGGGGACAATCGCTGATGAAGATAAAAGAAGATGGTTGATAATGAATTTTTGCTTAATTTATGCCCTCCTAGTTCCTCGCTTTGTTGCTTATTCTCATATAATTTTAATAGTTCCTGCCTATTTTGCTATGCAGCACATACTGTCTAAAAGCGAAGCCTTCTGGCTAATGCTGGTGCTAATTTCACTCCAGACGCCAGACCGTGCTGGCCCGCCGCGTCTTGAAATTGCCTATAATTTTATCTGGACTTACCACTCTATCCTTATAGCTGTAGTTCTTTGGGCTCTATATCAATATAAAATTATTAAACGTGATATTACCCCATAGGAGGGTTGGGGGTGAGGAGGGGTTGACTAAATCTTTCAGTTTGATGCTTTAAGGTTTTACAGGGCAAGGTTCTTTGGCCACCTCATAATAGGCTGCAAGAATATTTAAGTTTTTTGTTATCCAGACAAGAATAAGGCTCGCTATGAGGCGTCATAATCCAAGAATATCTAAAAATGGGAAATGGGGAAGGTGTCACCGATTAGGGAAGAATAAAGTGGCGAATCTGGCGGTGATTGTTGGCCTCCATAACTAAGGAATATAACCCAGGGGTTAATTCACGGGCTTTATAGTGCAGTTGATGAATTCCCAGGTTTGAAATAAGCTTATCCAGAATTACGGTGCAGCGCTGACCATTAGAATTAAGAAGAGATAAGCGCACTTTGGAAGCCAGAAAAAGGTTAAAGCTAAGGTCAATTGTGCGGTCTTTGTTTACCCGCGGTTCATGGAGATTGAACCCGCGACTTATGGCTTCATCATCTTCGATGATGCTTTGCGCTAACTTAGCTAACGCCCCTGGCTCAGAGTTTTCGTAATAGGGGTTACCAAGCTCAGCCCACCGCCAATAAGAAAAGTCAGGCGCATGGATAACATGAATATCGCAGGTCATATGGAGCTTGCTATCAGCTTGGTTGGGCAGACGATTAAAGGAGCCGTTTTCGGTAATATAAATAAAACCTTGCCGACCTGAAGCGTGGGCTAAGCCGACACCAGGAAAACCCAACCCGACCACATAATAACTAAAAATATATTTTTGGGCGAAATAAGTATAAAAAACCGAAGTCACGACGTCGAGCTTCCCCTGGTCCTGGAGAGAAAGAAGGATATCTAAAGAGGTCACGACTCCTGTTTGAAAGGGCTTAGGATAAAGGGAAGGCGTATCGGTACCGCGCCAGTTATGAGACGTTACCTGCACATTACGAAACTCACGGGAAACGGTGATGCGGTGTGATTCAGGAGGATTGCCTTTATAAGATGAAGGATTAATCTCAATCTTAACAAGGGGAATTAGAGGGCCATAGCTTTTCTCGCGGAGGATTTCTTCGCGGTATTCAGTTTTGACCTCTTCTAAGTTCTCGCCATCCACCACCTTGACCCACACCCCGGGTTTCCAGAGAGCCTCATCCCAGCGATTAGCCCGGCGGTATTTTATTTCGGTCGAATTTCCCTCCCCGGCGTCATAAGAAAAGTGATACCAGTAATTACCCGAAACGCCATCAATCCGGTCAATAAAATGAGTCTGGCAGTCAGGGTCAAAACGATAATCAATTTTTATTCCGTTCTGACGGGCCGCAGCCAGGATAGCGTCAAACATAGAAAAATAACCGGGAGCAAAAATGTCAGGTCGAACAGAAATGATGTTCTGAGCTACAGGGTCGAAGGAATAAGCCTTACCCTTTATTTCAACCCGGGAGCCCGGCTCTCTCATTTGATTCTGGATAGCCACTAAAACACCTTCTGTCCGCAGTCTCTCATAAGCTTGGGTCGCCGGAAAGTGGTGGCAGTGGCGGCAATCGTTATCAGGAGGCAACTGGGTATGAGTAGAGGGCAAAAGCCGATTCCGTAATTCTGACCCGTTGCCCCCCTGAAGATGGCAGCGATTACAGCTCCCCTGTTCGGGCACAGCATGCCAGGTGCGGGTCTGGACTTCACCCACTCGAATTAAATATTTTCCTGAATTAATAGAAGTAGCAAAGAAATTGCCCGCGGCGTTGCTGCTCTCCAGGATGACCTGTTTTCCCTCTGGCGAAATTAATTCCAGGGGAACGCCAGCCAGAGGCTCCCTGGCCGTCTGGTCCCGAAAGACTGTCCCGGCAATTAAGAAATGGTCGTGACACTGAAAACAATCGTCGCCGCTATTATGGCCATTAGCTCCGCTGCCGACTTGGCGGTGAGCCACCCAGGTCCCTTGGAATAAATTGCTTAAAGAAACCGTACCTGACATCTTTGCCCAGCTTGCCTTACCTTGAAATTCCAGGACACTGGGCCGGAAGAGCTTGATGCCTAAGGTAAAATAAATCGAGGTGTCTTTAATTTCGCCATGGCCCTTAGTTTTTTCCCCGGCCGAAGAAGTCGCCACTACTGCCAGGCTTTCGCCCTGCTGACTTATTTCTAACTGCCAAGTGAGCGGAGATGGCAGGCCGGCTACTTCGAGCTTCCAAGTTCCGGCTACCAGGACCTGGCCGTGAGAAACAAGGCGAAATAAGAGAAATCCCGCGGCTAAAATCAGGGGATAAAATACCTTCGGCTTTTTAGGCCACCGCTTTAGTTTACTCATCGCGCCGCCAAGGTTACGTTGCGTTAAATGACCTAATTTTACTCTTATCCTCTAATATTAGACATTAGTTGGCCGGGCGACTTTGCCTTTTTAATAACCAGACTTAATTTTCTAGCCTCAGGACATTTTCCCTATCTCTCGTATTTTAATCTAGAGCGATTCGCTAGCAATAATAAATATCCTTCTTTTGTTTTTGGCGCCTCTTGGGGTGAAGACGGTGGTTTCTTGCCAAAAAAATAGGAAATAGGTATTGTTTCACCTGTTATGAGGGAGAGAGGCGCTTTTCAATTTATTATTTTGATGGGACTGGTCAGTCTTTTTTCAGACATGACCTATGAGGGGGCGCGGAGCCTCACCGGCCCTTACCTCGGGCTCTTGGGTGCTTCGGCTTTTGTCGTCGGCCTCGTGGCCGGCCTGGGCGAATTCATTGGTTATGGCCTGCGCTTAGCCACAGGGGTTGTAGCTGACCGCACTCGCAACTACTGGCTTTTTGCCTTCATCGGTTACGGACTAAATCTTTTTGCTGTTCCCCTTCTCGCCCTCACTGGTCGCTGGGAACTGGCGGCTGGCCTCATTGTTGCGGAAAGAATGGGCAAGGCCATCCGCAAGCCAGCCCGCGATGCCATGATGTCCTATGCCGCCCGCCAGGTTGGCCCGGGCACTGGCTTTGCCCTTGAAGAATTCCTGGACCAGATTGGCGCTATGCTCGGCCCCCTTTTTCTCGCTCTTATCGTTTATTTGAATAAAGGTCTAGGCGGTCTCGGGAGCTACCGCCGCGGCTTTGCCTTTCTCCTTTTTCCGGCTATTATTGCTATGGTCTTTTTGTCGGTGGGCTGTTACCGCTATCCCTCACCGCAGAAGTTCGAAACCAAAGAGAAATGGGTGGAGAAAAAATTTGACCGCCGCTTCTTTTTTTACCTTATGGGCATTTCTTTACTGGCAGCCGGCTTTGCTGATTTCCCCTTGATAGGATTTCATTTCCAGAAGCAGGACTTGATTGCCGGCGCCTCAATACCTTTACTTTATACTTTAGCTATGGGTGTCGATGCCGTGGCCGCCTTATTTTTTGGCCGCCTTTATGACCGCATCGGAATGCGGGCGCTTGTCTTTTCTACCCTCCTTTCCTGTCTCTTTGCGCCCTTCGCCTTTCTCAGCCATTCTCTTACTCTTATCATTCTGGGAATCGTCTTCTGGGGAGTCGGTATGGGAGCTCAGGAATCGGTAGTTAAAGCCGTTATTGCCAATTTAGTGGCGCCAGAAAAAAGGGCGACCGCTTACGGTATCTTTAATGCTCTTTTCGGTCTAGCCTGGTTTGCGGGCTCAGCCCTGATGGGCTTCCTCTATGACCAGAGGATAATTCTGCTTGTCCTCTTCTCGGTTCTCGCTCAGCTCCTGGCCATCATTTTCTTCTTCCTCGTCCAATATCAGGCAAAAACTAAAAGCACTTAATTCCTCTTGAATTTGTTCCCGCACGCTTTTCTTTATGTTTCTCCTTAAAAAAAGGACATCTAAATTAATAAAGGCATAGAGAATAAAACTTATTATCATCAATTATTATTGATCAGCGACGGCACCTTGCGATTTCGCCCACTTATCGACTAAGTTTGATCCCTTATTTGCAATCTTAGCTTTTATCGATTAGTTAGCGCAAAAGTAAGTTCGCCCTTGGACCTGGAGGAGTAAGCCATAGTTAACTTGCTTTGGTAAGCAGAGTTAAAGCTTGGGTTAAGAGAATTAAACCGAGGTTTTGATGTTTCTAATTAAAATAGATATCAGCAATTTCTAGCTTATACCAGGTAAAATCCCCTTCTTTTTATTTCCAGGTAACAGTTCCTCTGGTCGGAATTCTTACCCCTTGAAATTCTTCGTAACTATCCGGCTCTAATTGGATAAACCAGTCCTCTCTAGTTGCTCTGCCTTGACGATTATAATATCGCTTGGCTTCAAAACTTATCACATCGCCCTTCTCATCAAATTTAAACACACCCGAGGCAATATTTCCCTGATAGGTTATCGTGGCTTCAGCCGTTACGGAATCTATCTCTTCCCATTTGAGGTAATCATTCAAAGCAGCAGATGGGAACCAGATTATTTCAACCAGATATCTTACCATTGCTCCCTGGTCTATTTCTTTCCCTTCCGCTCGGGACACAGGGATGAGAGAAAGCAATTTGATGATCATCTGGCCTTTCCCATCTTCATATTTATCTCTTGCGGCCAAATGTATTCCCGGAGCGAATTTAACCTTCGCGACCCAGATGAAACCTGGTTCTTCGGTTTTAAACCACTGCTCCGCTTCCGCTTGAAAAGCTTTCAAAAAACCCACGGAATGAATGAGTCCATGAATAATAATGGTCGCAAAAATTGCCTTCGTCATCGCTCTTCATCCTTTTTGGATAATTTTGTTTTAAAGTTTAACCCCGCGGCTCCAGCCTACCTACAGTTTTTCCGGAAAGCAAAAATTTTAGTGGAGCCAACGAAGCTCTGACCAAAGTCAAAAGAGAGCGAGCCAGAGCTGAAGAAAATCGGCAGGGCGGCTGGCTCATGCGACCCTTGAGAGTTTAGCCTTCCCGGATTGTCCTTTAAGACATGCTCGGGGCGGCGAGAATGTTTGAGCCTGGATGGGACAAAGGAAATGGTCAAGAACCGCGAAACTGCCTTTACGATAAAAAAGGCAAGTTATACCATACCCTTCCTTATGGCTTAATCCCTATCTTAATACAAACAATATTTTTTTATATCTTTGGAATCAACTGGCTTTCTTATTGGCGATAGCTCGATAATTTATAGTCTTACCGGAAGACCGTCAGTGAATCCTGTTCTCTGATTTCATCTTGGCCTTACTTTGCCTTATTTAAATAATGAGCCATTTTCCAAATACGAATATAAATTAGTCTCAAATTTTAAGAAATATCGAGTCAAATCCCTGGTAGTCGAAGGGCAAATGACCTGGTTTAACTTAGTGGACTTTTTTATCCGCCAGCGCGCTGGGATTGAATAAAATATTGAATTTAATTATAAATATCAAAAATTAGGGCAATGTGATATGTTAGGGTAAGAAAAAATAATTTCATGTTTTTTGGTTTGCAATGAACTGGTTCAGTCAAATAAAAAAGGTTCTGCCGACCATTCTCCTTATTAACTTTTTTGCCATCACAGCTATCTTTCAGATTTATCTTATAACCCAGTTTGCCTTCCTCTATCCTCTCCTGAAAGTCCTTTTCTATCTCGAGATGCTTGGCTTGCTTTTTGCGGCCATAATTACTTCCTGGAAAAAGAAAGCGTTTTTCTTTGCTCTCCTTCTAATTATTGCCATTAGAATTCCCTTTTATCTTCAAGGGGATGGTCTAATTTTTCACTCCGATAATGCTCTCGAGGCCCTCCAGCCATTAGAAATTCAAGATACTCACCGCGCCCCCTTTTTTTTGCTCAACTCGAGTGGCCATAACGGGACGCTGAAATATCTTTTTGTCGCTTTTATCTGGGACCTTTTAGGCAAAAGTTATCCAACCTTTGTTATCTTTCAGCTCCTTATATTTCTCGTTTTTATCTATCTTTTTTCGAAAATTTTCGAGCGCCATGTCGATGAAAAAATCGTTAACGTGTTTCTTTTTGCCCATTTTGCTTTCATTGAGGTTATTTTCGATTATTCGCTGTTTCTTCGCGCTGCCCCCTATTTAGAAATGCTCACTGTTTTCCTTTTGGGAATATATCTTTTTGATTTTTCTTTCCAGAACAAAACGCGGCTCTTCCTGGCTTTTTATTTTCTTATTTTTTCTTCCTATCTCCATCCCCTGGTTATTTTTTTGATAATTCCTTTTGCTCTGGTCTCAATTATTTATTCTCTGGTCGAGAAAAAATTCTGGGTTAATTTGCAGGCTTTGCTGCCGGGAGGATTGCTGGCTACCTACCATCTCATTTACTATAAGTTTTTCTGGCCGCCGCCACCTCCTTCCGGCGCCTGGTATCAAATCATCTTTTTCTCCCCTTCCCAGTTTGCTTTTAATCAAATTCTCTTATATATAAAAAATCTTACCCGTGATCTCTGGATATCCTTTCACAACCTGTTTGATTACGAATTTCTTTATTCGCTTTATTTCTTTCAAGATTCAGGCTTATGGGTGAATGTTCTAAAAATCCTCAACCGCACTGCCATTTTCCTTTCCCTCACTGTCTGCCTCAGCGGGATAATTTTAAGCCTGATTCGCCTGATTCGTTCCTTTCGCTCCTCCCAGGAAAAGAGAAAGCCTTTTTCCCTTCAATCATTGCGCAATCTACCCTGGCCTTATGCTTTTTATCTTTTAGCTTTTCTAGTTTTTGTTTTCAAAGCCTTCATTCTCAGCCCCCGACCTTATTATGAGCCAAGGCACAATATTGACATGGCTCTCTGGGTCGGCATTGGTTTTGTCCTTCTCTTCGGTTCTTTCGCTATCTGGCGTCGCTCCCGGGCACTCCGTCTGGCGACAGCCATTTTTTTGCTATTTCTGGCTGCGCCTCATTATATCTATTATCTTAAAGTGGCTATTTTCAAAAAAGAATCTTATGAGCAGATTATTCCTGTTTTGCGAGAAAATAAAGTTCAGTATTTAGCTACTGACTTCAGTCTGGCCTATCCTATTTACTTTCTGACTAACAGAAAGGTTAAAGTTACAGATTCCTTGGGACCAGTGTCGATTTCCTTTTTCTATTACTGGTTACGCGAGGAAATGGAAAAAGTTCCCTGGCAACAAAAAGCCTATCTCTTTTTTGGTGACCGTTACCGGCGGCACTCCTGGCACGAAGAAGCCACCGTTAAGCTGCGGCGGCGGCTAATTGAGCGTTTAAAGAAAGAAAATATTCGCTATCGAGTTTTCAATCTACCCTATTACACCATAATCGTTCCGGAAACAGCCGTTAATCCCCGACCCCCCTAAATTTGCTTCTGTCCGGAAAAAAAATTAAAATTCCCGTTGTCAGGAAGGAAAAAACTTAGAGTGAGAGAAAATTGTCACGCAAAAGAAGGGCAAGAGAAGAGGTTATCTGCCTCTGAACCGTTTCTCTCAATTATTATCCCTGTCTATAATGAAGAAAAAAGGATTAACAATTTAGATAAAGTTCTGGACTTTTATGATCACTTTTCTTTTTCCTGGGAAGTTGTTGTCGTCAATGACGGTAGCCGCGACTCAACTCTTGACCGGCTCCAGAAGTGGGCCTTAAGAGAAGAAATTAAAATTCTTTCCTATGACCGGAATAGGGGTAAAGGTTATGCCATCAAACACGGAATGATGAAGGCAAAAGGAGAGCATCGCCTTTTCATGGATATCGACCTTTCCACACCCCTTGAGGAATTTCATCTTTTTTTCCCCTTACTGGGAAAGTATGATGTCATCATCGGGACAAGAAAAAGTCAGGTTGGCCAGATAATAGAACATCAGCCCTGGCTCAGGGAGATGCTGGGAAAGGGATTTACCTGGTTGTCGATATTTGTCCTTAATGTTAAGGTGAGTGATTTTACCTGCGGCTTTAAGTGCTTTACCAAACGAGCCGCTAATATTATTTTCCCGCGGTTGACTATCGAGCGCTGGGGTTTTGATGCCGAGATTCTTTACCTGACAAAAAAATTCGGGCTAACAGTAAAAGAAGTCGGGGTTCGGTGGCGCAATGACTCCCATACCAAGGTCAATTTGAAACGGGATATCTGGCGCTCCTTTGTTGACCTTATTCAGGTCCGTTATAACGACCTTCGCAAGATTTACTCCAAATAAATATCGCTGTAAATATGGCTGCGCCAAAGAAATCCGACTTTTTCGGCCGAGCGGCTTTATTTTCCCTCTGACCTTTAAGCCTGGCTCAAAGGATTTGTCTTCTTTAACCAGAAGCGATAATTATTAATACACTTCGAGATTTCCATAGATTACGTTAATTTTTTATATATCTTCTCTACTTTTTATATATTTTCTATCTTTTCTATATTTCTGCTAGAGTCCAGCCAAACCTGATGGACTGAAGAAAGCATAGCAGTGGGCAGAGGTTTCCCTATTTGGTTTTTAACTGCTCTTGTAGCTTCCTCATGTCATATTAAAACAGTTAAAACAATTTCAGCCTTTCCCAATTGAAGAATAACATCTTTTGAGCCGTCAGGGGGGGCAAAATCTGCAGCAATAAAAGAAACTCAATTATAAAATAACAGACAAAACTAACAAATAATAGGCAGAGGAGAATCCTGACAAGCGAAAAAAGTCGCGCTTTCTTTTCTATCAATTCTAGCCCCTGGGCGAACAGCACAATCATTCCCCATATGGCCGGGAAAAAAAGGCGCGCCTGGAAACAACTCCAGACATCCGTTTTGTAGCCAATGAAGACAATCATAGCCAGTGTCGATAAAAAGGTGAGGATACTGAAGGCTTTCTGAATAAAAGGGAGGTCTAAATCTTTTGTTTTTAGTCGCTCACCGCAGTCAAAGAAAAATTTAATCCCACCCATCGTAATAATAATCGTGGGCACAATCGCTAAAAGATAAAGGAGGCTGCCAAAATACTTAAACCGGGTTAAGTTTCCTTCGAGGTTTGACTCATGAATATATTGATACCAGAGCGTCCCGTATAATAAGAGAAAATAGCTGTGTCGCGTTGATTCGCTCCAGGTAGGTTCTTTGATTAATTTAGCGATATTCCAGTCCAGAAAGGAAGAAAGGCCTTTGTATGTTCCCTTTTGGGATTCGGCCCAGGGCCAGCCAGTCGCTTTCTGAACCAGCGGATCGGTGTTATGAATAAAGGGTCGACCGAAATGGCGATAATTTTGAAGGTACTTATAGGAACCGAAGGCAGAAAAAAGGAAGCAAAAAATCAGGGTCTGAACAACAACGGTTATGATTTTTTGTCTTCTTATTATCTGAACGAAAATAACCAAGGGAATTATTACTGGAATGAAGGCAAGAAGCGTAGCTTTAGTCAAAAGACCTAAACCTAGCCACAACGCCAGAAGGAAAAGATGGCGGAATTGGCCGCTTGCAATAAAAACATATGCTTGCAGGCAAATCAGAGCACCAAAAAGATTGGTCAAACTGTCGTTTGAAACGAAATTGCCGAAAGCGATAAATTGAGGTAGAAGGGCTACAAGCAGAGCCGAATAAAAGGCGGCCCGTGAAGATTGGATATAACGCTTGGTCAGCCAGAAAAGAATGATAAAAGTCAGAATTGAGGTAAGGAGGGAAAAAGATTGCAGGCTTTTTAATCTCCCTTTGGTCGAATCGCCGGCATAGAAAATTTGTGCCAGCAGGTAATAAAGGGGAGGATGATAGCCCTGGCTCATCTCGATGGCCAGGGGGATTTTTTTAGCTTCCCTGATATATTTAATCACCTGGAAATGATAATCATTGTTAAAAGGATCCTGGAAAAGGAAAACAAAGATTCTTATGGCAATGCCCAGGATAAGAACTGCGCTTAGCTTTTTGTTTTTTCGCGCATTAGTTCCCATTTCCAGTAAATGACAATTTTAATTAATCTTTTATTTTCTCTCAATCCTCTTTTATTAATAATCTTCGCGACTGCTTTTTGGCCAACTAATTTTGCCGTTTCTTTACTTTTAGGTTGGGGAAGAGAGACTTGTGATGTTTTCCTGCCGCGCCCACAGGTTTTGTCCTTCGTGTCATGCCAAGGGGCTTGAGGAGTGGAGAGAGTGGATGCACGAAGAACTCCTCATGCATGTCCCTCACCGCCAGGTCGTCTTTACTGCCCCCAAGATGCTCCGCATCTTTTCCAAGTTCAAAGCCGGCTCCTAAGGGAGCTTTGCTGGGCAGGCGTCCAGGCTCTCCTCAAATACCTCCAGGCCACAACCGGCGCAGAGCTCGAAGGACGATTCAGGAAGGCTAAACGGCCAATGGTCGTTTTCGCCATCCCAGACATATCCTTCCGAACAGCGCAGACAAAATCGGAGTGAACCGTTTTTATTTTTTTGGGAATGAAGGAGGATGCAGGGAGGCTGGTATTAGGCTTTCAGGGGGAAACGGGGAATGCGCTTCCTGCTAGCAGGAGCTTTTCCAGGATTTGAAGAAATGTCTAACACTATGAGCTGAATTCGACAATTTGAATACAATTCAAAAAGGCGAATTCAAAAATTTGAATTTCATTTAAGAAGAATAAATTTATCAGGGAGGAACCGATAAATAACAATTGGCACAAATTTTGCTAGTTATTATGGCTACCTTAAAAGGCTAAGTAAATGAGAAAGGAGATGAGGGCTCATTGTGGAGCTAATCCTGGGCCAAGGGGATAGTATTGGGCAAAAAAAGCCGCTATGGCGAGTCCATACGGCGCCCCCCAAGGCCCAAGCCCGAGAGTGAGGGAAACATCTTGGTCGATGTAAGCAGTATTCACGGGAAGGAGGCATTAATAATTCGGGAAGAACATCGTTTAGACGGCGGAGATACATCCTCAATTATTTTGACACCGACGAGCTTTCAATGCTTACACCGAGGATGAACCCACAAAGATTAAGTTAATAAGAAGAATGAGCCAAAGAAGATTTGATTGTCCAAAATTAGGTATGAGAGGAGGTGAAGAACAAAAGAATTTAGACAAAACATTAGAAAAAGGTTTGTAGGGTAGGTCAAAATTAAAAAAAGGAGGGATAATGAAAAAAGTAAGCTTTTTATTAATCATCCTTTTAATTTCGTCTATTGGCTTAATGGCCCAGTTAAGGACGGGAAATATTTACGGCCGAGTTACCGATACTGAAGGCAACCCGCTTCCGGGAGTTACTGTCACCTTAACGGGCACACTTACCGCTCCCATGACAACAACGACAACGGCAGACGGACATTTCAGATTCCTTTCTCTTCCCCCAGCTCGAGATTATAACCTTAAATGTGAGCTTTCTGGATTTAAAACCAAAATCGAACAGAATATCGTCGTGGTTGTTGGCGGCAACACTAATTTGACAATTGTTATGGAAATCGGGGCTTTAGAGGAAGAAATAGTGGTCACGGCTGTTTCGCCTGTAGTTGATACCAAAAAAACAACCATCGGCATGAACGTTAGCCAGGAGGCACTTCAGTCCCTGCCATCGGCCCGCGATCCCTGGGTTATCATGAAATTAGCCCCAGGTGTTGTGGCTGACAGAGAAGATGTGGGTGGAACTGATACCGGCATGCAGTCAACCATGATGGCTCGAGGGGTGACTAGCGGCGCCCAGAACCAGTGGAATATTGATGGGGTCATGGTCACTGACCCTGCAGCAATCGGTGCCTCCATTACCTATTATGATTTTGATGCCTTTGAAGAAATGCAGTTTACGGTCGGTGCAGCCGACGTAACTACCCAGACTGGCGGAATCGCTATTAATTTAGTAACCCGTAGAGGTGGAAACAGAGTCACCCTTGGCGGAAGGTTCTATTTTACTGATGGACATAAGATTCTTCAGGCCGATAACCTTACCGATGCTATGAAGAAAGAAGGATTACTGGGAACTAACAGAATTCGGCGCATCGAAGACTACGGAATCAACGTAGGCTTTCCAGTAATCAAGGATAAGTTCTGGCTGTGGGGTTCTTATGGCGTCCAAGATATCAAAGCTGATACCATATTAGGCGGCCCATGGGATATGCTCCTGACCAATTATGCCTGGAAGGCTAACTTCCAGCTTATTCCCCAGAATAGAATTGAGGTCTTCATGCACACCGGTAACAAGGAAATGTGGGGAAGAAGCGCTACCACCTCAAATCCAGAAGGTCTTTATCAGGGAACCTTATACCATTTTGGAACACCCGTAGTGAAATCCCAGATTGAGCATATGATTGGCAATGACCTTTTCCTTTCGTTGAAACATGGTTATACTGGAGGCGGTTTCCATCTTACCCCCATGACCGACTTGGAATTTAAGAAACAGGCGGTTTATGATGTGACAAGTGCGAGGTACTATGGTTCTCAAGCTTCTCGCTATTTTTGCATTCGTCCGCAACATCAGTTTACTTTTACCGCCGATTATTTCCGTGACAATGTCTTAGGTGCTAGTCATGAATTTAAGTTAGGAGCCGAATATAACTGGAGACGAGCCTATACTGAATCAGTCTGGTCTGGAAATTATATTCTATATCGCAATTTCAATTCCCCGGTAGCTGATTTTGACGGTGACGGTAAAACTGATATCCCGCCCAGCAATTTCTATCGGGTAGACTACTGGAGAGGCTATTATGAGGATTTGGCGGGCCGTCAATTTTCCGCCTTTTTCCGAGACACGATAAGTTTTGGCCGGTTTACTCTTATCCTCGGTTTGAGATATGACCATCAGATACCTTATGTCAGGCCTTTTAGTGTTATTGCTGTAGATAAAGACAGCCAAGCTTGGAAAGACTATTTTACTCCGAAAACAATTGACCTCCTTGATGCTATTCTTCCCGCCGCCGAACAGGGTGAGGTTAAGGCTACGGCCAAGGACGGCAGCGCTTATGCCTGGAAATTTTTCTCGCCGCGACTGGGGTTGACCTGGGATGTCTTCGGCGATGGCAAGACCATTGCCAAACTCAGTCTGGCCCAATATGCCGAATTCATGGGTGTCGGTGAGGCCTCGAGATGGAAAAAAGGCGGGACGTCTGGCTGGATCGACCTCCACTGGTGGGATTTAAACCGAGATGGTAAAATTGATTTTACTGAGCTTTATTGGTTTAACTACAGAAAATCGCCAACCTATCAGCTCTATCGCATCTTTAACGATGCCGGAACCTTTATTGGTGATATTGACGACGCGGCCGGCTATTTCTGGGGAGATTTTGACTTCCGTAATCCCAAGAAGCTTGTGGATCCCTATCAGGTAATTGATAAAAATGCCCAATCACCCATAACTTCAGAAGGTATTTTAACGCTGGAAAGAGAATTATTCACCGATGCCTCGGCTTCTTTTAATTTCACCTATAGAAGAATTTCTAAATTTAGATGGTCTCTGAAATGGTTCCCTGATACCGGCGAGGTTGACAATCAAGGCTGGTATATTTCCGCCGGTAAACCACCTGCAACTGTTCCTGATATAGGCTCTACCAAAGATGCGGCCAAGAATGATTATTATTATGCCTCTACTCTCCAGACCCGTTATTCTCCTTACAGCTGGGTGCAATTAAGACCTGATTTCTATTATGAATTTTTCAGCCTTGACTTTATTTTCACCAAGAGATTGTCCAACCGCTGGATGTTTGATGCTAATTTCACCTGGCAGAACCAGAGAGCCAAATATGGTAAAAAGGGCTATCTCAGCCCCAATAATGTCTGGGCTTATGATGGAAAACCCTATGCTCCTCTGGTTGGTGGAGCTGCTGGCAAGATCGACCAGTACGTTTTTACCCGGTGGATGCTCAAGTTCGCCGGCCTTTACCAGCTTCCTCTTGATATTAATATTTCAGCCACCTTCAACGCGAGAGAGGGCTGGATAATCCGTGAATACTTCACCTTTGTCAATTACACCCTTCCTAACCCCGCCAGCCGTAGCTTTGACCTGGATATGACCCCCTTCGGCTCTGAGAGATTACCCAATATGTATCATTTGGATGCCAGAGTAGAAAAGATGATTCGTTTCGCGGATACTGGAAAGATTTACTTCATGATTGACCTCTTCAATGTTCTGAATTCCAAAACCCCGATCCGTCGCTATCAAAAATATTATGGCACCTATTATTACTATGGTGAAGGTAGCCCCAGCAACCGTTTCGTCAAATATCCCTACTTCAATCAGTTAAACGAGATTATTAACCCCAGAATAATTCGCTTCGGTATAAGGTTCAGCTTCTAAATTTAAAAATTACAAATGGGGGGCGGTTTATCCGCCCCCCCAAATTTTAGAAGAGCGGCGAGAAGAAAACGAAATTTTTGTTCCAGAAAAAGTGGTGCTTCTTATAGCATTCCATAAGTGATGAGGTTAGGGTCTGGGTAGAGGGTCTTGGAGAGGAAAGGTTCAGTGCCAGCCCCTTATATAAAAGGCTTATTCCTGAATGGTCATTTTATGGGGGTTAAGACTGCAGTTAGTGAAGAGAAAAAGGGGGACATGCTTGATCTTTTCGATGAAAACGGCCTGTTTGTCAATAATTTCTATCTAGGCCTAAAAGGGTCTTTTATTGGCTGTTCATGAAGGCTTTCTTTATCTTCTCGAAAAGGATGAAGTAGTGGCAAGCATTTTGTGTAAAATCAGATGCAGCCTTGAGCTGCGGGATGAAAATAGCCGAGACGACTCTTTCCACGGGACTTCGCCTCCAATATATTTCCATCTTCAATCAAATAAAAGCCAGAAGATTGTAAAGAGCTTTCTCTGAGGCCACTATCTCCATAACTTTGGTCCGGCGCTTAAACTCTTTATTCAGTCTTTCAATAATGTTTGTTGTCCTGATCGAAAGCCAATCTTCTGCCGGAAACTTAAAAAAGGTCAAAGCCGAGTCAAGCGCTTTCTCCAGACACCTTACAGCTGAGGGTAAATGTCTTTCCCAGCGGTTCTTAAAATCAGCAAACCTTTCTCTGGCCTCTTCTTCCGAGGGAGCATAAAAGATGCCTCTGAGTTCAGAAGCTATCTCACCTTTAAGCTTGCGAGGAACCCTGGCCAGAACATTACGACTGAGATGAACAACGAAGCGCTGCACCTCAGCCTGAGGAAACTCCTCCTTAAAAACCTGTTCCAGAGCCGGGATGCCATCCATCACCCCAAGCTTTATCAGTTCCCAGCGCAACCCCCGACGCTTCAAGTCCCGGAAAAATTCCCGCCAGCAGGCGGCTGACTCCCGATCCCCAGCCTGAAAACCTAAAACCACCTTTCCCCCATCTTCCCTCACCCCAACCACCACCAGAACAGGCACACTCTCAACACTATCAACTACCCGCATCTTAAAATGAACTCCATCGTTGATCAGATACTTTATCCTTTCCTGAGATAAATCCCCGTTGCGCCACCTTTAAACCGCCTCCACCAGCTCTTTCGACACCCGGCTCACTTCCCCAGCTGAAACTTTCCGGCCCAGCAACCTGGCTGAAATCAATGATAAAGTCCTTGTGCTCACCCCGGTAAGGTAAAGCAAACAGATATCTTGCCGCAGTTCTCTCATATCTTTTGCTTCAAGGTAAAACCCAACTTTTTGGAGAATGGCCGCCCTTGGCTCCGGGATTAAAATTTCTGCCCTGATTCTCCTGGCTTTGATGATCGTCGCTTTTTCGCTCTTCACCTTTTCCCCCGCCTGTCCTCTCTTCTGCGATCCCGTGACGGGCCAATATGGTCTTTGAGGAAAGCCACCGAGACCTGGGAATTAAAAAACGACTCACAAAAATGTCAGGGACACTCAAAAAACTTTTGAAAATCCGACAGACTTCTCCTCCCCAGGGCAAGAGAAGATTAAAAAATACTCAGCCGGGGCCTCAGCAGCCATCCGAAGTTCCTGTCTCTTTAAGGAGTACGGCTTCTTCCGCCCCATCATCAAGGAGGTGGTCGAACGCTATTTGGACTGCGGAAACACCCGCCGCGGTTGGGCCGAGATGATAAGAAAAGTCTTCGAGGTCGATCCTCTGGTTTTTGCTCAGTGCGGAGGACACATGAAGATCATCGCTTTTATTACGGATTATGCCGTGGTGGACAGGATTATCCACCACCTGAACCTGACTTTTGTGGCGGAGAGACCTCCTCCGCCTCACGTCGTCTCGCAGCAATTCTTCTTGGATTCCGAGGCCCCGGCCGATTATTTTTCATAATCTTCTCCTTGATGAGGCAGACGTCTGGCTGGTTTTTGGCATTTTAGAGCGTCACGGCAGCCTTTTGACTGGCCAAGAGCAACCTCCGACTTCATTTAACATCTCATGAGCCGCCATTTGTACTCTCTGAGGATGACCGAAGGGGCAAATTGTCACAAAGATGCTCGCTCAGCCGGCCCAGCCCAAAATGAAATTATTATCCTTTTCAGAAGAAAGTCGAATGAACCTAATTTCAATTTTTGCCGCTGAGGTAGGCCAGAGCTTTATCTATAGCTTCATGATTGCCAACAAGGACAAGGACGTCCCGCCCCTCCAAGCGAAAATCGGCTCCAGGACCACTATGGGTTTTTTCATTTCTAACCACAGCAATGACTGTTACCCCTGTTTTCCCCCTTAAATCAATTTCACCGAGGGTTCGACCGACTACCCAGGAATCAGCTGGAATAAGAAAAGTTTCAACCACACCCGCCTCCAAATAATCACAAATTCTTTCTTCAAGGCGGCGCGAAGTGGATTTGGAACCCCTTAAGATTCCGTACCCTTCACTCCGAATTACCTGGACCTGAGTGTTAATAATATTCCGCGGCAGATGATATTTTTCGAGAACCCTGACAAATATTTCTATTGAAGTTTCAAATTCTTCCGGAATAACGTCATCGGCTCCCAGAGTATAGAGCTCTTCAATTTCCGAAGTAAATCTT
>CAZVIN010000047.1:0-6748 GCA_964627255.1 uncultured Eubacteriales bacterium
TTGCTGATTTCATTGGGATTAAAGGCAATTTGAAAGGCTCCAGGATAGGATTTTGAGTCCAGCGCGTCTGCCAGTTCCGCCACTCCGGCAATATCGGCTTACCCTTCTTTATTAGCACGAACTACAGCTCTGGTCAATATAAAGTTAGTCCGAAACTTCCCCGATTCGTCTAACTCTTTTTCGGCTTTCTTCCTTTATTTAGAACAATTGAATAAATATTTATCATATCAGACCTATAACAATTTCGTCATTTAGGGCCGCTTCCGTGATCAAATTAAGACCCTTGTTAACCAGAAGAAAAAGATGCAATTAAGCCCAAATTCTTGTTGACTGAACAGAGGGTATTTTTTTATCATACAGCCGCACTCTCATAAAGATATAGGCACCATTGACTGATTAACCCAGTAAGTCTTTTAACAATTTTTAGCCATGAATAAAGATTAAAATAAAGGAGATTGATAATGGAAGGGAGTACTTTTAGGCCCGTAGTTCCATCCGAGGCCAACCTCAGAGAATTTACCCTAAGAGCGGTTCTCCTTGGGGTCATCCTCGCGGCTTTCATGGGAGCAGCTAATGCCTATTTGGGGCTCAAGGCTGGGATGACCATTGCCGCCACTTATACCACGGCCGTTATCGGCATGGCAATAATTAAAGCTTTTGGCGGGACTATCTTGGAAGAGAATACTGCGAGAACTGTCGGGTCCATCGGCGGCAACGTGGCTTCCGGAGCCATTTTCACCCTGCCGGCTCTGTTCATTACGGGCATCTGGTTCCCCTTCTACCGGTTCGAAAACTACTTAACGGCTACTGTGATTCTGGTAGTCGGCGGAATCCTCGGAATTATGTTCGTTACTGTTACCCGCCGAATTCTGACCGGAAACCCGGAGCTTCCCTTCCCTGAATCGGTGGCCGCTGCCGAAATTCACAAGGCCGGCCAGAAAGGCGCCAAAGGCACGGGTCATCTCCTTACCGGGATGGGCCTCGGAGCTCTTTTTACTTGTTTCACTGAATTCAAGTTCATTGCACTTAAGTTCCAGCGGCTAATTTCAGTCGGCAAAGCTTCCCTCCTCTTCCGCGGGCCCGAAGCCAGCCCAGCCTTCCTGGGGGTTGGTTTCATTATCGGACCGAAGTTAGCTTCAATCAACTTCAGCGGCGGTGTCTTAGCCTGGGGGCTGTTGGCTCCCATTCTGGCCTTCTTTATGAACTACCACGACCTGAGCGCCATAACCGACTGGACAGCGGAGATAATCCGGGTTTGGCGGGATTATGTCCGCTACATCGCTATCGGAGGAATGCTGGTGGGCGCTTTTTACACTCTGTTCAAAATGAGAAAGAACCTGGCTGAAGGCATAGCCGGCTCTTTTTCCTCCGTTCTTAAGTCGAAGAAAGGCCAGGCTAACTTACTCCCGAGAACTGAACGCGACCTTAACATAAAATGGGCAATTTTCACCACCCTCATCGTGGCGGTCGTCGTGTTTTTCATTTTCAACCGCTATGCTCAAAACATTCCGGCTTCTTTAACCGCGGTAATTTTGATGGTTATCCTCGGGTTTGTCTTCGCAGCTGTTTCCGGTTATTTGGTGGGAATCATTGGAGTAAGCAGCAATCCGACCAGTGGCTTGACTGTTTCGGTGTTGATAATCGTGGCTTTTATCATGGTCCTGTTTGGACTTCAGGGTACGAGCGGCATTTCGGCTGTTCTGGTCGTCGCCGCTTTCACCTGCGTTTCGGTCTCAGTCGCCGGAGAAATGATGCAGGACCTCAAGGCTGGTCATTTCTTAGGTTGCACACCGTGGAAAATGCAGGTCGGCGATATCTTCGGAGTGACAGCCGCCGCTCTGGTAATGTTCTTCGTGCTTTCAGTGCTTCATTTAGGAAACATCAAGCAAACCGTATCCCTGAGAATTGCCGAGTTGGAAGAAGCCGGAGTGACAGAAATTGTCTATGACGGAACTAACAAAAACATCGAACCCCGAGCCTACAGTCTCATAGAAATCAAGACGCTTAGTCCTGAAGCTCAAAATGAGATTTTGAAAACCAGAGCCGGGCTCGGCGGAGAGAAAATTCCAGCACCTCAAGCTAGTCTCATGGCGGCCGTAGCTAAGGGCATTTTTGAACGCAAAACAGAATGGATACTCATTCTATCAGGGATGCTCATGGGAATTGCCTTGATTTTGATGCAGGTGCGAAGCCCGATGCTCATAGCCGTCGGAATGTACTTGCCTATCGACACTTCTTTTGCCATCTTTCTGGGCGGAGTATTTAAGGCCATTCTGGAAAAATCTATGGACAAGCGAAAGCTGGAGGCAAAAGAAAAAGAACGGGTCAGCAACCAGGGCACCCTGCTTGCCTCGGGGCTGATTGCCGGCGAAGCTATCATTGGTATTTTCTTCGCCACCCTGGCCTTTGCAGAAATAAATATTTTGCAAGTCTTCGCCAGCCCCTCATATCTGCTCAGCCTGCTGGGAATAACTGCTCTGGGACTTTTCTTGGTCTGGCGTTCTCAGGGCAAAGAGAAGAAGCCCGGGACGGAATGATTTTTGATAGATTAGAAATTTTGAATTCAAATTAAACCTAATTTATTATTAACCAAAAAACTTGTCCCAAAAATAGTCAAATAACTAAAATGGAAAAGAGGGAGGAAGGGCTACAAACAGTAGAGCTCGGACAATGAGAGATTATGGTGATTAGTCAAAAGAAAAATGAGGCTAATAACGGGTAGATAGCCGGAGATAGACGATACAAGGATCCGAGGTACCCTGTCCCTTGGCCTCAGCTAGCTTTATTTTTATGATAAAATGAAATCAAAATTTTGCCTTCCAAGAAAGATTATGGCTTCAGAGCCAAGGAGGTTTTTTAATGATAAAAAAGGCCGTATTAACGGTGCTTTTCTTTTTTTTTATGCTCTGGGGTGAGACACCAGGAATTGCCTCCCTATCTTCGAACGTTCAGACTGTGGTTAATCCAAAAGATCCTGTACCCCCTAAGGGTTCAAGGAAATGCCTTGTCTTCACTGCCGAGCTGACGTTTGGCGCTGAAGCTGGAGACGAAAACTATATGTTTGGCCATCAGCTCCAGGTAATAGCCGACGATAAAGGCTGCTTCTATGTCCTGGATTGGGACCGCAGGCAAATAAAAAAATATGACCCGGCTGGAAACTATCTTTTCACCATCGGCCGGAAGGGACAAGGGCCAGGTGAGTTCGGCAATATATGGGAAATGCGTTTAGACCACGAAGGTCATATTTATGCCACCGATATTGTCAATAAGCGAGTTTCCTTTTTCTCTACATCTGATGGTCAATTTAAAAAACAATTTCGTATAGAGCCAGATATTGGCGGCGTGATCTTTCTGGCCAACGGAAAGTTTTTTTCTATGAAAAACATCCAGAGAGAAGAATCCGGCGTAATGATCACGGATTATCTTTATGGACTTTTTGACGAGAAATGTCAGCTCGTTACCGAGCTTTTTCTCCACAAAGGCGCTTTTCAATCCCCTCGCCCGCAGGGTTCGCGGCCAGAATTGCTGGCAGCCATAATGAGCCAGAGTGCTTATAAACCCTATGCCATTTCCAAGGTCACAGATGATAAACAGATTATCATCGGCTACCCGGAAACTTACGAAATCAAGATTTTTGATAGCCATGGTAAATTGCAGAAAATTATTCAGAAAAAAACTGAACCGCGCAAAGTCAGCCAGGAACATAAAGATTACTATTTCAACCATCGGGTAATGGATTTTCTGCGGCTATTCCCTCAGGATGCCTCACTCAAAGATGAGATTCGTAAACATATGAGATACCCAAAATATCTGCCGGCCTATCAGGATATAATTCCCATGGATAATGGTTGGCTATTGGTAGTCGTAGATTCCCTGGAAAACAAATCTGAGATTGACCTTTTTGATGAAAAGGGCGTCTATATCGGGCATTTTGAGACAGACATCCCCGTGCTTTCTCTTTTTTTCAAAAAGGGAAAAGCTTATGGCGTCGTTAATATGAATGGCTTCAACTTCGTCCGCCGGTACGCTTATAAGCCCCTCAATTATTGAATGCGCGAATTGATTTGATCAAGGATATAGATTTCTTCATTTTTTCCCAGAGCAAAACTCATCGGTCCCTCAGGGCTGCCTTCGTCCGGCTTGCTGACATCAATTTCATCAGGACCAACGCCAATCCGGGCTCTCAATATTTCGGTCCGACGAATTTTGCCTGCTTGCAACTGCTGGTTTTGAGACAGAACTGGAGATCCTGACGATTTTTGTGAAATTGGGGTTATATTTAAGCCCACCCCAATAGTCAAAAATATTAAAACAAATTTAATTCTCAGGTCTTTTTTCATTATTTCTAATCCTCTCAAGGTTAATATTTCGCCCTCGACGAAATATATTTATTAGCTTCCTTTGCTTTTTATTATTGTTTAAAAATTCATGTTATAAATATTTTCTGGTCATATCAACAGAACGAATTGCCTCACTTAAAATTTATGCGAAGTTGACTCGTTGCCTCGCGAGAAAATCGACACGAAATTATGCTGCCATCTGGCTGGGCGAGCCCTTAAATATGGGGTGATATTAGCAAGGAAGCAAGGAAATTGGGTTAGGCAAGGACATATGGTCAAAGATAAAAGTTGGGCGAGCAAAATTAAAACAACTGGCCAAGAGCTATCATCGGGGCTCTAAGAAGGAAAAGAGTCTAATATTGAAAGAGTTAGTTTGTCTTACCGGTTATAATCCCTGTTATGCCAGATGATTATGGCGCAAATTTGATCCGAAAATAATCTTATCAGCTTGACCGCTACCAATGTGGCCTCAAGTAGCGAAGAAACCGAGGCCTTACGTAATAGAGCTCAGGTCTGAACCTTCCAGGCTCTGGAGAGGATAAAACAGGGGATACCTTTCCCCCTCCTGGGGCTAGACTCAAATAACGATGGAGCCTTCATCAATGCCCATCTCATCCGATACTTCGAGGAAAACAACTTGACCTTCACCCGCAGCCGCCCTTACCAGAAGAACGATAATTGTTATGTGGAACAGAAGAACTACTCGCTGGTTTGCCGTCTGGTGGGTTATCTCGGGTACGATACCGAAGAAGAGAAGAAGCTTTTAGAACAGATTTACTCGCTCTCCAGGTTGTATTATAACTTCTTCCTACCTAACATGAAGCTTATCAGGAAAGAGAGAATAGGCAGCCGGGTGACAAAAAAGCATGATCTACCTAAAACGCCTTACCAGAGATTATTAGAATCGCCAGGGATAAGTCCGGAGCAGAAGAATGGCCTTCGGAGAACTTACCAGGAGCTGAATGTGGTAGAGATAAAGAGAGAGATAGATAGGCTAAGAGACAGGCTATGGCGGCTACAAAGAACAAAGAGAAACTGCACAGATTTTCGTATAGATTCTTACGTGAGGCAATGAATATGCTTTCATATAGATTTTCTCGTGAGGCAACAGGGCAATTCAGGTCATAATATTACTGTTGAATAAAAACCGAGCCGCGCGCAGGCAACTAAAATTATTGAGGCCCCTCTTATCTTATTTAAGATAAATATAACAAATTGAGTGTCCATAAAGCCAAGCCGACATAGAGGGAGATGATACCCAAAAGTCGTCTACGAGGAAAACCCTAATTAATAGCGTTCTCATCGTCACTATGAGGTATAAATCGGTATCCTATTGTATTTTTGTCCTCCGAGTTTTAGAATCAAGACGATCATGCCGAAAGGAGATAATCATGTCGAGAGTCCTATTCTTCCTTAAGACGCATCCAATTTTGTCTTAGTATTTTATGGTATTTACTATTTCATGGGGCGGCATTCTTATCCTCATTGGTGGACCAGGCAATATCCCGGGCACCAAAGAACAAGTTGAGAAATTATTCATACCTGCGCTACTCGTTATGTTTTCTGGTCCGTTTATCTCAGGAATCCTTATGAATTTCCTTGTCGATGGGCAGGAAGGCCTGCGCAAGCTTTTATTGCGGTTATTGCAGTGGCGGACTGAAGCACGCTGGTACGCGGTAGCAGTTTTAACTGGTCCGCTTCTCGTGGCTGCGGTACTCTTTTCGCTTTCAATTTTTGACAAAGCTTTTCTTCCCGGGATTGTCACAACCAATGATAAAATTGGATCTCTGATATTCGGTATGGGATGGGGGCTTGTGGGTGGGGGATTGCTGGAAGAAACCGGTTGGACCGGGTTCGCAGTACCTGAGTTGAGGCGGCGGTACAGTATTTTATCCACTGGCCTATTAGTTGGTATTCTTTGGGGTATATGGCATTTCATGATAGCTTTTTGGGCGAGCAATTATTTGGGTGGTGCTGACTCATGGATTATGTTTGTAGCGGGATTTCTTTCTTTTTATCTGCTGGCACTTCCGGCCTATAGGGTGCTTTTGGTGTGGGTTTTTGACCGTACCAGAGGAAATCTGCCCGTGATAATGCTCATGCACGCTTTTTTTTCCGCCAGTACACTAATCTTCCAGCCGTCTGCAGCCGGAGCAATCGCTTTTATCTGGAATTCGGGGCTTGGTATAGTGCTGTGGATCGTCGTAGCAATAGTCGCGGTAAAAAACCGTGGGAGGTTATTACAGAAAGCCGATTTTTAAAAAATGAGGTTCATCTCCCGATTAGTTGATAAAAAAATGAATAATTGATTGGGTAACTATAAGATTTCATTGGAGTAAAGATCAAGCTTAAGGCCAAGATATAAGAGCCAGAATGTGGAAAGAAGATTTTCTGGGGCTTGATAAATA
>CAZVIN010000048.1:0-5510 GCA_964627255.1 uncultured Eubacteriales bacterium
AGGGTATAGACTTCGGCCACAAGACTTTGCTTCCAGAAAGTAACTGTCCAGGCAAAAGACAGCGCCGTGCCCGCCGCTAAATGGAAGGCGATTCTCAGGCGAAGTAAGATAAGATACAAAAAAATTAGGGACAGCAGGCTAAAAACAAGCGACATCAGGTTGGCCCGGAAGGACACACTACCGAGTGGTATGGTGATAAAAATTCGGTTGAGGAGAACATAAAGGGGATAACCCGGCGCATGGGGAACCCCCAGAATTTGACCCACGAACTGGAATTTAGCCGCATCGCCGGAATAGCCTATGCCTGGAAGAATGGTGTTCAGGTAAACAGCGGCCACGAACAAGAGCACGAGAGTCAGAGCCACTGTTGGCCCCAGAGAAAGCGATGTTCTCTTGAGCGAGATAAGCCCAAAAGGGGCCATTTTTAACTCCGGTACTGCTTTCGGCCGCTAAGCTCAATCATTTTTCCCCGATTCCTCCCATCCTATAGCCAGAAAACGCGGGTTAGGTTTTTAACCCGGCCATCGCCTGAGCGGCAAGCGCCACCTCACTCCTTTAGCCCTTCTCTCATAACGCATATTTTTGGGCTATCATTTTATTTCTTTTTTTTATGAATAAAAATAACTCAAGCCCCAGTCTGGTGAATAAAAATTGGCTATTAATAAACCTAAAGGAGCCATAAAAGACCAAAGAACCCGGGTTCGTTGGCCGAAGCTAAAAAGCACTGCTCTCTAACCACCGGCCAAACTGGGCATTGAACAAAGGGGCTATGTTTTTGAACCAGACCTTATTTGTACTTGGGTTTTAGCCCCATATTATGAAACATAAAAGCCCACACATCAGCCATCTGGTCAATGGCTTTGATTGTTGAACTCGCGCCATGGCCAGAACGAGTTTCAATGCGAATCAGAACCGGATTTTTCCCTTTATGTTTCTCCTGGAGGGTAGCAATGAACTTAAAAGAGTGGGCGGGAACGACGCGGTCGTCATGGTCGGCAGTCATAACCAGAGTGGCCGGGTAGCTTACTCCAGCTTTCAGGTTATGGAGGGGCGAATACGCATACAAATTCTTGAAGTGAACCGGGTCATCGCTCGAGCCGTATTCTACAACCCAGCCCCAACCCACGGTGAATTTATGGAAGCGCAACATATCCATAACCCCGACCGAAGGAAAGGCTACTTTAAATAAATCTGGCCTTTGGGTCATGGCCGCGCCGACCAGCAGACCGCCGTTAGAAGCGCCAGCAATCGCCAGATAATCCGGGGAAGTATATTTTTCTTGGATCAAGAATTCGGCGGCCGCGATGAAATCATCGAAAACGTTTTGTTTGTTGAGGAGCATGCCCCCGCGATGCCATTCCTCGCCGTATTCCCCACCCCCTCTTAGGTTGGCCACCGCATAAACACCTCCGTTCTCCAGCAAGATAACATTACCGATATTAAAACTGGGCGTGACGCTGATATTAAACCCCCCGTATCCATAAAGATAAGCGGGGTTGCGACCATGGCGTTTTAGTCCTTTCTTGGCGACGATAAACATCGGCACTTTCGTTCCGTCCCGACTCGGATAGAATACCTGTTGGCATTCATAATCCTCGGGCTGGAACTGAGGTCTCTTGGTCGGGGTAAAATAGGGCTCGGCCTTGCCGGTAGCGATATCATAAAGATAAATTGTGGTGGGGTAGGTAAAAGAGGTAAAACTGAAGAAAGTGTAGGGGTCATCCCGCCGGCCAGTGAACCCACCGACTGTCCCCAAGGTTGGCAGCTCAATCTCCTTTTCTCTATGACCTTGAAGGTCATATTGGTAAACGCGGGAAGACACGTCTTTCAGCGTAATAACGAAAAGCTTTCGCCCGACTAAGCTAACGCTTTGAATAGTTTCGTTAGCCATCTCGGGAATCAGGTCGGTCCAGTTTTCAGGAGCCGGAGCCTTCGGGTCGATAACCACTACCCGCCAGCGCGGCGCACCTTTATCTGTCAGGACTAAAAAGCGACCATCAAGAACATCGATTACCTCGGCGTTGGCTTCGAATCCCTGGATAAGAGGCTTAAAACCATAAACCTCAGGCGCTTTAGCCGAGCCTTTAAACTTGCCTTTCTCTCCCGCCGGAGTCACTCCCGGTCTCGCTTGAGCGTCTCTTAGTGGGCTCTCTGACCTTAAGCGGCTTCTTTCCGTACCCTTGGGCTGCCCGATAATTTCTTGGTAATAAATTTCGTTGCCATGAGTCCCTTCAGTCACGTAAAGGATGAGATATTTTTCATCTTCGGTCACGGCGACTTGATGGTAGCGAAAAGGATGCTCCTTATCTTCATAAATAAGAATATCTTTATCCTGGGGTTCGCCGACGCGGTGATAAAAGATTTTCTGGAAAGCATTCTGAGCGGAAAGCTCTTTACCGGGTTCAGGCTCGTCAAACCCACTGTAATAAAAGCCTCGAGCGACCCAGCCTACGCCGCCGAACTTCACCCAACGTAAGCGGTCGAGCAACTGGCGGGTCGACTCCACCTCCCAGAGTCTTATTTCCGCCCAATCAGACCCCGCCTCCGAAATTGCCATGGCAACTAAGCTGTTGTCGGCCGAAAAACCGAGAAGGTTGGCCCTGGTTGTGCCGTCGATAGACAGGTCATTGACATTAAGGAAGGCTGTGGAGCCGCCTCGCAATCCTTCCTGCCGATAGATTATGGGTTGATTCATCAACCCTTCGTTATAGGTATAAAAATGATATGGGCCCACTTTTTGCGGCAAGCCGAAGCGCTCGTAATAATAAAGCGCCAGAAGCCGCCGCCGGATAGCTTCGCGGTAAGGAATGCTTTCCAGATAGGCAAAGGTCAGCTTATTCTGAGCTTCGACCCAGGGTCTAAGCTTAGGGTCGTTCTCGTTTTCCAGCCAGCGATAGGGGTCCTCAACCATGGTCCCAAAATAGTCATCCACCACTTCCACCCTTTCTGTACGCGGATATTCGAGGGCTGGGATGGCTGGTCCCTTTGCCTGGCAACCAAGGAAAATAAAGCTGCTCAGGACAAAGCCCAAAAAAATCCATGACCAGAAAGAGGCAAGCTTTTCTTTAAGCAGCAACGATTTCCTGGCCACTTTTCTCCTCCTCAATAAAAAATAAATTGGCCTTCCTCTCTCCAAGCGCCGAGCTCCTCAATTAAAGGCCAAAATTAATCTTTCCTTTTCCTTGGTCAAACCTTTTCCTACCCTTAATAATGGCCGCCGCTGTCAGCGATAAAACCCGGTTCCCTAAGAGGAAACCTGGATATTATGTTGGGAGCACCATAATTTATAATGATATCTCCTCCCTTGCTAATTATGGTATCGCCGAGCGAAGCTGGAATCAACAAAAATCTCCTCTCAGCGGCTAAGCGTCTCGAAAAAAGAACAGTTTTATTTTAATTCTACTCTTAATATAAGACTCAAATTCCCCTCCGTTTTTCTCACCAGTCGATTATTATAAATCAGCGCTTATTATTCATTTAACGGGTTTCTGTTTTATTTGTTCTTATCTAAAAATGGCTCTCCGCCGCTTAGGCAATTAACCGTCTAGAACAGCCTCGTGGCGTTCAGGTTGTACCAGTTATCCCCCATCACCCTTCTCGGCATCGGCGGGACCTACTTCCCTGGTTATAAACGTTGCCTTCAAGCCCTTTGCTCCTGCCTGGCCATTCCTTCATCCAGTTTAGCCTCAGACATCCTCGTCCGTCCCAGCCTTGCCCGAAAAGTGACTCGAAAAGGCGAAAGATTCCAGGCCTGCTTCCGCCTAGGCGGACTTATTCTTTAGCCGAATCTAAAAATGCATGTAAATTGCCGCCAATTTTGTAGCCCAAGCCCTTCATAATAGCTTCGGCCAGCGCCGGATAGTCCCTAAAACCAGCATAAAAATAGGGAAAAAGCGAAAATTAAAATGAAAAGCAGGGAAAAATTAGGTAAACATGTAAGGCGGCACCAATTTTCAAACTGCTTCCCAGGAGGAGAATTTTTAGTCGAATTCTGAAAGAACCAGCCTGAACGTTCGATAATTTTAATGAAAAACCACGGCCTCAAAGACAAAAAGCTCGGCCTCAGCCCGCCGCCAAGCTGTGGAGGGCAGTCCCGCCTTCAAACAGACCTGCTCTAAAAAAGTCTCACGGTCCCAGCCTTCCTCAACCGGGACCTGTGGTAACAAAACCCCTTTTCTCCCACCCAGCGAGATAATTAGCCCGTGACGGCCGACGACTACTTCTCTGGGATTACTGATTTTCCGCGGGGTCGTCAGGACAGAAATCTCATACTCCAGGCTGTTTAACTCCTTGGTCTCGACAGGAGAAAAACGAGGGTCTTCGCTCGCCGCCAGGATAGCACAGCGAATGATGGTCAAGTAAAGCGGTAAGACTGGTTCAATATAACCAATACAGCCCCGCAATTGACCTCTTTTTTTTAAGGTCACAAAAGCTCCCTTCTCTTCCCAGAAGCGAGGGTTTTCAGTATGGTAATTGAGAATTTTGCCTTCCCGGACATAAAGTTCTACCACCTGCTTGGCTAAACTCAGCAGCTCTTGCTTTTCCTCTCGGCTCAAGGAAAAGGCCATTTCAGTTTCAGTTTGACCGGAGGTAGAGGTGGAGGAAGAACGGTTTGTCTTCTTAGGTTCAGGTTTGGCTTCAGAAATAATATATCCGACCGCAGCCATATAGCCAACCACCTGATTCTTGGGTCCTCCGCCTTCGGTGGAGTCTGCATAGCGAAGAACTTGGAGGCGAGGCTCGCCCAGTTTTTGAAGATAAACCAGGCTGGCGCAGACACCGCCGCCGCCACAAAGAACGTTCTCTCCAGAAATGACCTGGCGGAGCAAGGGCTCGACCTTTAAGGTTGAGATTAAGCTCATTGTCTTCTGGTCCACTGCCTTCGCTTCCGCTTGAGGTAAATAATGACTCATGTCGGTTGAAATGACTACCAGGGCTTTTTTACCGGTCAGCGCCGCTAATAGACCGTCGGCTAAACGTTCTATCAAGCGTCTTGTCGGAAACCCCATGACAATCGGCACCAGCTTAGCCTGAGGAAGCACTTTCTGCAGAAAGGGTACTTGAACTTCCACTGAATGTTCCTGAGAATGAGCTTCGGGAATAAACTCAAACCCTGTCGCCTTCATCAATCGAGAACAAGTCTCTTCGTCTACTGGCATCACGCCCAAGGGAGTGGCGAAGCCGCCTCGAGGCCAAATAGAGCAACTATTAAAGCCATAATGGTGGCTGGGTCCAATAACCACGACGGTCTCATAAGCCCTTCCTTTAACCAAAGCATAGGCGTAAGCCGCGGTTTGGCCAGAATAAACATAGCCGGCGTGGGGGACAATAATGACTGCCGGGTCGCGTGCTATGGTGGGCAACTTTTCTACCGCCTGCAGAAAAACTTCCATCCGGCTTGACAGCCGGTCGGCGTTGGCCTCATAAAATTGACCGGCATAAACCGGTTGACGAATCTCGTCTCTTACTCTATCTGTCTGGGCCTGTAAATTGGCTAAGACAAGGCCCAT
>CAZVIN010000049.1:0-20254 GCA_964627255.1 uncultured Eubacteriales bacterium
ACGATAATTATTTCTCCCTTTTGCCCAAAGAAAAAAGAATCGTGAGCGGCTATTTCTTCACCGAAGACCTAGAAGGCGACGACCCAGAGATAGTCATCAGCGGCTGGAACCTTCATTAATCATACCAAGAGACTTAGCGCCCTATGGTCAGGCTAATTTTTTTATTTGTTTCTTCCGACTTTCTTGTGGCTAAAAAAAATATCTGGATGAGCCTTGAAGCGAATTCACCTCAGGTGGTTTTAGGTGGATGAAGCTAATTAAATAAATTATAAACAAGCTACGACAGCGACCCAAGAAAGTTTCCTCTGGAAATTTACATCAAAAGGCTACCGACATGCCTTCTTGCGCCCTGTGTTCTCCAGGTTTACCCGCATAAAACCCGAAAGTTCCTTTTTTAGCGGGTAGGAATCGCTCCCCATCTCAACGCCAACTGGCTGCTTGTCTTCCTCGTCGTTTTCCGGATAAGGCTCAAGCCGCGGCAAAAAACGGCGAAATCTCTTTCTCCCTGCTTCTGCCAGATATTTTATTCTCACTAATTTTCGGCCGCGGTTCCTACTATTCTTATTTTTATCTATACCCCTTCGGCTATCCTACACCCTTATTTCTTAAAACCATTAAAGTGGCGACACTTCATTTAAGATAGATAATTATTTCTTTTTTGAAAAACTCCTCGGAAGGCGAGCGGGAAGCGTTGGCGAAAGAAATAGATAAATTATCAGCCACCAGTTCAGCACCAGCGACGGAAGCTATAAGGTCCGGCCGGTGAAGTCGAAGATGATAACTTTGTCCCCTCCTCCCTTCCACCTGGAGTCGCATTTCTTTCCCTTGGCACTCTAAACCTAAGACCTTTAATCCTTTATCCTCATCACCAACCTGAGATAAGGGAAAAGGGGGTAAGACCTCTGCTGTTTCCTCGAGGTAAATTTCAATAAACCCCTTTTCTTCGAGCGGCACTTCGATTTCTACCTGCGAGAACTGAGATGTGGCTTGACTCTTAAATTCAGCTGGGTGACCATTAAATATTACTCCCTTTACCCTTACGCCCGGCCCAAACATGGGCGCGAAAAGCAGTTTAATCGGCTTCAAGGCAAAAGAAGTTCGGTCAATTTTTGCTGCCATCTCCCACCCGACTTTCGGGCCTACGAGGTACCCCTTTTTTTCGAGGTCTTCCGCTTGTTTTTTTGGCTTATCCGTTGACAAATAATTCTCCTCGCTGGGCGATTTAATCTTATCAATAAGCAGACTCACTTTGCCTTGCTGTCTCTCATACTTGAAATTACATCTTTCCTGACCAAGGCGAACGTTCTCTAATCTAACTTGCGGCCAATCAGCGGGAAATTGTGGCGAAAATTTGACCAACCCCTGAGCAGCGAAAACTTCCAGGCCGAAAAGCCCCCGAAGCAAGGGTAGAACAAAGCCCGTTGCGGAAAAACCTTGGTGAGGCACAGCTTCCTGCGGCCAGAGATAGCGAGAGCCTGAAAAGACTTCGGTTGCCTGACCTAAGGAATTATAAAAGAAATGACGGCAAATCGCTGCAAGAAGGGGAAAGGCCTGAGGCAGAAAATGATGCTTGAATTCAGCCGCCGCTACAAACCCGGTAATAAAAGGCCAGACAGCGCCGTAGTTGTAATTTAAGGGACCATATAATTTGCTGGCCGTTGATAAGACTCTAACCCCCCAATCCGTAGTCAGGGTTGAAGAGAAAATTGGCTGGAGAGTTTTTTGGCGGCGCCCAGCCTGGCCTATCTCCCACATCAGGGCGAAAGCCGGCCACGGTGTCAGTTCCTTAACTCTTTCTCCCCTATTATTAAAAGCATAAACATAACTTTCCAAGGAATCATCCCAAAATTTTTCAAAGGAGACGAGGGCCTTGGATAAAATGGTCGTCGCCTTCTGAACCAGACTCTTTTCGTCCAGCAATTCCGCCATCTTCTTCATGGCCTGCAAGGCTCTGACCCAGACCGCCGCTAAATAAATATCGGTTTGAATGCCAGTAAGTTCGCCATATTCCAGGGCTCCCAACCCGGCTTTTCGATTATCCATGAGTCCGTCGTTATCTTCGTCAGTCGTCAAACACCACTCAAAGGCTCGGCCAAGCGCCGGCCAGCTCTTCTTTATAAAATCAATGTCGCCCGTTCGCTCATAATAATCCGCCATAGCCACAAGAAAATAGGGAGTCGTGTCGCCGTGAATGTAGGCGTAAGGATAATCTTTAAACCAATCGATATAGGCGGCTGCTTGAGAAAGCTCGTGCGCCATTTTGCCGTCCGAGCGCTGCCATTTCTGGGTGAAGGCTAAGGAGATTTGAGCCTCTTCGGTCATCCCCAAACTATGAAGGGCTAAGCTGTTAATGAAAGCATCGCCGCCAAAAAACCAGCCAAAACCGGGCCGGCCCCCAGTACCTGAAGGGCCAAGGCCAGCGACCAGTCCAAAGCCAAGGTCAGGGTTATTAACCAGAAGATTATCCAGTGAAATTTTAGCCCACTCAAGGGCTAAGTCGAGCTCTTGAAGGGGGGTCTTAACCTCGAGCGTTCGAGTCCGAAGTCGCTGATAATGCTCCACGGCTTCCAGATAAACTTTTTTGGGGTCGCTAAGCAGAGACTCATAAATTTGCCGGATATCTTTTCTTTCACCTTTACCTCCAGCCAGAGCTATCGGGATGAATTTTCCGTTGGCTTCTTCAGGGTTTTTGAGCCGGATGACGAATTCTGATGGCGTATCGGCTAACATATGGGCGGGAGTGTAGGAAATACCTTCAGCTGCCGACGAACCGACATAGGCATGATTTTTTCTGGTGGGCTCAGAAATGAGGTAAGCCTTGAGGTCTTTATCCCAGTAAGCATATTGGCCGCCTAAACCCGCGGGCCACATCGGCTGAAGCACGGGTAAGAAAGAAACCACCACCGTCAGCGGTTCATCAGTGGAAATGTCCAGCAATATTAACCCTCCAGGCTCATTAATGGAGGCAATATAAATTGCTCTGACGGTAAAAGATTGGTAAGCAAAGCTAAGAATGGTGGCCGCCGGAGTGACTGTAATTCTTCGCACTATATCCCGGCTTCTAATGGGCTGCATACTAGAGCCGATGAGAAAGGATAATTCGAAATTACGGACCAGCTTCAACGGATAAGCCCAGGCCTCCAAGTTTCCGGCCTCAAAACCCATGAAGGCAAAACGACGGCCAGCCTTATCCCAAGGCGAGAAAGGCTGGGCTAATCGCTCTAATTTTAGGTCATCAAAAATGAGGGGAAAGGCTTCAATCAAGCCGGCCGCCACCTCGGGCGAGGGTACTTTTAATTCTGCCTTTATCGGCACCTGAAGGCCTAAACCAATGGTCACCCCGAGGCTAAACAAAATCCAATTTGTTGTAATTAAGACTTGATATTTTTGATTCTTTGACTTCATGATTATCTTTACCTCGTAGTTCTTATTCCTTCCTCAAGTTCATACCTTTAATTTATCTATAAATTATCATCTCGCGCTACTTGCGCTTTTTTGTCCTAATTTTTATTTTTGCCCTTTTCTCTCCAGCCCTGAACCACGACCATGCTTTATTATAATGAGCCTTCCTGTCTGGAAACAACTAAAAAGATGTATTTCATAGCAATCGCTTTGGTTATCCTGGGCTTAGCCTTCAAGTCAGCCCGTATAAAATTATCAATAAATTTTATTATGGAAAATGCTCTCAAGACATCAGGCAGGCTTCTTCCGCTTCGCGGCTCGGCCTTTTTAAAATTATCCTAAGCAATAGGTTTGCCCTTTTAGAAAATCATTATCTCACGTCGGGCGCCAAGGAAGAAGGCTGGGGAAGAGAGCAGTCTGCTCAATAAATGGATTAAGTTTAATTTATTAATTAAACTTTATAAAATTTTAAATGAAACTGAAGCTTTTCAAAGAATAAATAATACAAATATCATGAATGACTTTGAGGTCGAGGCTTTCGGCCTTAGACACGGCTTCTTCTGACCAGGAGCCGGGTGGCATCCAGACGACTGGAACGCCTAAAAGTTGACATTCCTCAACAACTTTTAACGTCACCTCGGGTGGAACGACTGTTACCACCACCTCTGGCTTAGTGGGAAGCTGGGCCAGCGAGGGATAACAAGTAGCCTCATCAACCTTTTCATATTTCGGGTTAACAGGAAACACCTGATAATTTCCTTCGCGCAGCGCCTCAAATATCTTATATCCATATTTTTCTTTATTGGGTGTGGCCCCGACCACGGCAAAGACCCGGTTGTTTTTTAAAACATCGGTAACATAACTCAATTTATCGCCTCCTTTTCCCTTTTCACTCCCATTTTCTTTTACCTTTATGGCTTTATTGTTGGATGATGATCATCTGTCTTTTCTTCCCCCCTTACTATTTTCTTCGACGTAAGCCCGCCTTTCTGGTATGCATTTAAAAGTTGGCCAAAATGGCCCTAAAATATATTACTCTACTATCTCTACCAACAATAGTTGAGGTAAAGATTTCAATAGAACTGGCATTAGACCTTTTTCGCTATTTTAACCTTTTATTCTTACTGGTTACGGCTCCAAATAAACTAACCAGACCTTTCCAGCCCTTCACCTTTTCAGGCTTTTTCTGGGTTAGCCCCTGCTGCCACGCTTCCCTTTTACCTACCCGGTTGGCAAATTTAAGGTATTCCTGGAGCAAAGCCTGGCTGTAGAGTTCTCTTCTTTCCTCAGGAATAAATATTCTTTCGCCGACGCGATTTAGCAGCTCTTCTCGAATTTTCTCCTCGCCGGTTAATCGCTCAAAATAAACATCTCTGATTATTCGGTTAAGGTCAGGAATTCCCACCTCGCTGGCGCCGATTTTAACTATTTTGACATTGGCCGGAATTTGCCCGCATTTACATTCTGGCAAGGCCCCCTCCTTTTTATCTTAGGGAGTTCACACTTAAATTCCCTTGGGAAGAATACCTCCAGCCCGGGCTGAACTCGCGGTGAGATAGGTTAATAAGAGTCAGCAAGTTCATGCTTTTATATGATACTTTTTTAATATCATTATAGCGGCCTCTCTTCTTTGGCGATAATTTGTCTTTCTTTTTCTTATCTTTTTTTTGATTTCTTTTTTATCTTTTTCCTGAGAGCGTCAGCTGGCTTCTTTAGCCGCGGCCGCCTTAATCCATTCCTTTATTTCCGGAACAGAGGGGATGCGACCTGCACAAACTACCTGGCCGTTGATAACCAGGCCGGGGGTACTAAAAATTTTATATTCAGCGATCTTTTTAAAATCAGTAATTTTCTGGACATCAGCCCCCAAGTCTAATTCTGCCAGAGCATTAATCGTTCGTTTTTCCAGCTCATGGCACCGGGGACAACCGGGTCCCAAAATCCTGATTTCGAGCATTGGCTACCTCCTTATTCTGAAAATTTATTTGAATATCAAATTACTACTGAGCCAGCCGACTAAAGTCCCTAAAATAATAATGGTAATTATATATACGATTGCTTTTCTAAAACTAAAGACGCGAATAATAGCCAGCATGCTGGGCAAACTCAACCCCGGACCGGTAAGAAGCAAGGCTAAAGCTGGCCCCTTGCCCATACCCAACTTCATGAGAGTATCAACGAAAGGGGCTTCAGTCATGGTCGCAAAATAGCTAAAGGCACCGATAATCGTCGCCAGAAAGGAAGGAAAGATGCCTTTTCCCGCCAGCCAGGTCTGGATGAATTTTTGCGGCAAAATTTTTCCGATAACGCCGACAATAAAAACGCCGAGAAGAAGCAACGGAAAAATTATTTTCACAAACCACCAGCTTTCCCGCAGCCAGCTCAGGATTTCTTCTTTTTTCTTCGTCCAAAGAGCCGTGGCCGCTACCACCGCCATCCCCCCCAACCAGACGTAGACTTTATGAAGATAAGGGCCTTTGCGCACTAAGTAGTTAGGCGCAAGCAAAGTGGCCACCAATAATAGAAGAAGAATCAAGTCTTGACGCTTCATAATCCTTTTTTGGTTGGCTTCGAAAGAAAACGTCCTTTCTTTCTCTTCCTTCCAGAAGAAGGTACTCATGACGGCGCCAACCACCAGCGCCATGAGTAAAGCCGCGGCTATCCTGATCAAAGCCAAGTCATATCCAAGGATAGCTCCCGTATACATAATAGCTAAGATATTGGCGGCGGGCGCCACCCACAAGACGATAAAAGCGGCCCCCACTCCCGCTCCTTGATAATATAGACCGCTGGAAACAGGAATCACCGTGCAGGAACAAACGGCGATAAAAAAACTACTTAGAGCCGCCAGAATATAAGAAGTAATTCTTTTGGCGGCGGCCCCAAGATAGCGAATTATCGCCTCTTTGGAGACAAAACTGACCATTCCGCCAGCCAGAAGGAAGGCCGGAATAAGACAGGTTAAAACATGAAAGGCGATATAATCCTGTAAAGCGGCTAGACCACCTTTGATAATTTCCAGGAACATCTTCTACCTCTTTTCATTTTAATGTTTTAAATAAGCCCCATTCAGACCTGGGTCTGGGTTAACCGTTTCAACCGTAAGCTTTGTTGCTTCGTCCTTTCAATAGCTTCCTTCTCCAACGCTTCTAGGGGCAAAGATTCCTTTAAAGCCACCACCAAAGGGTGCTTTCTCCATCTAGGCGCCATAGAATAAACCGACCAGCGCCCCTCTTCTTTGGCTTCAATTAAGCCACAAAGCCGAAGTAGCCGCAGTTGATGGGAGAGCCGCGATTGTTCTACCTTTAGTAACATCTGTAGCTCGCAAACGCAGAAATCACTCTCGGCCAGAAGGCGAAAGAGCCTCAGCCGGAGGGGATTAGCCAGAGCTTCGAGCCAGGTAGTAATTTCCTTTATTTTTTGTTCATATGATAATTTAATCATGAATATATTTTGCCTGCTTGGGCTTGTCTTGTCAAGATATCCCAACCAGAAATTCTTTCCTTTGTTCCTGTTTCTGAAGAATTAAAATTTAAAGCCCAATTCCTTTTTCATCAGCAAGATTTAATGAGACCAAAAGTTAGGCTCACGGCGCTTTCTTATTCTACCTTCTGGCGGCCACTTAATTTATCCATCGTCTTTCCAGAGGCGAAAAAAGGGGGGGCCGCGGAGTTAATGAAATTATCTCAGCACTATTTTTGCCCTCTAAAAGGCCAAGACACAATAACGACCACGGAAAAGGGGTAACTCGTTTTTAAGCTAAACAAATGCTTATTTGAGATTATTAAGATGTTTCAGGGAGCTGAAGGCTTAATTCCAGCCCAGCTAATTGCTCACGTCGTCAATTTTAAGCGGGTCTTTAGGCAATTATTTTGTTCTAATTTTAACCCCTTTTCTATATTTTCTGAGATACTAACTGTTTGCCCCATTCAGCGTTTGTCGAGGGTGAAGGGGGTACGTTCTTCAGTGCGGTCAGTGGCCGGAGGTGGCTCAGGGGATAACGCAGAAATTGCACCGCGTAGTTCTGCCGTCATCTCAATTTTTACTGAATCAAGGGAGGCACGAAGTTGGGAGGCATGGCGAGCGCCGATAATAGCCGCGGTAACCGCCGGATGACTTTTTACCCAGGCAACTCCTAAGCTCGCTGGGTCATAGCCATGGTCCCTAGCAAAAACAACCAATTTATCCGCCACTTCCTTCATCCAGGCTTCACCATAGCGAGTAGCGTAAACTTTATTTTTACTGAGACGGGCCTCCTCAGGTTTTTCCCCGCCGCTGTATTTTCCGGTCAGCAAGCCTCCGGCCAGAGGACTATAGGGAGTTACGGCCAAGCGCTCCGCCTGAGCTAAAGGAAAAAGTTCCACCTCCGCCTGCCGCTTGATTAAGTTATACATTGGTTGGATACAGACAAACCGAACCAAACCTTTTCCCTCCGAAATCCCCAGCGCCTTCGCCACCTGCCAGGCGGCAAAATTGCTGGCGCCAATATAAAGAATTTTACCCTGGTGAACCAGGTCGTCCAGAGCCCGGAGAGTCTCTTCAAGAGAGGTAAAATCATCAAAGCGGTGAATAAAAAAAAGGTCAATCCAGTCCGTGCGGAGTCGTTTTAAACTGGCTTCGACGGAGCGAAAAAGATGTCGTCGGGACGCCCCGCGGGCGTTAGGGTCTTCGTTCACAGGAAAATAAGCTTTCGTCGTAATAATGACTTCTTCGCGGCAGGATTCAATCAATTTCCCCAGAATCTCTTCGGCCCGGCCGCGGTTATAAATATTTGCGCAATCAAAAAAATTAACTCCGTAGTCGCGCGCCAAAGCAAACATTTCTCGGGAAGCTGCTTCGTCCGCTTCCCCACCAAAAGTCATCGTCCCCAAGCATAATGATGATACCTTGATTCCCGTTTGCCCCAGAAAACGATATTCCATCTCCTTGGCCATCTTTTCACCCTCAACCTATCTCCTCTACCATACGAACCTGATTTAGTCAAACCCAACGTGGTTGCCGGTCACTTAAGAGATTGCCTGGTAAAAGAGGCGGAAATAAACTATTATTAGTTTCTAACTGGCCCCCAAAAAGCGGCCAAAATTAGAACAGAATTAGAAGATAGTTTTGCGGCCATGAAAAGGTTTTATGTTCAGTGGCACCTTCTGGACCGGTGTAATCTACGCTGCCGGCATTGTTATCAGGATAGCTTTGCGCGCGAAAAGGAGTTATCTTTATCCGAACTTCGGACAATAGCCGAAAATCTCCTGACTACAATGAAAAAATGGGGAGCGCGTTTGGAAGTGGCTCTTACTGGCGGAGAGCCCTTCTTGAAAAAGGAGCTTCGGGCTCTTCTCTCTTTCCTTGCAGCCTCACCCCAAGTAGCTGAAATCAGCCTTATTACCAACGGTTTGATCATTCCTCCCTGGGTTAGGGAACTGAAAGCCTGGCCTCGATTCAAGGAATTAAGAATTTCGCTCGACGGGGTTAACGCTCAAACCAACGACTCAATTCGCGGTCCAGGTGGGTGGCAAAAGGCGTTGGCGGGAATGAAAAAGATAAAAGAATTAGAAATTCCTTTCATCATTATGTTCACTGCCATGAAGAGAAATTATCAAGAAGCCCCGCGTCTTTTAGAATTAGCCGAAGCGACAGGCGCCAAAGGGTTTATTATCGAGAGGTTTTTTCCCCTCGGCCTGGGAAAGGAATGGTCAGAAGAAGTCTTATCGAGCCAAGAGTTCTTAAGTTTGTGGCAGCAGCTTCTCGGTCGGTGTGGCCTGGAAGCAGAGCCAGAAGAATTAATTCCTTATCGAGCTATAAAGGTAGAGATAGGCCCTCAGGGTCCTCAAATTTACGGGTCAGGCTGTGTTGTTGGCCGGGACGGGATGGCTTTAATGCCCGACGGCACTGTTTTCCCTTGCCGCCGCTTTCCCTTAGCCATCGGCAATTTGCTGGCCCAGCCGCTCGAAAGCATCTGGAAGAGCTCAACCCTGCTGAAAAATTTAAGGAGAAAAGATAAAATAAAAGGAATCTGTCATCTCTGCGCCGTAAAAAAATGTTTTGGCTGCCGCGCCATGAGCTACGTTATCAATGGCGACCCTTTCGCCGCCGACCCCCACTGCTGGCTCCAAAATCAATTCGGGCTTTCTATCCATAAATTTAGACCACATGAACAAGCCTGAATTTTGGCCACAACAAAGGTCTTGAATTGTGGCCAATGATATAATGAATAATTTGGCTAAAGATTATTATCTCTTCAAAGCGGCGGGGCAATTGTCTCGCTTTAAACCAGCTTTATTAATCACTCTTGGGTGATAAAACTGGGGGAGACACTATCCAGTTTAACTGTCCAAGAAAAGTTACCAAGAACGTCCCCTCAGATAGCTAAGCGGGTTTCGAAATATCACTTCCTCCTGTTAGGTTTAGCTTTTATTCGCTCTCCCCTCTTAAGCTGAAAAGAGTGCCCTTTATAGCAGATACAATTCATGCTTATGACCTGCAGGTTAAAATTTTTCTGACCTATTTTCGTCATTAATTCCCACATGACTCTTTTTTCAGAAACCAAAGTTTTCCTTCCCATTCATAACCTGGCCTATGACTTCAAAAAAGATTAAACTAAAAATAAAATTGTAAATGAGGAATTTAGCCCAAGAAACAGTCTGGCAATGATAAAAACCTATGATTTGGGTGTGGCCGTTGACTGGGAATATGATGACGATTTTGTCCAGCTAATTGAAGCCAGGGCCAAAGACTATGGCTTAAAGGCGCGGGCTATTTGGCCGCCCGACCTCGAAGCAATTAAGCATCAATTGCTGGCCCAGGAACTCAGGATTAGGTTTATTCTCGATAGAGCCTCCCTTTCTTCTCCCGGATTTACCGAGCTAATCATTTTGGCCAAGGAACTGGGGACAACGATTTTTGACCCACCGGAAAAGGTCCTTTGGGCAGCCGACAAGGCGACGATGCATCTTGAATTCATTTCCCGGGGTATTACAACACCTTATACGATTATTTTGCCACCATATGATGAATCAGCTTACCTTGAGGTCAACCTGATTGATTCCCTTCCTTTCGGTCGCCCCTTCGTAATTAAGCCGGCCACTATGACTGGCGGAGGGCTCGGGGTAATGAAAGACGGTTGGAGCAGCGAGGATATCCAGAGAGCAAGAAAAAAGTTTCCGCAGGATAAGTATCTGGTCCAAGAAAAGGTCAAGCCTAAAATAATCGACAGCCAAAGGTTCTGGTTTCGGGTGTTTTATTCCTGGGGCTTAATTCAGGCTGCCTGGTGGAATGACGAGACCCATGTTTATACGGAACTAAGCGAGGAAGAAATAACCAGATATTCCCTGGAACCCCTGTTTGAACTCTCAGCGGCAATTCAGGCTATCGGGGAGCTCAGTTTCTTTTCCACCGAAATAGTGAAGGATAGCGAAGAGCGCTTTATCGTCGTCGATTATATTAATGAAACCTGCGATATGCGCCCCAAATCCCGCCACTATGATGGTGTCCCTGATAAAATTGTGGAAAATATTGTGAGAACCCTTTTAAGGCATGTCCAAGAGTCAAATTCCTCGAGCTAAGCGCATTGAAAAGTGATTTAAGTTCAGGTCGCTGCGCCCTTAAATTTTAAATGATTCTCTTTCATCTTGTATGAGTTAGGCCTAGAGACTTTCAGGACGGCCTCGCTCCCCCTCAGGTTTTTAACGCCGTTCCCTCTTTCGCCTCACTCCGAGCTACCGCCACTTGCCTCCTCGCTCCTAAATGTAGCCCAGAAGCTTCCTGCCGCCTTATGGCTTCGCCATTTCGTCTTCGCCGTTATCGTTACGGGCGCAATCGCCTCCCTGACTTTACAGGCAATATTAAAACCAACTACCTTCTGGCGGCCTTTCCCTTTGCCTCGATTTATGAAAATTAGGTAAATAGGTAAGTTGGCACCAATTTTTCGGCACCAATTTTCCCCCCTGTTCATAGATATAACCCGGAAGTCCCTTGGCCCCCTTTGGCCTCTCCGCTTGTCCTGTTCAGGCTCAGATATCCTCGGCGGCCAGAGGTTCCCTCGAAGGCCGATTCGGCAAGGCTAAACCTTCCATGGTCACTTCTGCCCTCCCGAACTTAGCCCACAAACCAGCCCATATAAAATGGAAGAGAACCAATTAAATTAAGTTAAATTATTAAGCGGAAAATACTGTCCAGCTGACTTCAATTATCAATGGCCCATGAGAAATCAGGTCAGGAACCTATTCCCAGAAGCATTGCTTCCAGACGCCGATAACGAAATTCATGGAGGACATTTACAAAGGGCAGGAAATGCCGCGGGTCACTAGGCAAGAAAAAAAGATGACTCAAACAGTGACAATCTGAAGCGCCAAACCCCGGGATGGGCTCAGCTATTTGGCTAAGGCTTAAGGCAATGGGGCATTCCAGAGCCGAGGCAGTACGGATAGCGAGGACCTGAGCGAGCTTGGCTCGCGCGAGCAAATAATCAATGTGCCAGAAGGTCCTTTTGCGCTGACGCTGATGGCGTCGCAAACGCGAATTGAGATTTCTCCGGGCCGAGCCGACGTATAGATAATAGCCAGGTGGAAATTCTATGTCTCCCCTTTTTCCTACACGAAGAACAGAATAATTGTCTATTTCAATAATCAAGATATAGGCGCCGCTGTCTCTGGCTTCAGTCTCCAGCAAAGACCAGGGAATAGTCAGCGGATGAAGAGTCCTTGGGTCAGGTTGGAGATTATGGTCAAGACCAATGGCGATGGCGCTAAAATGAATTCTCTTTCTTGTTTCGAGAAAGGCCTGGGCAAATCGCCAGTCAGTATGAAAGTCAGGCAGAAAATAGCGAGCCTGAGGCCACCAGACAACAAAGAGAACGGCCGATTGCCATCCCGGTTCTTGCGCCAGACTATCTAAAGTCAAAAGATGACGCCGGCCGCGGTCAGTGACGGCGTCAGGAAAAAAGGCCAGATGACGGGCAAAAAGAGTACAGGTTTTAACCTCGAGGGCCATTAAACCCTCTTTTCCTTCGAGCAAAAAATCAAAGCGACTGGAGTCAAGCGGCAGCTCCTTTTTCTTCAAGGTCCAGCCTTCTAAACCGGGAACAAGCTGTTGGGACAACAATTTTTCTGCATAGAAGTTGGTCCAATGGGTGTGAAGAAGGACCGGTTGGCCATCAATATCAGCCGCCACGACAGTGTACGGAAGCTTGCGGGAAGCTGGCGAAGGCACCAGGTATAATTTCCGGCCAGGCCCAAGGATTTCCCAGAGCCTTCCGGGATTGGCTAAATAGGCCAGAACAGACCTGCCACCAAGTAAACAACGGACCATAAACCGATTTAACCTGGCCTCAAAATCAGCTTGAATATAAGTTTGATCTTGTCCTAAAAGCATTCGTCGACCTCAATTTAATATAATTTAATTGGCTTAAAACGTTTAGCCAGGTTTTTTTCTGGACCTATCACCTTACTCTGAAGCTTTGTTGATGAATTCTTCTCTTGCCACTCAGATTAATTTTTTTGGAACTTCTGGGTTTTGTACGGGTAAAGCTGGTGAATAGAGGGCGCAAGAAGGCATGTCGTCAGCCTTTCAATATAGATTTTTAGAGGAAACTTTATTGGGTCGCTGTCGTAGCTTTTTTATATTCATCTTAGCTTCATGGTCATAAAAACGATTGAGGCGAATTCGCTAAAAGGCGGCTCCAGATATCCACTTTTTACCTGCAAGAGAGTCGGAAGAAACATTTTTTTAAAGGTCGCCAGTCAGACCTTTGACCCCTCAGAGCAGGCGAGCGCTTCTCATGCGCCTTTCTTTCTCCTTATGCTCACGAGCCTTTTTTCAAAAATAATTTATCCCTCTTAGTCAACCGAATCGCAAAATTGCCTATACTTTGCTCCTATGATAAAAAAAATTTATGAAAAAAATAATTTTGCTTTTCCTTTCCATCGGCGTATCTTTCTTTCTAAATGCCCTCAATCTAACGTCGTCGGGTATTTGGCTTAAAGAGCAACAGAGAGAGCCGCCTCGGAAAAAACCCGCGGAAATCCCCGGAGGCCAAAGAGTATTGAACCCCGATAATTATGCTCCGGTTTATCTTCCGACTGACGAGCTGACAATTTCCGCCGGCAAAAAAGAAGGCGTTATTCAACCGCTCCTGGGTGTCAACGCCGGGCCGGCACCCTCGGGTGAAAGAGGCAACGCGGACCTGACCGAGCAGTATCAGCTCTTTGGAATTCGCAGCGTCCGCACCCATGATTTCTACGGACCTTTCGACCTGAGCCAAATATACCCAGATATCAACGCTCCTCCGGAAAATCCTCTATCCTATAATTTTTCTGCCAGTGACGAAATTTTTCAAAGGATCATTAAAGCGAGGTGCACCGTCTATTTGAGACTCGGCGATTCCTATAACAACGTGCGAATTCCGCGAAACCCTAAGGAAAGGACCCATCTCAGTCGAGCGGCGGTGGAAGTGGTTAGTCATTATGCCGAAATGGCCCGCCAATGGAAAGCACCGCTTAGATACGTGGAAATATGGAATGAGCCGGATTTGAACCGTTTCTGGCCCGCCGGGATGCAGGATTTTCAGGCATTCTTCATAGAAACATTTCTTGCCTTGAAAACGGAGTTCCCAGAGATAAAAATCGGTGGGCCCGGCCTGGCTGTTCTCTCCTATAAAATGCCGTCAGCTAAACAAAGAGCTGCCCGTTTTCTTGAGGTTCTAAAAGAAAATTCCCTTTCCCCTGACTTTTTGTCTTTCCATCTATACAGCAACCATCCCCATGAATTTTTTGAGGTGGTGAAATATTACCGGTCTTTACTGGAAAAAATAGGCATTAGAAATTGTGAGCTCCATATCACCGAGTGGAACACAGAGAGAAAACTCGCCGACGCCAGCTTGATTACCGGAGAAAAGGCGGCCGCTTATTTTACGGCCTTCTGGATTGCCCTGCAGCGAGCAGAAGTTGACCAATCGTTTGTTTATCGGGGAACTGATACCAGCCCTAACTTTGACCTTTTTTATGGTATCTTTTATGCCGACGGCCGGCCCAAACCTTCGGCCGTAGCGTTTAAACTCTGGAGCTGGTTTTCAACTTATCACCACAAAATCCACCTGCAGACCGGTATCCCTATTATTGATTCCGACCCTCGCGCCGAAGCCAAACCTTCGCCCCTCTGGCTCATCGCCGCGGAAAAAGAAACCGGCGAGACCTCCATCCTCGTAGCCAACATCTCTTCCCGAGAATACAAAATCACCCTCGATAAGTCATTTGGCTTCAAGAGCCTGAAGATATCCGAAATAAAATCGGCTAATCCGGAAATCAAACAATATCAGTGGGGAGAAAGAAGAGTCGTTGTGGCCGCATACTCGGTGCTTCTTATCGAACTCCTTAACTGAGGTGTTGGCTGGCGGGGAATAAAATCTCGATGATTTAATCTTATGACCGACTTATCCCAGGTTTTTGCCCACCAAAAGCTTCTCCTTGGCCAAATCCAAAGATATTGGCCGGCCAGATGGTCTTATCAAATTCTCTGATGGAAGCTAAGACCAGAAAATGAAGGGCTTGCCTTGCTTTTAGACTTAATCCTAAGCAAACTGAGCCCCAGAAAAGGACACCTTAACTGGCCAAAAGGCGATTAGGAAAATTGATGATTTCAGCGCCGGCAGATTCGCTTTCCACCCTTTTGTTCGAGGATCCTGCGAACCCCGCTTTGATGGCCTCACAGACGCCCCCATTCTTGAGCTTTTCTTCATGGGAAAAGGTAAGCAACGCTTTTCGTCAAGGTGAAGGTGAGAATGTCATAGGCCATATAATAGAAATACGGCTTCGATTGAATGAGTAAGCAACGTTTTTCGTCGAGGTGAAGGTGGGAATGGTTTTCAGGCCTGAATTTCCTTGGGCAACTATTCCGGTGCCCTGAACATATCGACCCAGGGCAAGCTATAAGTAAAAACGAGGATTCAGAATATTTCCTCTTATGGCTATTATCCCTTTAGAGGCGCCCTTTATTTCTGGCCTTCTTTAAACCATTGCTCCCAGGTTTCGGGCTTAAGATGCAGGATCATGAAATCAAGGCGGTCTTGGCCATACTGGGCAAAACGGATGCCGTGGTCCTGCTCTGGATACATTTTCCACTCTAACCTCTTACCTTCGCGCAGCAAAGCGTAAATTAGCTGAATCGTATTAGCTGGATGGACGTTATCGTCCACTGTGCCGTGGTGAATCTGCAATTTTCCCTTAAAATTCTTGACGAAGTTTAAACATGAACCCTTTTCGTAACCATCCGGGTTATCCTCCGGACGCCTCATGTATCTTTCGGTATAAATGGAATCATAGTTTCGCCAATCAGTGACCGGGGCGCCAGCCACTCCCACCTGAAAAACCTCTGGCTCTTTAAGCAAGGCCAGGCAGGTTAAATAACCTCCGTAGGAATGACCAGTAATGCCCACTCGGGAGGTATCAAACCAGGGATATTGGCTGAGATGTTTGATGGCCGCGACATGGTCGGCTAACTCCACCTGCCCTAATTTCAGATAGCTCTTTGTCTGGAAGACTTTGCCCCGCTGGGAAACTCCACTGTGGTCAGTCTGTAAGACGATAAAGCCAAGCTGGGCGAGGCGCTGGTTGGGACTCGTCATCTGCCAGGTATTGCGAATCATCCTGGCTCCTGGTCCGCCATAAACGGCATAATAAACCGGATACTTTTTGGCGGGGTCAAAATCAGCTGGCTTGAAAATAATACCGTCAATGTCGTCTTTGCCGTCGGCCGATTTAAAGATAAAATGTTCGGGCTTAAGCAAGCTTAACTGCTGAAATTCTTCAGTCAAAATGCTCCGACCGAGCTGGCGGATAAAAGCGCCGTTACCAGCATAGAGGTTAAGTTCGGGGGGGTCATCCCACGAGGAAAACTCATCGAGAAAATAATTGCCGCCAGGCGCCACATTAACTGAATGCCAACCAGGCTTGGTGGTTAACTTCGCCAGCCCCGTGCCGTCGAGCTTAATGCGATAAAGATGCTGGTCACACCCCCTCGTCTCATAGCCGGTGAAATAAACCCAGCCGCCCTTTTCGTCAACTTCTAATATATTCCCCACCGGCAGCTTTAGATTAGTGAGCTGCTTGATGAGCTTGCCTCTCATATCATAAAGATAAATCTCTTTCCATCCTGTGACCTCTGAAGTCCAGAGGAAGCGCTGGCCGTCGCTCAGAAAAATAGCCCGCACGTCTTCGTTAAAATAACAAGGTTCCTCCTCCTTCAGAATCACTCTCGATTGCCCTGTCTTGGGGTTGGCCGCCAATAATTCCAGCTTATTCTGGAGGCGATTCATCCGCAGAAAAGTGAACTCCCGGCCGTCGGGTGTCCATTGGCCTTTGAAAAGATAAATATTAGTCTCAACGCCCGTATCTATCTGAACTAATTTCTTCGTCTTCACATCGACGACGAACAGCCTAATAATCGGGTTATTGGCACCCGCTTTAGGATAACGCATCAGCTCGAACTTGGTCGGAATGCCAGCATCGTGGACAAGGGGATAAAGTGCCACGGGTCGCTCGTCAAACTGCATAAAAGCAATCATCTGGCCATCGGGTGACCACCAGAAAGCCTCGTATTGATTTAGTTCCTCAGGATAAACCCAATCGGGCCAGCCGTTCCGCAGTTCTTCGCGACCATCTGTGGTCAGAGCCACTTCCAAGTCTTTTTCCAAGTCATGAAGATAAAGGTTATAATCCCGGGCATAGGCCGTGAAGCGGTAATCAGGAGAAAAGACTTCGGTATACCGCCGGCCCCGGACGCCAGTGGCAGAATAGCGGAAAACATGCCGAACCATCTCCCCTGTTTCCGGGTCACAAAGATAAACTAAGCGTCCTTCCTCCTCCGAAAACATAATTCTTCGGCCCTTTTCAATAAAAGAAAAATTTTTAAAAGGAAGGGAAGTTATATTCTTTCCGGTCAACCGATTGTAGGCAGCAATAATTTTAGCCTCGTCAAAAAGAGGCGAAGTCTCACCTGTTTTCGGGTCGACTTTTTTAAAAGTATCCTTTTCCTGAAAATAATAGGCTTGGCCACCCGGTAGCCACTGGACACGGCGAAGGCCTTCAAATTTGACCAGGTTCGGGTCGGCTAACTTCTTATAAAGCTCTATGCCCCGCGGCGGAGCCTGACCCGCTAAAGGCAAAAAAAAGGTTAGGATGAAGACAAAAAAGCTCAGGCTCAAAAGACAGGTTTGGCTTAAACTCTTTCGCCTTATATAGGCAGTCAATTTTCTCATCGCGCCTCCTTTCTAATTAGACCGGCTTTAATTTCAGGGAAATATTATCCTAATCTTTTCCCCTAAGCAATCCTCTAAAATAAAGGCCAAAATCAATTTAATTCCTTGTTTTCTTTCACCGACGACTTGGAAATTATCAATAATTTCTAAGCTTTCCTCAGCGGCAATAAAGATAACAAATATTTCGTTTCCGCTATCCTGTTCATACCATTAGCACCAGCCCGAATAGAAGGCAGGAATAAAGACGGCAATAAACATGCATCGTGGCCTCAAAAAATAGGAAATATCTATTATGATTAAGGGGTGCACAGAGCTATCGCCGATAAATAAAAGAGCAGGCCCATAGAATTTTATCTTTAATTTTTAATTCTTGAGTTTTTAGGGAGGCAACTTCTCCTTTAGCGCGGCGAAAAGGTGTAATCAATAATTTGAGTTAATAGAGCTAACCTCTGCTCAAAAAGTTGTGAACCAACTGCCGATAGGTCATAATTAGTTCATGATCAAAGTCAGACCCGAAGAGTTTCGGGTGGAAGAAAAGGCTTCGCTGCCCCTCGTCGCCTCGGGTCGCTATTGTGTTTATACTCTGACCAAAAAAGGGTTAACCACTGAGGAAGCCGGCCGCCTCGTCGCCCGCCATTTCAGCCTACCTTTGTCGTCTCTTTCCTGGGGTGGCCGCAAAGATAAATATGCCCTAACCACTCAACACGTAACCATCTTTCGGGGACCAAAAGAGGGATTGGAAGAAAAAAATATCCGCCTTCAGCCCTTAGGCTTCATGGAAAGGCCAATGGGGCCCGACCTTCTTGAAGGAAATTTTTTCCAAATTACGCTGCGACGCCTCAAAGAAATTGAGCCAGTATTGGTAGCCACGGAGGAGGTCAATATTTTTGGCTTTCCTAATTATTTCGACGACCAGCGCTTTCGAAGTTATGACCCGGAGCGGGGCTTTTTTGCCGAAAAGATCCTGCGTCGACACTGGAAGGGTGCTCTACAGGTCTATTTAACCTCCCTGACTCCCAGCATGAAAAAAAGGGAGAAAGAAAGGCGAAGGGCTTTTCTCTTTAACTGGAAAAACTGGCGTCAGTGCTTGGAATTAGCTCAAAAGCCGGGGGAGAAAAAAATTTTGGCGGCTCTTGAAGCCAACCCCACAAGACCAGAATTTGCCCTCAAATTCATCCCGCCAGAAGAAGTCTCTTTTCTTTATGCTTCTTACCAGGCCCATCTCTGGAATGAATGTCTGCGTCGTCTCATCCGGAAGCTTGACATACCTTATCTTTCAGTCTCCGGCCGGGAAGGAGATTATCTTTTCTGGCGGAAGTTAGGCGAAACAGAAAGAAATTATTTTCAAGCCCTTAAGCTGCCAACAGCTGGCCGCAACCCCTTGTTCCAGGACGAGCTCAGCGGGCGGCTCTTTTCTGAACTTCTCGCGGAAAAGGGTTTGACTCTCTCTTCTTTCCGAACGCTAGTTTTGCGCCTCGTCAGTTTCCGTTCTTTTCTTCGACCGGCTGCGTCTTTTCCCCAAAACCTGAAAATAGTTGAGGCCGGCGATGATGAGCTTTATCCTAACTGGAAAAAAATTACCCTTTCTTTTGAATTAGGACGTGGCTCCTACGCCACCATGCTGATTAAGCGCCTTACCTTGCAGCCAGGAAACACCCGCCTTTCCCTAATAGATAGCCCGGCTGATTAATTAAGACTAACTTGCAGTTAGATTTTAACAGTCCGTCGCGCCTTTATAGGTGGCAGTGGCAACCGAGGATGAACGGCGCTCCCTGTTTAGGCATTTTGGGCCTGAGCGCTTAGAGGTCATTAAGATTTTATATCCCAAAAAAATCTCTGAGCCCAGGGTAATAACGCTGGCTTAGCCCACAATAGAACCCCTGGCTTTAGTTTTTTCTGCGCCCAGCTTGAGAAACCCCTAAGTTGTTGACCTCCAGCTAACCACCCCATATATTAGATGTTTAGGAGGAAAGAAGATGATTATTGCTGAGTTGGCCATCTTTCCTACGAGCGAAGGTGTTTCTGTCAGCCGCTATGTTCAGGAAGCGGTCCGCGTGATTGAAGCTTCCGGGCTGCATTCTGAAACCGGCGGGATGTCAACAACGATTGAGGCCCCTTCCCTCGACCGACTCTTTGAAGTCATTAAGCAAGCTCACGAGGCCTTAATAAAAATGGGAGTGAAGAGAATTCATATCGACCTACGAATCGACCATCGTCTTGACCGAGAAGCAACTATCAGTTCTAAGCTTAAAGCCATCGGGAAGCGTTGAACCGGCCGCAGATTCAAGACTTTTGTTGAGACATTTTCCCGTTGGGCTTAGTTAATCCAGCGGGTTAGCCTCAACGGCAAATTAAACCTGCAACCCCTCTTATCTGGGAGCGCTTCCGAAGCTAACCGGTTCGAACTACTCAGAGGCGCTGGCATCTCTTACCCGGGGGCACTTCTTAACGAGATAAGGTCAAAAGGACAGGATTCAAAAATATATAAAACGTATATTCTGACAATTAAATAATAGTTTACTTTTTCTATTATTCCGATAGAATTAATATATTATAGGCAGCCGTTGAGCCAAGAAGCGAACTCATTTGGCCCCTGAAAACGATGGG
>CAZVIN010000050.1:0-6674 GCA_964627255.1 uncultured Eubacteriales bacterium
TTGACCAGTAAATAGAAACGACCGATTTCATCCTGTTTTAAGCTGACGATAATTTCGCCTTGTCTATTTTCGGGAAAGGCATGTCGCAGGGCATTACTAACCAGCTCATTAATAATCATCCCGCAGGGAATAGCCCGGTTAATGTCGAGGTAAATTTTGGCCGCTTGAACTTTAAAGGAAACTCGGTCCGGGCGAACGCCGTAAACTACATACAAGTGAGTAATGAGGTTTTTAATATATTCATCAAAATCAACTCGGGCAAAATTTTGCGAGGTGTAGAGCTGTTCATGAATCATGGCCATGCTGCGAATCCGGTTTTGGCTGGCCTGGAGAAGCTCGAGGAGCCGCGGGTCGTCAAGATAACGGCTTTGGAGCCGGAGGAGGCTAATTATGACCTGAAGATTATTCTTAACTCGGTGATGGAGTTCTTTCAGCAAAACCTCTTTTTCCTGGAGCGAAGAGAGGAGCTTTTCTTCGGCCAATTTTTTCTCGGTGATATCTTCGACTGTGCCGTCATAGAAAAGGGTTCGGCCAGAAGCGTCGCGAATCGCTCGGGCGCTTTCTCGGACATAAATAATTGACCCGTCGCGCCTTTTCCAGGCTGATTCTAACCCATAAACCTCGCCGTCCTTTTCTATTTTTTCGATAAATTTAGACCGGGGATAGGAAGGTTCAAACCCGTCTTTTTCCAGGTTCCTTTGGCTGAGTTCTTCGAAAGAATCGTAGCCGAGCATCCTTACCAGGGTTGGATTGGCCAAAAGAATCCGGCCATCGGGCGTGGTGCGATAAAGACCGATTGTGGAATTTTGATAGAGGGAGCGAAAACGCTCGGCGTTTTCCTCCAGGGCCTCAAGGGCTGAATGTCCGTCTATGAGATTTTTTAGCCACCGGTCAACTTCAAGCTCAGCGCGGCGCGGGTCAAAATATTCTTCAGGGGGGAAATAATAGAAGTTTTGATAAACACCGTCCTGGAAAGAAATAAGCGGGTGGTTCAAGATAATTTCTTTGAGAGTGACACCCGTGAAACGCCGACGGTCATACTGACAAAGGTCGATACAAGGATAATGAGGGAAGAAATCATGATTGAGCTTGGCTTCGTACTCAAAGAGTTTTCCGAGGTCTGAAGACGAGCGCAGTGCCCAGGTCATCTCGCCGGTAGCTCTAAGAGCTGTGTAGCCTTCGGAAAGAGCTTTCTCTGTCTCGGCTTTTAAAAAAGCGATCATCTTTTCAGGAGAGAAAGGGCCGCGGCGAAGGTAAGCCTCCGAGGCCGGTATAATGACCAACTGGCCAGACTTCGTGACTGCTTCTATGTTCAACCCTAAGCGAACGAGATGCTGACGAACCAAATTGATTTCGTGACTATCGACTATGACCAGGCATTTCTCTTTTTTCCCCAGGCCGGAGGCGATATAAGACGGGACAACGGCCGCCCATTCGGCCTCGTCGCGAAAAAGGAAAGCTACATGCTCATGCGGTCCAAGGTCGGTTATACTCCGGCGACGTTGTTTGGGGGGAGGGGGAAAGGCGGGTGATAAAAAAGGCCAAGAAGCCGCAACCTCAGGTTTGGTAATTTTTTTGGCAGCACTGTCTTTCTTTTTCTTCGGCATAGTTATCTTCTTTCCCTTCACGTTCCCTTCCCAGCCTTAAGTGTCCCTACCAGAATGATTATTAATTATATCAGAAACAGCTAACAATGTAATGATTAAATTTTGGCCTCCCAGGAAAAAGTTAGAGAGACAGGCTGAAGGGCCTGGATGAAGCCTTAGCCTCTCATCGAGGGATCGGGTCTGATAGTTCGCCTGGAGGGAAAGTCGCTGGCGGCCTTGGCGCTGCCAGGCCTTCAAGGCTGGATCCGTGGCTAAGTAACACCAGAGCAGAGGTAAAGAATGCCCTGCTCGTGAAGATTCCCAGACTCCTGATTTGAAATAGAAGATAAAGTTGGTTTAGGTAAAAGAAAAAATTTTGGCCGGGGACTTGACAAAGGGCTGGAGTCGGCTTATTTTATAAAAGGTGAACAAAATGGTGAATAAATTGCGCAAGAGCCTTACCCGGCAGCAGGCCAGAGTCCTCGAGGCTGTAGAGTCTTTTCTCCGAGAACACGGCTATGCTCCCACCATCCGGGAACTAAGCCGTCTGGTGGGGATTGTTAGCCCCTCGGCTGTTTTCAAACATCTGCGCAGCTTGGAAAGGAAGGGTTATTTGCGCCGGGAAGCAGGTGAACTGCAGCTCCTTACCCCAACTTCTCCCTTGTTCAGACCAGCCCGGGTGCCTCTGGTTGGCCTGGTGCCCGCGGGCTCCCCACGGGAGGTTTTCGACGACTTAGGCGAGACAGTGGATATTCCTGAGTGGATGCTCGGCCGACGTCAGCAGCCGGTTTTCTGCCTTCGGGTTCAAGGAAGAAGTATGATCGACGCCTATATCGACGACGGTGACCTCGTTCTTATTGAAAAAACAGACACAGCCTCGCCCGGGGAGATGGTCGTTGCCCAGTTAGAAGACGGGTCCGTTACCCTGAAGAGATTAAAGATGGAGGCAGGTCGGGTTCTCCTCGTGCCTGAAAACCCTGAGTTTGGGCCCATCGAGGTCAAAGAACTGCGGGTGGTTGGCCGAGTCGTAGGGCTACTCCGGAAGTACTGAAGCTAAGATTTTCCAGCCCGGAGGACAGGATGAAGGGTCGAACTATCGTCCATATCGACATCGACGCCTTTTTTGCCGCGGTGGAGGAGCTCCTTCATCCTGAACTCAAGGGAAAACCGATTATCGTAGGCGGCCTACCCCAAGAGCGAGGGGTTGCCTCCACCTGTAACTACGAAGCCCGCCGCTATGGCGTTCATTCTGGCATGTCCCTGCGTCAGGCTTACCAGCTCTGTCCTCAGGCTGTTTTTCTGCGGGGAAACTTCGAGCTTTATCAGGCTTTCTCCGACCAGTTCTTCCGCCTCCTCCAGGAATATACCCCTGACATCGAGGTCGCTTCCTTAGATGAAGCTTACCTCGAGCTCACCCGCTGCCGTCCTCTCTATGCTGATTTTTCCTCCACTGCCAAGAAAATTAAAGAGAGGGTGGAGAGGGAGTTGGGATTGAAGGTTTCAGTGGGGGTGGGGCCGAATAAAATCCTGGCCAAGCTGGCCACCAAACGGGCCAAACCAGGCGGTTTTTTCGAGCTCAAAGCAGGGGAGGAGGAAGCCTTTCTCCGCGACCTGGGAATTGAGGATATTCCGGGGATTGGGCCTAAGGCGCAGGTTGTCCTCCGGCTTCTCGGCATCCACAAAATCGGCGACCTCTGGGGTTTGCCTCGCTCCACTCTCCGGCAGCTTTTCGGGCTGAACGGCGAGGAGATTTACCTTCAGGCCAGAGGCATTGACGCCCGGCCAGTAGCCAACTTTTCTCCCCCTAAGTCTATTTCCCGCGAGACAACCTTTCTTCAAGATATCTGGGATAAAAGACTGCTTTTAGCTCATCTAGCTTATCTCAGCGACCGCTTAGCTTTGGCTCTGCGCGAGGAAAATCTTTATGCCCATATCATCGAGGTCAAGATTCGCCTCTCTGATTTCCGGACGGAAGCGCGGCGCCGCCTCCTTGTCACCCCAGTTCAAGACATGGTGAGCATCTACCGCCTGGCCGCAGACCTTTTTCTCCAGCTTTTCTCTTCCTGCCGCTTAGCCCTGCGTCTCGTTGGGGTCAAAGCTTCGGACCTGGTCCGCTCTAAATCCCTAACTCTTTTTGAACCCGACACTTCCCGCTTCGAAAGGTTAGGCCAGGCTTTAGACCGGGTGCGGGAGAAATACGGTTTTGGGGCGATCCTCACCGCCCGAGAAAGAATGCTTGAGGCCATCTATCCTTTGGAGAAGGAAAGGGGTTTTGTCCTGAAGACCGCCTCTCTGACGAGGTAAAGGATGCCGACAGAATCTTTTGTGCCTCTTCGCCTTCATTCTGTTTTCAGCCGCGGTCATGGCGCCGCCACCTTGGAAGAGCTTGGCTCCTGGGCCGCCCGCCACAAGCTTCGGGCCGCGGCTCTGAGCGACATTCAGAGTCTTTATGGCTGGACTAAATGGAAAAATATTGCCTCAAGGGCCGGGTTTAAACCTCTTTTTGGTTGTGAGATAGAAAGAAAGGTGGGGCTTTTTCTCTTTCTGGTCAAGACCCGGGAAGGCTACTGGAACCTGATGGAGATTATCAACCAGCCAGAAAAAGAAGCGAGTGATTGGCCAGTAGAAGGCCTCGTCATCATTTTTTTACCCTCGGTTAGGGATAAGGAACTGCCCCGGGAAATTTATCACCTCCGGCGGGCAGGGGCTGACTTAGCTCTGGGAGTTGATTTTTTTAATTTCACCCGAGTCAAGGAGTTAATGGCTGGTGAGCCCTGGCCTCTGGTCTGGGCTTCGCCGCTGAAATACATCAACAACCCTGACCGCCTTATTCTTCTTCACGCCATCGAGAAAAAAATTCCCTTTCCTCCAGCGAAGGAAAAATGGGCTGGGGTGGTGGAGCTTTTCGGTCCCCAGCAGGCTGGTTTAGCCTGGCGAAGGTTCGGCCGCGAAGTGGCCTCTCTCTTCCGTCAGACTCTGGAAATAGCTGACCGTTGCGAGTTTAACCTGACAGAAATAGTTCCGCCTCTTTCCCCGGACCTTTTCCCCTATACTTTGCGCCAGGTGGTTATGGAAAGATTGCGCCAGCAGCGCCAGCTAAGCTGGCAGGCAAGAGAAAGGGCCAGGTATGAGCTGGAAGTTATCGAGCGGGCTGGTTTTGCACCTTATTTTCTTTTAGTCTATGACGTGGTTGAATGGGCCCGGCGTCGCGGTATCCTCCATAACCTGAAGGGTTCAGGCGCTTCCTCCTACCTGGCTTATCTTCTGGGAATATCCTGGGTTAACCCTCTCGAATTTGACCTTTACTTTGAGCGCTTTCTTAACCGCGGCCGTGACGACCCTCCTGATATCGACCTGGATTTTGACTCCCGCTACCGCGACGAAGTCCTGCGCTATGTTCTGGAAAGATACGGCCGAGGAAAGACAGGCGCCGCCTTTGTCTGCAGCTTGAAAAATTACCGGGCTCGTTCAGCGCTTTATGAAACAGCTCGGGCCTTTGGGGTAGCTCCCGAGGAAGCGAGAAAATTCTGCCGCTCCCTCCCTCTTTTTGCTGACCCTGAGTATCTGCGAGCGGCCAAACCAGCCGCCGGTTATCTTGAAGTCTGGCAAATGGCGGCTGACCTCCAGGGCGTTTTGGCTGAAAAATCCCTGCATGTGGGCGGGGTAATCCTGACGCCCTCGCCCGTCACTCGGTATCTGCCACTGGAAGCCTCGGCCAAGGGCTTTCCCATGAGTCATTATGACCGGGACGCTGTCGAGGCTCTCAAGCTAATCAAGCTTGACTTACTTTCGGTCCGGGGTCTGGCGGCCATCGCCGCCACGAAGGCCAAGCTTCGGTTGAATTCCCTTCCTCCGACTGACCCGAAGGTCTTTCATCTCCTCGCCGAAGGGAAGACGATTGGCTGCTTCCAGGTGGAAAGCCCGGCGATGATGAACCTCCTGCGGCGGATGAAGCCAGAAAATATCCAAGAATTAACCCAGGCTTTGGCTCTTATCCGACCCGGGCCAACTGAGAGCGGGATGAAAGAAACTCTGCTTCGCCAGCGAGAAGGGAAAAAAGTCAACCCTGACCCCCTTCTCAGGCGGATTCTTCCTGAAACTGGCGGTCTTCTTCTCTATGAGGAGCAGGTGATGCAGGTGGCCGAGAGAGTGGCGGGCCTGACACCAGGTGAGGCCGACCTCCTCCGGCGTAGCCTGAAGCGGGCGGAGGCTTTGGAATGGAAGGAGAGATTTTTTCAGGGAGCCGGAGAAAGGGGTTATAGTGAAGGAGAGACGGGACGACTCTGGAAAACAATGGAAAAATTTTCTGCTTATTCCTTCAATAAAGCCCACAGTGCTTCTTATGCGGCTATGGCCTATCAGGCTGTTTACCTTAAAGCCCATTATCCGTTGCTTTATTTCACTTCTGTCCTCAACGCTGGCGGTGGTTATTATCCCCTGGAGGAATACGTCGAGGAAGCTAAACGCTGGGGTATAGTTTTCCTTCCCCCGGATGTTAACCGGAGTGGCTCTCGCTTCGAGGTTGAAGGCCAGGCCATCCGGGTGGGCCTATCTTTCATCAAAGGCCTCGGGCCTAAGCTGGTGACTAAAATAATCGAAGAGAGGAATAAGGGGCCGTTTCTTTCCGTCGAAGATTTTCTCGGCCGGGTCAAACCGAGAAGGGCTGAACTCTTAGCCCTGATCCGAGCTGGCGTGTTCGATTCCTTAGAGCCCCGTCGGGCTCATCAGCTCCTCCGCTATTTTCAGGGAATAGAGAACGTTTCGCCTCCCTGCGACTTAGAGGAGAAGGAAAAACAAAAGATGCTCCTCGAAGCTTTGGGTTTCAGTCCAGGAGCTGACCCGCTAACCCTTTTTGATGGCCCCAGACCTGGCTTGCGGATTGCCGACCTTAAGAATTATCTCGGCCAGGTAGTGGAACTTTTGGTCCGAGTGGTCGACGCCAGGTTGAAGGAAACCAACGGCCAGCGGCGCTATTTCTTTCTTTTTGAGGATGAAACCGGGCTGCTCGAAGGGGTGGGTGAAAGACCTTGCTTGAGCTTTGGTCAGCCGCCGCTCTGCTTTCTCCGGGCAGAAGTGCGCCGAGACGGC
>CAZVIN010000051.1:0-19250 GCA_964627255.1 uncultured Eubacteriales bacterium
CTTTATAATGTTGATTTTTATCTCAGAGCGCCAAATAGACTTATAGGGCTTCAGATTAAGCCATTAACTTATGAGCAACTGCCCGAGATTCACAAATGGCGAAAATGGTTGGAGAGGACGCATGAGAAGTTTAAAAAAGAGGAGGGGGGTGACGTTTTTATAATCTTTACCACTACTAAGGATAGAAAAAAGATTATTTATAATCAGGAAGTAATCGAACAAATAAGGGAGCTGCTCTCATAGTTGTTCCAAAATCAGTGCTTAATAAGTATTAGTGTACAAAACAGTCCTTATGTCGAAGGGGGGTAGGTCAATTATTTTTTTTCTTTTAATTTATTCCTGTCCATAGCCCCTAAATCCCTTTTACCAGCTGCATTTATCTATGTTTTTATAGCCCAGCCATATCATCTGGAGGTTCCAGCCCGATATTTTGAGACTCGACATCTCCTGCGAACAAAATTTGACATGACCAGCTGTTAGGACATTATAATTAAAGGGCAGGGATAAGGACTATTAGGCATGTGGATAAGAAGCCAGAGAGAGAAAAATTATGATTTAAAATAAAAATTAAAAGTCAAAAGATGGAAAATAAATTAAAATAAAAGGAAAAAAGGACAGATAAGAAAATAAGGAGAAAAAGGAAATAAAGGAAAAGAGGAGAATAAATGAAGGGGCTGAATGAAGAAATAGTTCGCAAAGGGGCTCGCTTCCATCTCCAGACCCAGGACCTTGGGCCACGAGAACCAGTTATTCAGGCCCTTCTGTATAAATCAGGCCGGATGGTCCATTCCCGGCGCCTCTCTTACGCTTCCTTTCTCAATCAACCTAACTTCAGTGAAAAGGCCCAATCGCTCCTTAAAGACCTCCACAATTCTATTATTGCAGAGGTCCAGGCTGGAAAATTTGACCATTTCCTTACTCCCGAAGAAAAGCAGGGTCCAGGTGGTGGCGCCTAAAAAGCTTTTTCTCATCGACGGCAATTCCATTCTCTATCGCTCTTACTATGCCATTCAACGCCTCTCCACCTCTCAGGGTTTCCCGACCAACGCCATCTATGGCTTCCTTAATACGCTCCGCAAAATTCAGGAGCAGGAAAAACCAGAATATTTAGGCATTGTTTTTGATACTGGTCGCCCCACCTTGCGCCATAAGGCTTTTGAAGCCTACAAAGCCCAGCGAAAACCCATGCCTGATGACCTTCAAGCTCAGGTGCCGGTATTGAAAAAGGTTATCCAAGCCCTGCGAATTCCCCTTTTTGAATATGAAAATTATGAAGCCGACGATGTTTTAGCCAGTTTGTCTCGGTTGGCCGCCGAGAAAGGTATCCAGACCATAATTGTCACTACCGATAAAGACCTCTTTCAATTGGTGGACCACAGGACGCTTATTTATAACCCGGCTAAGGACATCTATTTAGACCCAGAAAAGGTGAAGGAATTTTTTGGCGTTTCGCCCGAGCAAGTGGTGGATGTTCTCTCTCTCTGGGGCGACCCAACCGATAATGTTCCTGGCGTGCCGGGAATTGGCGAAAAAACCTCTAAGAGCTTGATCCAGCAGTTTGGCTCCCTCAATAACCTGCTGAGTAACCTGGAAAAGGTTGAGCCCGCCCGCCTTCGCGAAGCTATCCGGCAAAATTTGGAAAGTCTCAACCTGAGCCGGCAACTGGTAACCGTCGAAAAGGGTCTTCCCTTAGCCTTTAACCTCGATGATTTTGCCGTCTCTGAGCCTGACCACGCTGAAGTCATGCAGCTATTTCAGGAGCTCGAGTTTACCTCCCTCCTTCAGAATTTTGTAAAAAAACCTCAAGCCCCCAAGGAATATCAAGCCATTCTTGAGGCGGAGATTCTTAAAAAGCTTATTAATCAGATAGAAAAAGTAAAGTTTGTCTCCATAGACACAGAAACCGATAGCCCCTCGCCCGTCGAAGCCAGATTAGTGGGTCTCTCCTTGGCCGTTGAGCCAGGCCAAGCTTATTATCTGCCGCTTGGCCATGATTATGAGGGGGCACCACCGCAGATTCCTAAGAAAGAAGCTTTGGCTTTACTCAGCCCTGTTCTAACTAGCGCTGAGGTCAAAAAAATCGGCCAAAATATCAAATATGATTTTATTGTCCTAAAAAAAGAAGGGCTGGAGCTTCAGGGCATCGACTTAGACACAATGATTCTCTCCTATCTTCTCGAGCCCAACTGGGGTAAACATAACTTGGATAAACTGGCCCTGCACTACCTGCAGGAACAGGCTATTTCTTACGAGGAGGTGGCGGGCAAGGGCAAAGCGGCCAAAACAATGAATGCTATTCCGATAGAAAAAGTTACTCCCTATTCTTGCCAGGATGCTGATTTTGCTTTGCGGCTGAGTCAGATTCTCTGGCCAAAGGTGAAACAAGCCGGTCTCGAAAGGCTTTACCGAGAAATCGAGCTCCCTTTAATCGAGGTTCTGGCCGCAATGGAAATCTGGGGAGTCAAGGTCGACCGCGATGCCCTGAAAAAACTTTCAAGAGAACTGGAGAGCGAGCTGCAGCGGTTAGAAAAAAAGATTTATGAGGTGAGCGGGGTTGAGTTTAATATCAATTCCCCGCAGCAGCTGGCTGATATCCTCTTCCGCAAAATCCAGCTAACACCGGGCAAAAAAACCAAGGTCACCAAGCGTTTTTCGACCTCGCTGGAAGTCCTCCAGGAGCTGGCGCCGCTTCATCCGCTGGCCCAATATGCTCTTGAATATCGGGTCCTGGCCAAACTTAAATCAACCTATGCCGACGCCTTACCCGAATTGATTAACCCCCAAACTGGTCGCATCCATACCTCTTATAACCAGACGGTGACCGCGACGGGCCGCCTTTCCAGCTCTGAACCTAACCTTCAGAATATTCCCGCTCGCGGAGAAATGGGGCAACGTTTCCGCCAAGCCTTTGTTCCCGAGAATGGATATCTCCTGCTGGCGGCCGATTATTCCCAGATTGAACTACGCATTTTAGCCCATCTTTCCGAAGACCCGGCATTGATGGAAACTTTTTTGGCTGACCGCGACGTTCATGCGGAAACAGCCCGGCGGGTCTTCGGCGAGGCCGCCTCTTTATTCCCTGAGGAGATGAGGCGCCGGGCGAAAATAATCAATTTCAGTATTATCTATGGCACATCGGCTTTTTCCTTAGCCAAAGAGCTTGGCACTTCTAATCATGAAGCTCAGGGCTTTATCGACCGCTATTTCAGCCAGCATCCCAAGGTGGCTGAATTTTTGGAGAACACAGTGGCAGAAGCGGCTGAGCGCGGTTATACCACCACCATCTTTGGCCGCATCCGCCAAGTGCCGGAATTAAAACAAAAAGACAAAATCGCCCAGCAAGCGGGAAGAAGAATCGCCCTCAATGCGCCGATTCAGGGGTCAGCGGCCGATATAATGAAAAAGGCGATGATTGACATATACCGCGAAATAAAACGTCGTCGGCTTAAAACCAAAATGATTCTCCAGGTCCATGACGAGCTGGTTTTTGAAGTGCCTGAAGAAGAAGGGGCGGAAATGGAAACTCTGGTCAAAGAAAAAATGGAAAATGTTTATCCACTACGCGTCCCGCTCAAGGTTCATTTGGGCTGGGGCCGCACCTGGGCTGACGCCAAATAAGCCGGCCCCTGTTTCCTCTAAAAAATCCATTTCAATATTAATAACCCATCCCTAAAATAAAAAAGTAATGAATCGCCGCCGTGGCGATGGCAGGATGAGGGCAGCAAAAACAATGACCGTAGCTCAGGCGCTGCCCCACCTCCCGCGCCGTTATCCGAGCGCATCTCCACTTCTCTAACCTGCACCTCAATTTGATTTTTTTCTGACCATTCCAAAGAAATTCCGCCTAAAATAGGCATTAACCCTATTTCCTATTTGAGGCGACGCAAATATCACATCACCATTGCGTGCGCCTCCATTCTTTGGTCTGGATACCCTTAAACTGTCGTGGCGACAGCACGGCAGCGCATCGCCTTAGTCAGAAAGCAATTTCCTATCAAAATATTTTTTTAATATTTGTCGATACATCAATAAAGATTGGAAAATCAGTCTCGACTTTATAAGGAGAAGGTTCATAATGTTCATCGTAACTATATTCCTTACCATTAAATTGCAATGGGAAGCTACAATTCCGGCTCGTTCCAATGCAATCTGGATGCATTTTATTTTTGGCTCTTATCCAATTTAGTTGATGAAAATGTAATCTTGAAAAGGCGAGGAAATGGCTAACTTCTTTCTTGTTATGGTTAATATTTATCAAATCACAGAAAATATTTTCTCTCCATTCTGGCTCTGGTATTTTGCCTTAAGCCTCTTCTTACTCTGATGAAATCTTACAGTTACCCAATCAATTATCCAGTTTTTTACCAACTAATCGGGAAATGAACCTTATATTTTTATTATCACAGATCTTGGGCCAGAATTACTCCCTCAAGGGTAGTGTAATTCTTGGACACCAGATAATATTCTTTGAGTTTTAGACTTTCAGCCACCCTTTTCAACCTACGCCAATCTGCCTGGTCAGCTTTGAGCTTAGTTTCAAAGCCAATTTTTTTATTCAGAATAAAATCTATTTCAGAGCCTTTGTATTTTTCATAATAATTAAGGTGGCCACGGCTCCGCAGACACTGGAAAACAACATTTTCTAGAATTGTTCCCTCGGTTACTTTCCCCAGGTAATTTAGAAGACCTGAATCGCAAAAATAAACTTTTTTTGCCCCTCGCACCTCGCCGTTAAGACTCGGGGAGTAGGGAGACACAAGAGAAATAAAATAGCTTTTTTCCAAAAAATTCAGGTAGGAATAAACAGTCTCCCGAGATATCCCAATCTCAGAAGCTATTTTTGATATTTCAATTTTTGAACCTACCCGGTTGGCCAGCAACAAGATTAAATCGCGCAATTTGCCGAGCTCTTTGAAATCCGCCAGGCTTTTCACATCCCTTTCAAAAAAGGATTTAAATATGTCTTCTAATAACTTTTGCTTCCTTTGCCCCTCATTCTCAAGAGCTACCCCCGGGAACCCACCAAAGGTCATATATTCTTCAAAATAAGATTTATAGAGCTCGAAGGATATATGGTTCTTTTCCCTGGCCTTACCCTTAAAATCTTCCGGCACCTGCCTTGACTTTTCCTTGAATATTAAAAACTCTTCAAAATCCAGAGGATAGAGATCATAAATTATTTTTCTCCCGGCAAGTGATTCTGGAAAGAGATTTTTTAAATAAAAGCTGGCAGAGCCAGTGAGAAAGAATTTAATTTTATAATGGTCATAAAGATACTTAATGGCCTTGACTACTTCAGGAGCGAGTTGTATCTCATCAATAAAAATGTATGGCTTGTTGTCGAGGGAAAACCCTAAGGCCCTCAGGTTAGCCAGAATATTATCATAATTTTTTTCTTCAAAGATTTTATGATTGAGGGGATTTTCGAAGTCCAGAAAGATTTTTGAGGGGCTGCTTACACTATTAAAAACTTGCCTCATCAGAGTGGTCTTGCCTACCTGCCTCATTCCGGTCAGCACCACAATCTGCGGCAGGCTGATTTCATTTAATAATGAAGGGGTTAGCTTTCTCTCGTAGATTCTAGTCACAATTTAAATATAGGCAAAAAATAATAATAATGTCAAGCAATAACCGACAAATCTGGTATAATAATGTATGATAATAATAAGCATTTTTAGTAATTATTAAAAGGATACCCAATAGAGACTATGATAAGCAACTCTGCTATCTATTAAGAAATAAGCCTGTTACGGCTGCCACGAAAAGGGGTGAATGAGCATCATATCACCATTGCTTGCGCCTCCATTATTTGTTCTGGATACCCTTAGGTCTTTTTAATATCATAAAGATGAAAAAGATGTCCCGGCCGCCTAAAATGAAGCTGAATCCCCTCGTCTGGGGCAAAAATCTGGCGATTGTCCTTGCCAGCTTGGCAATATTCGCTGCCGCGGTTTTTGTTTTGTCTTACCTGGCGAGTATTCCTTCCACCAAACTAAAAAGGGCCTACGAACAAAGGAAGCAAGAGGAAGAGCGGCTTAGAGGGTTTCTCGATTGCACAGTCGTTGATTCCGGCTGGCAAAAAAGACTGGCCGGAGTTGAAGAAATATATGTCCCTTTGATAAAAATCAACCTAACCAATAAGTCTTCGGAAGGACTAAACAATATAACCGTAAGGGCCTATTTTATGGTTGAAAACCAGAGTTTGTGCTTCGATTCCGTGTCCATTCAAAAGCTCGACTCAGGGAGGTCCACTGAGTTAACCTTTCGCTGTGTCGAGAGCCTGGGCTTCGGAATTTTTTTTAAGGGATTAACTCTGATCCAGACAACTAAGAGGATAAGCTATGAAATAAGCGCGGCGATAAACAATGTTTCTGTTTCTCTGGGCCGCGGGGACCTAAAATTTAATCTTCTCTTGCCTTGAACCCTGAGCACAAAACATTGGGGGCAAAAGGACAGGGACAAAGAGACAAAAAAGAGAAGGGTGAAGGCGAGGAGGACTGAATGAGAGCCAAAATATTGCCTCGAGCCAGTCTTAAGGCAATCGACCAAAAAAGGGGGGCGAAGCGTTTATCACCAGACAAATTAGCCTGCTCCATTTTTCCTCTCTCTTTAGTTTTTCTTTCTGCCTTTCTCATTTTTCTTTCGGCCTGTGCCACTCAATCCTCATCATTATCCCCAACGATTAAAACAGCGGTCTACCCCGGAAAAACCTGGGAACGCCATGCCTCACCAGAAGCTGCGGGTTTCGAAGCAAAGAGAATCCAGGCTGCCCTGGATTATGTTAAAACCTTAGCCACAACCTCGCTGGTCGTTGTCTCCGACGGCCGCATCCTCTTCGATTATGGCGATACCTCAGAGCTCAGCTATTTGGCCTCGGTTCGCAAAAGCGTTTTATCCATGCTCTTTGGAAAGCACGTCCAGAGGGGGCAGATTCGCCTCGATAAAACTTTGGCTGAGCTCAATATAACTGACCATGGCGGCCTTTTGCCCCGAGAACTGAAGGCCACCATCGCTGACCTTTTAATGGCCCGCTCCGGCGTTTATCATCCGGCTGCAAACAGCGGCGACCATTTAGCTTATGCGCCGCCCCGGGGTTCAAAAAGGCCCGGCACCTATTACCTTTACAGCAACTGGGATTTTAACGCCCTCGGGACTATTTTCGAGCAGGAAACAGGCCTCAATATCTATGATGCTTTGGAAAAGGATTTAGCCATCCCCCTGGAGATGGAAGATTTCCGCCGCGAGCTCCAACGAAAATCAGGCGACTTAACCAAATCCATTCATCCAGCCTATCATATGTGGATTTCCACCAGGGATATGGCTCGCCTTGGTTATCTCATGCTCAGGGAAGGAAACTGGAAAGGGCAACAGTTAATTCCGCGAGATTGGGTCAAGAAATCCACCAGCCCGTTAACCAGAGTTCAGGAAATGAATCCGGAATTTCTACGCCAAGGGCCATTGGGCTATGGCTATCTCTGGTGGGTTTTTGACGGCGCAGGAGCCCGAGGGCCGTATAAGGGAGCTTATACCGCCATCGGCGCTCTTGGCCAGTTCATAACCGTCATCCCCAAACTTAACCTCGTGGTCGCTCATAAAGTCAACAACCAGAAAACAAAAGAAACCGTCTCTCGCGACCAATACCTTAAGCTGCTGGACCTGATTATTAAAGCCAAGAAATAATAAGTTCAATAATTATTAATAAGGAGAATACTAGACCGTATTAGATGAGTATCTAAGACTATAAAACATCGTCACGAAATTTTTTTATGAAAGAATTTTATATAAAATTAGGGTCGAAATTCATCTGTCTAAAAATTTTTAAGCTCATCTTCACACGTCCGTCATTTCTCGAGGGCCAGCAAAACAGACGTGTTCGGGTCAAAGTGATGGCGGATTAAATCCTTATAAGTTAACTCTCGATGTGGCCTGAGAATATAACCTAATTTCGGGTCCTCAGGAAAATCAAGAAATAACTTATAAGACACATAGCCTCGAAGGCCGCTATTTTTTAGCTGAAACATCAGAGTATCACCAAAACAATTGCCTGATTGTCCCGAGGCGACGCCCACTATTTTCGCTCCCATTTTATACAATAACGACATGAGAGTGTAACCTGAGCTATAAGTCCAGGGCGACGAAATAACAATGAGCTCGGGAGGTCGATAATGATTTTTATATTGACCGCTCTTATATTCAGCGTAAAAAGTAGGACTCATTTGAAGGTATTCTTCCAGTTCCTTTTCCTCTCCCCTTATTGACAGCGACTCAGTTTTAAAATAAGGGTCTTCGGCAAAATCATAATCTTCTTTCATCAGGCAGATTTGTCTCTTCTGGTTAATTTTTTCTAAGGAATCATTTTGGTAATTGGCGAAATAGAGGTCAGAATATTTTTTTATCGAAAAGGACGTGACCGCTTTCTTCACCGCTTCCTCGGGAAACAGGAAGTAGGCGAGAATATTGACCAGGAGAGAATTCCCGCCACTATTCTTTCTTAAATCGATAATTAATTTTTTGGTCTGAGCCTTTTTCATCTCGATGACCATATTGCGGAAAACCTCAGTAGCCGCAGGCAGGGCCGCTATTAACTTATCTGAATCTTCGGGTGCTTTCGTTTGATAAATCCGACTATAAACTTTGGCCGCCTGAGCTTGGACCCAGGCGACGCCCATCGCTCGAAAGAATTCAAAATTTTCTCGATAGCTGAACATGCCATCAATCCGCAGAAGGCAGGTCTCTTTTTTAGGGTCAAGGAAAGCATAAACAAAATCGATTTTTTCTGTGGAAGGTAGGATGATTTTGGTGGAAGCCTCGAAGGGTGTGGGTGGAGTTTTTTCTTTTAGGGAAATAGTCAGACTCTTCTTCTCGCCAGTCGGACGAATAAGACTAACCGACAAGGCCTGGTCAGAATCCCATTCTGGAACGAGGATGCTGAGAAGGGACTGGTCATCCAAAAAGCGACAGAAATAGGTCAGTAATTGATATTCATTATCCCAGCCCACTAATGTCTTGAGCCGGTCCAAAAGCCGGCTTACTAGGATATTGTTAATAGCTTCGAGTCGGGCGCCGATTAAATCTTGATGGTCAGGAAAATATACTTTTTCTACATAAATGCTTTCCTCAACGATATTCAAGCCAAAAGGAAGGCCTGAGCCGCTTTGAGCCGGCCATGGAGGTAAAAGGAAAGTATGACCATCCTTAACTGAAGCGACAAAAGGAAGAAGGTGGATAAAAAATTCTTTAACGGTCAAACCCTCTTCGGGAATCCTTAGCAGGGTCTCCTGCAGCCGACGATGAAAGGCTATTTTCCCGCCACCTCGGAGGTAAGGGTCAGGATGACTTTTCTCCAGAATATCAGCCAACTGTCTAACATCCTCCGTTAACAACTCCTTTTTGAGGCGCGGGGCCGGCTCCTGAGCTAAAAGAAAAGGAGAAAAAAGGCTAAGGGATAGGATGAGGAGAGACAGTTTAAGAAAAAAAGAAAAACGAGGCTTAATCTTCCTAAAAAAAGCCACAACCATGGTCAGACACCTCCTTATTACACATGAGAATACGAATTTTCAGGCCGATGGGTTCAGACACCAATATTCCCTTTTTCGCGTCGACCAAAAGCCAGCTTGCTAAAAAGGCTTTGACCCTTTTTTTATTGTTTATCAACCAATTTGCGGAAGAAGCTAATTTCTAATCAACCTAAGCCAACAAGTAAACATTTTCGAACTGCGCTAAGGCTGACCTGAAAAAGGTGGGGTTTCAGCGCTTTTTATCGTAAATATTTAGTATTTTTTCCGCTTAAATGCGCCCTCCTATCTGGGAAAAAAGGGGGTTTATAAAACCCCCCTTAGCCCCTTTTAGCGTTAGAATAAGAATAAATCATCCTTCAATTTTAAATTATGTTTAAGACCGGCCTAAAATCTTATATCTTCTTGTTTTTAAAGGAAATTGGGCCGATATAAGCCTAATAAATCGCCACCCTTTTTGCCGGGAGCCTGAAAAGGCTTGATTTAAATTAAGGATCAGAAGATAATATCTTTTTTAGAAAATAAGCAGAATAGTGTCGGCTAAATAATAAATGTTAAGCGCTTTAGCCATGGCAAAAATTCTGAAGCTAACTTCATCTAAATTTTATAAATAATTTAACCTAAGGAACGACAAAATGAAAAAGGTAGCTTTTATTGCGCTAACGGTTTTATTTGCTATCATGGTTGGCATGAGCTGCAAAGCAAAAGTCAAAGAGGGGCCAATAATCCCCCGGGAACTACTTTTTGGCAATCCCGACAAAGCCTCTCTTCAAATAAGTCCTGATGGCCAGTATATAAGTTTCCTGGCTCCAGTTAATAATGTTCTTAATGTCTGGGTGGCCCCCGCCACCTCTCCGGAAAAAGCCGAGCCAGTAACCAAAGATACTCTGCGTGGCATCAGAATTTATTTCTGGGCTCATACCAACCAGCATATCATCTATTTGCAGGACTTAGCCGGCGATGAAAACTGGCAGGTTCACGCTGTCCATATTGCGACTAAAGAAGACAAAAACCTAACGCCCTTTGAAGAAATCCCCGGCCCAGACGGCAAGCCAATCACTTTGCCTAACGGGAAACAGCTACGTCCCCAGGCTCAAATTCAGGCTGTAAGCCATAAATTCACCGACGAAATCCTGGTGGGCCTCAATAATCGCAATCCTCAATTCCATGATATCTATCGTCTCAACATCTTAACCGGAGAAATGAAGCTCCTCCAGCCCAACGACAGGTTTATGGGCTTTCAGACCGACGATGACTACCACATTCGCCTCGCGGCGCAGATGACACCCGACGGCGGCATGGAACTCTTTGAACCCGACGGGAAGGGCGGCTGGAAGTCGGTCGATAAAATTGCCATGGAAGATATGATGACAACCAGCCCGGTGGCTTTTGATAAAACAGGAACAGTCCTCTATATGATTGATAGCCGGCGACGCAATACGGCCGCTCTGGTGGCCGTTGACCTAAAAACGGGCGAAAAGAAACTTGTCTTTGAAGACCCAAGGGCTGATGTCAGCCAAATCATGATTCATCCCACGGAAAAGACCATCGAGGCTGCGGCCGTCGAATACCTGCGGACCGAATGGACCATTCTCGATGAAAAAATAAAGGTCGATATGGATTATCTCAGGACAGTAAGCGAAGGCGACATAAATGTCTATTCCCGGACGCTGGATGATAAGTTCTGGACTGTGGCCTATATGGTTGATAATGGGCCGGTACGCTACTACCTTTACGACCGCGCTAATCGACAAGCTCAATTCCTTTTTACCAACCGCAAGGATTTGGAAGGAGTGAAGCTTTCCAAGATGTACCCGGTCGTAATTAAATCCCGGGATGGCCTTAACCTGGTCAGCTACCTCACCCTTCCGTGGTGGCATGACCCGGATAATGATGGCCGTCCGGCTAAGCCGCTGCCCATGGTGCTTTATGTTCACGGCGGGCCATGGGCCAGGGATTCGTGGGGCTATAACAATATTCACCAATGGCTGGCTAATCGTGGCTATGCAGTTCTCAGCGTTAATTATCGCGGCTCGACTGGCTTCGGTAAGGACTTCATTAACGCTTCTAACTTGGAATGGGCCGGTAAAATGCACGACGACCTAATCGATGCCGTCAATTGGGCCATTAACGAGCGCATCGCTGATAAAAATAAAGTGGCCATCATGGGTGGAAGTTATGGCGGTTATGCCACCCTCGTCGGGATGACCTTTACGCCAGAAGTTTTCGCCTGCGGCGTCGATATTGTTGGTCCCTCCAACCTGCGCACTCTGCTCGAAACAATTCCCCCTTACTGGAAACCGATGATGGACCTGTGGGCCACCCGCGTTGGCGACCCCCGCACCGAAGAGGGCCGAAAGTTTTTAGATTCTCGGTCTCCGCTTACCTATGTCGACCGAATTAGTAAGCCACTTTTAATTGGGCAGGGCGCTAATGACCCGAGAGTAAAACAGAGTGAATCAGACCAAATCGTTAAGGCGATGCAGGAGAAAAATATCCCTGTGACTTATGTCCTTTATTCGGATGAAGGCCATGGTTTTGCCCGGCCGGAAAATCGCCTCTCTTTCTTCGCCGTATCTGAGTTATTCCTGGCCCAACATCTGGGTGGTCGTTCCGAACCTGTCGGCGATGATTTCCAGGGTTCCACTATCCAGGTACCGCAAGGAGCTGAAAATATTCCAGGCTTGAGCGAAGCCCTGAAAAAATAATTTTTCCTCTGACTTGGAAGAATAAAAAGTTTTTTATAAAATTATAGAACGAAATAAAAAATGTGGTCTTGGGGCGACAAGTTTAATAGAAGGAGGGCAATATGAATGTCGGTACTTTGGATGCCATTATCCGGTTGATTGTCGGCTGGGTCTTAATTCATCTCACTCCGATCCTAAAAGTAAAAACAGGCCCGGCGCTGCGCTGGATTTTGGTCATCCTGGGCATAATTTTAGTGATTACAGCTGTCACCCGTTATTGCGGTCTTTATAGCCTACTTAAAATGAAAACCCTGTAGAGCCTTTTCGTTTGTTTGTAACCAGAGGTCGCTCCCGAGGGCTAATTTTATAAATTATTAGCCCGAAACGAAAAAAATAGCGGGGTGATTATCATATAAAGTAATTATTATGAATTTATAATCAACAGAATCGATCTAAAGGGCCCTCTTCCTCGCAATGACGTTATCCCGCAGGTCGTCATTTTTCGCTCTAAAAGAAAAATCCAACCATAGCCTGATAAAAGAACCGTAGGAAAAAATGCGCCTCAACTAACAGGCCTCAGGCGGAACAAATAATTTTGACCGATAACTCGTTACTCATGTCCTCCCCAGCAGCCCAGGTCTAATTAAAAACGCATCAAGAACTGAAACGACCGGCCGTCTCTTGGTCTGGGGGAAACTGCTGGCATAAGCTAAAAAGGCCGTTTTTTCTTTAGGTCAAATCTTTCTCCGTCAAGGAGAACATGCATTGTAAGGCCGCGAATGGAAAGAGCCTGGTCGCGGCGTCTCTTCACTTGAGCCCGGCCGGCGTCCAAAACGATGACATTTTTCTGACCCCAAACCAAAAAAGTCTGGTCGGGATTGACGACGACGGCCGTTGATTCATCGATGCCGAGGCCGACCAGCTCGGGATGTTCGGCCACCACGCTGATGAGACGATTATGTCTTTTGCGGGTAGCAAAGTGCTGGTCAATGATAGCTGAAGTAATAAGACCCAGACCGCGAACCAAAACCACATTTCCTGATTCAATCGTCTCGAATTCATGCCCCTCCTCTGGCTTGCGTTTCTCATCGCCGGTGATCATCAATTCGCTCATCACCGCTGCTCCGGCGCTCGTGCCGCCAATTACCGCCCCTTGCTGATACAGATCCTTAATCATTTTATGGACCGGCGTATCAAGAATAGCCTCGGTGACCCGGGTTTGGACCCCGCCAGAGAAGAAAATCCCGCCGTAGCCTGCCAGTAACCTCGCCTTCGAGGCATCCTCAGCCTCCTGGCGAGTAAAATTATAGTAGTCTACTTCTTTGGCCCCAAGGCGCTTAAATTCCTCAACTAAATTGCGACCGGTCTCATCCGGGGTTGCGCTGGCCATGGGCAAGACTAATATCCGGCCGCTTCCTGACCGGCTGGCCAGGTCGACAAACTTTTTCATCATCGCTCCTGGCCGGTCTCCCCCACCAATGATGAACAGATAACCTTTGGGTTTGAGCTGGGGAAAGCCCGGCTGAAAGCTCAGTAAAGAAAAAATCGCCAGAACAAGCCCAGTTAACCCGACCTTAAAAACTCTTAAAGGCAACCCTTTCATGATTGCTATCTCCTGCTGACATTTTATTTAATCCTGATTTCAAGACAAGCCTAATTAGCCGGCTACAACCTTGACTGCTCTTTGACCCCTGAGTTTTCTTTTCCCCAAATCACCGCGGCATTTCGCGTGGCCGCCACCAAGGTTTCCATCGGGCTGGCCCCCAGCTCCACAAAGTATTTCATTTCCTGATTTAGCCAGGCCGCTGACTGTTTGCCCGTAAAAAAGGTATATTGTTTATTCGGACCCGCTAAAAGGAAAAATAAAAGGCCTTGAAAACAGACCTTAAAGCGCCGGCTTTGCCGCAAAAAGCCCCACCAATTTAAAAAATGGTTTGACTTGAACTGGTGGCTGAAATCATCTACAAAGAATTGAAGCCCTTTTTTGCCGTCTGCAGAGAGATAGAGATAGAGATAGAGATAGAGATAGAGATAGAGTAAGAAATAGAAATAGAAATAGAAATAGATAAAGATAAAGATATAAGTGAAGAAGCTAAGAGGGAAGAGATGAAGCATTTAGCGTTTATCCCAATAGGTTTTATTCGAACCGAGGTGGCTGAAGTTCCGCGTCACTGGTCGATTTCTGATGTCGAGGGCGAAATCCTCCTCCAACCAGAATATCAGCCAGGCCTGACAGGGCTTCAGGCTGGTGACAGGATAGTAATCATTTTTTACTTCCATAAATCGCCGCCCTTTTCCCCTGAAAACTTAATTCAAAAGCCGCCCCATCGCGACCAGCCAGCCGGGGTTTTCAGTCTTTGCTCGCCGCTGAGGCCTAATCCAATCGGCCTTTCAGTCGTGGAAATAATCGCCATCGAGAAAAATATCGTCAAAATTAAAGGCCTGGATATGCTCAATGGCGCCCCTGTGCTGGACATTAAACCATATATATCTTATCAAGCTCGCTGAGTGCTTTATCCCTTTAGGACAATAAATAATGGAATTTCCGGGTTTTATGGGGGCAAACCTGGAGAATTGAAGGCGCCAGAAGGCGTGGAGGCAGCCTTTGGATGCGGAGTTTAAGTAGAAACGCTCTCGGGTCGCTGACGTATTTTATTTATATTCATCTAATTAGCTTCATACACAAAATACCCGCCTAAGATGAATTCCCTAAAAGCTGCACTCAAATATCTCCTTTTTGCCCATAAGAAAGTCGGAAGAATTTAAATAACTAATTATTGGAGAGAAGATTATTTTTCCTGCCCACGCTAAACTCATCAATTCTTTTTCATCGCCGGCTTCAGGTTTATCATTGACAGAAATAACCTGGCTGGTTAAATTGCTTCATAAAAGGCAAATAGGTGAATAAAGAAAAAACTACCAAGCGTCGCCAGTTAATCAAAACTTTGGCGGCGGCAATCCTGGGGGCAGCTACCTGTTCCCATCCTGCTCCCGGGATGAAAAATTCTAAAGAGAAGAACAAAGCAAAAAATCAGGTCAATTCAGCGGTCAGTTTCTCTTCAACTAAGGAGGATAAAATGGAAAAACCAATTAAATATGTTGAGGTAAAGGTCACAAGCGTCAAAGGAACGTGCAGCTTGGGACACAAGCCTGGCGATGTAGCCAAAGTTACTGAAAACGGGGTGGAAGGAAAAATCTGCCTTCATGCTCTCTACAGCCTGCTACCCGCCGCCTTTGCCATGCTGTATGAGGCTCGTTTCCCCTGGTTAAAAGAGAATCCCGACAAGAAAACTCACGCCTGCCCCGACGCCACCAACCCCGTGGTCTTTGAGATTACCCGTATCCGAGAGTGATGTTCTCTATTAAGAATCTATTAAATACAAATCATTCGTCCTATCTCATGCTGAAAAGAATAATTCATCGACCGCTATGAAGCTCAACCCCCGGGATTAGGCATGAGCCAGGAAGGTTTCGACCCCTAAGTTCAAAACCTATGTCTCCAAGGAGTCTAATCGACCCTATCTGAACAAAAAGTAATCATAAGCGAAGCGGGCAATTTGGGCGATGACCTCTTCGACATCCTCAGTCTTTTCCTCGTCGGCGTTCTTTATAAAGACGGTTATGGCCACGCGGCCTTGGTCATAAGGGAGAAAAATAATTCCCACGTCGTTGACGGTGCCGCCAATTGTTCCCGTTTTATGGGCCACTCTTACCCCAGGCGGCAAATCGCCCTTCAGCCGCCTTTCGCCTGTCTGGCAACGCAGCATCACCTCGATAATAAAGTCGCAGCTTTCTTGGTCAAGAATCTGGCGAGTTGCAATGAGCTCCAGCAGACGGTTCATGGCCAAAGGCGTGCTCTGGTCCTTCATTACCTGCGAAAAATTTTGGCGAGCCTGCTCCCAGGCCTGCGGGTTAGTCGTTCTTTCCTGAAGAAAGAGTTTCTCAATCTCTTCCAAAGTTAGATTTTTATAACGGTTAGGGTCAACGCCTCGATACTCGAGAATCAGTTCCTGGCAACTACGATTAACGGTAATGCCCTCAACCCCCAAGGAACGGATGCGCTCGTTGACCTTCTCAGTCCCCACCTTTCTTAAAAGAAGGTCCGTGGCTGAATTATCGCTGATGAGCATCATCAGATAAATTATGTTCCGCACAGAAAGGGCTATCCCCGGCGCTTGCAGGCTGCTTAGCAGGCCGCTCCCCAAATGAAGGTCGAGGGGCGACAATGGCCACATATCGTCAAGCTGGAAGCGCCCCTCCTTAATCTGCGCCATCACCTCCACCAGAATCGGGATCTTAAACACACTGGCCATGGGAAAGGGCTCGTCACCTCTTACCGCCATCGCCTCCCCTGTCTCCAGATGTTTAATGGCTACACCGACAACTCCCTTAACCTGACGCGAAACCAACTCGACCTGTCCTTTCAGTCGCTCTATTCTCGGGACATTAACAATATTAGCTGAAGAGGTTTGGTCGGTTGCCGGCCTAAGCTCAGAAGAAAAAAGCGGGGCCAAAATGAAAAGAATTAAAAGTGTCAAGAGAATAATGGGCCCGTTAAGTAAGCTTCTTTTCTTCCTTACTAAATCACTAAAACCCAAGAAACCTTTCTTTCTCATTAATTCCTCCTCTTTTTTCGCTCGCAGATTATTCGGCGCTTCGCCCTTTATTTTAAAGATTTCTCTCTTTTCAAGCCATTTTTATTGCGGTATCAATTAAACTGGCAAATAAGCCAACTATTAATTTTAACCTCGGAAATCGAAACAAGCATATTTTCGTCACCTGAGAAGGGCGGAGACACTGACTGTAATTATAAATATCAAGCTCTTTAATCATGTTCTTTAGGCACCGGGAAAAAGGTGATTTCTATATAAACCGGCCGGGTCAGAAAAGCCTCTTCGCTATCATGATTAACCCGGCCTTGGAAACCTCAGGGCCCATTCATGGTTTATTACCTGGATATTTTTGAATCACCCCGATTTACGATTTCCTAAGCTGAGGACACATCTATTTATCTTTTTTATTTCTTAATTATGTTAATTTGAAAGGGCGAAAAAAGGCCGTAATCAAGGAAACTATATTCATCTCCCGGCTGCTGGTCGATGGGCGGGAGCTTGCTGGGAAGCGGAAGGCCAGGCGCGGCCGCGGCCAATCATGTTCCCAGTAATGGCCGGTGAGCTGGAGGCCATGCTCGGTGCAATATTGATAATAAGGTTTGGCCCAGTTGTCGATAAAAAGTTCAAGCAAGGTCAGGTAAAAATCATGACGGACGCGATGAAAATCTCCCTGTTCCTCAAAAAGTAAGGGCAGGTGCACTTTCAGGTCATAGCCACGCCGCCTGGAGAATTCAGCTAAAAGGGCTGGGGTAAAATTAACTGCGTCAGAATCACCGGGTGGGCCGATATGAGCTTCATCCTGAAAAGTTCCCGGAATCGTTTGACCAAATTCATCGCCGCAAATTTGGCGATAGGTTTCATGGGTGAAATAAAGAAAAGCCTCAGTAACACCAGGTTGCATTAAATCCACATAGGTAAAGCCGCCATACCAAGCTGACGAAGGGAATCATTTTATTATTTTTGCCCCATCTCAGCGCCAATTATTTTATAATCTTTGTCAATTTTTAAAAGGCTCTTCCGTAAAAATTGTGCTGATTTATTGGGCTTATAACGGCTGTATTTCTTTTAAAAACAATAATATATAAAATTTTAAGCGAGCCAAAAAGGCCTTTCAAAATTAAAGGATGATTTATTCTCATTCTAACCTCTAAAAGAGGACTAAAGAAGGGTTTTATAAAGCCCTTCCTTTACCCTCATACAAGCGCTCATCTGAGCGAAAAAATGGGTAAATACTCATGATAAAAAAGCGCTAAATCCACCACCCTTTTTAAGGATGAGCCTTTTTAAAATCTTCGCTTTAAGTGGTCCCTAAAAACAGATTATCCCTAAATCAAGGTGGATAAATTAGAGCTGATGTTAAAGCAAAAAGATTGGAGGGAGAAACAGTTCAGCTGGATTAAATTATTTATTCCATTTCGCTGTCTTACTGCTTTTACTGCTCTTGGCCATTAAAGTTCATAAATTGTTGAGCCTTTGAGGCGCTTTAAATATAATTAGCCCAGCTTCAAAAAAGGAGGCGTGCATGACCAGGGGGAAAAGGCTGTCGCTTCTGTTGGGCTTGATTCCCTTTCTGACCTTGGTTTTGGCTCTGCCGCTGGTGAATCGCGTTGAACCCGTCATCCTTGGTCTTCCCTTCATCCTTTTCTGGATTGTTTTCTGGGTTTTTCTGACGCCGTTTGTTCTGATGGCCGCTTATCGGCTGGAAAAGAAATATGATTCGGGGGAAAAAGGGCAAGAACAATGAATACCGCCCTCCTGATTATCCTGCTAACAATTGTCATTTCCGCCGGCTTGGGAGTGTATGCGGGAAGCCGGGTCAAAATGAATCTGGAAAACTGGACGGTCGGCGGTCGGCGCTTCGGCGTTATCATCATGTGGCTCCTCATGGCTGGCGAGATTTATACCACTTTCACTTTCCTCGGCGCGAGCGGCTGGGCCTACTCGCGAGGCGCGCCTACCCTTTATATTCTTATATATGGCACCCTGGCCTATACTGTTTCTTTCTTCGTCCTTCCCGCTGTCTGGAAAATCGGTCAGCGCCACGGCCTGCATACGCAGCCCGATTTCTTCATCCAGCGGTATGAGAGCCGTTGGTTAGGAGTTTTGGTGGCGGCTATTGGGGTCCTTTCCATCCTCCCCTATCTTCAGCTCCAGCTGGCAGGCCTCGGTCTGATTGTGGAAGTGGCCAGTGAAGGCGCCATTGGTTCGAAAACAGCTATCCTGATAAGCTTTGTCCTCACCTGTCTTTTCGTTTATACCAGCGGCCTGCGCGGCACAGCCTGGGTTTCTATCATCAAGGATGTGATGATGCTGGCAGCAGTGGGTATTGTCGGGGTCGGAGTGCCCCAAATTTATTTCGGCGGTTTCGGCCGAATGTTCCGGGCCCTCTTGGAAAAATACCCTAATCATTTGACCTTTCCCGGCGCCTCGCCAGG
>CAZVIN010000052.1:0-1725 GCA_964627255.1 uncultured Eubacteriales bacterium
AGAACGCCTTTTAGAGTCTCAGGTTCTCATGATTGCCAATAATCAATAAATATCACCCCTCTGTCCTTCTCAGGGCGGAGATAAAAACTCGCATTTCATCGATCGTACCGATACTTACCCGAAGCCAATTTCTCCCGCCGAAGCTAAAGGGCCGCACCAGAACCCGTTGTTGCTCCAAGGCAGTCGCCACCTGCTTAGAGTCTTGATGAACTTCAAGGAGGATAAAATTCGTCTGCGACGGAACCCGGACAAAACCAAGCCTGTCCAGTTCACCCTCGAGATAAGCTTTGGCCAACTTATTTTTTTCTTTTACGGACTGCGTAAATTCCCCATCTGTGTAGGCGGCCATGGCGGCTCGCAAGCTGGGATAGGCGATAGAAGCAAAGTTCATCTGGACCTTTTTAAGATTTTTAATGATTTCAGGATGGGCCATTCCGTAACCGATGCGCAGGCCAGCCAACCCAAAGATCTTCGAAAAGGTTCGGGTTACCAGTATCTTTTTTCCCTCTCTGATGAGGCCCACCATGGAGGAATAGGAATTATCCTCGACATATTCGTAGTAAGCCTCATCGACCAGGACAAGCGCTTGACCAGAGGCCTCTTCACCGAAAGACCGGAGATTTTTCCCGGGAATAATAGTGCCGGTTGGGTTATTGGGGTTGCAGATATAAATCAAGCTGGTGGTCGCCTGGATTTGGTTGGCCAGCGCCTGGAGGTCAATTACGAGGTTTTCATCAACTGGCACCGAGCGAATAACAGCACCAGCCTGTTCCGCGTAAAAGATGAAATCGAAGTAAGTCGGGTCGGATGTCAGAACTTCGCCTTTGACTCCGTAAGCAAAAATGGCCATATTCATGACCTCAGTTGAGCCCGCCCCAAGGATAATGTTCTCAGGCGAGAGACCTTCTTTAGCGGCGATCATCTTAACCAGCTCAGAGTAGAGTCGATGGGGGTAGCGGTGAGACCCTCGAATGGCATCAATGATGGCTTCCCGCGCCTCGGGAGCAATCCCGTAGGGATTTTCGTTATTATCTAAGCGGAGGAAGTCGTCCTCGGAAGAAATCAGAGGCTCGGGCCTCTCTTGGCGGCAAGCCTGAAATTCTGAATTTACCCACAACCAGGCAGCCGCCGCGGCCGTTGTCTTCATCCATTGACGCCGGTTTAGCTGAAGAGTCATAAGCGCCTCCCTCAAAGGATGTTTTTCTTAAAAATATATTAAGGAAGCTCTCCATTACAATCATCTAATTGCTGGAGGAACTTTTGTTGACTCTTTGGCTTTAAAGCCCTTGCCTCAAAAAATGATCAATCAATGCCGGGATTTTAGGTCGTTAAAGCCCCAAGAATTGGACGGCCAGGCCAGAGAGGAAAATAATCGCGCCCGCCAGGGCATGGGAATACCTTTCCCATCCTCCCAGCCGGACGAACTTCAACCCCCAGGAGGAAAGGCTAATCAAGGTTAGCATCGTAAGAATTGTGGCCGCGCCAAAGGCGAGGGTCACCAGAAATACCCCACCCCAAGAATGCCGGGCTGCCGGAAACATCACCAGAGGGATTAAAGGTTCGCAAGGTCCAAAAACAAAAATGATGAATAAAATCCAAGGAGTAAGGTTCTTTTTTTCTTCAAGCTCGTGGAGATGGAGATGCTCAGCTTCATGAACATGCGGATGGCTATGAAAGGCGCTCTTTAAAGGAGATTGCCCGGGTTCTTCAGAGGTGGAGCGATTT
>CAZVIN010000053.1:0-32126 GCA_964627255.1 uncultured Eubacteriales bacterium
ACCCATCATGACGTCGACCATCCTCCCTCTTGCCGATGATATTTGTTTGCTTATCACCGCTTTTTTTTGTCCCAGTCTATCCCTTTTTCTAATTGATCAAATATCCATTTGTCCCATTTCACATCGTACAGTCGATGTTCCGGCAATGGCCAGTACCGGTTGAATTCCGAACCTTTGCGCGCCCCTTCCATCAGTGAATTGATTTTTTTTACGAGCTCAGGATGGCTGGAAGCGATATTTTTGCTTTCGCCAATGTCTGTCGTGAGGTCGTAAAGTTCGATAGGTTCTTTCGTCCCGCCGAAGCGAATCCCTTTATATCGACCAATCCTGACAGCCTGCTGTTTACCGAAGTGGTATTCCCAGTACAAGTATTCTCTTCGAGCTTGGCGGTCATTTTGGCCGATCAGGGTAGGAACTAAAGAGACGCTGTCGGTATGCTCGGGAGCCTGAACCCCAGCTAGTTCAGCCGAAGTGGCCATAAAGTCCCAGCCTGCAGCCGGAAGGTCGCAGACGCTGGATGGCTTTATGACGCCAGGCCAGTAAGCGATCATTGGGACGCGAATCCCTCCTTCATACAAGAATCGTTTTTTCCCTCTCAAGGGGCCTGTTGCCTTGAACCTATCCGTATAATCGTAATAGCTATTTTCATCTCCATTATCGCTGGTAAAAAACAAGACCGTCTTTGTTTCAATCCCAAGATTTTTCAGTTCCTGGATGATTCGGCCGACATCAAAATCGAGACGCGTGATCATCGAGGCGTAGAGTTTCTCCAAAAGAGTCCAATCCCTGTCCGCGTAAGGTCCGATCTCTGGTACCTGGATTTTTTCCCCAAACTTGTGGTGTCGACCATGTGGGATTTGGGTCGGGAAATAAATAAAAAAGGGCGTGTCTTTATTTTCTTTTATAAACTTCAGGATTTCCTCTATGAACAGATCTGGAGAATAGACCCCTCGCTTGCCGACAATCCCCACCTGACGAATGTCTTCAGGCTGATTCTCCTCAATTATGATCTTTTCATCATTCTTCCATAATTCAACAGGATAATATTGCGCGGCATCATCAGTCTCTTTAAATCCGAACCAGTAATCCCATCCGAGTTCGGTCATCTTTCCTTTCGGAAGAGGGATCCCGGCTTCCAGCTTTCCAAACTGAGCGGTCTTGTATCCAGCCTTTTTCATAACCTGACCAAGGGTCGGGAGTTTCGGAGGCCACAAATCACTGGGAAACTCCGTCATATAGCCCGAAAAATCCGGAAGATGAGGCGGGAAGTTATCGCGGATGGGAGCATGGCCGGGATGCAGCCCCATCAACAGGCTGACTCTTGAGGGGACGCACACGGTATTGCCTGCGTAGAAGTTGGTAAAACGCATACCGCCAGCGGCCATTTTATCGATATGGGGTGTTTGAATGAGTTCCTGACCGTAACAGCCGAGAGCGGCATAACCCAAATCATCTGCCATTATGAGAATTATATTTGGTTTGGAAAACAGGTTCGTTGTTGCCGCGGTTTTTTGCCCAGCTGATAGAATTTGTCCAAGCGGCGGTAAAGTCGCTGATGCGGTTGCAACCGTACCTAAGAATTCTCTGCGAGTCATCTTGCCCTTCATTTTTATATCTCCCTTTTCACCAGAATTTCAAAACATTTTACTTTCTTAGGAAATCTAAGAAATAAATATCCTTTTAAAAAATAATTGTCAAGCGATTTTGCCTTGCATTCTCCCCATTTTGAGAGAGTTTGGGAAGGTGTGGCAGAGGTGGTTGGCTGAAAAGCAATTTTTGGCCTGAAAACACTGTTGGCGATAAAAAAAACCATATTTTAACGTGACCCGGCGGACTATGGATTGGTTAAGGCTGCTTTTAATTCAAATTAAAATAGATAGCCATCGAAGCTTCCTGGGAATTGTTGTTTTTCTGGGGGGGGTTCAGCTAATCGCCTTCTCTTCCGCAACTGGCTTCGCCGGAAGGCAAAGCCTGAAGATGTCTCTTTAGAGGCCTATTTAAGGAAGCCCCGTTTTTTGAAATAATAAAAGACCTCATGGGACATTTACCAGTATTTCTCCCTCTGCGCCATTAGTTCGGGAAAGCGTTCGTCCGTGTCCCCGATAGCCTCTTTTTTTTCAAGTAGTTTCCGCTTCAGGTTGGCAAAGATGGCGTCGTATTCGGGATCAGAAACCCGGTTGTGCATCTCGAGAGGGTCTTTTTCCAGGTCGAAAAGCTCCCATTCCGGCTCGGTCGGCTCGACCCGTGGTGACCCTTTGACCCAGCTTCTGATAAATTCGGTGTCTGCCTGGCCCAGAGGCTCCCCATAGTAGTAAATTAGCTTATGGTTTTTTGTGCGGATGCCGTAGTGGGCCGGGATTGCAAAGTGGGACATGTGCATCCAATAGCGGCAGTAGACTTCCTGCCTCCAGTCATGGGGTGTCCGTCCGCGCAAGACGGAGAGGAAGCTCCTGCCCTGCATGTAAGCGGGCGTCTCGATTCCGGCGCAGTCGAGGAGAAAAGGAGCAAAATCGACGTTTTCTACTAAAGCCTCGGGCGTTGTGCCCGCAGGAATCTTGCCTGGCCAACGGACAAGCAAGGGCATGCGGATACTTTCCTCGTACATCAGCCTCTTGTCAAAGTATCCATGTTCTCCCAGAAAAACTCCCTGATCGCTCGTGTAGACGACGATCGTATCCTCGCTTAGTCCAGTTCTGTCGAGATAATCAAGAAGCCTGCCGACATTGTCGTCAATAGCTTGGGCGCAGCGCAGGTACTGAGGTAAGAAGCTCTGGTAGACGATATGCCGGGTCTGGTTTCTGTCGAGCCCCGCTAAATCGTCCGGCCGAAGAAATGGAAAGTATCCATCAGGAACCATCCTCTCCAGTGTATTCCATACTCGGCTTGCCCCGCTGAAGCGATTGCGGTAATCATCATATAGGTTGGATGGCTCAGGCACAGATTTGCTCCGATAAAATGTGTCAAAGCGGTCGGCATGATGCCACCGGTCGTGCGGCGCCTTGAAGTGGCACATCAGAACGAAGGGCTTGTGGGTGTCGCGGCTGTCCAACCAGTCGATGCAGAGTTGAGTGATCACGTCCTCCGAATATCCCTTGTGCACCTGGTAGCCCGTACCTGGTCCTTTGAGCTCAGGGTCATAGTAACGTCCCTGGTTGTTGAGGATTCGCCAGTTGTCGAAACCCGCCGGATCATCCTTGAGGTGCCATTTTCCAAAAAGGGCCGTTTGGTACCCGTGTTTTTGGAATTCCTTGGCCACGTTGGGATAGTCCGGGCTCAAGGACTCGTGAAGGGTAGTGACGCCGTTTTGGTGGCTGTACTGGCCTGTTAGTATGGAAGCCCGGCTGGGAGCGCAAATAGAGTTTGTACAGAAGCAGTTTCTTAGGCGGGCCCCCTCCTCTGCCAACCGGTCTAAATTGGGAGTATTTACGAATCCGGCTAAGTGGCTCCCGTAGCACCTTATGGCGTTAACTGAGTGGTCATCGCTCATAATGAACAGAATGTTGGGCCTTCTCGATTTTCTGCGGAACACCCTGCAATTCAAGATCGTGAATGACCAAGCGCTGGCCGCGGCGATTTTTAAAAAATCCCTGCGGGAAATACCGGTCTTCTTATTCGTTTTCATCAATGCCTCCTCCCTCGGTTTTGTGGGCTGGCTTAACTTAATGTTCAATATCTATTCAAATTACTTTTTACTTACTTTTTTACGGACTTTAAGTTTTTATGTCAAGGGTATGCGACTAGAAAATCTAAAATTTTATTGACAAAAATAATTTATTAATTAATATTAAAAAGCAAGGAGGTGAATATGGACGAGAAGAAAAAAAGATTGCTTGCATTTATTGAAACGATTTGCGTCGTGCTTTTACTTAGTTCTATGGTAAGCGCTCAAATGAGCCAGACCGGCTCGATTAGGGGAGTGGTGACGGATCCTGAAGGTTTCCCTCTTCCTGGAGTGAGAATAACCATAATTGGACCGGCTTTGATAGGGAAGATAAATCTTCTTACGACAGAAAAAGGTGTATTTAGGGCACCCTCTCTTCCTCCGGGCTCCGATTATGTAGTGATCTGTGAATTGAATGGATTCAAGTCTGTCAGGCGAGAAGGGCTAATAGTTCATGTCGGGATCACGATCGAACTCCAAATTGTGCTTACCCCATCAGAAATATTCGAGGAGGTCAATGTGGTCGCTCCTTCCCCGATGGTTGACATAGCGGCGTCCAAGACGGTCCAGACCATCACGTCTGAGGTGATGCAGAGTCTGCCAATATCTCGCGATGTCATCGGTGCCATACAGATTGCCCCTGGCGTCGTGGAGCGCCGAGTTCACGGCGGCGCGAGGAATGATACCGCGTACATGATAGACGGTGTTCATGCCAATGCACCGAACCAGGGTTACGCCGAGGCTCGCATCAGCTGGGAGACCATAGAGGAAATAGAGTTCATAACAGCGGGAGCGCCACCGGAAGCCTACCATTCGGTTGGTGGTTTCATGAACGTAGTGACGAAATCGGGCGGCAATAAATTCTCTGGATCGATAATCGGTTACTACACTAGCGAGCATCTCTCAAAAGCGCTTCTGCCAGATGAAAACCTAATGATACTGGGAATCTCAAAGCCCAGCTTCGCTATTCATGACATCGAAGTCGCAGGGAACCTTGGTGGGCCGATCTTGAAAGATAAATTGTGGTTTTTCGCGAACTACAGGTATTTAGACCACAAGGAACACAACGTCTTCCGGCCCACGACGATTTTAGGTAAATATTATGGTCCCTATGAATTTGGAGAGACCGAGCACTACAGCTACACCAAATTGTCGGCACAGTTGGCCAAGAATGTCCGAATATCAGGCATGCTGACCCTCTGGTGGCGTCCAAAGCCCTACAATGCCCAGGCATGGAACACCCCCGCTGAAGCCTGCCAGGCTAATAACGCCCATCAGAGGACAGGAACGGCTCTTCTTACCTGGATCGTCGATAATAACACGTTCGTGGACATCCGAGCCGGGTTTTGGAGACACCAGAGCAAGATGCCATATTCAGTCGCAGCAACAGAGGACAATCCTCGTTATTATGACGCTTTCACGGGGTACTACTGGGGGAGCGGCAGAGCGAACCGGATTGGCCGCAAATTCACATGGTTGGCAAATGCCAAACTCACCCGTTTCCAGGATAATTTCCTGGGTGGAAATCATGAATTCAAGACGGGCGTCGAATTCCAGTACGGTAGCCAGCTCGACAACGAGTGGAGGAAGAATTCGCTCATCGAATGGCGGTTCTACAACGAAAATCCATATTACTACCGCGGTCTCTACGGATTGAACAATCCCCATCCGGTTTACGGAGACGGATATCTCACTTTCACAACAGTTGGCGTGGAGAGCATGGCGAGCGCGAGATGGTCATATATCTACAGGATAGGAGGATTCGTCCAGGATTCATGGTCGTTGGGGAAAAAACTCACGGTGAATCTGGGCTTAAGGTTTGACTACACAACGGGAGGTATGCCTAAGCTCATAGATAATCCAGCCGACAGCCTCGCCCAGGCTATCGGGGCTACCTACTTTATGCCTAAGTACGGATTCAACCCCTACGGAGTTCTGGAATATGAGGCCTGGGACAATTGTATGACTTTTACCACTGTCTCGCCGATCTTGGGATTGGTCTTCGATATTTTCGGAAACAGGAAAACCGCCCTCAAGATGTCTTTCGGACAATACCCCGAAGCCCTTGTGACATCCGCCTATTCAGACGTCCATCCAGCAGGCGGCCGGAACTTCACTTTCTATTGGTGGGACCTCAACAGCAACGGGATGCCCGACCCTCCCCCCACGGACAAGTACCAGCACTTCGGAACCAGCCCGCTCGCCATGGTCTCTACTCTGTATAGAGACCGGCTCGACCCCGATTTGACGGCCCCTTATGTAAATGAGCTGATGTTGGGGATTGAACACGAGCTCGTGCCAGATTTTAAGGTAAGCGCTTCCTACTTCTTTAAGGATTGGAAAAACATCCTTGCTGATTCGTTGTATGACCTCGCTACAGGCAAATTCTGGAACACATATGAAAAAGCCCCGGACTGGTGGGTTCCTTTCAAGACGATTGTTCCCGCCTACATGAATTTTCCTGCCCAAGAAATCACGATGTACTTTATGTCGAAGAAAGCGCCCGAACAGGTAACCCGGCTTACCAATCAGCCGGATGCTGTGAGAAGATATCAAGCCGTCGAGCTTGCCTTCAATAAGCGGATGTCCAGAGGCTGGCAGCTGGGTGGCTCGGTCGTTCTATCCAAGCTCAAGGGCAACTATGATGTCGAAACAACTGGGTTTTACTGGGGAAGGCCGTACCAAGATCCGAGCTGGTACATTAACTCCGAAGGCTACCTGACTGGTGACCGTCCCCTGCACATCAAGTTGTACGGCTCGTTCACGTTCCCCTTTGGGTTTGTGGGGTCTTTCTTCTACGTGCACGCCAGCGGTGATCCCTGGACGAGGACCGTGACCGTAGTTCCTCCTACGGCCTGGGCTTCGGCTAACAACGCCCAGTCTCTTTCTTATAGCATCAGAGTGGAACCTCTCGGCTCCAGGCGAAATGAACCCACCGACAACTTAGACATACGGTTCGAGAAGAGGTTGAGAATCGGAAGGTGGGGAGAACTGGCTGCCTTTATCGACGTCTACAACATGATGGGGAACACACGGATAGTTCTATCCAAAAATCCCGCCGGCACTTGGAGACCTGCCGACGCCAATACCACGGAGGGCACTTACACTCCTGCCTGGTTGGGAATTACTGGAAGCACTGGAGTCCGGACCTACAAGCTCGCAATGAGGTTCACGTTTTAAACCAGATCTGAAAGAAACAGAGAAAAGGATTTTTTGGCTCTCTCCTTGGTGCTAGTGCCAGGGGCTGTTCTTTAAGATACATGTCTCCTACAAAATCCTCACCGTTGTCGGTCTGGGTTGCTATCTTATGCTCCACCCCAAAGCTTCGCAGGAAGCAGATAGGCGTCAGCATGAAGAGAAGGCGCTTGGTAAGGGTCTTCTCATCGAAGTAGTAGATAGAGCCCAGTTTAGTCTTCACATCTGTAGCCGTCAATTGATAGGGAGAAATATTAAGCCCCTTCGCCCAGCTCAGGACCTCCTTCGACAGCTTGGTTGCGTTATAGACCTCCTTCAAGTCCACCTGTAAGTGCTGTAAGAAAAAGAGTTCCTCGAAATTATAAAATCGATTCCTGCTTCGGGATCCGGAACGTTTATAATTGATACTTAGCTTATGATGCTTCAATACATAAGGGACGGTAAAGGGCTCAACAGTCGTCCCTTTTTCTCCAAGTATTCTGTCCAGCCGGCCCTGACCATAACCGGCCCTCTTCTTCTCGGTCATCATCATGCCCTCCACGGCTGCTACTGAGGTCCGACGAGACAAGCTCCAATAACCACATGAACTATCCATTAGCCTCTTTTCTCTCCACTTCCTTTAACACCTTTCGGAGCGTCTTGCCTGTGGTCCGAAACGAGCTGGCTATATTAAAGATATTCTCCCTCTCTTCCAAGGCCTTTATCGATAACCTTAGGGCAATGAATGCTGAACCCTTACAAATTTTATTGTGGTTGAGGTATTAATTAGCTGTCATTTGTGGGGGGTACTCGTCCTTTCAAGCAAAAGTTTTTACAAAATTTTCAGGGGAGGAAGTGAGGCTTTTTTAAGCCCTGATTTCGGAAAGCCATGAATTTTCATAATGCCAATGCCAATAGCTGGCCCCCGCCACTCCGATATATTTCCCTTCCTGACCTGGATACCAGACGCTAATAAGAGAGAAAAAAATACTTGACAAATGTTTTTAAATTTCTTAACTTGCTTAAGAAAGGAATGAAATAAAGTGCGAAAAAAAATTTTTGGCTTCTTAGGTTGTCTTTTGCTCTTAACGGCCCTTTCGCTTTCCGCTCAAGAGTTACAAACAGGAACTATAAGAGGGAAAGTAGTAGATGAGAACGGTCAGCCCCTTCCTGGGGTTTCCATTACGATCACGGGCCCTTCTCTCCTTGGTAAGGCTACCGTAGCCACCAGCGAAGCAGGCACATTTAGGGTTCCCCTTTTGCCCCCTGGCCGTGATTATGAAGTTAAGGCTGAACTTGAGGGGTTTGATATAGTAATTAGAAAAGGAATCATTGTTAACGTTGGTGCTATAGTGACGATTGATCTTCAGATGAAACCTTCAACATTAAAAGAAGAGGTTACGGTTACAGCTGCTTCTCCCACAGTTGATGTGGTAAGATCAACTAAATCAACTCTAGTTACTTCAGACGTACTTTCTTCTTTGCCGCTCAGCCGCGATTTTAGTTCATTGACTTTAATTGCCCCTGGGGTAACATCAGCGGTGCGAGGAGTAAGCATATACGGAAGTGGAAGGGTCGAACCTGGAGTAGTAGTTGATGGTATTCAGTCCAATGACCCAGACCAGAATATGGCAGCGATCGGAGCAGATGCTGGGCTGGCTTGGGATATGATTGAAGAAGTCGAACTCATTACTTCTGTCGCTTCCGCCGAGTATTACAATTCAGCTCTCGGCCAGATAGTTATGGTAATGAGGTCAGGTGGTAACAAATTAACTGGCGAATTTTCTATTTATTTAACCAATAAAAATTTATGCAATGTGCATCTGCCCGAGGCTGATTTGGCCACCTTGAACCTGGCCAAACCTTCTATTCCTGTCTATCAATATAATGGCTCCTTGGCTCTTGGAGGGGCAATAATCGAGGATAAACTCTGGTACATGGGAGAATTCCGTTACATAAGGTCAAAATTTTCAGGCGATTTCAGGCCCACTACAATAGCAGGAAAAAAGTACGATAATTATGATCGCTTATTCCCCAACTATATTGGATATTTAAAGCTGAGCTTTCAATTGGCAAAAAATATACGTGGATCTTTAATGGGCCATTACAGTGTGCAAGATGTTCCCTATTATTATAGTGGTTGGAATCTAACAAATGAAGCCAATAAGCATAATACACCTCGACGTCTTAATTATGCGGGAACGGTCAACTGGTTTGTTGATAATAATACTATTTTAAATTTAAGGGCTGGTGGCCTTTATTTTAAATGGACGGGATTAAATACCAAGGAGGCAAATCCCGATGGCCCCCGTTTCATTGATTCTTATACCACTTATATTTGGGGAAATACAGGTTATGAATCATATACCAGAAAGCCAAAAATAAATGTGGCATTGTCTTTGACTAAATATGTAGACAACCTAATGGGGGCAGAACACGAAATCAAAGCTGGATTAGAATGGGAAAGAAATAGAGGTGATTGGGGTTTTTATATGAAACAACCTCTTTATTGGTATTATTATAATGGGAATCCTTATTATTGGAGAGCTCAAAACAAAGGCCTCACCGACCCCATTTATGGAGATGGCCGTCTTGAATATTTTGCGATCGGTACTACTTATGGTTCTTCCTATCAATGTGGAATAACCTCCCGAATTGGCGGATTTGTTCAGGATTTGATCAGGATAAAACGATTTTCTTTCAACATTGGTGTTAGACTTGATCATATAAAAGCATGGAGCCCAGGAAGAACAAAAGGGGCGGCCTCAGACCCCGTGGCCTTAGCTATTGGCGAAACTTATTTTAAGCCAATATATGGGATTAATCCTTATGGTGAAATAAGCTACGCTACTTGGGATAACGCCTTTCCATACGGTGTTTTTATCTCTCCTCGCATTGGGTTGACATTTGATGTTTTTGGCAATCACAAAACAGCCTTTAAGGTTTCCTTCGCACATCAGGCAGAGCCATTCCCCACAGGGTCTTTCGCAGGTATGTACCCATTGACGGCGCGGTCATTCACCTTCAACTGGTGGGATCTTAATAATAACGGACAACCCGATCCTCCCCCCATAGACCAGTATAAAGAGGCTTTAGGTGCCTCGCCTTTGCCGATGATTTCCGATGCCTATCTCAAAGCCATCGACCCCAACGTGAAAGTCCCTTATGTAAACGATTTTAACTTTAGCCTTGAGCACGAGCTGCTTAGAGATTTGAAAGTGGGAATTTCGTATATTATTAAAAAACGGGGCAACCTTTTAGGTAGAGTTCTATGGGATGAACAGACTGGGCGTTATTGGTATAGCTACGAGAAAGCACCAGAGTGGTGGGTTCCTTTTAGAACTATTGTTCCTTCTTATGGAATTTTCCCCGCCAAAGAAATAACAATGTATTTTCTTTCTAAAAACTCACCGAGTCAGTTCTTTCGTTTAACCAATGTCCCTGAAGCAAAATGGGATTCTCAGAACCTTGAAATCAGTTTTATGAAGAGAATGTCAAGCGGATGGCAACTGGGTGGCTCGATAAATTTCTCGAAGAATAAAGGAAACTACCCTGTGTCTATTCAAAGCGCTTATTCTTATGGAGCTTTTTCCAACGCTAGCAGTTTCATCAACGCTGATGGAGATATGCCCTTTAGTCGGCCAGTTATAATTAAATTTTACGGTAGTTTTAATTTGCCATACAAGCTGATGTTTTCCTTCTTGTTTCAACATATCGACGGTGAACCCTGGTCCAGAACCATCACTGTCCTTCCGCCGGCTCAATGGGCGTCGGCTAAAAATGTCAGCATGACTGGCTACCGAATTAATGTAGAGAAACCAGGAACACGACGTACCGAAGCCTTTGATAATATTGATATCAGAATTGAGAAGAGCTTCAATTTAGGTCCCGGCGAGTTAGGGTTTTTTGTCGACGTTTTTAACGTATTAGGGGCTTATACACTCACCGTGGCCAGAGACCCGGCCGGCACTTGGAGGCCCACGGACGAAGGCACGGCCAGCGGAACTTATACTGCTGGCTCAACTGGCTTACGTGGCTTTTCAGGTTTCCGGCAAGTTCAATTTTCAATTCTATACAGATTTTAGTAATGTATTAAAAGAAGGAAAGTAATATAGCAGAGAAGGAACGGAGAAAAATTGGGGACAAAGGCCAAAAATTGAATTATCATAGGAATTTCTAAGGCTAGTTAAAATATAAAGAGTAATGTAAATGTGGATACGATGTTTGAGATAACAGTTAATTCCCCTCGCTTAAAAATCATAGCTATTATTGAGCTAAAGCAGCTGTTGAAAATGGCTAGGCTTTTATTCCAAAATAATATTGTTATCGAGGTACTAAGGAAGGAGAAAGTTAATGTCCCCCAAAGCCAGCGCCCAATATATTCTTAAGCTAAATACGAGGAAAGTTCTTAAGCTAGTCCGGGACAATCCGTCTATTTCCAGAGCTGAAATTTCCAGGGTAAGTGGGCTGAGCGCGCCGACGGTCTCCAGAATTATCGATGATTTAATAAAAGAAGGACTGGTAGAAGAAATAGGGGTAGGGGTTTCTAATGGCGGAAGAAGGCCGAACCTGCTTAGATTTTGTCCTGATAACAATTTTATTATCGGGATAGACCTTGGGACTACAAACATTTATGGGGTGCTGGCCAATCTGGAAGCTGAAATTATCTCTGAGGAAAAGACCCCCACCCGAGTAGAAGAAGGTTTTTATAGCATTATGGATAGAACCTTTGAGATTATCGAGAAACTCAAAGCCCGACTGGGGAAAAGGCAGGAGCATTTATGCGGCATCGGTATGGCGGTCGCCGGTCTTATTAATAGGAAAAGAAATATCGTTGAATTTTCGCCGAATTTTCATTGGCACGATGCGGACATTATCGGGTATCTATCCCAAAAAACAAACATTCCTATTTTTTTCGACAATGTCACTCGAGTAATGGCCCTAGGCGAACTATGCTATGGAGTAGGCAGAAAATATAAAAATTTTATTTGTGTCAATGTTGGCTACGGAATTGGCGCTGGAATTATCATTAACGGCCAACCGCTGCTCGGAACTAAGGGAATGTCTGGCGAATTCGGCCATATAACCCTGGAAAAAGATAGCAAAATCCAGTGTTATTGTGGGAATTTTGGCTGCCTGGAAGCACTTTCTTCAGGTAATGGAATTGCCAGAGCTGCCCGGATGGAGCTGGAAGCCGGAGCCAAAAGTATTCTGTTTGATATGTGCGAAGGAAATCTTGACAATTTGACAGCTGAAATGGTAGCGAATGCGGCCAAAAAAGGTGATGTAATAGCTTGGAATGTATTTCATCGAGCTGCAGAGTATCTTGGTATTGGTATTTCAGCTGTAATAAACCTTTTTAACCCCGAGGCCGTCGTCATCGGAGGGGGTGTTACTCAAGCCGGGGATATTCTCTTTGATACTGTCCGGAATACAGTTAAAGCCAGAGCCTTGAGCAAGATAAGCCGAGAAGTTGAAATATTACCAGCTACTTTTGGGCTCAAAGCTGCGGTAATGGGCGCTGTCTCCTTAATTATGCAAAAGGTGCTGAGCCTGGACTACAGAAACCGGGTTAAATCAGAAGAGCGAGTAGAAGAAGGGCCGATTATGGAAAGAGAGTTTTAAGCTGGGGATTAAAATTATCTTAACTCTTTTTCAATCTAAACCATAGCTTCCATGAAGAAGGAGAATAATTTATGCCCGGAGTTAAACTTGCTATTCCTTTTCTCGACCTGGTTATAATTCTTGTTTATCTTATCGGAATAGTAGTTGCTGGCCTTGTCTCGGCCCGGAAGTTAAAGCAATCCAGCCAGGAGTATTTTTTAGCCGGGAAATCGTTGCGCTGGCCAGTGGTTGGGGCTGCTCTTTTTGCCGCCAACATTTCTACCATTCATCTTGTCGGTCTGGCGGCCGCTGGTTACAACGAAGGGATGGTTTGGGGCAATTTTGAATGGATGGCCACCTTTACCCTAATAATTCTGGGCCTGGTTTTTGCTCCCTTCTATTTTAGTAACCGGATTTCCACCCTGCCAGAGTTTTTGGAAAAGAGATACTCTGCCGGTTCGCGGATCATTCTGGCGATGATGGCCATCGTTGCCGCCCTTTTCATTCATATAGGCATGAGTATTTATGCCAGCGCCGCGGTGTTCAAGCAGTTCTTCGGGATAGATGTTTTGACTTCAGTTATCATCATTTCAGTAATGACCGCCATTTATACCGTCTTGGGGGGACTCAAGGCGGTTGTGGTTACCGAGACCATCCAGAGCGTCATTCTCATCCTGGGCGCGGTCACCGTAACCCTTTTCGCCATTTTTGCTTTACCGAGTCATGGAATTACTAACCTGGTTCAATTTAAGGCGGCCCTCAAGCCTGATCAGCTCAGCATGCTGCAGACCCACAGTCAGGTGGGCTTGAACTGGTATGCCGTGCTTCTGGGATATCCAATTCTCGGCATCTGGTATTGGTGTACGGACCAGACCATTGTTCAAAGGGTCCTGGGAGCCAGAAGCCAGCGAGATGCCCAGCTGGGTCCTCTTTTTGCCGGACTACTGAAGCTGCTGCCCCCTTTTATTCTGGTTTTTCCCGGCGTTGTTGGTTATATCCTTTTCCGGGATTTGATAGGAAATGATGCCAACCAAGCTTTGCCGGTATTGATTAACCAGCTAATTCCGACTGGAATCAAAGGCTTGATAACAGCAGCCCTGTTGGCAGCTTTGATGAGTACGATTGCCGCCGCCTTAAACAGTGGGGCGACTCTCGTTGCCGTAGACATCGTCAAGAAAATAAAGCCGGCCATCTCCGACGAAAAACAGGTTCAGATAGGACGCATCAGTGCTGTATTCGTGATGCTCTTAGCTATGGCCTGGTCGACTCAAGGCGGAAGATATTCGAGCATTTTTGAAGCTATCAATGCCATAGCTTCTGACCTGGCCCCACCGATAACCACTGTCTTTCTCTGGGGAGTCTTCTGGCGTCGTGGCACCAAGCAAGCCTCTTTGGTTACTCTGATTGCGGGCTTTTCTATGGGCATAACAGCCTTTATTCTTGACCTTCCTGTGTTCGGCTCAGAAAAGCTAATAACCAACAAATTAGGTATTCCTTTTATGATGCAGGCCTGGTGGATGTTTGTAATCTGCAGTTTGATCTTTGTGATAGTAAGCCTCTTCACCCCGAAGCCGACCGAGGAAAAAATCAAAGACCTTACCTGGGAAAAGCCGACTAAGATATTTGCTCAGGGGTCCATAAAAACATGGGATGACCCTCGACTTGTGGCCTTAGGCCTTTTTATCCTCTTAGCAACTCTTTACTTTATTTTCCGATGATTAAGTTATGAACAGGGAAAATACTGAGGCTGATAATAAAAAAATAAAAGAAAAAACAATTGTTGGGATAGGAGAAACAGTTTGGGATATATTCCCCGAGGGACCACAGCTTGGGGGTGCTCCGGCTAATTTTGTTTATTACGGCGTGCTTCTTGGTCAGAACAGCATTCTAGTAAGCAGAATCGGAAATGATGAGCTGGGCAGGGAAACCTTAAATAGATTATCCTCTTATGGAATGACCACCGATTATATTCAGGTGGATGAGAAACGGGCCACGGGGACAGTAAACGTAACCCTTGACCAGAAAGGGGTGCCAGCCTTTGCTATCCAGGAAAACGTGGCCTGGGATTATCTGGAAAAATCTCCCGCGCTCGAAGCTCTCGCTAAAAAGGCCTCAGCCGTTTGCTTTGGTTCGCTGGCCTGGCGTTCTCGGCAGTCGGCAGAAACCATAGAATGGTTTTTGAGCCAGGTCAAACCAGATTGTCTTCTGGTGCTGGATATCAACCTTAGACCTCCTTTTTATTCTGAAGAACTTCTTGATTTCCTTTTGAAAAAGGCTCGCATCCTCAAGGTTAATGATTGGGAATTAAGCTTCCTTGGTTCAATCTTCTTCCCCTATTGTTTGGAGGAAGACGCCATAATCAATAAGTTGCTTGAAGTCTATAACCTGGAATTAATCGCCTTAACCAAAGGAGAAAGGGGGAGCCGCCTGATAACTACTCACAGTCAATCGTCTCATCCTGGTTTTCCGGTTAAAGTAGTTGACACCGTGGGTGCAGGAGATGCTTTTGCGGCGGCTTTAGTTTCGGGGCTTTTGAATGGAGAGAGACTGGAGGAGGTCAACCGGAAGGCTAATTGGTTAGCCAGCCAGGTCTGCAGCCAAGAGGGAGCCTGGACTAAAGTCAATGTTCATGAATTCAACCAGGAACCCTAGAAATGAGCCAAAATGTGCTGGTCAAAATAGAATTCACGATATGAGAGGAGTTAATGTAATGATGAATTTTTATTACTTTCAACCGACAGAGATAAGATTCGGCCTTGGTCGTCTGAAAGAATTAGGTGAGATAACTAAACGATTTGGGAAAAAGTGTCTTTTAGTGACGGTCCCTATTTTTCCTGATTTTGAAAATTCCTATTCCAAAGCTCAAGAATCTCTACTTAAAGCTGGTCTGGAAGTCGCTCATTTCGACGGGGTGATTCCCAATCCTACTGTGGAAATAGTAAGCCAGGGGGCTGAATTAGCGAAGAAATTTGGGGCGGAAGTCGTTATTGGCCTGGGCGGAGGCTCAAGCCTGGACACAGCCAAAGCCATTGCGGTGGCCGCTACTCATCCCGGCACCTGCTGGGATTATCTGTATTTTCGGGAGACTCAACCTACGGAGAAAACATTGCCGATCATAGCCATACCCACAACTTCCGGGACTGGTTCGCATGTTACCCAGGTATCCGTGGTTACAAATTCCGCCGAAAGAAATAAGTCAGCCTTATATAACTCAATACTTTATCCAAGAGTAGCTATTGTCGACCCAGAACTGATGTTAACCATGCCACCTCAGATTACCGCAACTACGGGATTTGATGCTTTTACCCATGCTTTTGAGAGTTATATAAACCCAAAAGGTTCACCTTATACCGACCTGCTGGCGACTGAAGCCATCAGGATTATTGTGCCAACCCTACCGGATGCTGTCAAAAACGGCCAGGACATTGAAGCCAGAACCAGGATGGCCTGGGCCGACACCCTGGCTGGCCTGAGCATCGCCAATGCGGGAGTAACCCTGCCTCATGGGATTGCCATGGCCATGAGCGGGCTTTATCCTCATATCGCCCATGGTCAGGCCCTGGCTGCAGTTTATCCGGCTGTGGTCCGGTTTACCTGGCAGCACGCCAAGGAAAAGTTTGCTTATCTCGGCCAGCTCTTTAGACCTGAGCAGAAGGATTCTTCAATCGATTTGCTGGCAACTGAAGCTTGTGAGAAGCTGGAAAATTTCCTTAAAACCATCGGGCTCAGCAAAACCTTGAAAGAGCTGGGCGTTCCGGAAGAAGAATTGGGGTTGCTGGCTGAAAGGTCCCTTGTTCTTCCCGACTATAAAAGCCATCCGCATGTTGTTAATTTAGAGGAAGTCCGGTCTCTGCTTGAAGAGAGCTATGAATAAAGGCGTTGGGCTCTCATTATTTTATAAAGCGAAAGAGGGGTTTGGTGAATCCAAAAAAGTGGATATGAGCAAAAGAAGTTGAAGGAAAATTGACCATATTACTTGCTGGCAATGAATTTGGAATAATTAAAAGGAGGGAATAGAAAATGAAGAAGAACATTTCGACTATCGTATTAGGCTTTATTATTGCCTTCTGGTCGACTCCGGTTTTCGCTCAGATTGGGGATGTTGTTACCTGGTGGAAATTGGATAAAACAGTAAACGGAAAGGTAACAGATTCAATTTCAGGGGCTGAAGATGTGATAAACGGGAATTACAAGTTGGTGCCCGGAGTTTTAGAGCAGGCTCTGAAATTTGATGGATTTACTACGGTCATAAAGAGAAAAGCAGAGTTAGCTCCAAAGCTAACCGGAGATTTCAGCCTCCAGGCCTGGGTGGCTCTGGCCGAGTATCCCTGGAACTGGTGTCCCATAGTAGCTCAGGAAAAGGAGGGAAAAGAAGGTTATTACTTTGCTATCGGTCCCCGGGGTGAAGTGGCCCTGAAAATGGCAATTAATGGCCAGTGGATAGAATGTATAACAGAAACAAAGATCCCACTGCGAACCTGGCAGTTGCTGACAGCGGTTTTTGAAGAGAAAACTGGAATCAAAATCTTTATCGGGGGACATCTGGCAGCTGAACTTAAAATCTCAGGCCAATTTACAGCTGCGAATGATACGGAACTCGTAATCGGGATGAATCGCCAGAAGAAGACTCCCAGTGACCCCGTGCGCCCCTTTGCCACGCTTCCAGCCTGGTTCTCGCTGGACGCTATCCTTGATGAGGTAAAAATATACAGCCGTTCCTTGAGTGAAAAAGAAATTCTCGCCGAATATACTAAAAATCAGCCAAAGAAAGCCCCGGAGATAGCGGAGAGAAAAATGCCCTCAGGTCCGACTGGGCCTGGAAGATTCGGAGCTTATTACACCAAGCTAAACTATTATGATGAGTGGGATGCTCTGTGGAGAAGCGGGCCTTTCTCGGATGTGGTCGTTCAGTTTGACGGTTCTCCCATTAGAGTGGTTTTCTGGCGAGGGACACGATACTCTCCTGTCTGGGTTATGGAAAATGGTCTTTGGATGGCTGACCAGAGTGCCGAGGGTTTCAATAATCAAGAAGGATGCTTTGAACATATGCTGGATTCTAAATGTCTTTATTCTCATGTCAGAATTATTGAAAATACTCCGGCCAGAGTAGTGGTTCACTGGCGCTATATTCCCGTTTCTGTTTATCAGCATTTTTCCCAGCCGGATGAGATAACAGGCTGGCCTGATGCGATTGATGAGTATTACACTTTCTACCCCGATATGCTAGGGGTGAGGAAGGTAGTCATGTGGACTTCGGGCAAACCGCTGGGGCCACAAGAGGCCATTGTTCTCTGTCATCCTGGACAAAAACCGGAAGATGTGGTTAACCTTGACGCTTTGACCCTCATAAATTCAAAAGGAGAAGCCAAGACGCATAGCTGGGCTGAAAAGCTACCTGATCTTCAAAGCGGCCCGGCTGATGCAGTTATCCAGGTTATTAATTTAAAATCCGAATGGAAGCCATTTGAAATTTATGAGCCTGGCTGCAAAATAACTGTTTTTGGCATTGAGTTGCGACAGGGAATATCCCGTTTTCCTTGGTGGAATCATTGGCCCGTGGCTCAGATCCCCTCTGACGGCCGGTATGCTCAGGCTGCAGATAAAGCTTCCCATTTCTCTTTATCATGGGCTCGGCCACCGATTCATAAAGGGCCGGGGCTCATTTATTGGGCTAACTGGCTCTATGGCGCAGGCAAGAAGACTCCGGCTGAACTGGCTCAACTGGCCAGGTCCTGGATATCACCGCCGGCAATAATGGTTAAAGGGGACGGAGTGAGCGGCGGCGATTATGACCGGGGCCAACGGGCCTATGAACTAACCTTCGCGCAGGAAGGGATTAGTCAGCCCGTCTCCATTGAGGTTAATGCGAGGCCGGAGTCGCCGGCAGTAAATCTCTGCCTCGTTCTGAAGAATATTGGGGAGCAGGAGTTTGCAGTCCTTTTGGATGGCCAAAAACTTCAGCGTGGTAAGGATTATTCTACTGGTGTCATAAGAACTCTTGAGGGCGTTAATATGGTGCTTTGGGTTTATAAAACTTCGGAAAAACCCTTCAGAATAGCCATAAACCCGCTCTGATATATGAATAAATATCCATGTTTCAAAAGAACACCGAATCAATAAACCAAAAAAGGGGGATTCATGATTCAGGTAGTGTTAACTGAGCCGGAAAAAATCGAAATCAGGGAAGTGGAAAAGCCCGCTCCCCAAGAAAGCGAGGTTTTGGTTGAAATTAAGAGAATCGGCATCTGTGGGTCAGATATTCATGCTTATTATGGAAAACATCCCTATATAAGCTGCCCTATTGTTCAGGGGCATGAATTTTCGGGCAGAGTTGCTGAATTGGGCAAGGGAGTTACCGAATTTACCGTCGGGGACAGAGTCACGGTTATGCCTCAGCTTACTTGTGGCCGGTGTTATCAGTGCCAGCATGGTGATTATCATATCTGTGATAGTTTGAAAGTTATTGGTTGCCAGTCCAATGGGGCCGCGCAAGAATTTCTGGCTGTTCCGCAGGAGTTGGTGGTCAAACTTCCAGATTCAATTGATTATGACTATGGAGCCATGGTCGAGCCGCTGGCGGTAGGTGTTCATGCCGTCAGAAGATTGTCTGAGGTCAAGGGGCACAACGTTCTGGTCCTGGGAGCCGGACCAATAGGAAATCTCGCTGCTCAGGCAACCATAGCCCTTGGAGCCAATTCGGTGATGATCGCCGATATAAGCGATGTTCGCCTGGAGATTGCCAGAAAATGTGGAATTTATTTCACAGTGAATAATAAACAACAGGATTTGGAGAAGGAAATCAAGGAAAAGTTCGGGCCAGCAAAAGCTGATTCCATTATAGAGTGTGTCGGTTCTGAAAAGACGATTAATCAGGCTATTTCTCTGGCCAGGAAAGGCTCGGAAATAATTGTGGTGGGAGTGTTTGGAGAAAAGCCGGTCGTTGATTTTGGTCTTATCCAAGATAGGGAACTGAGGGTGATGGGCTCTTTGATGTATAAGAGAGGCGATTATGAAACAGCCATTGACCTGATCGAGTCCGGGAAGGTCCAGCTCCAACCGCTCATCAGCCGCCATTTTCCTATACAGGAATATGCCGAGGCCTATAAATATATTGAGAACAACAGAGAAAAGACGATGAAGGTCTTAATTGATGTCTGATTATTCCTAAATTGGCGGCCATAAAGGCGGCTAGGCCTATAAATTGGTTTAAAGCCAAATTTGATACCCAGTCGGGAGATAAAAATGGGGGATAAAAAGAAGAAAGCTTTTTTAATTATCATTTTAGTCTTTGTTTTTCTGCCAGCTTTTTTGCTGGCAGGCGAGGCACCCAGCAATTCCAGAAAGTTTGACCCCACGACTGTTATCTGGTATGAGCATCCGGCCGATAAATGGGAGAATGCCTTTCCTGTGGGTAACGGGCAGCTGGGAGCCATGGTTTTTGGCCGGACTGACGAAGAGAGAATTCAACTGAATGAAGAAACTTACTGGACAGGAGGACCTTACAATCAGACAAGAAAAGGAGGCAAGGAGCATCTGGCCGAGGTCAGACAGCTCATTTTCGAGGGCGATTATTTAAAAGCCCATCACCTTTTTGGCCGTTATCTGATGGGCTATCCGGTGGAGCAGCAGAAATATCAGTCGCTGGCCAATCTGATACTTGCTTTTGAATCTCAGGGCGATGTCAAAAATTATGTTCACCAGCTTGATCTGGATTCAGCCATTGTGACCACTTCTTATGAGCAGAATGGAATTAGCTTTAAAAGAGAGGTTTTTTCTTCGCCTGTTGATCAGGTTATAGTCGTCAGAATGGAAGCCAGCCAGCCTCGCTCCATTTCTTTTCGGGCTGAGCTGCGCGGCTGCCGCAACCAGGCTCATTCCAACTACGCCACCGATTATTTCCAGATGGATAGTTATGGCGAAGATGGCCTCATTCTAACCGGTAAATCGGCTGACTATCTTGGAGTTTCGGGAAGAGTTCTCTATGTTTGCCTCCTGAAAGCCATTATCAATGATGGTGAGGTCAAAACGGGCTATCGCGATCTCGTAGTTAAAAATGCCAGTGCCGTTACTCTTTATATTTCAGCCGCGACCAATTTTGTTTCTTACAAAGATTTAAGCGGGGACCCGTTAAAAAAAGCTCAGGAGGCTATTCAGGCCGCATTGAAGAAAGACTACCAGAAAATAAAAGAAGATCATCTCACCGCCCACCGGGAGCTTTTCCGCCGAGTTTCCATTGACCTTGGTTCAACCGATAACTCTTTTCTGTCCACCGACCTCAGAATTAAGAATTTCGATGGGAAAAATGACCCCAATCTGGCTGCTCTCTGTTTTCAATTTGGTCGGTATCTGCTGATTTCTTCTTCCAGGCCAGGAACCCAGCCAGCTAATCTTCAGGGCATCTGGAATGAAAACATGAACCCGTCCTGGGACTCAAAATATACCACCAACATTAATCTGGAAATGAATTACTGGCCCGCGGAAGTTACCAACCTTTCTGAATGCGCCTCCCCTCTTTTCCAGATGATAAAAGAGCTTGCTGACCAGGGAGCTGATGTGGCCAGGGAACACTATGGCTGCCAGGGCTGGGTTTTCCATCAGAATACTGATATCTGGCGTGTGGCCGCTCCCATGGATGGCCCCGACTGGGGAGCCTTCACAACCGGCGGAGCCTGGCTCTGCACCCATCTCTGGGAGCATTACCTTTTTACCCGAGATAAAAAGTTTTTGGCTGAATATTATCCAATCATGAAAGCCAGCGTGGAGTTTTTTCTTGATTTTTTAGTGCCGCACCCCAAATATGGTTGGCTGGTAACCAACCCTTCAACTTCGCCCGAGAATTTCCCGGACCGGCCCGGAAACATAACCTTTTTTGACGAGACGACCGGCTGGATGAGTCCCGGGACAACTCTTTGTGCCGGTTCAACTATTGACCTTCAGATCTTAAGCGACTTATTTGGTTACGCGGCCGAAGCTTCAAAAGTCCTGGGGGTGGATGAGGAATTCAGAAAAAAGGTTTTAGAAACAAAAGCTAAGCTCGCACCTATGCAGATAAACAAAAAAGGTGAACTTCAGGAATGGTTAGAAGACTGGGGCCAGAAAGAAAAGAGCCACCGCCACATTTCCCATCTATATGGACTTTTTCCTGGAAACCAAATTTCGCCAGCCAGGACGCCCCAACTGGCTGCGGCTGCTCGGGCGGTACTGGAACAAAGAGGCTTGACCGGAAATGGCTGGTCCTCAGCCTGGAAGATGGCCTGCTGGGCCCGTCTTTATGAGCCGGAAAAAGCGATGGATAATTTTCTTTATGCTCTTAAAAATTACAGTTTCAATAATCTCTTTTCTATCTGCTCTAATGCTCTTCAGGTGGACGGAAGTTTTGGCTTAACCGCCGCCATCGCTGAAATATTGCTTCAGTCCCACGAAGGTTTCATTGATTTTCTCCCCGCTTTACCCTCGTCCTGGCAGAATGGCCAGGTAAAGGGACTTCTCGCCCGTGGTGGCTTTGAAGTAAACTTGTCCTGGGAAAAGGGGAAATTAAGCCAGGCTGAAATTATTTCCAAAAAAGGAGAAACCTGCCGGACAAAAATTAAGGAAGCCAGGCCTAAAATCATTAACATACAGGGAGCTGTTCCGATTAAAAGGGTAAGCAAGGATGTTTTCGAATTCAAAACCAAGGCAGGTGAAAAGTACACAGTGGCTTTCTGAATGCGAAACGAGAGTCGCGGGAAAACGGAAAGGCTTTTCCCTCCAGGTCTTAGAGCGCTGTTTGCCTTATGCTTAACTGATAAAGCTTAAACGGCTAAAAGGAAATTTCAGGATTTTCTTTAAATAATTCTAGGAGAAAGCGGTTGGTCTGGGATCGGTCCTCCCCCACGCTGGTTACAAAAATAGCCGGCTCGTCAACCACTGGGCATTTATTTTCACAGATGCCGCAGCCAATACAGAGGTCAAGGTCAATGACAGGCGCCAGCGGTGTCTGCACCGAACCATTAGCCAACTTGGTTTCGGTCCGTAGTAGCTTAATGGCCTTAGGCGATGTCGGGCAATGTTCTTCGCAGACAATACAGGGCGAGCCGATAACATATGGCAGACAGCGGCTCTTATTAACCCAGGCGGTTCCAATCCGCACTTTGATTTTTTCCTCAATGGTTAGTTCTTTAATCGCTCCCGTGGGGCAAACCTGAGAGCAGAGCGAGCAATAATATTCGCAATAGCCTACCGTGGGTTTAAGAACCGGCGTCCAGACCCCTTCTGGTCCCGCCTCGCCCCAAGCCGGTTGCAGAGCGTTAGTTGGACAGGCCTTCATACATTCGCCGCACTTGATACATTTTTGCAGGAAAAGCGGCTCCGGCAGAGCGCCGGGTGGACGGATGAGTTTGGCTGCCGCTCTTTTATTAGCGGGAGTTATTCTAAAAAAAGGCACCGTTACCACCGCTAAAGCGGAAGTGAAGAGAAGCCGACGCCGCGCCAGATTAACGCCAGGCACTGCTTCCTTAGTGACTTTAAAGTCAAAGTTGATGGCGGCTGTGGGGCAAACCGAGGCGCAGGTAAAGCAATATACACATTCCGGCCGGTTCCAATCTTCACGAGGATAGGGATTAGCCTGAGTTTCACACTCGAGGGTGCAAAGATGACATTTAATGCACTTAGTGTCATCAATTTTAAGCCGTAAGAGGTTCCAGCGGCTGAGGAGGCCGAGAAGAGCGCCTAAAGGGCAGAGAAAGCGGCACCAGAATCTTTCCCGACTCAGGTTGAGGGTGATAGCGGCCAGAAAAAGCAACCCCACGAAGAAGCCTTGCTGGAAGGTAGAATTGAGAGCTAAGGTCGCCAGAAATTGATTCCACCTATCACCCCAGCTTCCTAAATGCAATCTATAGATTGAAGAAAGAAGGACGCTATTGACTTTGGCGAACCAGGGAATGACTCCGGTGACAAAGGAGCGATAGAGAAAAGAGAAGGGGTCGAGGTAACCGACTAAATCGATAGTCAAAACGGCCATGATGAGGACGACGAGCAAAAGAAAATATTTAGAACTTAAGCCGCTTCGCTCCCACTTTTTCGGCTTATGAAGTTTGGTCTTTTTAAAAACAAAAGAAAAGAATTGATGGACAGCGCCAAGCGGACAGACCCAGCCGCAGAACACCCGGCCAAGAATTAAGGTCAGGATGATAGTAATAAGAGAAAGCCAGAAGGCCGCATAGATCGTTCTTGAAGCCAGAGTGGTTGTCAGACCCAGAAGCGGGTCAAAATGGAAGAAGATTTCCACTCGGCCAATCGTATCTTCACCAGTAAAGCGGGTAAAAAAGAGGAGATAGAGGAATAAAGAAAAAAAGAGAAATTGGCTCGAGATACGGCCGATTTGGAGGAAGCGGTATTTTTTAGATTTTTCTTTTTTCAAGGCGGAGCCTTTCGAAATTGATTTCCCCGAGTCCTCTATCTTGGGCTAAGGCGAGATAGGGGAGTTCTTCAGGCTTGAGGTCAAAGAAGGTGGTAGCTAAACTATCCACAGCTACGGGGTCGACACCCGCCACGACCATTTTTTGGAGTTTGACGTCAGAAAGGCGGCCTCCCTGAGGACCGTTCCGGACCAAAATGCGGTAAGCATCCATAACTGTTAACACCGGCTTAAAAAAAGCGGCCAGGTCGACAAGTGCCTGGTCAAGCTTCTGGTGTAATTGATTCCTGGCCCCTCCCAACGCGCCCAGCCAGTTTTTCATCCCCAAGGTTAGCTTAGAAAGGGAATGATGCTTAGCAATCGGTACGTTGATAATCTTATCCACTTCAAGAAAATCCGTAAAAACTTCCCACTCCTTAAGCCAGGCACCGTTAAGCGCGGTCCTTTTCAGGCGGTAAGGGTTAGGAAGAAGCACCTTGGCTCCGGCTTGCTTAGCAGCGGCTTCGATTCCGGAGCGGAGAAAAGAACGCTGGGGCGAGTTAGTCGAATTATCAGTAACGATAACTTCCTTCGCACCCGCCTCCAAAGACATCTCGACTAAGGTGCGCACTACCTCGGGGTTGGTGCAAGCGGCCAGCTCGGGCGTCCTGTCCCAGCCAATATTGGGTTTAATGATAACCCTGTCGCCCCGATGGACGAAGCGTTTCATTCCGCCCACCAAGTTAACGGCTTCCTTCGTTATGGCGGCTGGGTTTTCGCCCTCAACCAGGGCTATGTCGGCGGTGGAAGCCGCCTGCCCCCTAAGCCAAGAAGGAGTGCTCAGGAGCAAACTACTGAAAGCCACATCTTTTAAAAATTCGCGCCTTTTCATCCGTGTGTACCTCTTAATTTTAGGCTCGAAAAGACTCAGCCTTTACCGAGGGATTTGATGTAGGCGAGAATCCCCTCATAAATTCCTTGCGCCAACAGGCTGCGGTAAGCTTTGGTTTTAAGCCTGGCTTCCTCTTGGGCATTACTCATATGGCTAACTTCAATAAGCACTGAGGGCATCTCACCGCCGATCAAAACCCAGAAAGGGCCACCGCGAACGCCCAAGTCCTGAGCGTCCGCGTGGACTTTCCTTAAACATTTTACCAGATTTGCCTGGATTTTTTCAGCCAGTTCTCGCGATTCCAAGACTTTGGAATAGCGGACGATCTTCCGGATGGTCTCGGCCATTTGGCTAATGGTTCGGGTGGAGGTGGCATTTTCCATAGCGGCCAGCTCGTTAACCACGGCATCTTGGCTGAAATTTAAGTAAAAAGTTTGGACTCCAGAGCGATGACGATTGGGATGAGCGTTGACATGCAGGCTGATGAAGAGGTCAGCCTTCTTTTGATTGGCAATCACGGTGCGGTTTTCTAAGGGGACGAAAATGTCGGTTTCGCGGGTAAGAGCTACCTCAAAACCGGCCGCCGTCAGCCGCTGCTTTAAATCCAAGGCTAAATCAAGGACAACTTCCTTTTCTTTAAGCCCGCTGCGGCCAAGGCAGCCGGGGTCAGAGCCGCCGTGCCCGGGGTCAAGGACGATGGTTTTGACTCCCAGACCAAGCTGGCGGGCTAAGGTCCAGCCAGCTTTGGTCGGTTCAGGGGGAGTGACCGGTTTTTCTTCTGGCTCAGCCACAATGGGTTTTTGCGCCTGCCCTGCCTTGGGATAAATGTCGATAACAATGCGGAAGGGGTCAAAAAGGCTAAAAACGTGGGTTCTTTCGACGAGGCGGAAGTCAAGTTCAGCCGTCAGGCGAACAATGGTCGGCGTCCGCTGGGCGATTCTGATTTTCGTCAAGTAGGCAGTCTGGACTGGAATCAGGCGCCCATGGAGGATGGGGTTGAGCTGGGCGCTCAAGACATCGACGGCTAAACGGTCGGGGTCATGGAGTTCAAGGGTCGTAAATTCTCGCACCTGGCCGCAATCAAGGACAATCCGGGTATGAGTCGGGTGGGTAAAAGTGCGCAAGTCATACACTTCCACTTTGACCGGATTTTTTTCCGGAGGCGTTTTTTCTTGAGAAGCGTCCGGCTTATTATGGACCGACTGGGCAGTAGTGGGTGGAGTTGGCGGAGAAGGGGCAAAATTCGTTCCATATTCGTCTTTCTTAACAGCTCCATAATTGGCGCCTGAGGTTTCTTCTGTCGCTGGGAAGGCAAAAAAAGATAGAAGCAGCTGACTATTGACCGCCCAGGGCAAAGATTCAGGGATTAAAAAAAAAGCCGGCCGGGCTGATTGAGTAGTTTTCTGTCTCGCTTTGGCCACATGAAAAGATGGCTCTAAAGAGAGAGGGAACGAAATGGCCAGGAGATTAAAGGAAGTGATAAAAGGGACAAGAAAAAATATTTGAGTTAGGTTGAATTTTTTCTGGCTAATTTTTCCCTCGCCAAAAGACCTTTAAGCTATCTTTTTCCCCATATATTAAATTATTGTTATATTAAAACAAAAATATTAGGCCCCATATTTTTTGAGCTTGCCGGCACTGGCCATCAAAAGAGGCATCACTGCCAGCGAGGGAAGGCGACCCAAGGAACCCCGGGAGCATTCTCTTTCCGTAAAAGTCGGCAGCTCATCACTGGGCATTGTCGAGGCCGCGATGAGGAGAGGGTTGGGATGCCAGGAATGAGCCTTGAGCCGAGCGGGCGTGGAGTGGTCAGAAGTGACGGCCAGCACCTCCGGCTTTAGCTGGAGAAGGGCGGGGATGATAGCATCGACTTCTTCGATCGCCGCTACTTTGGCTTCCACATCGCCGTCTTCGCCCGCGGCATCGGTTTTTTTGAAATGGAGATAAAAAAAGTCGGACTTAGAATAATTGGCTTCAAGAGCGGTGACCAACTCCGAAGCCGAGGGCCCGACGTCAACTACTTCCATCCCTAAAAGACGAGCCAGTCCTTTATACATAGGATAATTGGCTATCGCCAGAGGCTTCAGCTTATAGAGTTCCCTCATGGAAGGAATGGCCGGAAATTGCGAAAAGCCCCGGAGTAGAAGGGTGTTAGCTACTGGCTCGGCTTGAAGCAGTTTTGTAGCCTCGCTAATAAAGGCATTAACTAAGCGCGCGGTCCTTTCCGCTTCCGGTGAGAGGGCAAAAGCCGGGGCTGGCGGTTGGCCTTCTTTCTGCGGGTCGGCGTCGCTCAGCGCGTCACTCAGCTCATCTCCCCGAAATCGAACAACAAAACGATGCTCTTTGCCGGCAACAAGTGAGATTTCCGTGCCTTCTATGGAGCTTAGGTTTTGTTGCAGGTAGGCGCAAAGAGTTTGATTGATGGTGGTAGAGAGACGGCCAGCGCGGCGGTCAATAATTCGGCCGTCGCGAAGCGTGGCGAAATTACCCCTGGCCACAAGGTCTTTTGGCCCCACCTCCATTCCGACCCCTAAGGCTTCCAAAATACCCCGACCTAATTGATATTTAATCGGGTCATAGCCAAAAAGAGCTAAATGGGATGGCCCGCTTCCCGGAGTGATACCAGGGTAGACCGGGTCGGTTAACCCGCAGCTCGCCATGCGGGCGAGCTGGTCGAGGTAAGGATGCCGGGCTCGCTCGAGCTCAGTCCGGCCGTCGATGGGCAACCCGCCAAGGCCGTCGATTACCAATAAGACAATTTTTGCGTTGTTAACTTGAGTCAATTCTTTGGCTAATTCTTCCCAGTTCATTTTTCTCCCCGATTTTAAACATTACACTATAAATGAATCCCGCCACACCGTCAACCGGCTTAGGGCCGAAGCCCGAGAAGCCAGACGAGTTTAGACCCTCTTACCTTTATCCCGGCCGCCTCGATTCGATTGAATCATTAAAAAGGCAAGTCACTGGTTATTAGAAAAGTTGAAATTTTCCCGCTGTAGCTATGGCTTTAGAGGAGGCGTTAAATACATTTTGGTTCTTCTGGGTTTTATGTGCGCAAACCTGGAGAATTAAAGGCGCCAGAAGGGTTGGAGACAGCCTTTAGATGCGGAATTTTAGAAGAAAGTATCTTGGGCCGTTCTCGTATCTTATTTATATTCATCGTAATTAACCTCACGGACAATAAACCCGCCTGAGCCGAGGTAGCTAAAAGGTTCATCAAAATATATTATTTTTACCCACAAGAAAGTCGGAAGAACCTCTTTTAAGCCAAAGTCTAGCAATTTTAAAGATTTTTGTTGTTTTCTCCTGGTCATCCATTCTTTTATTTTCTACCTTTTGGCCTTTTTACCTCTTGCTTACAACAAATAAGTCTCAAGGGTTTAAGCACTTTGTTTTGGGTGAAGATGGGGTAATAAAAATTAAAATTCTTTGAATTTATCCTTCGGAGCGCCGCAAACCGGGCATTTATCCGGAGCTTCACCCTCGACGGTGTAACCGCACATGGTGCAAACCTGTAGCGGAAACGTTTCCAAGTCTTTGCCCTTTTCGGCGGCTTCTTTCGCCCGGCGATAAAGACCATGATGAACTTTCTCTGCCTCCAGGGCAGCCTGAAACGTTATGGCGGCAGCCTGTTCGCCTTCTAAAGTAGCCACAGCCTGATAAGCGGGATACATTTCCTCCACTTCAAACCCCTCGCCAATAACCGCCGTTTCTAAGTTCTGCGGAGTCTTTTTTACCGCTCCTAAGGTGCGCAAATGATTGCGGGCATGAACCTGCTCTGAAAAACTCGCGGCTGCAAACAGCCGAGAAATATTAGGCAAATTCTCTTTGGCTGCCAGCTCGGCAAAAAGAGCATAGCGCACATGGGCCTGACTCTCGCCGGCCAAAGCATTCTTCAAATTTTCCTCAGTCATCCGACGCATTTTCTCCCCTCCTTAGACAGAAATCATCTTTTCTATGGCCCCAAGAGCCCTCTCCCTGATAGCGGCAGGAACGAGAATTCTTGGTTCCATCGATTCCAAAGCCCGATAAACCTTATCTAAGGTAATTTTTTTCATGTTAAAGCAGACCGAGCCCTCTTTAAGCGGATAAAAATTCTTTGCGGGGTTTTCTTTCTTCAAGCGATAGATAATGCCCTGCTCTGTACCGATGACAATTTCCCGATGATTAGTAGCTTTGGCTTCTTTAACCATCTTGCCGGTTGATAAGACTAAGTCGGCGCCGTCGATGACCTCAGGCGGGCATTCCGGATGAACCCAGATTTGGGCTTCAGGATAAAGACGACGCTTTTCCTGGAGATTCTGGACAGAGAATTGATGGTGGACATAACAAAAGCCATCCCAGGAAATAATTCTTTTGGGCGTATTTCGCTGGATGTAAGCTCCAAGATTTTTGTCGGGGACAAAAAGAATCTCTTCGGCTTCCAAGGAATTGACAATGTCGAGGGCATTGGAGGAGGTGCAGCAAACGTCCGCCTCTGCCTTTACCGCCGCGCTGGTATTGATGTAACAAACTACTGGTCGCCCCGGGTAACTTTTGCGCCATTCCCTGAGCTCATCAGCCGTAATCATATCCGCCATAGGACAACCAGCATGAAGGTCAGGGAGAAGAACAATTTTCTCTGGCGCGAGAATAGAAGCTGTCTCGGCCATAAAATGGACGCCGCAAAAAACAATCACCTCCGCTTCCACTTGGGCTGCCTTGCGGCTCAACTCCAGGGAATCGCCGATAAAATCAGCGACATCTTGGACCTCTGGTACCTGATAATTATGAGCGACAATGACCGCTTTTCGCTTCTCTTTGAGTTCAATGATTCGCGACTTCAAATCTTCTGGGCCCATCGCTTTTCTATTTCCTATCTGTATTTAACTTGGCTCTTTTCCCTTTAAGCCTTTTGTCTCTTCCCTTACTGCCTCTGGGTACTGCTTAAGGCTTCTCTTTTCTCTTCAAGATTTGTTCTTAAAAATCAAGATTTTTTCTTTTCTTAACAGCCCATCTCTCTTTCCCAATTAAATCCTCTGGCTCAAAATAATAACTTTAAAGCTTATTTCCTTTTCCTGACATAAACTCTGATTAACTCCCCTTCTTCTTCCAACCCCAAGAATTCATTCCCGGTTAACCGACACCAAGAAGGCATGTCTTCTTTTATTCCCGGGTCAGTAGAAACCACCTCCAGCACTTCTCCCTCTTGAAGCTCTTTTAATTTTTTAGCCGTCTCAATAATGGGCATCGGGCAAAGAAGACCAAAACAATCGAGAGTGGCGTCGGCCTTCATGACTCTAAACTGGCTCCGCAGTTAGCACAGGAGGCCTCGCCTTTTTTGGTGTAATGGCCACAGCGGGGGCATTCCACTAATTCTACTTCGCATTGAGTACAATAATTTTCCAGACCTTCAATGGGACCATCACAGTAAGGACAACAACAGGCCTCTTCTTTCTTCTCTTCAGCTTCAACTTTCTCGGCCTCTTTGGGCTCCGCCGCAGCGGCCTGTCTTTTCTTATAATCCATGATCGCCGCGTGGAGGGCGTCGGCTCCGAGATTAGAGCAGTGAAGTTTATTTTTCGGTAAACCGCCTAACTCTTCGGCAATCATGTCATTAGTAATTTGGAGAGCCTCTTCCAGAGTTTTTCCGATAGCCAGCTCGCTCACCATGCTGGAGACAGCAATCGCTGCACCGCAACCAAAAGTCTGGAATTTCACATCTATCAGCCGGTTGTCCTTCACTTTAATATAAAAAGTCATCATGTCGCCGCAGACAGGGTTACCCACTTCGCCAATACCGTCGGCATCTTTGATGGTGCCGACGTTGCGGGGATTCTGGAAATGCTCCAACACTTTTTCACTGTAAATCATGGCTTCCTCCCCTCCAAAAATTGAGTATAAAGAGGCGACATTTTTCTCAATCTCTCGACGATGGTTGGAAAAACCTCGAGGAGCCGGTCGATATCCTCGGACGTAATTCCATCAATCAAGCTGAGGACGATGGACCCTTGGGCAAGAGCGTGGTCCAAGCCCATGGCCAACAGCACGTGCGAAGCCTTCAGGGCCCGGGAGGTGCAGGCTGAACCGCTCGAAGTAGCAAACCCCTGCATATCCAAATGAAGCAGCATCGACTCACCCTCGATAAATTCCACGCAGAAACTGGCATGATAAGGCAAACGATGTTCAGGATGGCCAGTGGCTATGACATGAGGAATTATCTTGGGCAATTCTTGAAGGAGACGGTCTCGCAGAGGTTTCAGAGCCTGAGCCCAGCTGGCCATCTCTTTTTGGGCAATCTCAGCCGCCTTTCCTAAGCCAACGATAGCCGCCACATCCTCTGTTCCGGCCCGCCGACCACCTTCCTGAATGCCGCCGTCAATGAGCGGCAAGATTCGGGTGCCTTTCCTAAGGTAAAGGGCGCCCGCTCCTTTGGGGCCATAAAATTGATGACCGACTAAACTCAAGGCATCCACGCCCAGGTCATTAACGTCTACGGGAATATTTCCCGCGGCCGCCACGGCATCAGTGTGCATCGGCACGCCTTTTTCTCGGCAAAAAGCGGCCATTTCCTTGATAGGCTGGATAGTGCCAACTTCTGAGTTAGCCAGCATGATGGAGACAAGGGCAGTATCAGGCCGGAGAGCCTTTTTTACCTCTTGCGGGTCGACCAGACCAAACCGGTCTACCGGAATCAGGGTCGTCTCAAAACCCAATTTCTCTAAGGACTTAGCGGAATGAAGCACCGATTGATGTTCGATGGCCGAAATGACCAGATGGCGAGCTTTGTCCTTTCGGGCTAACGCCATTCCCTTCAGGGCAAAGTTATTAGCCTCTGAACCAGAAGAGGTGAAATAGATTTCGCTGGCTTTAGCCCCAATGAGCGCCGCCACCTTTTCTCGGGCCTCTTCCAGAGCCGCGGCTGCTTCCTGGCCCTCGCTATGGAGGCTCTGGGCATTACCAAACTTCTCCCTTAAAAAAGGGAGCATAGCTTCCACTACTTCTGGCCGGACCGGGGTGTCAGCAATATGGTCTAGATAGACTCGTTTCATTTTTTATACGGCCACAACCTCTCTGATTTCAGGGATTTCTTTCTTCAAAATCCTCTCGATCCCCATTTTAAGAGTCATCTGGCTCATCGGACAGCCGCCGCAAGCGCCAGTCAGCCGAATCTTAACCACGTCTCCTTCCACCTCGACCAACTCCACATCTCCGCCGTCGCGCTGCAAAGCGGGCCGAATTTTCCTCAAAGCCTCTTCCACGCGCTCTTTCATTTATAAACTCCTTAAATCAAATTCCGCCTTAGAAAGAAGAAATATTGAGGCGCTCTTCTTTCTTCGGTCCAGAAACATAATATATCTCTCCTACCGGAAAATTTCCATTAACTGCCTGATTTTTTCTGGCTCTGGCTTCAAGTCGAGATGAGCGATGGGTTGATTTAA